>NZ_AP014815.1:3236174-3883409 GCF_001548095.1 Geminocystis sp. NIES-3708 | reverse complement strand
AGAATTATTAGTTATATTAGTAAATGTGCGATTGAGCCAATTGACTCAGTCTAACACACCACGAACCTCGACAATTTAATAGTTTGAAAGCCATTTTCAAATATAACATACACCCTTGTTAAAGAACTTTAAATTAACAAAGCAAGTATTAAATTACTAACAAAAAGAGCAATCAAAAAGCTCGTTGAGAGAACTAAGTAACTTAGGTGAAAAGGAATCTACAATGGAGAGTTTGATCCTGGCTCAGGATGAACGCTGGCGGTATGCTTAACACATGCAAGTCGAACGGTCACTTAGGTGATAGTGGCGGACGGGTGAGGAACACGTGAGAATCTGCCTTGAGGTCGGGGACAACAGTTGGAAACGACTGCTAATACCGGATGAGCTGAGAAGTAAAAGATTTATCGCCTGAAGAGGAGCTCGCGTCTGATTAGCTAGATGGTAGTGTAATGGACTACCATGGCGACGATCAGTAGCTGGTCTGAGAGGATGAGCAGCCACACTGGGACTGAGACACGGCCCAGACTCCTACGGGAGGCAGCAGTGGGGAATTTTCCGCAATGGGCGAAAGCCTGACGGAGCAATACCGCGTGAGGGAGGAAGGCTCTTGGGTTGTAAACCTCAAAACTTAGGGAAGAAGAAAGTGACGGTACCTAATATAAGCATCGGCTAACTCCGTGCCAGCAGCCGCGGTAATACGGAGGATGCAAGCGTTATCCGGAATCATTGGGCGTAAAGCGTCCGTAGGTGGCATTTCAAGTCTGCTGTCAAAGACCGAAGCTCAACTTCGGGTAGGCGGTGGAAACTGAAAAGCTAGAGTATAGTAGGGGTAGAGGGAATTCCTAGTGTAGCGGTGAAATGCGTAGAGATTAGGAAGAACACCAGTGGCGAAGGCGCTCTACTGGGCATATACTGACACTGAGGGACGAAAGCTAGGGTAGCGAAAGGGATTAGATACCCCTGTAGTCCTAGCGGTAAACGATGGATACTAGGTGTTGTCTGTATCGACCCAGACAGTGCCGAAGCAAACGCGTTAAGTATCCCGCCTGGGGAGTACGCACGCAAGTGTGAAACTCAAAGGAATTGACGGGGACCCGCACAAGCGGTGGAGTATGTGGTTTAATTCGATGCAACGCGAAGAACCTTACCAAGGCTTGACATCCTGCGAATCTTTTGGAAACGAAAGAGTGCCTTAGGGAACGCAGAGACAGGTGGTGCATGGCTGTCGTCAGCTCGTGTCGTGAGATGTTGGGTTAAGTCCCGCAACGAGCGCAACCCTCGTCCTTAGTTGCCAGCATTAAGTTGGGGACTCTAGGGAGACCGCCGGGGAGAACTCGGAGGAAGGTGGGGATGACGTCAAGTCAGCATGCCCCTTACGTCTTGGGCTACACACGTACTACAATGGTTGAGACAAAGGGAAGCGAAGCTGCGAAGTGGAGCGAATCCCAGCAAACTCAGCCCCAGTTCAGATTGCAGGCTGAAACTCGCCTGCATGAAGGAGGAATCGCTAGTAATCGCAGGTCAGCATACTGCGGTGAATCCGTTCCCGGGTCTTGTACACACCGCCCGTCACACCATGGAAGTTGGTCACGCCCGAAGTCGTTACTCCAACCTGTAAAGGAGGAGGATGCCGAAGGTGGGACTAGTGACTGGGGTGAAGTCGTAACAAGGTAGCCGTACCGGAAGGTGTGGCTGGATCACCTCCTTAAAGGGAGACTTCGAATAGAAGTCAGCAAGAGTGAGAAAAAGGCATTCAAACTATTAAGAATAGGTTCACGGGCTATTAGCTCAGGTGGTTAGAGCGCACCCCTGATAAGGGTGAGGTCCCTGGTTCAAGTCCAGGATGGCCCACTTCTTTTGGGAGAAGAAGTAAATTTTTCCAAGAGAGAAAAAAGATTGGGGGTATAGCTCAGTTGGTAGAGCGCCTGCTTTGCAAGCAGGATGTCAGCGGTTCGAGTCCGCTTATCTCCAGGGAACAAATTAGCACCAAAAAATGGATGCTGAACCGTTGTTCAGTAAGAACCTTGAAAACTGCATAGAAAAAGTAAGTAGAAAAAGCTGTAAAATGACAGACAGGTCAAGCAATCAAGGGCTGATGGTGGATACCTAGGCACACGAAGGCGAAGAAGGACGTAGCAACCTACGAAAAGTCTCGGGGAGTCGGAAGCAGACTATGAGCCGAGAGTGTCCGAATGGGGCAACCCTAAAAACACACTACTATTAGTAGTGATGAGCGAACCTGGTGAACTGAAACATCTTAGTAGCCAGAGGAAGAGAAAACAAAAGTGATTCCCCTAGTAGCGGCGAGCGAAGCGGGAACAGCCTAAACCAGTGTTTACGAAGACTGGGGTAGTGGGACATCGAGATGGAAAGAAGAGGTTAAACGAACTAGCTGAAAACTAGACCAGAGAAGGTAAAAGTCCTGTAATTGAAAACCAAATTAATCCTAGGTGAATCCCGAGTAGCACGAGATAAGTGGAATCTAGTGTGAATCAGCCACGACCACGTGGTAAGGCTAAATACAAAGTGTGACCGATAGAGAAAAGTACCGCGAGGGAAAGGTGAAAAGAACCCCGGGAGGGGAGTGAAATAGAACATGAAACCATCAGCTTACAAGCAATGGGAGTCCGATTAAACGGATGACCGTGTGCCTGTTGAAGAATGAGCCGGCGACTTACAGGCAGTGGCAGGTTAAATCGAAAAGATGAAGCCAAAGGGAAACCGAGTCCGAAAAGGGCGTTAGTCACTGTTTGTAGACCCGAACCCGGGTGATCTAACCATGGCCAGGATGAAGCTTCGGTAACACGAAGTGGAGGTCCGAACCGACCAATGTTGAAAAATTGGCGGAGGAGCTGTGGTTAGGGGTGAAATGCCAATCGAACCCGGAGCTAGCTGGTTCTCCCCGAAATGTGTTGAGGCGCAGCGGTGTATCAGGAAATGGGGGGTAAAGCACTGTTTCGTTGCGGGCTGCGAGAGCGGTACCAAGATGAGACAAACTCAGAATACCCATAACTATAGCACTAGTGAGACGGTGGGGGATAAGCTTCATCGTCAAGAGGGAAACAGCCCAGACCATCAGCTAAGGTCCCAAAGTATTAACTAAGTGAGAAAGGAGGTGGGAGTGCTTAGACAACCAGGAGGTTTGCCTAGAAGCAGCAATCCTTGAAAGAGTGCGTAATAGCTCACTGGTCAAGCGCTCCTGCGCCGAAAATGAACGGGGCTAAGTTAATCACCGAAGCTATGGACTCAATGGAAACATTAAGTGGTAGGGGAGCGTTCTATATAGGGTGAAGCATTAGCGGCAAGCAGATGTGGACAGTATAGAAGTGAGAATGTCGGCTTAAGTAGCGAAAATTAAGGTGAGAATCCTTAACCCCGAAAGCCCAAGGGTTTCTCCAGAAGGCTCGTCCGTGGAGAGTTAGCCCGGACCTAAGGCGAAGCGAAAAGCGTAGTCGATGGCAAGCAGGTGAATATTCCTGCGTGGCTTTATGGGAGTCATCATCGGGACCCGTGAAAACTAAACACACCCTGAGTGGATTGGGAGCAGTTTACTGCGCGTGTAGAAAGATAGCGGCAAGAAAAGCGATGATGATGTTGAAAATAAAGTCCCGGTACCCGAAACCGACACAGGTGGGCAAGTAGAGAATACTAAGGGGAGCGAGAGAACTCTCTCTAAGGAACTCGGCAAAATGACTCCGTAACTTCGGGAGAAGGAGTGCCAACGGAAACGTTGGTTGCAGTGAAAAGGCCCAGGCGACTGTTTAGCAAAAACATAGGTCTCTGCAAACTCGAAAGAGGAAGTATAGGGGCTGACGCCTGCCCAGTGCCGGAAGGTTAAAGAAGTTGGTCAGGAGTAATCTGAAGCTAGCGACTGAAGCCCCGGTGAACGGCGGCCGTAACTATAACGGTCCTAAGGTAGCGAAATTCCTTGTCGGGTAAGTTCCGACCCGCACGAAAGGCGTAACGATCTGGGCACTGTCTCGGAGAGAGACTCGGCGAAATAGGATTGTCTGTGAAGATACGGACTACCTGCACTTGGACAGAAAGACCCTATGAAGCTTTACTATAGCTTGGAATTGTGTTCGGGCTTGCTGTGCGCAGTATAGGTGGGAGGCGTTGAAGGTATCCTTGTGGGGATACTAGAGCCAACAGTGAGATACCACTCTCAGAAAGCTAGAATTCTAACGGTAAAACCGGAAAGTTTCAGGTGGGTAGTTTGACTGGGGCGGTCGCCTCCAAAAAAGTAACGGAGGCGTACAAAGGTTACCTCAGACTGGTTGGAAATCAGTCGAAGAGTGCAAAAGCAGAAGGTAGCTTGACTGCGAGACTGACAAGTCAAGCAGGGTGGAAACACGGTTTTAGTGATCCGACGGTGCTGTGTGGAAGGGCCGTCGCTCAACGGATAAAAGTTACTCTAGGGATAACAGGCTGATCTCCCCCAAGAGTTCACATCGACGGGGAGGTTTGGCACCTCGATGTCGGCTCATCGCAACCTGGGGCGGAAGTACGTCCCAAGGGTTGGGCTGTTCGCCCATTAAAGCGGTACGTGAGCTGGGTTCAGAACGTCGTGAGACAGTTCGGTCCATATCCGGTGCAGGCGTGAGAATATTGAGAGGAGCCTTCCTTAGTACGAGAGGACCGGGAAGGACGTACCGCTGGTGTACCAGTTATCGTGCCAACGGTAAACGCTGGGTAGCCAAGTACGGAGAGGATAACCGCTGAAAGCATCTAAGTGGGAAGCCCACCTCAAGATGAGTATTCTGGTGTAAGGTCACGGGAAGAACACCCGTTAATAGGCACGAGGTGGAAGTGCAGTAATGTATGGAGCCAAAGTGTACTAACAGACCGTCCGCTTGACCTAATCTTAAAATCTATTTACTATTTCATGCAGTCTTGAGGGTTATTTAACTTTCATAGTCTTAGCTGGTGTGTTTAGCATTGTGGAACCACTACGATCCATCTCGAACTCGTGGGTGAAACGCAATCGCGGCGACGATACTCTGGGGGTAGCCCCACGGGACAATAGTTCCATGCCAGCTTTAATTTTCTCACACTCTAAATAAGATACATATCAGAACTTAAAAGCACTCTACCAATACTTAGGGTGTTTTTTGTATATGCTTATAAATAATTTGAGAAAAAAATAATTTATCTATTCTTATAAAGCTTTTTCTTGAGAAGTAACCGATAAACTGTAAGACTGATTAAGTATTGTTAAATTAAAATCTATAATTAATCGTTGATAATTAGCAAAGAAAGTTAATTTACGATGAATTAAAGTGGTAATAATTTCAGTTAATTCATCTTGTAAATTAGGATCATCACCAATAATCTCTTTAGAAAAAAGTATCTCTACTATATCAGTTCTTTCTGACTCAGGATATAAAGAGGCATTCCAAGCAATTATGGCTAAAGTCAGTAACTTTTCTGTTTCTATAAAATTAGAAGTTAAATGTAAATAAGGTTTGATAAAATTTTCTATAACTTTTGACATTTGAAAATTTTTATCAGAGGTTACTCTTTTGATTTCTTTCAACACTCTTGACTTTTTACTCATTATATCGAATATTTAATCTTTGCTAATAAATGCTAAATTTTAACTTATTAATTTTAACGTAGTTAATTATTCAGTTTCTAATTATTAATTTATGAAGAGTATTTTAATGGTTCATGGCATCACAGATACAGGAAAAGTCTTTCAAACGATGGCAAATTTTTTACAAAATAGAGGCTATAAAATCTATACTATTGATTTAATTCCTAATATTGGAACTGGGGATTTAAAAGATTTAGCACAACAAGTAAAACAGTATATTGATAGTCAATTTGCTTTAGAAGAGAAAATAATTTTACTGGGTTTTAGTATGGGAGGATTAGTTACTCGCTACTATTTACAAAGATTAAATGGTATCGAAAAAGTTGAAAAATATATTAATATTTCTGCTCCTAATAATGGAACGAATTTAGGTTATGGTTTACCATTAAAAGGTATTGTGCAAATGCGTCCAAATAGTGAGTTTTTAAGAGATTTAAATAGTGATGTAAAAGAAACATTAGCAAAGATTAAGTGCTTAATTATGTGGACTCCTTTTGATGGGATGATTATTCCAGCTAATAGTTCACTTTTAGGTGTTGGAAAGGAAGTTAGATTACCTGTTTTAATTCATAAATGGATGTTAAGTGATAAAAGGGTTTTAGAAGAAATAAATTGTTTTTTAGAATAATTTTGATAGATATTTATTCTTCAGGTTTTTTGATGTAGATTACCTAAGGATATTATTAAGACATGATCTCTTAGAATTAATTTTCAATGATAATAAATTTTTTTAATTTTTGGAAACATTCTGAATAATCATCTAATGGTTGAAAATTATTTACGGAGGATTCTTCCATCATATTAAATTCTATTTTTTTGTGATCATATAAATTACTAAAAATATCTTTTAATTCTTCATAATCTTCTATACTACTACTTTTTTCTGGGTTAATTAATCGAGAAAATTCATAATTAAAACTTAAATTAATCACCCCCTTTTTTAACCAAATATTTAAAATTTGTTCTACGGAAATAGCTTTTAATCTACCTTGATAAATAGCTTCTATTACTGCTAACGGTATCCAATAATGTGGATAAATTTTCGTCCATTTTATAATTAATTCTTTAATGTTATAACCATGGAGTTCAAAGCCATAATATTTGATTAAAATAATAGTTTGAGAAATATAGTTTAAATTTTCATTCACTGTTTTTGAGTAACAAATACTGATAAAATTCATAGAATAGAAAATATAAAAAGAGTACTATAGCAGTCCTAAATCATTTGTGAATAATTAAAGATTTAAAAATACATCTATCTGTGAATCTTACTATATTTGAAAACAAACATTTCTAAAAATTTCACATAGTACAATGAGTCTTATATCTTCTGAGATCATGATAAAAGCAAATCATTAATCTTCCCACTATAAGGTATCATTTAACTTTGACGATAATTAGTTAATTATTACTAATTTTTATTTCTCGTTGTTAATTATCTCATGTCTCGACCTGTTTTATATTTAGCTATTACGAATCATGGATTTGGTCATGCAGTACGAATGGCAAGTATTGCATCACAAGTACAAAAATTAAATCCCAATATTTTATTAGTATTGGTGACGACTGCACCTAGATGGTTATTAGAATCGTATATTGATGGAGATTTTCTTTATCGTTACCGTGCTTTTGATGTGGGGGTAATTCAGTCGGATAGCTTAACGATGGATTTGGTGGCAACTAAAGAAAAAATGATAGAGTATCGTTTTCGAGAAATGGAAATTGTTAAAGGAGAAGTGGAATTTATTACGATGAATCAAGTTGGTTTAATTGTTGCTGATATTCCAGCAATGGCTGCCACCATAGGGGAAAAAGCTGGGATTCCTTGCTGGATGATGAGTAATTTTGGTTGGGATTTTATTTACCGTGCATGGGGGGGAGAATTCAATAGTATTGCCGATTGGTTGAGTAGTCGTTATCAATTATGTCAACGTCTCTTTCGTTTACCCTTGGCGGAGGAAATGAGAAGTTTTCCCGTTATCGAAGATGTGGGGTTAACAGGAGGTATTCCTCGTTATGATGAATCTCATTTGAGAGAAAAATTTAATTTGATGGTGGAAACAGAAAAAACTGTTTTGTTAACTTTTGGTGGTTTAGGAATAGAAGCAATTCCCTATGAAAATTTAAGTTGTTTTCCCGATTGGCAGTTTATTACTTTTGCTAAAAATGCACCTGATTTACCAAATTTAATTAAAATTAATGATAATCTCTATCGTCCAGTGGATTTGATGCCTTTATGTGGTAAAGTAGTATCGAAACCTGGTTTTAGTACCTTTGCGGAAAGTATGCGTTTAGATATTCCTTTGATTAGCTTGACAAGAAAAGGTTTTGCAGAAGCGGAAATTTTATTACAAGGTTTAAAAAATTATAGTTTTCATAATATTGTTAATTATCAAGATTTTTTTGAAGGTAATTGGGATTTTTTAAAAGCAGAACTATCTCCTCCTCAAAGTAATGATAAAATTTTGAAAAATGGCACAGAAACTATCGCTCAAGAAATTGTTAATTTTTTTTCTAATTCAATATTCTCAAAAAGTTGATAATTTGATTTATTATTTATCTTAATTACTGATTTATAATTACTAAATGGCTTTAATTATTGCAGGAGAAAAAACTGGAGTTGGCAAAACTACCATAACTTTAGCCTTATTATCATGGTTAAAAAATCAAGGAAAGTCTATTCAATCTTTTAAAGTCGGTCCAGATTATATTGACCCAATGTTTCATACTGCAATTACTGGTTTACCTTGTCGTAATCTTGATCCTATTTTAACTTCAGAAGACTATGTTAAATCTTCTTTTTTTCATCATAGTCAAAAAGCTGATATTAGTATTATTGAAGGGGTTATGGGCTTATATGATGGAGTACCCAATAATAATTCTTTTTGTTACGGAAGTACAGCACATATTGCTAAATTATTAAAAATTCCCGTAGTTTTAATCGTTGATTGTAGTAAATTAAGTACCTCTATTGCAGCGATAGTTTATGGATATGTTAATCTTGATCCAGAAATAAAGATTATAGGAATTATTCTAAATAAAGTCGGCAGTGAAAAACATTTATCTTTATTAAAAGAAGGATTAAAAAGATGTTCAATTTTGATTTTAGGTGTATGGTTTAGAGAGAAAAATATCGAGTTAGCTTCAAGACATTTAGGTTTAATTCCTACTGAAGAAATTAATACAAATCAAGAGATTTTCCGAGAATTAGCTGTGCTTGGAGAAAAAAATTTTAATTGGCATTTATTAATTCCTTATCTTGAAAATAAACAATCTAACAATAGTTATGATGCTTCTTATTATCAATACCATTTTACTGATAGGGAATATATAACTAAATCTAAAATTAAAATTGCTATTGCCAAGGATAAAGCATTTAATTTTTATTATCAAGATAACTTAGATATATTAGAAAAGTTAGGATGTGAATTAATATTTTTTAGCCCCATGAATGATAATAAAATTCCTGATAATATTCAAGGAATTTATTTAGGGGGAGGATTTCCCGAAGTTTTTGCAGATGAATTGGCAAAAAATAAAACTATGAAAAAATCTTTAAAAGAAGCAATCAATTCGGGAATATTTACTTATGCTGAGTGTGGAGGAATGATGTATTTATCAGAAAAGATTATTGATTTTGAAGAGCAATCATGGGAAATGGTAGGGGTTTTACCTAATATTGCTATCATGGATAAAAAATTAACTCTTGGTTATAGAGAAGGGAAAATTTTAATTAATCATAAACATTTTAATAAAAATATCATTTTAAGAGGTCATGAATTTCATCGAGCTAAGAATTATGACATTTCTTCTTCACCGATTTTAGAAATTAAAGATTATTACACTCAACAAATATTATCTTATCAAGGATGGCAAATTAAAAATATTTATGCGTCATATTTACATATTCATTTTGCTAATATTTTTGAAGAATTAAAATTAATTTTACAATGAGATTTAATGATAATTTTTTAAATATAGCTTTATTTATAGTTAGTTAAAATAACACTGAGACAGTTAGAAAAATTATGTAAGGTGGGTATTGTTTACCAATCAAGATTTTTGAAAATTTTTAATATTATTAAACTGTTTCATTCTTATTTTTAATGACTATATAAGTATTTCCCGTAACTCCTATCTCGCCAAAAAAACTTTTTTATCACATCTTCATTATCCATTGTTCAAAATCATTAACACTCATAGGTTTAGCATATAAATATCCTTGTCCATAATTACAGTTTAAATCAATTAATATTTGTTTTTGTTGTTCTGTTTCAATCCCTTCACAAACCACTTCTAAATCTAAATTGTGACAAAGATTAATAATTCCCTGCAAAAATTTGATATTTTTAGGATGAGTATTTAAAGGTTTTACAAAGGCTTTATCGATTTTGATTTGATTAACAGGAAAATTGCGCAGTCTAGCTAGAGAGGAGTAACCAGTGCCAAAATCATCGATGGCAATATTAACACCTAAATCTTTAATTTTTTGTAAAATATTAGCGATTTGAGAAGTATTTTGAGCAATTACAGTTTCTGTGACTTCTATGCGTAAATTAGTAGGGGATAATTTAGTTTTTTCAAGGGTATCAACTATTTGAGTCAATAAATTTCCTGTTTCAAATTGTTTTCCTGCTATATTTACATTGACAGTAATATTAGGATGAAGCAGTTTTTTTTGATACCACTGATGAAGTTGATAACAAGCCGTTTTTAATACCCAATTTCCTAAATCGACAATTAATCTACTTTCTTGAGCAAGGGGTAAAAATTTACTAGGGGATAAAAAACCTAATTCAGGATGAAACCAACGAACTAAAGATTCTATACTATATAACTTACCCGTTTTTAAATCAATTATAGGTTGATAAAAAAGAGTTAATTTTCCTTCTTCAATAGCCCTTTTTAATTGATTTTCTAATTTTAGTTTTTTGATGAAATTATCATACATTTCTCTCCCAAAAATCTGATAATTACTTTTATCTTTATTTTTCACCTGATACATGGCAATATCAGCATCCCGAAATAAATCGGAAGCGGTAACATAGGAATTATTTCCAGCTAAATGATTACTTATAACAATACCAATACTTGCACTGGTAAAAAACTCTTGATTATAAACATAAAAAGGAAAATTAATAGCATTTTGAATTTTTTGTGCCACAGTGATAGAATCTTCCACCGTTTCAATAGTAGTCAATAAAATCGCAAATTCATCTCCTCCAAGTCTAGCCACTACGTCTTTTTCTGTGACACATTTACGTAAATGATTTGCTATATTAATTAAAAATTGATCTCCTACTAAATGTCCTAAACTATCATTAATAGTTTTAAAGTTGTCAATATCGATTAATAATAATGCAAACACATAATCAGGATTTTGTTCTATTTTTTTTAATAATTTTTCTAAAAATCCCATAAAATAAGCACGATTCCATAATTTCGTAAGAAAATCAGTATTAGCCGCTTCTATTAACTTATTTTCCATTTCCTTACGACGAGTGATATTTTGATTTACTGTAATCAGATATTTAAGATTTTGTTGATTATCTTTAATCACAGTAATAGCAGTTTCAAACCATTTTGTTTTACCGTTTTTATCAATACAGCGTTTTTCTAAAGGTAAAGGGGGAAAAATTGTTGAATTTAAAACTTCATTAACATATTGCCAAGAAGACTCAATATCTTCAGGGTGAGTTATATCAAAGCAAGTTTTTGTCAGTAATTCTTTTTCGGTATATCCCAATAAATGACAAAGAGTTGAATTAACAATTTTAAATTTATAATCCGAAGTAGAAACGGAAATACCAACTCCTACTTGATTGAAAATACCACTCAATAATTCTTCTCTTTGTTGAATTTTTAATGCCATTTCTTCCAATACTTTTGCCAAAATTATTCTTTCATCATCAAAAAAAGAAAAGCTCAATTTTTCCCGTAAAGAAATATCTAAATTATAATTACCTTCTCCTACTTCTTGAGCGTAATTTTGTAATGCTTTAAAACGTCTAGTTAATAAAGTTGATAATCCATATATTAAACCTAATAAAAGAGGATAAGATAAACCAAAACTAATCAGAATTTGTTGTTTAATTTCTTTTTGTATTTCCTGTATTTCTTCTACTTCCATATCTGCACCAATACCTCCAACAATATTACCGAATTTGTCCCTAATTGGTGCATAAAAAGTAATCCATTTTCCCCATTTATCTTCATAAAAATCTCTAAATTCTACTGTACCTTTTGTTAGAGTATTCATATGATATTCTGTAGCAATAGATGACTCTAAAAAATAACTACTTTTACTAGAATCAATATTCATCCACACATCTACTAAATAAACAATCTTTTTTTCTTTATCAGAATAATTTTGACTGGAATTATCTCTAACAAAAGAATATAAAAAAACTTGAGGATTAATTTCGTGTCTTTCCTCAAGCCAACGTAATTGATTTTGAAAACGAGGATCATCTGATCTACCCTGAAGATTAGGTTTTCCATCTTGATATAAGCCCATTAATTCTTCAACATCAATTTGTTTAGCTGATGCGACGGCAACTCTTTTTAAGTTTTCCTTTAGCCTTTTATTAACGTTAGCAGTGGTAAAGGAATAAAACCACAAAGAGATACCACTAAAAAAAAGAGTAAAAGTAACAGTGAAGCCGAATAAAATTTTTGTACGAAGACTAACAAATTTTGTCATAATAAGTAGTTATCACCTGAGTTCGATATAAGTTTGTTGACGAAGATGAAACTAAGAGACTAGAACAATAGAAGATTAGAAGAATAGGAGACTAGAACAGAATTGACTTTAAATTTATTAAAATTAGTTTTCGATAATAGGTAATGATAATAATAATTAATGATTTTTAAATAAGAATTGATTTTAAATTTCTTTTTTATTAATAACTTTTTATGATTAAATTAAAAGTTCCATTTTTGCTCTTTAATAATATTCATATTCTCGCTGATAAACATTAATTTAATCTCCGTAATTTTACGTAAATTTAAAGTAACAAGAGAAAATTTATGGATTTTTTGTCCTTCCATTTCCTGAATTCGAGGAGTGACTGCGGCATTCAAATAAATAGTATTAAAACTATCTTGATTAATTATAGTTCTTAGTCTTTCTTTTGTATGCCTAAGACTATGATGCATATGTCCAAAAGTGACAAGGGGAATTTTTTTTCCAAAATTTTGAGTAAATGTTATGGCTTCTTGAAAATCGGGATCACCAAAATCACCACCAATAGGATTCCAGTCTTTACCGCAAGTATCTTCAGGATTTGCACCTAAACCAAAAGGACCATTATGACCGATAAAAATGATATGTTCATAGGAAGTTTTTTTCACCGCCTCAATGATTTTTTCTGTAGATTCCTGAAAGTTATTAACATCGTAACGTTGCTGATAAAACTCATCACATTTCCATTTTGAGCCACCCCAACTAAAAGGACGACTACCCACCACCGAAATTTGCAAATCAGGAAAATCAAGACTACCATAACCGACATGATTAGAACCTAAAATATCTAATTGTTGCTGTACTCGATCTTCAAGGTTATGATCATAAGGACACTTTTTTCTGCCCCATCTTGTTGCGGTAAACCATGCGTCATGATTGCCCATAATTAAGGCTTTGGGAATATCAACCTTTGCTATTTGTTGAATAATATTAAGTGATTCATTACCGAAATCTCCCACAAATAAGACTAAATCCACCCCTAAAAATTTTAAGATTTCTTGATCATATTCGTTCCAATGTTCGTGAACATCGCCAATTACTGCAATTTTAATGGTTGTTTTAGTCATGAAAATATGAGCTTAATAAATAGTTACATTTTCTTATATTGTTACCTAAAATAAAACAAAGTAAAAGGTAATTTTATCTTGATAAAAAAATACCTTAATATGCTAATATACTGAACTAATAATAAAAAATATTTAAAAAAAAATAAGTTATGAATGAAAATCTACCCATAGTTTATATATCTATTTTATTGGGTTTATTAGCCATAGTTGCTATTATATTAATTAGACAAATTATCAAAACTAGGAAAATAGAGAATCGTTTTTCTAAACTTCAAGATAAGCTGCAAAATCAAAAAGGTACTGCTCAAGAATATTATGAATTAGCCGTTATTTATTTAGATAAAAAACTTTTTGTGCAAGGTGTACAATTATTGCAAAGAGCCATAAAATTAGAAGGTCAATTAGAGCCAGAAAATCGAGCGTTAATTTATAACGCCCTAGGTTTTGCTTACTTTTCCCAAGAACAATATGACATTGCTATTCGTCACTATAAAGAAGCCATTAAACTTTATCCTGAATATACTATTGCTCTCAATAATTTAGGCAATGTTTATGAAAAAAAATTATTAGTTTCTCAAGCCTTAGATTGTTATAAACAAACTTTAGCATCAGAACCTAATAATGCGATCGCCCAAAAACGTGTGCAATCTTTAGAAAAACGCCTAGTCATCAATTAATAATAAACCATCAATTTTCAGGTTACATGGCATTAGGGGAAGAAAATTTTGATTACAGTTTCTCACATCAAATGAAAATTAACTATTGCTGATGCCCTATTGCCTACCTTCATTATTGATGCTTTTTTTCAGCAAATTCGTAATACAATATTCTATCCTAATTAAATAATTCCTTCAAATTCTAATTCTTCAATCATTTGTAGTCCACGAGGATCACCTAATTTTAATAATGCAGTTTTAGCGTCTTCTTTTACCCCTAAATCTTCATCTTCCACTAAGGCTTCAATTAAGGCATCAATGGCAGTAGCATAGACTACGTTATAGGGCAATTCTCGACACAGTTTTCCTATGGTCCATGCAGAATTACTACGTACTGCTGCGATGTTGTCTTGTCTTAGGGAAATAATAACTATTGGTAGAGCTGTTATCGTATCATCGTAATTTAATTTAGCAATATTCGCAATGCTACTAGAAGCCCACAATTTTACTGCACCAATATCATTTTTTAGAGCTTTGAGAAGGGGTTGAAATGCTCGGCGATCGCCACTATTTCCTAAAGCCCAAACCACACCTTTACGGACATAACCATTGAAATCGTGAGCGAGGGTGTTAATTAAAGGCTCAACAGCAGTTACACTGGTATTCCGCCCCAAGGCATAGGCAGCACTTACCCGAATCAAAGGGCAGTTACTGGTTAATTGTTGTATTAAAAGAGGAATAGCACGGGCATCGGTAATTTCACAAAAAGCTCTGACAGCTTGAATTAACTCCTGTTTATTTTTACTATGAAGCAACTGTAACATTACTTCAGGATCAGGAGCGGGAGTTGTTTCTTCCTCAATCAGGTCTAAAGGATCAACAGAAGAATCAAAATCAAGAGCGGTTTGACTTAAACTTGGATCATTCATATAAAATAATGATACATTGACAATTAACAAATAACAATTAACAGTTAATAATTTTTAGGATGAGATTGTCTGCCGTTGATTATTTAACAATAAAATGGTTAATTTTGAAATAAAATCGGAGTTCAGAGAATGGCACTGTGCGATCGCATTAGGTAGTAATTTGGGAGATAGTTTAAGCATTCTCAATCAAGCTATCAACAAGATTGCCCATGTAGCAGAAATTGACCTTATTTCTCGCTCTACATGGCATAAAACTAAACCTATAGGACCACCTCAACCTGATTACTTAAACGGTTGTATCACTATTAAAACTAGCCTTTTACCCGAAGAGTTATTAAAGTGTTTAATGGATATTGAAGAACAATTTGGACGGGAAAGGAAGGAAAGATGGGGAGCGAGGACTTTAGACTTAGATATAATTCTCTATGATAATCAAATAATCCATAGCTTTTTCCTAAAAATACCTCACCCAAGAATGAGAGAAAGACTTTTTGTGTTGATGCCTTTAACAGAAATTGCTTCTGGTTGGGTTGATCCTGTGACAAAATTAACAATTAGTCAACTGTTAGATTCTTGTCTGAAGGAAAGCATGTAAGTTGTATGCTATTATTTGTTGTTAGTTTTTTTTAATTAAAATGTCTGATTATTTACAAATTAATACAGCAAAAATAGCTCAAGAAATCATTGACGGTGAAGTTATTATCATTAATCTTGATGAAGGTTATTATTATAGTCTTTTAAATATTGGTACAGAAATTTGGCAAAATATTGAAAAAGGATTTTCCCAATATGAAATTATCCAAGAAATATTAAATCGTTATGATGGAATTGCCGAAGAAATAAAAGAAGGTGTTGAAGGTTTAATTGATGAGTTAATAGAGGAAGAAATTATTTTATCTGTATCTCATTCTTTCTCTGAGAAAAGAGAATTTTCTGCGGTGAATATTAATATTCAAAAAGCGGAAACAAAACTTAAATTTGAAAAGCCAAGATTACAAAAATATACAGATATGCAAGATTTATTGACATTAGATCCTATTCATGATGTTGATGAAACTGGTTGGCCTAATCCTAAGCAAATATAAATTTTTATAATTTAAAATGCTTCATCCAGAACGAATAAATGATCCTTTAACTTTTTTTGATAATTTTTTTCAGCACTATCAAAAAGCTGAAGCTAATTCAGGTAATTCTATTAGCTTTTTTTACTGTATAGGGAATTTTAAAATTAAGCTCATTTTTGCTGGAATTAAACTTATTCCTTATATAACTCGTGCTTTAAATCACTTGACTGCTGAACCTTTTATTAATGCTGATTTGACAATTTTTTTGTGGGATAGTTTTTCAACAAATATCATGATGCCCCCACCTCCTTGGCAAATAGAAGATTATGAAAAAGAAGGGTTAATAAAAGGGTTTAATAATGAGCGATTTAATACTATTTTTAGATCTACTTCTATTGGGCTTTCAATGATAGATAAAGAGCGTAATTTAGCCATTTATTGGGTTAAAGATCCCAATACTATTCCCTATGGGGAAATAGCTGCACCTTTACGTTATATATTTCATTTTTGGATGGGAAAAAATCAAATACAATTATGTCATGCTGGAGCGGTAGGAAACGAAAATGGAGGTGTATTATTAGTAGGAAAAGGAGGCTCAGGAAAATCAACTACTGCTTTGGCTTGTTTGGAATCTGAATTATTTTATGTTAGTGATGATTATTGTTTAGTTCAATCAAAGCCAATTCCTAAAGTTTTTAGTATTTATAGTACAGGTAAAAAAAATGCTGATGATATAAAAAGATTACCTTTTCTAAAAAATATGATTAGTAATCAAGAAAATCTTGATCGAGAAAAAGCGTTATATTTTTTGTATGAACATTTCCCTAATAAAATTTTGAGTAATTTACCTTTAAAAGCTATCTTAATACCTAAAATTACGGGTAAAAAAGAGACTACTTTAACACTAGCTTCTTCCATGGCAGGATTAACGGCTTTAGCACCTAGTAGTTTATTTTTAGTACCTAACAACAGACAAGAAAGTTTAAAAAGGATGGGTGAATTGGTCAAAAAAATACCTTGTTATTATCTTAATTTAGGTACGAATGTTAAGCAAATTTCAAAAATAATTAGCAGTATTCAATAATGATTAATGAGCAATTTTTTATCAGTGTTATTATTCCTGTTTATAACGGAGAAAGATTTTTAGCTGAAGCAATTAAAAGCATTATTAAACAAAATTATCAACCCTTAGAAATTATTGTTATTGATGATGGATCAACTGATAAAACAGTAAATATTGCCTCTCGATTTAAAGATATTACTAAATATATTTATCAAGAAAATAGTGGAGTTTCCAGAGCTAGAAATACGGGGATAAAAATGGCAAAAGGGGATTTAATTACTTTTCTTGATGCTGATGATTTATTCCCAAGTAATAGTTTAGAAAAGTATGTAGATTTTATCAAAAATAATATTGATGTTGATATTATTCAGGGTTATACTCAAGATCAATCTTTATGTCAAATAGAAGATGATAGATTGTTATTTGAATCTGAAAGAAAACCTCATATTTTTTTTAATGTTGGTAGTGCTATTTGGAAAAGATCGGTATTTGAAAAAATTGGTTTGTTTAATGAATCAATGAATTATGGAGAAGATGTTGATTTATGGGTAAAAGTTAATGAAAATCGTATAAAAAAAGTAATTATTGAGCGAATAACTTTATTTTATCGGCAATATAAAAGTTCTATAAATTATGAAACAGCACGGGGGAATATGATCTTAATGAAAGTTATGAAAAAATATCTTGATCGTTGCCGACAGAAATTATAAAACAATGAATATTAGTGTGATTATTGTTGTTAGAAATGGTGAAAAATATCTTTCGGAAGCTATTAATAGTGTTTTAAATCAAACTTATCAACCTCAAGAAATTATAGTTATTGATGGAAAATCTAGCGATAAAACTCCTGATATTGCTAAATCTTATCAAAATGTGAGATATATTCTTCAAAAAAGTAAAGGTTTAGCGAATGCCAGAAATACGGGTATTGATAACGCTAGGGGAGATTTAATCGCTTTTCTTGATCATGATGATCGATGGTGCGAGAATAAATTAAGTCTTCAACTGAATGAGTTTATTAATGATCCTCAAATTGAATATAGTTACGGGCAAGTAGAATTATTTTTAGAATCGGGACATGAATTGAGGAGAGGATTTCCCGAAAAATTATTAAAGGAAGTACAACAAGGGCGTACTCCGGGTACTCTAATAATGAAAAAATCATTATGGGAAAGAATCGGTAAATTTAATCCAGAGTTTACCATTGGTTGTGATACGGAATGGTTTACGAGGGTAAAAGATTATCATATTCCCCATAGTTTTATTCCTCAAACTTTGCTGTATAAACGTATTCACCATACAAATCTTTCTCACAATGTTGAGTTAAATAGACAAGAATTATTAACAATTGTTAAGCAATCTCTTGATCGTCAACGTCTTTTTAAATTTCTATAAAGATAAAGATAATGAATACTAATAATATTAGCCTATATTTATTCAACATTTATAAGAAAAGAAATTAAAATAAAAGGAATAAAATAGAAAATTTATAGTGATTTTTCGATAATTTTAAATGCAATAAAATGATTAAGTGAAATCTACTTTTTTCCAAAAACAATTAGAAGATTTAACGTTTTTATTTCTTTAGAAACATTGAACACTCTTATCATCGTCAAGGTGTGAGAGCTATTTTTTTATCTAATCTATATTATGAATGCGTTGATGCCTCTTCAGATCTTTTTTTTTAAATTTTGTAAAATATCTTCAAATAAAAGATCAACTTTTAAAAGGCAATATATCAAAAAAAATTGATATTTATAATCTAATCATCCATAAAAATAATCAGTTACAATTCGTGTAATATTGTTTAAAATATACTTAATCTTTTTTAGATAAAAAAGTAAATTTTAACTTCTCAATTAAAACTTAAAGCAGAAATATATACTTACGAGGAATAAAAAAATGACCACGACGATTAGACTAGATAATAATGATAATATTAGAGATTTTAGCTCTTTAACTGACGATCTAATTATATTAGGACTACTTGGTAATGATTCTTTAATTGGTGGCACGGGGAATGATCGCATAGATGGTAGCGGTGATAACGATACCCTAAATGGTGGTGTGGGTAATGATACCCTGAATGGTGGTGCAGGGAATGATTTATTACAGGCAAATGGTAATGATCGTCTTGATGGTAATACGGATAACGATAATTTAAGTGCCACTGGTAATAATAATACCCTTATTGGTGGTAGTGGTAACGATACTTTAAGTGCCACTGGTAATAATAATATCCTTAATGGTGATAGCGATAACGATACTTTAAGTGTCACTGGTGATAATAATACCCTTAATGGTGGTAGTGGTAACGATATTTTAAGTGCCACTGGTAATAATAATATCCTTATCGGTGGTAGTGGTAATGATAGCCTTGATGGTGGCAGTAGTAATGATACTTTGATAGGAGATACTGGAAACGATACCCTTAATGGTGGTAGTGGTAATGATAGCCTTGATGGTGGTAGTGGTAATGATACTTTGATAGGAGATACTGGAAACGATACCCTTAATGGTGGTAGTGGTAATGATAGCCTTGATGGTGGTAGTGGTAATGATACTTTGATAGGAGATACTGGAAACGATACCCTTAATGGTGGTAGTGATAACGATAGCCTTGATGGTAGTAGTGGTAATGATAGCCTTAATGGTGGTAGTGGAAACGATACTCTTAATGGTGGTGTCGGTATTGATACCCTAATAGGTGGTGCAGACAATGACTTTTATTTCGTTGATAATATAGGGGATGTTGTCACAGAAGCCTTTAATGAGGGAATAGATACAGTATCTTCTACTATCAGCTATACTATCTCTGAGAACGTAGAAAATCTCATCTTAAGTGGTACAACAAATCTCAACGGTACTGGTAATGATGGAGATAACACCATAACAGGTAATACAGGTAACAATATTCTTATTGGTGGTATTGGCAACGATAACATTTTTGCTGGTCAAGGCAATGATACTATTAATGGTGGTGACGGCAATGACACTATAACTGGAAATCAAGGCAATGATACTATTAATGGTGGTGACGGTAATGATACTATTTTTGGTGGTCAAGGTGATGACACCATCAATGGTGGTATTGGCACTGATAGTCTAAGTGGTGACTTAGGTAGTGATACTTATATTATTGACGATAATATAAGTATCGTGGTTGAAAGTACTGCTGGGATTTCTGGGGGTATTGATACGGTTATTTCTAGTGTTAACTATACTCTTACCACTAACGTAGAAAATTTAGTATTAACTGGTAATACTGGTCTTGGTGGTACAGGTAACACAGGAGACAATCAGGTTACAGGTAATAGTGCAAACAACACATTGACTGGTGATGCAGGTGCAGATACTCTGATTGGTGGTGCTGGTAATGATGCTCTTATCGGTGGTATCGGGAATGATCTTCTTATTGGCGGTGCGGGTGCAGATAATTTAACTGGTGGTGATAATGTAGATCGTTTTGACTATAAAAATTTAAGAGATTCTCTTTTAGCTAACCCTGACACTATTACTAATTTTAATGCAGATGAAGACTTAATACGTGTTTTAAGACTTCCGGGAGCATTCAATAATTTAACGAGTACTCCTGTTACTGCTTTGACTCAATCAGCCATACAAGCCGTATTAACTTCGGGTATTTTTGTCGCTAATTCTGCAGCTACATTTACCGATGGTACGAATACTTATTTAGCTATTAATAATACTTCAGCCGGGTTCTCTGCTAGTACTGATGCAATTATTAATATTACTGGTTTTACTGGTACATTAGCTACTAATGACTTTACCAATATTTAGTAGTGATTTTTATGTAGGAATGTAGGATTTTTTTTTATTTTAACAACGGATTATCCCTCTCTATACATTATTTCAGTAAATAGTGAGGGATTTTTTTTGAGGGTAAATTACCAAATTTGAATTATTAACACTCTTAGGAAAAAAACATCTACAATAAGACACTGTGACTAAATAAGCTAATCTAAAAAAAGCCGATTTCCTGTAAGCCATGACACAAGAAACTAATCAAACATTAACAAATCCTATTTATTTCGTTTCCCCTAGTGGCAAAATTCATGCCGAAACTTGTCGTCATTGTCAACCTCAAAAAGAAGGATGGCAACGATTAGAGTCTTTTACTCGTGGGATTGATCAAGGTTATCAGACTTGTCGTCTTTGTTGTCCTTCTGATGTCAAAAAACAAGTTCTATCATCAAATTCTGTGGCTAGTTTATCACAGAAGCTTAATCCTGAAGAAAACACTTCCACAGTAACTGCGTCACAAAATCAGCCTTTAGAAGTTTTAATGATAGAAAATTCTACTGATAGTGAAACACCGGATACAGAAACTAAAATTACTTCTGTCGAAAAAGATTCTTCTAATCAGGATAAAACTGAAGCTAATAATCAAAAAACTCCTAAAAATAAATCTATAGATAAAGATAAAAAAGAGAAAAATCAACTTAATAGTAGTGACAAACAAGAGAAAAAAACTTCTAAAAAATCACAACCAGAAATAGAAAAAAAACGTTATAAAATTTTAGCAGGAAATGGTTGTCACCAAGCAATAGCAGAAGTTCAAGGCATCTTAATTCCACCTAGTGAACCAGATCAAAATTTCCTCTTAATCTTACCAGATGGATTTCAAATAGAGGCTACTTTTAAAACTCCAAGATTACATTGGATTGCTCGAAACCAAGAAACAATGTTAGGATCTCATTGGTTTAGAGGTTATCCAAAAATGAAGGATAATAAATTAATTAGTTTGCAAATTATTGCATGGGATAAAGGTATGCCTACTAATCCTAGAGGCTTTGAAACTTGGGAGTTTACGGGAGTATGGACAGCCCAAAAAAATATCACCGTACAACGATCAATGATGATAGAAGATGTGCGTCAAATTGCTAAGGAAACAGGGTTTATTAAGAAGTTTAAATATACTTTTATTAATAGTTTTGATTGGGTAAAAAATAAAAAATTATGGATGGGATATGTTTATAAAATTTTATGCCAAAGAAGAGGGGACACTTTAGAAATAAAAAAAGTAATACCCTATGCTTGTCCTAGATATAAGCCAGATCCCAAAGGTTTTGTTAAAAAAGATGATGCCAAAAATAATTATAGAAAAAATGATATAAAGAGTAAATATAATAAAGGAGAAAAAAAAGAATTTAAACCAAATTAAAATAAACTAAATAATCAGGATAATTAATAAAAAAAGTAAACTCAAAAGTAATGAAATTAAACTCATACCATTCTTTAATTGTGAATTATTCATTGTTGATTAATTATGGCTTCTTTTAAAGATTTAATTAAATATTATGATGACTATAAATTAACAGTTTTTTTAAGCATAGGTGCGGCAGGTTTATTTGAATTGATTGATCTTATTGTTCCTTATTTAATTGGACAAATACTTAATATTATATCAGGACAAAAAATAGATAATTTTTTACAAATAGCTGTTATAAATATTGCTGATATTGTTAACATTAATAGTAACTATAAAACTTTATCTTTAGTTGTTCTAGTAGCAATTATTTTTCTTATTACTGTTGTGAGAGCTCCTATTCAACCGTGGATTGGTTCATGGTTTCATTGGGAAATTACTCTAAAAACTCGTCGAGATTATTCTCAAAAAGTAATTGAAAAAATACTGAGTTTACCCCTTAGCTTTTATGATGAAAATAACCCCGGAAGAATTGCGGGTAGAGTCGCCAGAGGTATTGCAAATCATACATGGACATACCCAGAAATAGCTGGGCAATTATTACCTAAACTAATTAGGGTTTTAGGAATATTTTTCGTTATATTATTACTAGAAAAAAAGATTGCTATTGGCTTTATTTTTTCCTTTACCGCTATCTTAATTTTTACTTTAATACATCTAAAGAAATTAATTAAACAGGAGGAATTGTTAGATAAACATCAAGAAAATACAGAAAGCAGAACCTCAGAAATTATTACAAATATAAAAACTGTCAAGGCTTTTGCTACAGAATCTCAAGAATTAGTTAGACAAAAAAAACGATTAAATAGAGAATATAAAGTCGTCATCCATCGCATTCATTTAGGTTATGTAAAATTAGCCACATGGTCAAGAACAATTGTACAATTATCCTTATTTTTAATCTTTTTATCTATTTTAATTCCTACGGTAAAACAACAAGTTTCTATCGGTCATTTTATCACTATTTATACTGTAGCAAGTATGGCTTATGCGGAAATTGAACCCATTAGCACACTATCCGAAGTTTTTGCTCGTCGCTATGCTTCTATGATTCGTTTTCATGAATTTATGAATTTACCTTTAGGGGAAGATGCGTCAGTTTTAAACCCTCAAAATATCATCGAAAATAATTATAAATTTAACGGTAAAATACAACTCAAAAATCTCTCTTTTGGTTATCATGATAATCGTTTAGTTATTGATAAGATTAACATTCTAATTAATCCTTATGAAACAGTTGCTTTAGTGGGTAGATCTGGGTCAGGAAAATCTACATTAGTTAAACTTTTATATCGTTATTTTGAACCTTTAAATGGAGAAATTTTGTTAGATGGAATTAATATTAAAAACTTTGATATTTCTGGTTATCGTCGCCGTTTAGCTATTGTGCATCAGGAAGTTGATATGTTTAATGGTACTGTTTTCGATAATTTAATTTATGGCAATCCTCATGTCAATTTAAAAGAAGTTAAACAGGCTTGTGCGATCGCTAGAGTTGATGAATTTATCCAAGATTTACCCGAAAAATATCATACTGTTGTTGGTGAAAGGGGAGTTAGACTTTCTGGTGGGCAAAAACAAAGACTGGGTATTGCTAGAGCGTTAATCATGAATCCTGACATATTAATTTTTGATGAAGCTACTTCTAGCCTTGATTATGAGTCAGAAAGAGAAATTCAATTGGCAATGCGATCGATTTTCGGCACTCGTACTACCATTATTATCGCCCATCGTTTAAGCACTGTTAGAGAAGCAGATAAAATTGTAGTATTAGATCAAGGAAAAATTGCAGAAGTTGGCAACCATGAAGAGTTATTGGCAAGACAAGGAATTTATCACAGGTTACACTCTTTACAAGAAAGTGGAGATTTGTATTAAAACCTAAATTCGACATAGAAAAATAATGAAGACAAGACAGGTGGATAAGTAGAATAGTGATCAAGTAGACTGGAAGAAAAATTACCAATATTTGTGCATTTTTAAGGGAGTTTTATTTATTCACAAAAAATACAATCCACCTATCTGGTTGCTAACGAAAGTCAGTCATTATCGATTTTTATATCAAACTCGGATAAGTAGATCGGTAAAATTAACTTTGTATTTCATTCGTACGAAATCTGTGATAAAAATAGATCTAAACCTATTACTTATATACAATTAATTTTGCCTGAGTATCTATTAACGGAGAGGGAGGGATTTGAACCCTCGAAGGTTTTGACACCTTAACAATTTTCGAGACTGCCGCATTCAACCACTCTGCCACCTCTCCTCTAGCTATCTATTATAGTTGTCTGTGACTGTTTCAGCAAATAAGTCGATAAGTTCTTAAGGTTGATTGGGAAGTTGTGAAGGCGGTACAAGTCCATTATTATTTTGTGTGGGAGTTGGTTTTGGTTCTTGATTAGGATCTTTAATGGTGCTAGGATTGGGGATCATAAATAAAGCGATCGCAGCTAAAGCTAAACTAAAAAATCCCATAACTGCTGGAGTTGACTGTTCAATTAAAGAAATATCTCCCTGACGATGACGAGGTGACAGAGGTTGAGGGTTATCTTGGAGTTGGGGTAAAGTATAGTCATCAACAGAAAGTTGGTCGATAGTTTCCAACAAATCAAAAAACTGTACAGTACTTAGTTCAATTTGTAACTGATTATTCGTATCGTCTTTTTTTTCTTGCCATACTAAAAGATGACGGTTTTTATCAGGTATTTTACTAATTGAAATATAATTAGTATCATCAGTATATTCCCAACTATGATTTAAACCACTCAATAACTCTTGGGCATAGGCACTAACCGCTTTAATTAAATGTTCCATAAAAACTAAGCCGCCACTCAGAATAACCGGATGACCAATTATTTGACATTGAGCTTGACTTAACACCGACAAAATAGGTTGATTTTCATGGCTATTATTCTGATCAGTAAAACCCTGCAAAGATAAAATACAGTTGGGAGAAAGATATTGACGCTCGATAGAATCACTCATATAAATTTAAAATAATCAATAATAATCATTAATTGTTAATTGTTAATTATTTACAGATCAGCAAAACCTCTTTTTTTCTTAATTTTTTTAGGTTTTTTAGCAGGGGGCTCATTTCTAAAACCGGGGCGATTACCGCCAAATAATCCACCCATACCAGGCATTCCACCCATGCCGGGCATTCCGGGTAAACCACCACCCATGCTCATTTGTTGCATCATGGTACGCATCCGAGTAAAATCACTGACTAAACGAGAAACATCTTTTTCTTCATGCCCTGAGCCTTTTGCGACTCTACGACGACGATTAGGTGATTGGGATAATAATTGAGGATTTTCTCTTTCTTCCTTCGTCATGGAGTTAATCATGGCTTCAGTACGTTTTAATTGAACTTCTCCTTGCTCTAACGCTCCTGCACCAAGTTTATTCATCCCCGGAATTAATTTCATAACTCCAGCAAAAGAACCCATATTTTTAAGAAGACGCATTTGTTTGATAAAATCATTAAAATCAAACTTAGCTTCCATCATTTTCTTCTGCATTTTCTCAACATCGGCAATATCTAACTCTTCTTGGGCTTTTTCTACCAGAGTTACAATATCTCCCATATTCAGAATACGAGAAGCCATACGTTCAGGATAAAATGGTTCTAAGGCTTCTACTTTTTCCCCCACGCCAATAAATTTAATCGGTTGTCCTGAAATTGTCCGTACGGATAACGCTGCACCACCACGACTATCCCCGTCCATTTTCGTCAGAATAGCTCCCGTAATACCGATTTCTTCATGGAAAGTACGAGTAACATTAGCCGCTTCTTGCCCTGTCATGGAGTCCACTACTAATAAAATTTCATCAGGTTGAACTACTTCCTTGATTTGAGCTAACTCCGCCATCATATCCTGATCTATTTGTAATCGACCAGCAGTGTCAACAATTACGGTATCAATACCATTTTCTTTTGCATAAGCAATACCTTGACGGGCAATTTCAACGGGGTTAGTATCTTTGCCTAGCTGAAAAACAGGAATTTGGATTTGATTACCTAATGTAATTAACTGATCGATCGCTGCTGGACGATAAACGTCTGTTGCTACCATCAAACAACTACGTTTTTGTTTTTGTAAAAATAAGCCTAATTTAGCGGTAGCCGTAGTTTTACCAGCACCTTGTAAACCTGCCATTAAAATAACGGTGGGTGAAGTCTGAGCATTAGCCAAAGGTACATTACTTTCCCCCATGACTTTGACTAATTCGTCATAGACAATTTTAATAAACTGTTGTTGAGGGTTAACTCCAGAAATAACCTCTGCACCTAAAGCATTTTTTTCAACTTCGGCAACAAAACTTTTAACTACCTGAAAATTAACATCAGCTTCTAGTAAAGCCCGTCTAACTTCTTGTAAGGCATCTTGAATATTTGATTGACTGATTTTACCTTGACCACGTAACTTTTTCCATGTATCTTCTAAACGTTCCGCTAAAGCATCAAACATAATCAACTAATTTATAAAAATTCTAAAAATAATAATTTATTCTTTATAAGTCTATAATTCTAAAGGATCGTATCAATAAATAAACAAACAAACAAAAGGAAATTGAAAAATAGACCAAATTATTTCCCAATTTTCTTTCAATATTTTTTATAACCTTGACTTAAAAGTGTAATTTTTGTAGCAATAAATCTATATCAAAGTGTTCTTCTATTAAATTCTGTACACATTCGACTTTGATAGTTTCGTGTAATCTTACTGTTCCAAATGCTTGATCAACTATTTCGACAGTGGTGAGAGTATCAAAATCTACCGTGAGGATTGGAATTTCTAAATCTTCAGCACGGGCTAAAATCAATTGTTGTGGAGGAGTATGACCAGTTAAAATTAAACAGTTTGTAGAGCTTTCTAATGCCGCTAATTGTAAATCTGTGCGATCGCTTCCTGTTACCACAGCCATATTTTGTCGCTGACGAAAATATTCAAGGGCAGAATTAACATTCATTGCACCAACGGTAAGGCTTTCTACCATTAAATCTAAACGATCTTCACGACATAAAACCTTTGCTTTAAGTTGAGAAACTAATTCCCTGACACTAACACTTTGTAAAAGTCTATCGGTGGGCAACATTCCCAAAATATCGATATTCCTTGATTTAAAAAAAGGTTTAATGGTGTTTTCTAAAATGTCGAATTGTTCATGGGGAATACTATTAATTAAAACCCCTATAAGACGATCTCCAAAAACATCTTTGGCGGCTAAAATTTGGTCAATAATCAACAAAGGTTCATACTTTACCACCAATAACACGGAAGCATTAATTTTTTCTGCTACTTCTGGGGCACTAAGATGAAATAAATTTCCTTGAGTTAAATTTCCTGCCCCTTCTAAAAGAGTTAAATCAGCATCAATAGAATTACAGTATTCAATTAATTGATCTTGATAGTTACTTTCTTTACCCAAATGTTCGATGATGGTTTTTTCATCTAGTAATAATAAGGGTGATTTTAGTTGAGATTCTGGTAATTTTAAGATTTGACTGATAAATTGTAAATCTTGCTCATCTCCAAGGTTATCTAATGGATTAAAACAAGTGCCAATGGGCTTACCATAACCTAATTTAATGCCTTTATTTTGTAATTGATGAGCGATACCAAGAATAGTCGCCGATTTACCGGTATATGGCTCACTAGAAGCGATTAATAAATATTTACTTGACATAATAATTACCGAATATAATACGAATAGTTAATAAATAATGGAAATTTTAATACTTTTAATTCTAAATTTTTTTATAAAACTCCTTTAGAGCTAGGTATTTCCTGAATACGACGAATATCCATCTCTAAAGCCATACGCATAGCTCTGGCAAAGGCTTTAAAGGTTGCTTCAATGATATGATGAGAATTAATTCCATCTAGTTGACGAATATGTAAAGTTATTTGACTATGATTGACTAAAGCTACAAAAAATTCTCTGACTAATTGAGTATCATAATTTCCCACTCTTTCTGTCGGTATATTTAAACCATAGCTTAAATGTGGTCTTCCAGAAAAATCAAGAGCAACTTGAATTAAGGCTTCATCTAAAGGAGCAACAAAATGACCAAAACGATTAATTCCTTTTCGATTACCTAAGGCTTCAGCAATGGCTTGTCCTAATGTAATGGCAACATCTTCGTTTGTATGATGATCATCTATTTCAATGTCTCCTTTGGCTTGAATATCTAAATCTAATAAACCATGAGAACAAATTTGGTGTAGCATATGATCAAGAAAAGGAATACCAGTATTAACATTACATTTTCCGTCCCCATCAAGATTTACTTGTACTTGAATATCTGTTTCTTTTGTTGTACGACTAATAGAGGCAACACGGCTTTGATGAGCTATAGATTCTAAATTAGTGGGTAAAGTAGTAATAATTGACATTATTTAATTTTAAGTTTTAATCTGATTAAAAATAAAAGAGATTGATGATAATTAATTTTGTTCAAAAAAGAGTTCACGAGACTCAATTCATAACCGCCTCAATCAATTGTATCATTAGTAAATTCAATCTTTTTGACAAGTGATGAACTTAAGATAATTTGAATAAAAAAGACAAAGGGCAAAAGGTAATATCTTTAGTTGATAAAATCTTTATCTACAAAAAAGTAACCAGTCTTGCACATTGTCGGTTGATTTGTTCTCTAATTTTGATAGTGAATATAGAAATTCAGTGATAAGATGGTGAATAGATTATTAATAGTAATCGTGTTCTTTTTGCATTTGAGGCATGGCTAATTCAAAATTAGAAGGATCTCGAAGAAAGCGAAAAGCCTCTTCTTCTAAACGATGAATTTGATAGCCTTCGATTACGTTAGTGAGACGGAGACAAGTTAGATACCCTTCCATATATATTCTCAACTCTTCATAACGACTACCTCTATGCCATAAATCCACCATTCCATCGGTTAGTTTTTGATAGTATCGAATAACAAAGGGATCTGTGAGCATAATTTTTCTTCTTATCTGTTTATATTAAATTTGATAGTTATGAAATAGGATGCTTTCATATTTTTATTTTACCCTAATTACCAGGAAATCCTACATACCAAAAATAAGTGATCATTGGTATTAAAGTAGCTAATCCTAAAAGCACAATCATCCAAATAGTGGCACTACGATCATCAGTCTCTTCTGCACTGGTAAAAGTTCCATCTATGTCTAATTCTTTAATTTTTGGAGCTCCGGGATCTTCTTGTCCTGACAGAACAGCTACAAGGCGATCGCCAGCATCAATTAAAGCCTGATTGTACTGTGAACTTTTAAGAGGTACAACTATAGTTTCTTTGACAATACTATCGCTAATCTCAGGAGTTAAAACTGAAGCAACGCCCTCACCACTTTCTATGGCTGTACGATTAGTTAATGTATCTAATACTAATAGAGTTTGATGATTTTGTTCTTCAGGAGTCGGATACCATTTAGCGAAAATTTCTTCCGTCAGAGATTCTATCGTATCACCATATTCAAGACGATTAATAACAACCATGCGAGTTTCATTGCCTGTATTCGTTGCTAAATCTTTCAATTGATTGTTTAATTGAGCTTCTGTCGTTTTACTGATAACTTCCGCATCATCAATTATCCAAATATCATCCCCATTGTTAACTAAAGGTAGATCATAAACTCCCGTGGCTGAAGCGGAATTGACACCGACATTTAAAAACAATACTAAAAAAAGTAGTAAACTGGTAATTATTGCATTTACTTTTGTCATAAAATTATGATTTCCTCGTCTAATAAATATTTTTCAATTATGTCATGTTATTATGAGAAATGATCTTAAAATTAATTAATATTCCTTTGATTAAACTAATATATGACAAAAGCGATCGCTTAATCAATATCAATGGAAGGTTAACCTAATGTTTGAATGGCTTTAGAATAATAGTAGATAAATTAATCTGAAATTTTAACTCTTTTCATAGCAATAAGTATCTAAAGAAATCAAGAAAATATAAGTCATAAGTAACACGCTCAATAATAACTCATAAGAGGTTTAAATCGTTTGTGATGATAGATTTAGAAATAATAAAATTTATCGTAAATTTAGCATCCGCACTTTAAAAGCTATTTTGCCAAAATTACTGAAAATCTCTTAAATAAATCTTTTGTTTTAAATTATTGTCAAGTTAAATTACAGTTTCCTAATGTAGAAAATTGACCTATTTTCCTTTTTTCCAAAGCTAAAATTTTTTTTGCTACATATTGAACATTAATAAAATTTAACTTTCAATATTTTGATTTGGCATAATAAACATTCCATCTCCAAAGGAATAAAAACGATATTTTTCTTCGATAGCTTCTTGATAAATACTCATTAATCTTTTTCTACCAATTAAAGCACTCACTAACATTAATAAACTAGATTTTGGTAAATGAAAATTAGTGATTAAACCATCTATTACTTTAAATTCATAACCCGGATAAATAAATAAATCAGTTTTGCCAGAAAAAGGGGCTAATTTTTGTTGATGTTTATATGCACCTTCCAAAGTTCTAACTACTGTTGTCCCTACTGCAATTACTTTTCTTCCTTTTTCTTTTGTTGCTTTAATAGCATCAATAGTATTTTGATTAATTTCAATCCATTCTTGGTGCATTTCATGGGTTAGAATATTCTCTACTTCTACAGGGCGAAAAGTGCCAATGCCAACGTGAAGAGTAACCGTCGCAATATTTATTTGTCTTTGTTGTAATTCTGTTAATAGCTTTTGTGTGAAATGTAAACCTGCCGTTGGTGCTGCGATCGCACCTTGTTTTTCAGCGTAGATAGTTTGATATTGTTGAGGATTAGCCTGAGACTCAGTAACGTAAGGAGGAAACGGAATATTACCCACTTGATCTAAAATTTCCCAAAAAGACTGAGATTCATTGATTTGAAACTGTAAAAAACGTCCTCCTGTTGATTTATCTTTCCCTACAACTGTAGCTTTTAATAAAGAAGAATCACCAAACAAAATTTCGCTACCGATAGAAAAGCGTTTTCCTGGTTTAACTAAGGCTAACCAACAATTATTTGTAGTTTCTTCTACTAATAAAACCTCAACTTGTGCACCTGTTGACTTTTTACCGTATAAACGAGCAGGAATAACACGGGTATCATTTAAAACCAATAAATCTCCGGGCAATAAAAAATCAGGTAAGTTACAAAAAATACTATGATCAATTTTCCCTTCAGATTTAACAACTAATAAACGAGAACTATCCCTCGGGCTGACGGGATTCTGAGCAATTAAGTTTGGTGGTAAAAAATAATCATAACTAGATAATTGTTGATCGAGGTTCATTCACAAAAAAGACATAATACTAATTCAATAATTGTCAACTTTTCATCGTTAACTGTCAACTATTTGCAGAAATTTTTGGATTATTATTTTCAGTTTAATACTTAACAGTTAAGACAATGTAGTTAATCAATAGCTATATTTGTTAAATAATTTTTTGCTTCTTCTGCTACCGCCACAGATTTATCTTGAGAAAGAATAGTTAGAGTATTTAAGACTTCTTTTTTTTCTTCTCCAGCAAATTTACTTAATGCCTGTGCCAAACGGTGACGGATTTGCCAATCATCGTTATTTACAAACGGAATTAATAAACTTATGGCACGAATATCACCTAATTCACCTAATGCACTAATAGCAGCAGTTTGTAATAATCCATTATCAGAATTTAAGGCATCGCTTAGTAAATCAAAACCGTCAGGATGTCCTAATTCACCTAATGCAGCGACAATACTAAATTGGATTAACCAATCATCACTTTCATAATAAACTTTCTTTAAATCTGGAAATGCTTGAGTAAGTTTTAATCCAGCAATAGCATCTGCTGCTGCCGCACGAACATCTGATTCTGGATCATTATATAATCTTTCTAATAGTATTTCTAAGGATTCTTCTAAGTTTACGTCTCCCAAAGTATCTAATTGAGAAATAGCGGCATAACGTACTCTTACATTATCATCTTTAATAATTGGTTTAATTAACTCATAGGCTTTTTCTTTGTCTAATTGTCTTAATTCATTGATACCTCGGATACGTTCGCCAAAATTTGGGGAATAGATTAATTCTTTCACAGATTCGGGTGTAATAGCCATTTTATTATTTTTATTATTTTTTTATTAAGTAATTGATAATTGAAAATTGTAATAACTTTAATTTTGCGAGGGATTAATCTGATGCCATAGCACGGATAATATCACCTTGAGTAATAATACCTATTACGTTTCCCTCTTCGTTTAATACGGGAAGACGACGAATTTGTTTATCATGAAGTAATTGTGCGGCTTTTTTTACAGGTTGATTACCTTTGATCGTAATTGCTTTATTGCTCATCACATCAGCGACAGTTTGCCCTAATGCTTTATGAATTTCTTTTTCGTAACGCCCGAGATTTTGTAAATAAATGATACTATCTAAAATCATGATGTAAGGCGGAGGTTCAACTCCTGTTTCTTGCCACATTAAATCACTCTCAGAAAGTATTCCGACTAATTCTCCTTGTCCATCAATAACTGGTAATCCACTTATTTTATGTTCTACTAAAATGGCGATCGCCTCTTTCAAGGGCATTTCAGGAGTAACAGTGATGGGAGTCGGTGTCATCACCTGTGCAACAGTCTTATTCATGGTTTTATTTATTCCAACTTCTTAACACTGGTAATTGTATCAAAATGTACTGTCTGAATTTTTGATTTGTTTCAATTATTTGCAAAGTTTAGTTTTTATGTCTTAGCCTTCAGAAAATTTATTTTCAGTCCTAATTGTTTAATTTTAGGCAGTGCAGATAATAACAATATTGTTGAAACTTATTAAACTATAGTATATAGTATTGTTGTCCAATTATCAATTGTTTATTGTCCAATGTTGAGGTACATTAGATAAAGTCATCGAATTAAAGATTAAGGACTGAAAGGGTGGAAAAAGGTACTTTAGTTGAATTTAGAGTTAATAATGATCGCCGTTTAGCTGTAGTGGAAAAACCAGAAGGAAAAAAAGACTGGATTGCCATAGATGAAAAAGGAAATCTCCACAAAATACGTCCTCAGAAAGTTGATTATCAAATTGAAGGGCAATCTTTCAAATATACCGAAATACCTAAGTTTAAAACGGAAGTTGAGCCTTATGTAGATGAATCTAATTTAGAAATTGCATGGGAATTATTAGTTGAAGATTCTACTCCTGTCACACCTTCTGAATTAGCTTCTCTGATTTTTTCCGAAGAAACTCCTCCTGTTTGTTATGCGGCACACATTCTTTTATCTGATGATAAGATGTATTTTAAGAAAAAAGGAGATATTTATGAACCTCGACCTATTACTCAAGTTGAAGAAATTAAACATCAAATCGAAATAGAAACCCAAAGAAAACAAGAAAAAGAAGGATTTATTCATAAAATTCATCAGGCTTTAAAGGGCGAAGATATTCATTGGGAAGAGACAGAATTAGTTAAACTTAACTTTATTGAAAAATTTGCCCTACAACCTGATAACCCCCCAAAACAAGCCCAAGAAATTTTGGAATCTTTGGGAAGACAAAAAACAGGTGATTCAGCTTTGCAATTACTGATAGACTTAAAATTATGGAGTAAACATGAAAATATATTTTTACGCCGTAGTTCTTACCCTAATTACTTTACTGCCCAGGTGTCTGAAGTGGCTCATTCTATTCTCGATCAACTTTATGCAGGTACGATAAAAGATCCTAATCCTAGACTGGATTTAACTCATCAAAAAGTTTATACTATTGACGATGAAAGTACAGAAGAAATTGACGACGGTTTAAGTGTAGAACAATTAGATAATGGTTCATTACGTTATTGGATACACATAGCAGATCCTACCCGTTTAATTAACCCTGATGATACTTTAGATCTTGAAGCACGTAAACGCAGTACAAGTCTATATTTACCGACAGGGATGATTCCTATGTTTCCCCCCGAATTAGCTACAGGACCGATGAGTTTAGTTCAAGGTCAAATTTGCCCTGCATTGAGTTTTGCTATCACTCTTAAGGATGATGGTGGAGTTTCGGACTATGAAATTCATGCTACTCTTATTAAACCTACTTATAGGTTGACTTATCATGATGTTGATGAAATGTTGCATTTAGATATACAAGCTGAACTTCAAGTAAAACAGTTAGCAGAAGCTGCCAAAAAAAGAGCCCAGTGGCGCAAAGATAATGGATCGGTGATGATTTCCATGCCTGAAGCTATTATCAAAGTCAAAAATGACGAAGAAGTCAGTATTGAATTATTAGATCCTTCTTTTTCCCGTTCGTTAGTGGCAGAAATGATGATATTAGCAGGAGAAGTAGCTGGAAAATATTGTCAAGAACATAATATTCCTGTTGCATTTCGTAGCCAACCTCAACCTGAATTACCTCCAGAAGAAGAATTAATACTTTTACCTGCAGGACCTGTAAGATCAAGTGCTTTACGTCGTTGTATGCCTAAAAGTGGCACTGGTTTATCTGCGGCTCGTCATGCTAGTTTAGGATTAGAAACTTATACTCAAGTAACCTCTCCCATTCGTCGTTATACAGATTTACTAGCTCACTTTCAAATTAAAGCCCATTTAAGAGGTGATGAATTACCTTTTCATAGGGATAAAATGCAAGAAATTATTTTTGAGGTAATGAGTACTTCTTCTGAAGCGGTTTTAGTGGAAAGACAAACAAATCGTTATTGGAGTTTGCAATATTTACAAAAACATAGCAACGAAATTTGGCATGGTTTAGTATTGCGTTGGTTACGGGAAGATGATAATTTAGCTTTGATTTTATTAGAAGATTTAGGTTTAGAATTTCCTCATCGTTTTGATCGTGTTCCTAAATTGGGAGAACAAATTAAGTTACAAGTACACTTCTGTGATCCTCAACGGGATGAAATTCGTTTTAAAGAAGCAATAGGGTAGGATAAGTTGACACTCCATCGGGCTAAAGCCACGAGGATTCTTAAGAAGTTAACTTAAACTTACATTCAAGTCACTTATTCTTAAAGGGCTAGTCAAAAGACCCTTACACACTTGGGAAAATCCCTTATGCTTACTTTTACGTCCTATATTCCATGCCGCATTCGCATCGGCATTAACCCTGATACCATCCTTTGATTCATACAATCCCCTTTTTACTCGTTTACCACTAAAGGTATATTTATATTTAGCCGTGTTATCAGGATTATAGTTAGGAATATAGTCATTATCTAAAGCACTTGCTTTACTGGTATAGGATTCTTCCTGCTCTATGTACTGAATTCCATAAGTTTCACATAAAGATTTTAACTTCTCTTTTAACGAATAAAAAGGTATTTGAACAAAATTCTGATTATTCCTTTTTCCAATGTTAATATCTTGTTTCCAACCTTTGTTCGTCCCTACTATTAGAGTGCCAATATCTAGCCTGAGACAATTTTCAATAATATATCTAGCTGTTTTGCTTAGATAATCTCGAATTTGATTATTCCTTTTTAATAATAATCGTCCTTGTCTTTTAGTTACTCCTTTAGTACCTTGTTTGTCCTTGATTGATTGTAACTTAGCGTTTGATTTATTGTACCAGTGGTTATAACTTTTTAATTTGTGACCATCGATAATAAACGATGCCCCATTGGTACTTACACAAGTTGCTAAATTATTAAGTCCCAGATCTATACATAAGGCATTGTCAGACTTAAACTCAACAATTTGTAGTTCTTCCTCAGTAATAAATTCTACCTCAAAAAAATGGCAATTATATTTAGGATGTATTCGTACTTCTTTTAAACTTTTATCAACTAATCTGTCAGGGAAAGGTAATTTAACTTCACCATATTTAGCCTTAAACTCCCTAGACATAGGTACTTTAAAAAATCCATCTTTAACTTTAATTCTAGGGATAATTAAGCTAAAATAGCCATCTTTTTTAAGGTAGCGTGGCAGAGATATTTGATTGAATTGGTAATTTCCAGACTTAGCCTTTTTAATTAAATTAAAAAACGAACGGAAGCTTCTATCTACAACTTTTAAAGTTTGTTGAGCAATATCAGTATTTAATAATTGATAATTTTCATTAGTTTTACATTGATGGTAATTGGATTCGTAGCGAAGAAATGCTTTCTCAGCAAAAAAGAACTGCCTAACAGAGTATAGCCCTACATTGTAGAGGTTTTTTGACAATCTACAAAGTTCTTGTAAAGCTAAATACTCTGTTTGAGACAGTCCTCTAATTTGATTTTTTTGAGTTTTAAACATAGCCTTTAATTTCTCGCTATATTCTCATTATATGTCGAAGAACAAAAGTTGTCAATATGGTAAAGTAGAAATAAATATAAAGCCGCCCTAAAAGTGCGGGGTTTCTAACCCAAGAATCTTGATGAAAACATTATTTTTAGATAGAGATGGAGTTGTCATCGACTATATTCCTTATCTTAGTCATCCTGAGCAAGTATCATTACCTCAAGGTGCAGCCGAAGCATTAAAAATATGGCAAAATAGTGGTTACAAATTAGTTATTGTTACTAATCAATCGGGTATTAGTCGAGGTTATTTTTCTTTGGAAGAAGTAAAAGCTATACATAAGCGAATAATTGAGAAATATCGGTATTTTGGAGTAGAATTTGCTGATATTTTAATGTGTCCTCATCAACCTTCAGATAATTGTAACTGTCGAAAACCTTTACCCTCTTTAATTTTAAATTATAGTCAAAAATATAATATTAATTTATCTCAATCTTTTTTTATAGGAGATGCCCCCAGTGATATTGAATGTGCTTTTAATGCTGGTTGTCAGCCAGTTTTACTATTAACTGGAAGAGGAAAAGAAACTCAGGAAAAAATCTCAAAAGATAAAATATCTATTCCTATTTTTGAAAATTTATCTGATACTTTGCAATTAATTAATCATTGATAATTTACTATCAATACTGATGATTTTAATCAAGCATTTTTGAGACAATTAAATTCTTTAATTGAGATAGAGTTACATCAATATACTGATACTTTAGTATTGACATTAAAACCTTTTTTTGAGGAAAAATTAAGTAAAAAATTAATGGAAGATGGTGTTAGATTAATCCTTTTTAAACTTTATCCTCAAGGTTATTTTAATCTCAAAGATTATCTATAAAATAATTTTGTTACAGAGCAATAATGCCATGAGTACACATCTGAGCGACCCAACATTTTAAGTTTGGATCATTGATAGTTTGTTTTACTTCTAATGCGATCAATTCTGCTTGATTTTGACTATCACATAAAGCGAATACCGTAGGACCTGATCCTGACATGAGAGAACCTAATACATTTTTAGCTTTAAAGGCATCTATGAGAGCTTTGACGGTGGGGAATTGAGGTAAAACGATTTTTTCAAGGTCATTATATAATAACGATCCAATCTGGCGAGAATCTCGTTGACTAATAGCTTTGACTAAATTTCCACTATGAACTTGATGAGTTCGTTGATTAATACCGTGAGAATCGGATATATAAAGATGATTATATTGCTCTCTGTAACTGTTATAAGCCCAAGGGGTAGAAACACTTAAATTACTGTATTTTGCCAAAATAACCCATATATCGCTTAAATCTGGTAATGGTTCAATTTCTTCTCCTCTACCTGTGGCGATCGACGTTCCTCCAGAAATACAAAAAGGAACATCTGAACCTAATAAAGCTCCTAAATCTCGTAGTTCAGGTTGTGTTAAACCCAGTGACCACATTAAATTAATACCGACTAATACTGCGGCGGCGTTAGTTGAGCCTCCTGCTAATCCTGCGGCTATGGGGATGTTTTTCTCAATGGTAATATCAACACCACCAAAATTTTGAGCAGGTTTAGGAAATTGTTGTTGCATTAAATAAGCGGCTTTATAGGCTAAATTGCTATTATCAAGAGGTACTTCAGGATTTTGACAAAACAAACGAATTTCATCCGTACCATTAGCTCTTAAGTGAATTATATCCCCCAGATTCACACTTTGCATAATCATAACTAATTGATGATAGCCGTCAGCTCGATCACCTATAATTTCAAGATGAAGATTAATTTTAGCGGGGGCAAATAGGGAGTAAGATTGCATAGAATTTAATGATAGTCAAAGCAAGAATTAAGAATAGCATATGAGTATAGATCAAAAACATCCATTAGGTCATATTGATCGAGAAATTATCAAAAAAATTTTTGTAGAAGGCAAAACTGATTATAATTTAGCTGAAGTTGCACGTTTAACTATACGTTATCAGAATTTTCCCGGTGCGAGAGATATTCAATATGATTTACAGTCAATTTTACAACAGTGGGAATTAACGGAAGAAGAACTTTTTACAGAGGCGAGAATTTTACATAGTAAAGGTAAAATGTACCGAAAAAACCAAGAAGAAGATACGGAAGATTGGAGTTAAAATTTAACTTTCAAAAAAAGTAAGATGCTAATTCTTTAGATTAATATTTTCGTTTCTTTTACTAAAGTTACGTTAATCCAAGCCCCTTTATCATCATATTGACGTATTAACCGAAGTCTTTGATTCGGCTCAACTAACCATGCACATTCCACAAAAAAAGATTGGCGATTTTCGATTTTTAAAGGTGTTGTCGATGATGCCCCATCGGGTAATAATAATATCCGAATATCTTGATTATTTTCAGAAAAAGTAATAATATTTCCATCAATTTTTCCTTGAGATGTAATGTTTAATTCTGGAGTTTTTAAAGTTTGAATTATATTATTTCCTTCTTTTTTGACGATTAAATTAGTTGTATAAGAATCGGTATTACGCCAATCAGGATATAAAGTTAAAGCTTCTCCTTGCCACTCTCCTTCTAATTGATTTATGGTAAGTGGCGATCGCTCTACACCATGACCATTAGCACGAAATTCACGAATTAAGGTAACTTGTTCTAAATTACTTTCTTTATTAAACAACTGTACCATCCGCAAACGTCGGTCATCTACAAAAAAGCCAAATTCTGCCCCAAACACAGAAAAAGGGCTAAACTGTTGAGAGCCTTTGGCAAAATGTCCATCTTCAAATAAGAAAATATTACGATTAAGATTGGTAAATTCGTTAATATGAGGAGGTTCATTACTATCAAGACGATTAACCGTTAATTTAATAGTTTGATTATCGTTTAAACCTTCTAAATTAATCAAAGTGGGAGTATTTTTTATTAAAGTACCATCTGGAGAAAATTGTGTAAATGATCCTTGCCAAATACCAACATTTTTAAGTAATCGTAGCCACTGAGAAGAAGACATAAAATACAATTAACAGTGAACAATAAACAATTAATATAACAGTATATAGATTTATGAGATAATTAACTATTAATTTTTATTGTTCCTTATATTTATTAAAAATTAACCATCAAATTATGATTAATTTAGCTGAATTAAATCCTGAAGAATTAGCACAAGAAGTAGCGAAAGTCAAGTATTGGCATCATTATTTAGATTTTGGAAGAAATGTAGTTACAAAACAAGGAAAAGAAGGTAAATTTTGTCGTAAATTTCAACAATGGATTTTAAGTGGTATTCCCGAAGATTTAACTAATAAAAGTGTTTTAGACATTGGTGCTTGGGACGGATTTTATTCATTTTCAGCAGAAAAAAGGGGAGCAAAAAAAGTTTTAGCTACAGATTCTTTTATTTGGGAACAAAGAGAATTATATGGCTTAGATCATAATTTTTGGCGTGATTTCGGAGCAGGAAAACAAGGCTTTGAATTAGCAAGAAAAATTTATAATTCTCATGTAGAAGATTATAATATAGATGTTTTAGACTTACATCCTGATAAAATTGGAAATTTTGATGTGGTATTTTTTTTAGGAGTTTTATACCATATGAAATATCCCTTATTTGCTCTTGAAAAAGTTAGAAGTGTCACAAAAGAGTTATTAGTTTTAGAAACTCATATAAGCTTATTTTTCAGTTTATTTCCTCAACCTTTAATGCGGTTTTATCCTAGTAATGAATTAAGCAAAGATGTTACAAATTGGACAGGGGCGAATATTGCTTTAGTCAAATCATGGTTATTAACAGCAGGTTTCAGAAAAGCCGAATTAGTAAAATGGCGTAAAGATAGAGCCATTTTTTATGCATGGGTTTAGGTTAATTAAGGTGTACTAAAAAACCGTTTTGGCGAAGATAGTATTTCTCAGATCTTAATTGTTATGAATTTCTGATTACCAAAAAAACTTCCATTAATTATACATTGATTTCTATTTAAAAATATTCACTTACGAGTTTTTACGCATCTAAATTTCTAGTGTTTATTTCAAGCTATGAATAAAAATCTTATAATCTCAACAATTATTGTTCTATCAAAACTTATGAAGGTAATAAAAAGAACTCTCATAAGTTTTTACTAATAATTTAAGACTTGAAACAATTATTGAATTGTGCAATATTCAATCTTTGATCATTAAAGAGTTATTAAAAACGTAATAATTTCATCATTAACAAGATTGTTTTAGTTTCGATTTTTTGCGTTTGAATAATGTCCCGAAACCTAATGCTAAACCAGAACCGAGAATTGTTAAAGGTTCGGGAACTTGCTGATAAGCAAGGTTATCTATTTCAAACCCTCCACCACCAACTTGGGAGAATACCACTTTGTCAAATATACCACCAGAAAATTCAACAAAACCAGTTTCCTCAGAATCGACACTTCCAAATATCTGCGTTGCAGTGAAACTAGCTATTGGGCTTCCATTATTATAAAACAAGGCTGTTGTATTATCTGCATCTGCGAATCCCCAATTGAATCCTAAGTAACTAATATCTTTGGAAAAAGATATGCCTACTTCCCCATTATTCCCATTTGATTGAAATATTGCTAAATAATTACTACTATTAGCGACAGGTACACCTGCATTAGAACAAGGAGCGGTGGTGGTACAAAAACCAGGAGCAAACCCATCATTTCTTATATCTACAATTGGAGATGTGGTATCAAAAGTTGCAATACCTTCGGTATAAGGATCACTCAACGCTCCTAATGATAAAGAGTTAAAATCTATAGTTGTAGTACCTGATTTGGTGGTGAAAGCACCTTGATTTCCTAGAGTACCTGAATTGGGCGTTCCTTGACCGGTTGAAAGATTAAAAGAAATGGCAAGAGCATTACTACTAAACCCTAAACTGAGGATACTCGTCACACATGAAGCCATTGTAACATTTATCGCGAATTGTCTTAAATTAGATGATGTGATTTTCATTGAATAAATTCCTCTTCTTTTTAATTTTTAGTTAGCGAATTTGCAAGTATTTACTTACGAGTTTTTACTTATAAATATTTGTACTTCATAGTAGCGTCAAGATTATGAATGTGTCAATAACTGTAACAAAACTTTATATAATCTTGAATTTTTGGTCATTTAAGCTAATAGCCCACTAGTGATAGCTACTTCTATCAAAATAAAATACTTTTTCAGCTACTTCTAATTAGATATTTTTTGACGACATTCTTCTACTTCTTTAGCATATCCGCCCTTTTCGTAGCATTTAATTGCGGTTTCTAAATCACCCATTTTTAAACACACTAAAGCGGCTTTTTTCCAGTTTTCGAGATATTGCCAAAGTTGTGCTGCTTCTTCCCATTTTTCGAGATATTCACAAACTGTAGCTAATTTTTCCCAGTTAGACAATTTTCGCCAACATTCTTCGGCTTTTTCCCAATCTTGAGATTTTTCATAAGAAATAGCTGCTTTTTCGATTTCATTTATCAATAGCCATGCTTTAGCCGCTTCTTGCCATTTTTGTTGATATTGGCAAACGATAGCTAATTTTTCCCATTTCCACAATTTTCGCCAACATTCTTCCGCACTACTCCAGTTTTCTACTTTTTCATAACAAATTCCTGCTTTTTCATATATATTTGCATTTAAATAGGCTGATGCTGCTTCTTGCCATTGTTGTAGTTGTTCACGAGCATGACCAACTCTTTCCCAATTTTCTGATTTTTGCCAATATTTAGCCGCTTTTTCCCAATCTTGGCAGTTTTCATAGCAAAGTGCCGCCTTTTCTAACTGATTCGCTTGTAACCACTCATAAGCAGCTTTTTGCCATGTGCCTTGTTGTTTACAAGCATTTTCTACTTTTTCCCAATTTTCTAGTCGTTGCCAACAATCTTCTGCTTGTCGCCAATATTTTCCTTTCTCATAGCAAATACCAGCTTTTTCTAATTCCTTAATATTTTCCCATGCTACTCCTGCTTTTTGCCATTCTTCCAACTTTTCCCAGATTTCGGCTGCTAATTTCCATTTTTCTTGTTTTTCTAAAATTTTAGCAATGCGATCATTTTTTTGTAACTCACGCCAACATTTTTCTGCTAATTGCCAACATTCTCCTTCTTCGTAACATAAACCAGCTTTTTCTAATTCCTTAATATTTTCCCATGCTAATCCTGCTTTTTGCCATTCGCCTAAATTTTCCCAGCTTTCGGCTGCTTCTTGCCATTTTCCTTGTTTTTCACAGGCTAAAATAATTCTTGTCCAATTTTTCGCCTCTAACCAACATTTTTCTGCTTTTTCCCATTCTTGACATTGTTCATAACACAAGGCTTCTAATTCATGGGGGTTTGTATGATTCCAAGCAGAAGCCGCTTCTTGCCATCGATGTTGTTGTTGTAGTGATATAGCTACAAAACCCCAATAACCTAACTCACGCCATAAATTTTCTGCATTTTGCCATTGATTTGCCTTTTGATAACAGAAAGCCCCTTTTTCTATTTCTCCAATTTTAAGCCAATTTTGAGCAGCTAATTCCCAATTTTCTTGGGATTCATAAGATAATGCTAATTCTTGCCAATTTTCTAATTCTTCCCAACATTTTTGTGCAGAATTCCATTTTTGTGCTTTTTGCCAACATAAAGCTGCTTTTTCTACTTCCCCTTGTTTTTGCCAACAATTACCAGCTTTTTCCCATTGTTGCAAATCTTCCCAAATTAAGGCAACTTTATCCCATTTATCTAACCTAGTCCACATTTTGATAGCGGATTTTGTTAATTCATGTTCATGATAATATTTATCTGCCAATTGATAATATTTCTGTGCTTGTAAAGTTAAGTTTTTTGCTTGACATTCATCTCCAGCTAATTCCCAAAAATTATCCTTTTCTAAACATCTTAATTTACCATCAAAATCATTAGCTTTTTCATAACAAAATTTTGCTAATTTATAATCTTTTTCATCTTCAAAATAATTACCTCTTTTCTGCCAATCTTCTATAGATAAAACAGCCCATTTAGCTAACCATAATTTTTTATCAACTTCATTCCAACTATCAATTGCTTCGTCAAAAATCCCTAACTTATTCCAAATATCTCCTGCTTTTCCCCAATTACCTTGCTCTTCTTCCAATAATGCTTCAATTTTTGCCGCTCCAATAATATTATGATAACGTTGATATATTTGACTAGCTATTTGATAAGCTATATCAGTACCTTTTTTTAAATAACTATCTGCAATTAAACTTATTTGTACTTCAGAATAGTTATCATTAAATAAAGGTTCTAATTCTGTTTCATAACCAAAATCAACATAATCACTAATATTTGAGAAACTCCAAATTTTATCTATTTCTTGATCATAAAAATATAAGTTTTCTTTCGCAACTGTTGTACAGGTATATAAGTAACTATACTTTAAATTATCTACCTCATCATCATTTAGTTGGCTATTTTCTTGAAGAAATGAAATTTTTGTAAACATTTTCCAAACTAAAATCTGGTCAAATTCTATATCATTAATATTATCAAAATGTAAAATTCTTTGACTATCTTCAGGAAATATCGCTATTAATTTATTTTTTTCTTCATCATCGAAAACAATAATACCACTATTAATATTAAGATGAGATTTTGAATTTAAAAAATTAGAATTTATTTCAGAAATAATTAAAGGTTTTTTTGAAGATTTTAACCAAGAATAATTATGAATATTATGTCCTAATAAATTACTAGCAATTGAACCTAAATTAACAATATTATCATTATAAATAAAATTATAATTTAATTCTTGTGGCTCAATTAATTCTCTAATTTCTTTCCATTCAGGTAATTTATGATAGGATTCTACTAAGATTTTTTTTAGTTTTTTCCAAATAAAGCTGTTATTGATTATATTTATATCATTATTACCTACTAAAAATATTTGTGGAAAATTATTGTTATGGGGATGTGACTTTAATAGTTTCAAAATCAACTCTATTTGTAACTCCGTAAATTTATGAAGTTCATCAAGGTAAATTGCTTCATATTCTCCCAAATAATTATCAGGCAATTTATTTAAAAGATAACGAGTAAAATCTAACTCATCCCAATATTTCTCTGATTCTAGCCAATTTTGATATTCAATAGCTAAATTATAAATATTTTTAAAATCACTATTAGAGGGTAATAAACTTTGATTTTTAATCGATAAATATTCATCCAAAGAAATTAATCCATTATGATTTTTTAGAGCTTTTGTTGAGCCTTTAATAGTTTGTCTAATTTCTTGCCATAATAATTCAGGTTTCAGAACAAATATTTTTTTGACTTTACAAAATTTTTCAGTAAACTTATATAAAGTAATTTGTCTTTGAGATAAGAATTTTTGGGTAAATATTAGAGGATATTTATCAATAATTTTTTTTGCTAATGAAAGATAGTGATAAAAATCAATATTTTCAGCGAACCTAATATTATTACTTATTTTTCTGATTTCTTTTACTAAAAATTTATTTTCGGTAACATATAATATTTTTTCCTCTCCTTTTTTACTAAAAATATGAGCCTGTTTGAGAGCAGAATAAATAGCTGTAGTCGTTTTTCCTGTACCATAATTACCATTTAAAATAACAGGAAAAGAAGGTTTTTGATGAATAATATCATATTGTTGACTTGATAATATTTGTAAATGATTAAGTTGATTATCTTCAAGAAAATAAAAATAAAAATCATTATTATTAATAGCTAAATCTGCTTTTTCTAATTGATATTGATCATTAAATAATGACTCAATATTATTATTTTGCATAAGAAAATTATTAACAACATTAATGATTTCTGTAATAACTCCCCATTCTTTTCCTTTTTCTCGGATACTATGAAAATCTTGAGAATATTTGAAAATATTAATAATTTTGATAACTAATTTATGCTCTTTATTAAATGAGAAAAGAGCTAAAATTTGTAAAATATTTTCTTCTGAGAAAATTAAGATTTTTTTTGACTTGTTCTCTGATAATAGAGATATTTTTTCCTGACTATCGGAGTTTAATAATATTTGGTAAAAATTACGAAGAAAATCATCTCTTACTTGTAAAGATAAAGAATTGAGTTTTAACCAAACATCAAAGGAAAAACTAATCACTAAATCTGTTGAAGTCATATTATTTAAAATAATGATATATTTTTGAGACTAAAAGCTAATCACTATAGTATAGCAATGGATAATAAACAATGAGTTATTGATTAAGTTTCACAACTTTTATTTTTATCATCTTTTTTTGCTCCCCTAATCTGTGACAATTCCCAATATTTTCTTAAAAATAGATTTTTCATTCCACTGTGAAGCAATATTTATGACTTCCATGGAAGATTTGAGTAAAATAATGTTAAGGTTATAGATTAGAATGATTAGTGATAGTGTATAGAGCAGATTAGTAAAAGAAGTATTAACAAGTAATATGCCAGGCGACTACTACGAAATATTGGGCGTTCCCCGTACTGCGACAAAAGAAGAGTTAAAATCAGCTTACCGTAAAATGGCAAGGAAATATCATCCTGATGTCAATAAAGATGCTGATGCCGAAGAACGTTTCAAAGAAATTAATCGTGCGTACGAAGTTTTATCAGAACCTGAAACCAAGTCACGTTATGATCGCTTTGGAGAAGCCGGAGTTTCTGGTGCTGGTGGTGGATCTGGTTTTGATCCTAATGATATGGGCGGATTTGCTGATATTTTTGAAACTTTTTTCGGCGGTGGCTTTGGTGGTGCTACGAATACGACTGCTCGTCGTCGTGGACCTACTAGGGGAGATGATTTACGTCTCGATTTGAGATTGAAATTCCGAGAAGCAGTTTTTGGCGGTGAAAAAGAGATTAAAATTCCGCACCTTGAGCATTGTCAAACCTGTAACGGATCAGGAGCTAAAAATGGTTCTACACCAAAAACCTGTGGCACTTGTAGCGGTACAGGACAAGTTAAACGAGCTACCAGAACTCCTTTTGGTAGCTTTGCCCAAGTTTCAACTTGCCCTACTTGTAACGGTGAAGGACAGATTATCGAAGAAAAATGTGAATCTTGTGGTGGACAAGGTAGAAAACAAGTTAATAAAAAGCTCAAAATTACTATTCCCGCAGGAGTGGATACAGGTACACGGTTAAGAGTAAGTGGAGAAGGTGACGCTGGTACTCGTGGCGGTCCTGCTGGTGATTTATATGTTTATCTAACGGTTGAAACTGATTCCTATTTCAAACGAGATGGTAATAATATTTTGTCAGAAATAAGTATTAGTTATTTACAGGCAGTTTTGGGTTGTCGTTTCAAAGTTCCTACTATTGATGGAGAACATGAAATAACTATTCCAGCCGGTTTACAGCCTAATACCGTGATGAATTTAGAAGATAAAGGTGTACCTAAACTAGGTAATTCTGTTAGTCGTGGAAATCACTTATTAACAATTAAGGTAGAAATTCCTAATAAAATTAATTCTGAAGAAAGAGAGTTATTAGAAAAACTAGCTCAAATAAAAGGTGAACATACTTCTAAAAGAGGCTTTGAAGGATTCTTTGATAGTATTTTTCATAAATAATTAATGACTAACAATTAACAATTAACAATGGCAATAGTCACAAATTTATAATATAAGCATTTTCAGAAAAAAATTAAAATCAATTTACTTATTACTTAATTACTTCACAAAATCATTAATTTATGACTCAAACACTAGATTTAAGAGGTACACCCTGCCCGATTAATTTTGTCCGTAGTAAATTACAATTAGAAAAAATGTCATCAGGACAATTACTGGAAATTTGGTTAGATAGAGGCGAACCTATTGAACAAGTACCTAATAGTTTAACCATCGAAGGTTATAAAATAGAAACGATCGAAGATCAAGGAGATTTCTTTCGTTTGTCTGTTCGGGTTTAATTTTGATAATGGTTACACCTCAATTTTCTGATGAACCAGAATCGAAGTTATTTTATGGTACTGTTATAGCTGTTCAAGCTAATTTTTATCAAGTACTATTAGATTCAGTACAAGAATCCCTTTTATGTACACGTCCGACACGATTAAAAAAAATTGGTCAATCAGTATTAGTAGGCGATCGAGTTATCGTTAAATCGAGAGAGTTAGATCGAGGAGCGATCGCTGAAGTATTACCTAGAAAAACAATATTAGAACGTCCGCCCATAGCTAATGCACAACAGATTTTATTAGTATTTGCTTTAGAAGAACCTACATTAGATCCTGTACAACTTAGCCGTTTTTTAGTAAAAGCAGAATCAACAAATTTAAAGCTGTTATTAGGATTAAACAAAGCAGACTTAATTACTTTCTCAGAAAAAGAAATATGGCAAACAAGGCTAAAAAATTGGGGCTATGAAGGCTATTTTTTCAGTGTTAATACTGGGGAAGGAATTACTGAATTAAAAAATATTTTGCGGGATAAGATCACTATCTTAGCAGGACCTAGTGGTGTAGGAAAATCCAGTCTTGCTTCTTTGTTGATACCTGAATTAGATTTTCGTATCGGTGCAGTATCTGGCAAATTACAAAAAGGTCGTCATACCACTCGTCACGTGGCATTATTTGAACTTCCTCAAGGTGGTTTTATCGCTGATAGTCCGGGATTTAACCAACCCACTTTTGATTTTCCGTCGGAATCTTTAATTCAATTTTTTCCTGAAGCTAGGGCCAGATTAACAGAAAATACTTGTAAGTTTCATAACTGCATTCACAAAGATGAACCTGATTGTGCTGTCAAAGGGGAATGGGAGCGTTATCAATATTACCTTAAATTTTTAGAAGAAGCGATCGCTTATAGTGAAAAAATAGCCCATAAACGAGAAGAAGAGTCCACCCTTAAAACGAAAGTCAAAACCTTAGGAAAAAAAATTGACGAGCCAAAATTAGAAGCTAAAAAATATCGTCGGATTTCTCGTAAAGTTAGTAATCAAAAATTAGAAGATTTATACACTTCTCAATCTCTCAATTCCCTTGATGATGAGTTAGATTTTGATGGTTAAATGAATAATCATAATTTAGATACTTACCTTTGTAATTCTCCAAATTTGGTGTCAAAAATAATTTTATTGCACTAGATTTAGCGGTTGAGAGGCTAATTTTTTTTGTGTAAAAGTGTTGTTTTTTCTGAATTATTAATAAATAGATTTACTCTTTTTTATTTTATTTTAAAGTATTTTTTATAAAATAAAAGAAAAATATTAATTATTTAACTTTTAAAAATACTTTTTTTAACTTTATTAAATATTGCAAAATAAAAATAAAAATAAAATTATGATGGATAGTTTAAGCAAAAGATGTATAATAAAAAACCCAAGGGAAAATGGTACTAATAACGTACTAAAAGACAGTAAAATTTATATACACAACCATGAGTCAATTAATAGCAAAAAAAACAATAAGAAATAATACAGATCGTGCGATCGCTCTTCTTTATAGTTGTGGTGAAGAAAGTGATAATCAACTATTTTGGGAGACGATAAATGAACCCCATAAATCAATTTTAGAAGAATGTTATTACTTAAATGAAGAAGGAAAATATAATCAATTAGAACAAATTACTAATAGTATTAAATATAATAAAATTAGCTATATAAAGTTAGGAATGCAGTTATATCAAGTTAAGTATTATCGCTTATATAAAAATAACTATAAATCCTTCAAAGACTATTGTGAAAAGGCAGTTTACTATCCTGTTTGGAGAGCAAATCAAGTAATTGAATCTTCAAGTGTTGCTATTCAACTAATAAAAGCTGGGTTTAATATTATTCCTCAAAATGAAGCCCAAGCTAGATTATTGATTAAGTTAAATGAAGAAGAATTAATTAGAAAATGGCAAGAAGTTTTAGATACATATGAAGTTCATAAAATCACTGCAAATCGTATTGAAAACATTGTTTTTGGAGAACAAACTTTTAAAAAAGGTTCGTTAAAACTACCCATTCAAGTAATAAGAGAAATAGAAGTAAAAGCATCAGAATATAATATTTCAGTAGGAGATTTTATTAGTAAAATTATCACAGGAGAAATCACTATTAATGATGATGGAAGCGTCGAAACAAAGTTATATCAAAAATCAGAAATGTTAGAAAATCCTTCTACTGAAATGGTTAATAGATGGGAAAAAGACTTGAATAAATTAGCATTTCAAGATAGAAATAAAGTAGATGATTTTGCAGAAGATTTAGCTGACGAAATTAAAAATACGGTGACTGATTTAAAAATGGTGATTAAAAAGTGTTTCATAAAATCTTTCTTACAACCATTTCTTTGTGTAGAAAATCATTAAACTTATTATTTATTACTTATTACTCATTTGATGATGGAATTAAACATAAAAGTAGCGGAGAATTTATTTCTCTCTCCTATGGGATGTGGTACATGGGCATGGGGTAATCGCTTTCTCTGGGGCTATGATAAGACGATGGATAGAGAATTACAGCAAGTTTTTAATCTTCATGTTTCTCAAGGGGTTACTTGGTTTGATACAGGTGACTCTTATGGTACAGGGAAACTAAACGGACGTAGTGAAACTCTGTTAGGAAAATTTGTCAGTGAATATCGAGGAGATCATCAAAATGAAATTGCAATCGCTACAAAATTAGCGGTTTATCCTTGGCGTTTAACTCCCCAATCTATGATAAAAGCTTGTGAAAAATCAGCAGAGAGATTAGGTAGAAAAGTTGATTTAGTGCAAATGCACTGGTCTCCTGCAAAATATTTACCTTGGCAAGAAAAGCCCTTATGGGATGGTTTAGTGCAATTGTATGATCAAGGTTTAGTTAAAGGTATCGGTTTATCTAATTATGGACCAAAAAATTTACAACGGGCTTATGAGTATCTCGGAGAAAAAGGAGTCAAAATTAGTACTTTACAGGTGCAATATTCTTTGTTATCAACTTATCCTTTCGTGAAGTTAGGATTGAAGCAGCTATGTCAGGATTTAGATATTAAAATTATCGCTTATAGTCCTCTTACTTTAGGGATTTTAACAGGTAAATATCAAGACTTAAATAGTTTACCATCAGGTCCGAGAAAAGGATTATTTAAGGAGTTATTACCGAAAATTCACCCTTTATTAAAAACTATGGATGTGATCGCAAAAAGTAACGGAAAAACCATGAGTCAAGTTGCCATAAACTGGTGTATTTGTCAAGGCACAATTCCCATTCCGGGGGCAAAAAACCTTAGCCAAGCCAGAGAAAATATTGGTGCTTTAGGTTGGCGTTTATCTTCGGCAGAAGTAACAGAATTGGAAAATATTGCTTTGAATTTAGATAAGCAAATGATCCAAAATATTTTTCAAACTAATTAAATTTCAGTAATTGTTAATTGTCCATTGTTAATTATTAATTATTGTAAGCCTAACCAGCTTAATAATCCTTGTCCAGTAAAATATTCAATAGCTAAAGTAATGACAAAACCGATCATCGCCGCTCTACCATTTAATTTTTCAGAATAGTTATTAAAACCAAATTTTGGCTCTTCGATATTAGGGGTTTTTGTGGGTTGAGGCTGAGACTGAGTCATAGTTAAGAAAATTCCTGATTCAACAGTATTTATATTATTTTATTAAATTTTGCTAACATCTTAACATTAATTAACATTTGTTGAAGATCAAACAAGAAAATCAATCAATAAAAATAGTTTAATCATTTATTATTTATTAAATTACAGCCAATGTCCAAATTCACTGATAAAAGTATCATTAATAATTGCCCGACGAATTTTATTAGTAAAATTAACTAACTCGTGTAAATTATGGATAGATAATAAAATAAAACCTAACATTTCCCCTGAACGTAATAAATGGTTAAGATAGGCACGAGTAAAATTTTTACAAGTATAACAACTACATTCAGGGTCTAAAGGTGTAAAATCTTCTTTGTAGGGAGCATTTTTCAAGTTTATCCGCTTACCTTGCACTAAGGCTGCCCCATGTCTGCCTAAACGAGTAGGAATTACACAATCAAATAAATCTATGCCAGATGCAATAGCTATAACCATTTCTCTATAAGTGCCAACTCCCATGAGATAACGAGGTTTATTAACAGGTAAAAGGGGAGTAGTCCATTGTATAATTTGATGAATCAGCTCAGGTTTTTCACCAACACTAACACCACCGATAGCATAACCGGGTAAGTCTAAACTAATCAAATCTTGTGCTGATTGAGTACGTAAGTCGGCATAAATTCCTCCTTGTACAATACCAAATAAGGCTTGTTTATCGGACTTGGCATGAGCATTTATACACCGTTGCAACCATTTATAAGTTCGCTCAACAGCAATAATTACCTCATCTTTAGTGGCAGTGGCAGGAGGGCATTCATCAAAAGCCATAATCACATCCGCACCTAAGGCATTTTGGATTCTGATGGAATTTTCAGGAGTCATGTTAATAATTCTGCCATCTTTAGGGGAGCGAAATTTAACACCATCATCAGTAAGTTGTCGTAGTTTAGACAAACTAAACACCTGAAAACCACCAGAATCAGTTAACATCGGTCTATCCCAGCCGACAAAATTATGTAATCCACCAGCTTTTTCTATTATCCCTTCTCCGGGTTGAATATGTAAATGATAAGTATTACCCAAAATCATTTGAGCATTAACATCTTTGAGTTGTGCTGGAGTAATACCTTTGACAGTACCAATAGTACCAACGGGCATAAACTTAGGAGTTTCGACATCACCATGAGGAGTAGAAAAAACCCCTGCTCGTGCTTTAGTATGAGAACAGGATGCAATTAAAGAATAAGAAAAAGACACTAATCAATTAACAATGAACAATAAGCAATGAACAATTAATTAAAAGCAATTGTCCACCATCTACTATACATCTTTATTTGTTATTTCTTCATTCTCAATTCCTCATTCAGTAAAAAATCACTAAGCTAAAAATCTTCGTCTAATTGTACATCCCATTTAGCAGAAAGCACTTCTCCTAACATTTCTTCTAAATTATCAAAACCAAGATTTTTTGAGGTTTGTTGGTCTTGACAAGGTGTAACGAGGGGAATTAAGGTTAATTTGCGATTATCTTGGACTAAATCAAAGTGACTTTCTTGAGGAGATATTTGTGTTAATTGTAAATAATCAAAACTTTGAAGATTAATATATAAACTATTATTTATTACTACCGTTGCCTGATTTTTGTCATTAAAAACTTCTAAAATCCAACCTTGTCCTTGATTTTGTACTACGCCATCAAGGCTATGTATATAACGTACTTGAGTTAAATCGTTAATAAGACGTTTAATATCTTCTTTATTAACTAAAATTCCTGATTCGATAACACAAGGTGCTGGTAATTGACAATAGTTTGGTTGATGATTCATAGTTATTAACCCTTTTTTTCGCTCTTACTTACTAATTAGTTTGATTAAATCTGAAAAATATAAAAATACTACTTTGGAAATTGTGTTTTTATATTAACTGTTTTGATTTTTAGCATTTTTTGGCTATTTCGAAAAAAAACAACAATATTTGATTAATTCACTTCCTTATTAAGAAGAATTAGTTTTTGCTTATGGTTAAATTGGCAAATTCAAAATTGTTGGAATCTTAAGCTATAAGCCATAACAACAAAATCAAATGTATTAATTATTTACTCAATCTTCCACAACTCAATGGTGATGTCGAGATTGATAGAAACTTAGATTTTTTGACAAATTAGCCAAAATCTATTTTTATGTTAGTAGCAGATCCTATTAAATGAAATTTTATTGTTTGCTACGACACAATCTTAACCTAAAATTTCCTTTTTGTTTAGGTTTATTTTTATATGTTAATTGATTATGAAAAAATTGATCCCTTCTTTTTTTGGGGCAATAGTTTTTTACACAATAATTCCTCTGGCAGATTTTTTGCCTTTAGATTTTAAGAAAATAGCTCGATGGTTGCCCTGGGTAGGGATTTTATTGGGGATTATATTAGGTTTTATGACTGAAATATTAACTCTGATGGATTTTCCTCCTTTAACTAAAGCCGTTTTAATTACTGGCTTTTGGATTTTTTTAACAGGTGGTTTACATTTAGATGGAATAATTGATACAGCCGACGGTTTAGCGGTGCAAAATCCTGAAAAAAGATTAGAGGTAATGCGAGATAGTAATAGTGGTGCTTTTGGTATAATGGCAGGAATTATAGTTATTCTCTTAAAAATCACCAGTATCAGTGAAATTAATGATTATCTTTCGTTTTATCTTATTTTTTGTGCTAGTTACTCTCGCTGGGGACAATTAATGGCGATCGCACTTTATCGTTATCTCAGAGAAGAAGGAAAAGGAGCATTTTTGAAAGAAAACCTAAATTTACCAACAGATATTATTTTAGGCTCGTTATTTATAATTCCACTGCTGATTATGCAATATTTCTGGCTCAATCAATCACTAACGTTAATTAGCTTTACCTTAGTTATCGGTATAACAATCTCATTATTGATAGGATGGTGGTTTAAAAAACAATTAGGAGGGCATACAGGGGATACTTACGGGGCAACGGTAGAATGGAGTGAAGCCTTAATATTGTGTTTCCTAACTTTAGCTAAATGATAATTAACAAAGGGCAATGGGCAATGGTAAATGACTAATAACTAATAGCATCGGTAACTTTAGCAACATCATACATTTCTTTCACATCATGAACTCTCAAAATATTAGCACCTTGAGTAATAGCATAACTACAAGTGGCAGCAGTTCCCCAAATTCTTTCTAGGGGATTTTCCTTGTTTAAAATTGTACCAATAAAACTTTTCCGAGATGTACCGATTAACACAGGAAAATCTAATTTTTTGATTTGTTTAATGTTTCTTAATATCTCTAAATTTTGTTGATGATTTTTAGCAAAACCAAGACCGGGATCTAAAATGATATATTCTTTCTTAATACCTAATGCTATGGCTTGATTAATTCTTTCTTCAAAAAATTGATTAATTTCGGCAATTAAATCTTGATAATCTGTTAAATTTTGCATAGTTTTAGGATTACCCCGAATGTGCATTAAAATTATGGGTACATTTAATTTAGCTACGGTTGGCAACATTTCTTCATCGAAAGTCGCCCCTGAAATATCATTTACAATATCAGCACCGATGGCTATGGCTTTTTCTGCTACTATAGCTCTGGTAGTATCTATGGAGATAGGAATATTCGATAGTTGGCGTAACCGACTGATAACAGGAATAACTCTTTCTAATTCTTCTTCTAAGGTTACTTGTGAAGCATTAGGGCGAGTAGATTGCCCACCAATATCAACTATATCAGCACCTTCAGAAATCATCTTCTGAGCGTGTTTTAATGCCGTTTCAATATGGTTAAATTTGCCACCATCGCTAAAACTATCAGGTGTGACATTTAAAATACCCATTAAAAAAGTACGACTTTGCCAATTAAATTGATGATTACCAATAGTTAAATCTTTCATAATAAAAATTAGTTTTCTAATCCCTAGCCTAACCTCAATCTAGGAAATACATTTTATTTTCAAAACCATTGCCCATTACTTATTACTTATTACTCAATTTAGGCGATCGCCAATATTTTTGTATTAGATTTAAGAATAGCTTGGGCGGCTTGTTTTCCCGAAATAGTAGCCCCTTCCATGCTGTCAATGTAATCTTGTTGAGTGTAGCTACCAGCAAGGAAAAAATTAGAAATAGGTGTTTTTTGTGATGGGCGATAAACATCCATACCTGGTGCTTCTCGATACAAAGATTGAGCTAATTTTACGACACTATACCATGTCATGTTTAAGTCACAAGCAGAAGGAAATAAATTATGAACTTGTTTTAAGACGTGTTGGGCGATATTTTCGTTACTTTCTTTGATGAAAGGATCACCGGGTGTTAAAACTAATTGTAACAGAGAACCTTCCCCTTCTCGGTAATAATCCGAAGGGCTAGATAAGGCTAAATCTGAAAAACAAGAAAAGTCAGCATCACTGGTATAGAGTAAGTTATCAATGCCTTCAGCTTTTTCTAATTGTTTACGTTTTTTTTCACTATGTAATTCTGTTACCCAACCATCAAAACGTAGTTGAACTGTAGCAACTGGAACAGCTGTAAGTTTATAGATATTATCAAACTCTGACCATTTACGCCAATTTTCAGGAATAATTTTTTGAATACCCGGAATATCACAAGCACAAACATAAGCATCAGCAGTAATTAATTCTTCTGTTTCACCATTGGCAACAATTAAAGCAGTGACAAGGGTTTCCTCTTCTTCCTGATATTTAATTTCTCTAACACGGCGACGAGTATGGATTTTTACGCCTTTTGATTCTAAATAGTTAATGATGGGTTTATGGAGATATTCATGAGGTGAGCCTTCTAACATTCGTAATACGGATGCTTCAGTTTTTGCAGCAAAAAATTGAAAAATTGTTAACATACAACGAGCGGAAATATTTTCAGTATCAATAAAACCTAATGCGTAGGCGATGGGATTCCACATTTTATCAAGACTGCCTTGATTTCCTCCATGTTTACGAAACCAGTCAGCAAAACTGATACCATCTAAATCACGAATATTGCGCATTGCTCCTTCAAAGTCCACCAAACCCCTTACAATGGGACTTGTACCCAAGGCTAAAGAATTCGCTATTTTATCGACTGCGGAAAGTTGGGAAGTTGTAAAAAAAGCCTTTAAGCCGTTGAAAGGTGCGCCTGTAATGAAGCGAAAATCTAATTCCCCGACTCTACCACCTTCGTTGATAAATGTGTGTGTATGTTGTTTTAAGAGTAAGCTATCAATCGCACCGACTTTTTTCATTAAAGCGAATAGATTGTAATAGCAACCAAAAAAGACGTGTAATCCCATTTCGATATGATTACCATCACCATCAACCCAACTGCCTACTTTACCACCAACAAAGGGACGAGATTCAAAAATTTCCACTTCACAACCAGCGTCAACTAAATCGATAGCTGTCGCCAATCCGGCTAATCCTGCACCTACAATCGCAACTCGCATTCTTTTCTAATCTTTCTTAACTTTTCTTTACATTCTCTATTATAAAGTCAATTTCACCCCTCACTGCAATTCTGGGGAAATTAGTTAATTAAAAATCCTTTGTTATCTTTTTTTTGCTTGATTTTTTTACCAAATTAACTTCATTTCTAAGACGAAATCTTCTAATATATTTTCTCCTGATAGACTGTTAGGATAGGAGAAAATTTCTACTGGTTGATTAAAGCGATAAATTTTTACTTGTCTGGTTTCCCTGTTAATTAACCAACCTAATTTTATACCCTTTTCGAGGTATTCTAACATCTTATTTTGAGTGTCAATTAATTTATCAGTAGGGGATAATAACTCAATGACAAAATCAGGACATAATGGGAGAAATTTTTGTTTTTCTTTACTGGTTAAACTTTCCCATTTTTTTAGTGGTATTTAAGAAGCATTTGGCGATCGCACTCCTCCTTAATGTAGTTTAAAACCTCCTGAAGAATCAAACGCGATACCTTTTTTTTGCGACGATTTTAAAGTTGTAGCTGATAAAAATGTCAATATTTCTGTTACTGGTTTCACCTCCAGTGGGCGACATAATAATTAAATCTTCCTTACTATTTCTCTCAAATCGATAATCATGATTACTGACACATAATGAAAAAAATTGCTCATCGTTTAAATTCACTGAAGATAAATTTATTATTAAATTACTCATGTTTATTTATCCTCCATTGTGAAGTTTTTTACTATCAAATCAAACTAGATTGGGTAAAATAGAACGAATCCTTAGTAATAAAAATATCTTTTTGTTTTAAATTAATTAAGATTTAAAGACGTACTAAAATATTATTACCATGAGTGTCAGTGCCACAAGTAGTGTATAAATTATATTTATTTGCCATTTGTTTAACAATAGTAGTGTGCTTGTCACTAGGTTGCCAAGGGTTAGGATTTCCATAGGCATAATAAGTTTCTACTCCGTCAATACCTAATTCGTAAGCCTCAGTAATTAATTCCTCTGCACTACGTCTATAACGAAATGGATGTGCTAAAACCACTAACCCTTGTGCTTGATGAAGAGTTTTGATTACGATTTTCGCATCTGTATTTTTTCCTGTGGGTGCTTCTCCTGTTAAGTATTTTTGTATAACATCAGCTTCAGGATCAAATCCATAGCCTAAAATATGTACATTCGTACCGTTTAACTGAGAGGTGATTTCAATACCTGTCCATAAATAGGGTAAAACAGTTTTACTGTTAAGGTTATATTTCTCCTTTAGATAATTTTTAGCACGATAAAAACCTTGAACGCTATGATGATCGGTAATAGCAAAACCTTGTAAGCCAATAGAAACTGCTTGATCTACTAATTCTTCAGGGGTTAATTGTCCATCGGAGCAACGAGTGTGTAGGTGAAAGTTATAATCATGAGGGCAACTGTAACGATGAATATTTTTCCAGATTGATTCTAATTTAGCTTTATCTTGACTTTCTTTATTATTGGATAATGTAGAGGCTTTTTTTGTTTTTAACAGCATATTGTTGCTAAATGATTGCGAATTATTAAGTTTAATGTAACAAAAATTTGTAGGAATTGACGAACAAATATTAAAAAATCATTAAGAGATTTGTTATCACGGTAATATCTATTATTTATATCAGTAAAAATACTTACTATTTTATTCATTTTAATTTATCTAGGATTGCTATAGTATTTCTAATATAAGTTATGATATTTTAACAAACTATAATATTGAAGATAAAATATAAAACATACAAATAAGGGGAAAAAAAGTTAGTAATCAAAAATTTAGTATTTTAAACTAATAGAGAAGAAGAAATAATTTAAAATCAGTACTTTTAATTTTAACTATGGTAAATAATCTGAGATCACTTCGTAAATTTTGGTTAAAAATAGTACTTATTATTGTTATTCTTCTAGGAATATTTTTTAGGCTTAATAATATCGATAAAAAAATTTATTGGCACGATGAAGTTTATACATCTTTAAGGGTAGCAGGTTATAAAGATGATCAGGTATTAACAACTTTCTTTAACGGTGAAATCATTACTGCTCAAGATTTATTAGAGTTTCAAAAATTAAGTCCAAAAACTATCTTATCTGATACGATAGATTCCCTGATTCAAAATCCAGAACATCCACCATTATACTATTTATTTCTTCGTTTTTGGCAAGATTTATTTGGTAGCTCAATTTTTATTAATCGTAGCTTATCAGTCTTGTTTAGTTTATTAGTTTTTCTAGGTATTTATTATTTATCAGAACAATTATTTAACGATAATTTAGTTAATTTAATAAGTGTCACTTTAGTTTCAATTTCACCTATTCAGATATTATATGCCCATGAAGCAAGAGAATATAGTTTATGGATGCTAACAATTATTTTATCTAGTATCTATTTTTTCAAAGTAATTAAATTTAATAAAAATATCGATTGGATTAGTTATAGTTTAAGTTTAAGTGCGACTTTTTATACCTCTATATTGTCTATATTTATAGTCTTAATTAATATTATACATATTTTTTTACTTAGACAATTATTAGATAGAAAAACTAAAATAAAATTTATTATTTTTACTATTATAAGTTGTATTTTATTTATTCCTTGGCTTTTAATCATTTTGATGAATTTGCATATTCTTGAAGAGAAAACAAATTGGACAAATGTAGAACAATCTTTAGTGTTTCTAGCTAATTTATGGTGTTTACACTTTACTAGCTTATTTGTTGATATTGGCTTACCATTATATCATTGGGCTAGTTATATTTTTATAACTTTAATCTTTAGTTTAATTTTTTATAGTTTATTTTTTGTTATTAAAAATACCGATAAAAATATTTGGTTATATCTACTATTATTAATATTTATTCCTACACTAGGCTTAATTTTACCAGATTTAATTTTCGGTGGCATTAAATCTAGTATGACTCGATATTTTTTTCCTGCTTATGTTGGTGTATATTTAGTTATTGCTTATACTTTAACAAAAAAAATTGCACAAAAATCTAACATATGGTCAATAATCTTAGGATTAATTTTTACTATGAGTATTGTCTCTAATATTATTAGTGGAAATAGTGAAACTTGGTGGAATAAAGCACCTAGTTATTATAATGCGGCTATTGCAACAATTATTAATCAAGCTGAAAATCCGTTAGTTATTACCCAAAATCTAGATATTAACAAAGGAAATATTATCTCTATTAGTCATAATTTAAAACCTAATACAAAATTACAATTGTTAAATATTAATACACCTATTATTACTCATCAAGAATTTGACAATATTTTTATTTTTAATCCTTCTTTAGAATTTATAAATCAAGTAGAAAATGCTTATCAAAGTTCATTAGTGCTTATACATCCTTTTCTTTATGAAGTTGATTTTAGTAAAGTTAAGAATACTAATAAAAAAGGCTTTAATTAATAAGTAAATCGCTTTCAATTCATGGGGTGACTCTTTTAAAATCCATTGATTAGGCTGACAGAATAGTATTTTAATTATTTGGCGATATTGCAATAAAGAAAGAGGTTGAAATGTAACTTTTATTTTTTTATTTTTTAAGTCATAACTATTAATATCGAAAGGAATAATTAATTTTTCTTGAGTAAATATTAATTCTCCACTTTCGTTAATAATATTTGATGAGTCGATATTTATTTCTGCACCAATTTCACACATTTTGGTAACGATTCCTTGATATATTTGATTTGATATTTTTAACTTTATAGATTTATTAATTGTTAGCCATTGATAACTGTCTAATTTTGGTATTTCTATTAATATTATTAGAGATAATAGAATAGTTACAACATTTAGAAAATTCCAAAATAACATAACATCTGAGTTAATAAAATTTGATGTCTCAATTATGTCATTATTATTTAAACTTTGTGATAAGCTGAAAAAATTAATGATATTAATAACTAACAGAAAGATTAAAGGAGAAGCTAAATTCCAATTAAAGTAATAATGATCATTTTTAATCCCTTTAGGAGTAACTTTAAAAATAGATTTAAAAGGATTTATTAAAGTTTGTAATATTTCTAGGGATAAAGGTACAGCAGTAATGATATTATATAAGTCAGAAATGAATGCCGAACGACTGCGAAAATTTAACCAAGAAAATGTTAAAACCTGTACAAAATAAAAAGGTAAGAAAAAGTAGATAACGTCTTCAAAACTAGCTTGAATAGGATTCAACTTTAAAATATTATAGGTTAATGGTAATAATAATAAAACTAATCTCAGAGGGCTTAAAAACCATTGTAAAATTCCGTCTAAGTGAGCTATTTTTTGCCACCATTTTATATTTTTGATAAATAAGGGATTTTCTTTAATAAATAATGTTTGAATTGTGCCTCTTGCCCATCTTTTTCTTTGTCGAATATGCCCAAATGTATTTTCTGCAGATAATCCTGCACTTAAACTTTCTGCTAAGTAAATTATTTGATAATTTTTTGAAGCTAATTTAATACCCGTATGATAATCTTCACTGAGGGATTGAGTTACAAAACCGTCTATTTCTTCTAAATATTTTCTTTTTACGACAAAAGAACTTCCTGCACATATTGCACTATTAACACTATCTTTTACTTGCTGATAATAACGATAAAAAATTTCGACTTCTGTCGTTATGTCATTTTCTAAACCCAAATTTCTGGCAATGGGATCAGGGGAATAAAAACTCTGATAGGTTTGTAATAAGCCTATTTTTAGATCTTGAAAAAAACCAACAGTGCGTATTAAAAAATTGGTAGTCGGCACAAAATCAGCATCAAAAACTACGATTAATTCACCATTAGTTTGAGTTAAAGCATTGTTTAAATTTCCAGCCTTAGCATAGATACGATTTTCACGAGTAATATAACCGCATTTTAATTCTTGGCATAATTGTCTAATTTCTTGTCTATTACCATCATCCAAAAGATAAATTTTCTTGTGGTTATATTCTATTAATTGACAACCAACAATGGTTCGTTTTACTACTTCTAAAGGTTCGTTATAACTGGGAATTAAAATATCTACCGTTGGCTGATAAATTCCTGATTTTACAGCTTCTGACATTCTATCAGCTTGGAGTTTTCTATTCTTGATTTTGAGAGTTAAAATAGTTTGAAAAATTGGGCTAATTATAAAAGCTATTTCTATTAAAAATAAACCAATACTAAATATACTATTAATGGGATCATTTAAATTAAGTGTAGAATGAGATCGCCACCAAAAATAACGTATCATAAAAAATAAAGAAGTCAAAACTATTATGATTCTTGACCATTGTTTTTGTTGAGGAGATAATATAATTGTTACTTGGATAATAAAAATGGCGATAATAAGAGGTAAAAATAAAATAAAATTAGAACTATTTAGCCATGAAAATAATTGAGTAAAACAGTCAATAAAATTATTACTATAAACTCCCGTAAGTAAAATAGCGATAAAACTACTGACTAAACCTACGGAGATTATTCGATTGGCATAAATTTTATATTGAAGATTCATAATAATATTTCAAAGTTTTATAGAGAGATTTTTTAAATACTGGTAAAGATATAAAAAAGCCAAGTTTTATTATAAGTTATTTTTTAAAACCGAGATGATTTTAATTCTATCGAATATAAATGAAAAAATATAAAGATTTATCTGAGAAAAATTTAATCTTGATCAATTTATATTAGTTGTAAAAATATGATAAAAAAGTATTGATAATTAACAGTTAAAAAAATTGAACATCAAAAATTATAAATAAATAGTTAACTATGAGAAATTTATAAATTATTAATTAAGAGTAATTTTTAAAATCGATAAATCATCATCAAAGTTGCTAGATTTATTAATTATATGTACATGATCAATTACTTTTTGTAAATCTTGATTCTGCTCTTTTTGGACGTTTAACAGTAAATCTGTAAAATTATTTAATCCCCAAATTTCACCATTGCCGACAGGAATTTCATAAATACCATCACTGAAAATATACAAAATGCTATTGGGTTGAACTTCATATAAATTCTGATCAAAATCAATATCTTCAAGCATTCCAATAGGCATATTAGGAGTGGATAATTTATGATATTGCCAATCATTGCCTTGAGGAGAAATTAAAATTGCAGGGGGATGTCCAGCAGAAGCATATATTAATTCACGAGTATTTTTATTGTAAACTCCATACCAAATAGTAAAGTAATTAACTCGATCATTATCCATTTGAAAAAGTCGGTTTAATTCTGTTAAAATTGTCCAGGGTTGATAAGGATCTGTGTTGTACAAAGAATTATTACGGACTAAATTTAAAATAGAAACTGATAATAAAGCCGAATGAATACCATGCCCCGCTACATCAAGTAAATAAATAACTACATTTTCTTCATCTAACCAATAATAATCAAAAATATCACCACCTAATTTCGCAGAAGGAATAAATTTTTGTTCTACCAAAAACTCCTGTTCATTGGGAGAGGGTAATAATGATAAGATATATCCTGAAGCAATATTTAACTCTGATTGCAATAACAAATTTCTTTGTTTTAATTCTTCTTCAGCTTGTTTTCGTTTAATAAATTGTCCTATCTGATTACCCATGGTAACGATATTTTCTAACAAAGTACTATCATGATGATGACTTTGTCTGGAAAAAAAACAAATAACTCCTAAATGTTCATCACCTTTATTAATCGGAAAAGTAAAAATAGGTTGTAAATCATTATTTATTTTGAGATTTTCACAAAGAATTGTGTTATTGTTATGCCAATTTTCATAACTACTAAATTCCCAATTATTCCAAAACATTGTCTTCAATTTTTCTTGATGTTGCTGACAAATATTTTGAATATTGCTATCTTCAATACACCATGAATCTTGAAAATGAATTGACTGAGTATTTTCCTGAAAACTCCAGTATTCTCCTATTTCCCACCCCAAATTTTCACCGATAACTTTAATTACGCCTTGAATGCCCTCATCAATATTTTCGGATTCAGCTAAAATTTTGATAACATCCCTTTCAATTTTTTGATATTGTTCAATTCTTTTACGTTCAGTAATATCATTTAAACTACCAGAAATACCTATTATTTGTTCTTCTTTTTTCACTAAAGAAGCAAAGATTTCCATCCATCCTACGTAACCATTTTTTTTGAGATAACGTAATTGCAAATAATAAGTTAGACTTTGATTTTTTACTAGTGATTGAAAACCTTTTTCATAAAGCGGTAAATCATCAGGATAAATATATTCAGAAAAATTATGACCTAAACTTTCTTCAGGAAACAACCCTGTTAATTCTTTCCATGCTGGATTAAGAAATGTTAATTTTCCCGTTATGTTTGTGTAAAAAATTACTTCTTTAAGGTTTTCTACTAAAGAGCGGTATTTTTCTTCACTTTCTCTTAAGGCTTTTTCTGATTTTTTTGCATCTAATAGGTAACGAATACGACGACGTAAAACCGCAGGATTAATGGGTTTTGTCAAAAAATCTGTAGCACCAACTTCATAAGCTTTATTCACAGAGATTTTATCATCTAATCCTGTAATCATTAACACAGGAGTATCTTCACTGTTGGGTAGCCTTTTCAATTCTTTACAGCACTCAAAGCCATCCATTATTGGCATTAAACCATCTAATAATACCATATCAGGATGTAATTCTTGATAAGCAGTTAAACATTCTTGACCATTTTCGACTCCAACAATCTCATACTCGTCTTTTTTTAACATTAAAGTGAGATGTCTTCTACTAAGAGATTCATCATCAGCTATAAGAATTAAGGTTTTTCTTTCCTGAGAGTTTGACATTTATTTGAAGATCTGGTTTTGTGCTTAAGAATATATTAGTAAGTTTAAACCAAAAAGCAAAAAGACAAATAAATTATCAACAATTGACAATGAATAATTACGGCTAACTATTCATTATCAACTATCTAAAATAAATAGGACTTTATCTTTAAATTTAATTGCAGTTATTGAGAGACAGATGCCAAAGTTTCAGGGGAGGAGTTGTCTTCTTCCGTATTGCCTTGGTTAGCTAACCATAAAAATACTATTAAAGGTAGAATTCCTAGTAAAATCCCTAGTAAGATAGGTACATAAAATCCTGCACCAATACTCATAATCATCGCAAAACCAAAATTGCCAATATATACTCCAGCAGGAATAGTTAAAGGAATGTTGTCAAAATTAAGAGGTTTTAAACGCCAAAAAATAGTTGCAACCGTCATAAACACTACACCTGTACCGAACCAACCAGCAAAATTTTGATAGGGCATTCCAAAAAATTCTCCGGGTTGATCCCATAACCAAAATGGTACAGTAGTTTGGCTCATAGCTGGATCTAAAACAAAATCCCATGAGGTTAATAATAATGCACCAAAAATAATTGCACCTAAATCTTTTAACCAAGAATTGATTGCTAATTTATTTAAACCAACTCTTGCAACCAGATAACTACTAAAACCAAGATAAAACCAAGATAGGGGAATCGTAAAAGGTACTAAACCTGATATTTTATAACCTAAACCAGAAAGATAATGATAAGCACCAAAGGGAAACCCAGTACTTGTACCTAATAATTCACTCGTGAGGGAAATTCCTAAAGCAGGAATCATGAAGGCTAACCAATGAAATGTACTTAATTGACGATAAGCATAAATAGCGATGGCTGCCCAGCCTAAAATCATATATACAACACCTCCTCCCATCATTGACCAACGAAAAGCAGTTTGTCCGATAGGAGGTAAACTAGCGATAAATTGGGGATGAGGTAATACTAATAACAAACCCGCCAAGCCAAAAATCATGGCGATGACATGACTAATTAAAAAATAACCTTCTTTTTCTCTTAATATCTCTTTAAACAAGGGTTTTGCCTCCTCAAGTGTGGAACTGTTCTATGATCAAAATTACCAAAATCGGTAAAATCAAATTTATTCTTAATATTTTACAAATATTTATTAAGTTTTATGAACAAGTTTACCTTATTAAATGATTAATATACTTGAAGAAAGCACAAACTACTTATAATCAATTTCAATGATCAAAATCTGAATCAATTAATTAAAGAGTCGCAAAGGCAAAAGTTACGTTAAATTCACGACACCAAATACCTACAGATTTAAACTCGTTAACATTAACATAATCTGGAATTAAATAACGTTGTCCTCCTTGAAAACTTTTTAACATTGCAACATTAAAGTATTCATTTTGTTTTGGATTCACTCCAATTTGACTATTTCGGTGTAAAATTACTTGCACATCAGGACCTTTTGCTGTGCTAAAATTAGAACTTAATTCTAAATAACGTTTACCGTTTTCTGTGATAATTTTTACTTCTCCTGTGGTTTGTTTTTCTTGTTTTACTGTCACAAATTTACCCATTTTTACGGGATTTTGAGCTACTTTTATCGGAATAGAATTATCTGCTTGAACTGGTTTTGAAGGCAAAACCAAATTACTGCTAAGTAAAGAAATACTAGCAATGGTAATTAAGGAAAACGCACTATATTTAGCAGTTTTGACTTGAGAGAATTTCATTTTTATAACTCCAAAAATAATCTATTTATTGATTATTATTATTACTATCTATTCTGAAAAATATCTTGATAATTTCTGAGTAGATAATCAGTTGTTAATCATCTAAATGAGAAGAACATAGAATGTCCCTGAAGAATCTCTCAGTTAAGCTAATATGGAAATGAAGATGAACATCAATATCAATTATTAATTATTAACTATGAATACCTCAACTTCCACTAAATCCTCTTTAAAAATTCGTTCTATACAATATCGTGATCTAAATTCTGTTTCTACTTTATTACAACAACGATTATCTGTTGAATTTAATAATCATCAGGCAATTTTATTGGAAAAGATACAAAAATATCAAAGTTTTTATGGATTATTACAGTTATCAAAATTATTACCAATTCCTTTAAGTAGTGATTTTTATATTTATGTGGCAGAAAAAGATGAACAAATTCAGGGTTTAATACAAATTGCTCCTTTTAATCATACTCGTAGTACATGGAAGGTAGAACAAGTTTTAATTAATTACAATACATCCATTAGCCATTTACTCATCGGTAATCGTAGCATTGGCTCACAACTTTTAAGATACTGTTTTGAAAAAATATGGGAAGCTAGAACATGGATATTAGAAGTTAATATTAACGAAAAAAATACCCTTGGTTTATATCGAGAAAATGGATTTCAACCTCTAGCACAAATGACTCACTGGCATTGTAAACCAGAAATACTCGATAAATTAGCACAACAAGAACCTAATTTACCTAATTTATTACCCGCCAGTAATGCCGATGCAAAACTACTTTATCAATTAGACTGTGTTTCTATGCCACCTATGTTACGACAAATTTTTGATCGTCATATTGAAGATTTTAAAGTAGGATTTGGTAGTTTTATTTGTCAAAAAATTCAAGCATGGTTAAATCATACAGAAGAAATTAGTGCTTATGTATTTGAACCTCAGAGAAAAGCCGCCATTGGTTACTTTAAACTATGTTTATCTAAAGACGGTAGTAAACCCCATGAAGCAAAATTAACTGTACATCCTGCTTATACATGGCTTTATCCAAAACTGATTAGTCAAATGGCAACAGTAATTCAAACTCTACCATCCCAATCTTTATTAGTCTCTTCCTCAGATTATCAACCCGAAAGAGAAGAATATCTCGAAAAATTAGGGGCAGAAAGAATCAATCAAAATTTATTAATGTCACGTTCAGTATGGCATAAACTTAGAGAAGCAAAACCTTTAGAATCATTAGGTTTACCAGAAGTGTTAAACGGATTAAAACCATTACATACTCCTATCCCTACTCCTTGGATTAAATCATGGTTAGAAAATACTTATAATTCATCCTCTTCCAATAATCAAAATGACATTCATCATCCAGAGTAATCAAAAAAGTTTCTACCTTTAATGATTGATTAAGAGAAAGAAGGGAAAAAACTTCTAATTTTCAATTCTTTAATACCGTCATGGTCATTATCACCTGAGTTCGATATAAATTTGTGGGCTGAGATGAGAAGAGCAGACTGGAAAATTAGAAGAAAATTGACTTAAACATTATTTAAATTGATTTTATACAATTATTTATCAAATTTTATTCTTTTTAGTGGGTAAAATTTCGTCTGTCATCAATCTTAAACTTTTATTTCTCAAGGTTTTTTACATCGAACAAAGGTATTATCAATAACAAATTAAAATTGCAACAACATTTAATTTTCCTTTTTCTAGTATTATTTTTAATCACTGGTTATTAATTTATAGTTAATCTGCTCACAAAAATAATGAAAGTATTAATCGCTGATTTCGACTTATTTTTAAAAATAGGAGGAGGACAAACTTTTTATCGTCAAATTATTGAAAAAAATCCCGAAATTGACTTTTATTATCTTTTAGAAAAAGAAAATCAGAATAATTTTCGCCCTAACAATGCCCATGGTATTACTTATAAACCCATTTATCAAATTCATGATCTTAACAATTATATTAATGTAAATCCTCCCCGTTGGGCGTATCGTTCTTTTACCCTTGCGAGTAATATTGCTAATTCTGTTACTGGTTATAGCTTTGATGTGGTTGATGCCCCTGATTATGAACAATATACTCTCTTCTTGCGTCCTGCTTTAAAATATCACGGGGTAAAATGTGAGAAAATCGCCTTATCAATGCACGGTAAGATTTCCACAACTTTACAACTAGATTGGTTTGGTTCAAAAGAAGTTAATATTCCTTTAGATATAGAAGAAAAAATGCAGTTTAAAACTGCTGATATTCGTTACGGAATTAGTAAAAGCTATCTTAAAGAATGGCAAAATTTAGTAGATTTAGAAACTCAATATTTTAACCCTTTACATTTTATTGATTTGCCTCAATCTCAATCTTTAGAAAATAATCAAAATAAACCTAATTTATATTTTATTGGTAGAACCGAAAAAAGAAAAGGAGCAGATATTTTTATTGATTTAGTTTGGTGGTTATCTGCTAATAATTATAATCAAGCAAGTATCATTGGTCCTCATAGTTATAGTGAATTTGGTGATTCTTCTCAAGTTTTATTACAATCTATGATTAATAAACGATTAATTAATATTAATATATTGCCATCTAAACCTCGTCAAGAATTATATAAAATTTTCGCACAACCTGCCATTACTTTTCTTCCTTCTCGTTATGATACCCTTAATTTATTAGCTCTTGAATCTTTATTTTCAGGTTGTCCAACTGCCATCGGAAGTGGTGCTGGAGTTTGTCAGTTTTTAGAAGAGAATTTTCCCCAATTACCTTGGATTAAAATTGATGTAAATAACACCTATGAATGTCTCCCTAAACTTACTAATATTTTAGAAAATTATTATGATTATCGGCAACAATTAAATGAGGCTTTATTAACTATAAATACTAATACTAATGATCCTAATTTAAGCAGTATTTATCACACGGAGAATAATCATGATTTAGACGTTTGTGCAGAGTTAAAAGAATGGTATTCACAATTAATTAATTATTGGAATTCGAGAACTGAAAATAAAAATTATCTTAAAAGTATCCCCAGTAAAGTTATTAATAAAGCTATTAAACCATCTATTAAAAAAGTTAAAAGTAAATTGATTAGATATGCTGAAGATACTCGTTCATCTCAATTGATAAAATCCCCTTTTATTGCCTCACAATATCATAAAGTATTTACCCTCAGTGAACAAACGGAATTAGAAATAGAAAAAAAACTGCAACAAGTATGGAACTTAGCAGAAACTTTTGAGCCAGAAGCTAAAGGTATTAAAGGTAAAATACAAAGTGCTTTTCGTCTTGATAGAGTTAGAGTTTGGCGAGAAATTGCCCGTTTAGAAAGGATGAGAAATAATGATTTAGTTGCTACAACTTACTATTTGAGAAGCATGAGGGCTTTAGGTATTGATAGATTTAATGAATTACCCTATGTCATTAAAACTTTAGAAGAAAAAGGATTTAAACCCGAAGCAAAAGTTGCTGAAGCAATGTTTAAAGACATTAGTCAACAAACAGAAAAAACTTTTAATATTCTCAATGACACTTATCAAAATAACCTTAAATATCAACCTCAAGAATATGAATTTATTGACGAAAGAAGAGACAAAGAAAATTATCAAGTCTCCGTAATAGTTTCCTTATATAATGCCGCACCAAAATTACCTTTATTTTTAAGAGTTTTAGCAGAACAAACTTTAGTTAAAAAAGGATTAGTTGAAATAATTTTAGTAGATAGTGGTTCACCTGATCAAGAATATCAAGTATTTAAACAGTTACAATCAGAATTAAATTTACCCGTTGTTTATTTACGCTCTCAAAACCGAGAAACCATCCAAAATGCTTGGAATAGAGGTATTTTACTATGTCGATCGCCTTATATCACTTTTTTAGGGGTAGATGAGACGATTTTACCCGAATGTTTGGAAGTTTTAGCCCATGAATTAGAGGAAAATTCTGATATTGATTGGGTGATAAGTCATAGTTTAGTGACCGATGTCGATTTACAAGGCAATCATGTTAATGATATTATGCTTTATGATCGCAGTAATTATGACCAAAATTTCGTTTATCTCGATACTTGTTACCTTTCCTTAGTCGGTGGTTTATACCGTAAAAATATTCATGACAGATTTGGTTATTATGACTCAAGTTATCGTGGTGCAGGAGATACAGAATTTAAAAACCGAGTTTTACCCCATATCAAAACTAAAATGATTAATCGAGTTTTAGGATTATTTTGGAATTATCCTGACGCACGGACAACTCAAAGTCCTATGGCTGAAGTTGAAGATATTAGAGCATGGTATTTACATCGAACTTTAGGAGGAATTAAGTATGCTTTTAATGAAAAAAATACCGCAGAAATTGAACAATTTTTGATTAAAACTTTGGCTTATCGTAAGTCTTATTGTCAGCATATAAGCAGTGATTTAGAATATGCTTATAATTTGAGTCAATTGTTAACAGAAATGAAACCTTCTTCCTCATTTTTACAATTAAAACCAACTATTGATGAATTGTTTCTAGCTTATCGTCAACTAGATTGGATAGAAAATTTAACGACTTTTTCTCCTAGTAAAATTTTGTGGAATACTCGTAAATTAGGAGAAAAAATTGAAGTCTTACATCGTCAAATTATCTCAAAATTAGGTAACAGTAACTTTAATCCTAACTATGATATTTTCCATGATAATCGTCACGAACAACACGCTAATTTATGGCTCACCTAAATAAGCTGAAACGCATTTAGATTTACTGAGGGCGGTAAGACTGGGAAAACTAGGAGACAGGGGAGATTTGTTGATTTATTTATAACAAAATAATATGTAACTTAGATGCGTCTTGGCTTATACCCCAGTGAATCATAAAATTATCGGAGAAGATGAGTAATAAGTAATAGGTAATAAGTAGAAAATGTAAAATGTAGAGTTTATTTTTAATTCCTAATTCATAATTGTTAATTTTTAATTGTCATCATACATTAATCTATAAAGCCAATTTTTCTTATTTTTAGTGCGAATTTTTTTAATTTGTTCAATGAAATAATATTTTTCCTTATCTGATAATCCACCCCTTAAAATATAACTACTTTGCCATACTAAAACAGATGTCGCAAAAGCGATACAAAAAGTTACGCCTAATGCAGCCCAAGGATTAAATTCCATTCCTGCTCTTATGGCTGACCATGTACAATATTCTTGACAAAAAGAAATAGTTTCTCTTAATTCCCATAATGCCCAAGGTAGAATAAAAATCCACGAGATACCCACTAATACCCATCTACCATAAATAGTTAATTGATGTAATCTTTCTATTTCTTGCTCTGAAATGATTGTATCTTCAATATCGTTGTTCATATTAGCATCACATAGTAAATTTTAAACTGTTCATTACCTTTTCTTAACTTTGACAGGATAATCTTGTGGTTAAGTCAATGTATTCTTAATCACACTAACTTTTATGGTACTTACCTATCCTTCCCATCATAATTTAACCTTTCAAATTCAATCAAGTGAAAGACGGTTGCATTTTTATGAACGAGGAGAAGAAATTCCTCTAGTTAGTCAAGGTATTTGGCAAGTTAATCGTGGGGTTGTACAGTTAATCAAATGTAACTATCAAGGAGAAGAAACTTCTTTAGGATGGGTGCAATCTGACAATTATTTTGGTGGCTGGTTAACTTCTCTTGAGACTTTTCAAGCAAAAGCTTTATCGGATGTATATTTGTCATGGTATTCCTTAGTAGAAATTGAAAATGATGATAATTTAGCCCAAAAAATTCTTTCTCAGGTGGTAAAACGTTTGCGACAAAGTGAAGAGTTATTGGCGATCGCAGGATTGAAAAGGGTAGAAGATAGATTAATCAAACTACTTAAATTATTGGGAAAAGAAGTTGGAGAGAAAAAAGAATTGGGTGTGAGATTAAAAGTCAGATTCACTCACCAAAATCTAGCGAATACTATTGGCACAACGAGAGTTACTGTAACTAGATTATTAGGAGATTTACAAAAACAGGGGTTAATTTCTCTTGATAGTACTCGTCATATACTATTACATAATAACAAGGTGTCCGATTAAAGTTTTAACCAGTTAAAAATATTTTCAGGAGTCAATACTAATTCAATTCCTTCTAAAACTGGCAAAGTAATATCTCTCTGATAAACTCCAATTTTTTGTTCAGGAAATACCGCTAAAATTGCTTCATCATCAGGATTAATTAACCAACTTATTTCTGTGCCTTGTTGTGAACAATGTAATAATTTAGCTAATACTTGAGTTAAACTTTGTTCAGGGGATAAAATTTCGATCACCCAATCAGGATAAGTTGGAAAACGATTGGTTATTCTGCCTTTGTCATCAAGGGGTATTCTTGCCCAACGCATAACCGCTATATCTGGCACAATACTTCTATTGTCAAAAGTAAAACGTAATTCAGTAAAAGCTTTTGCAATTTTCTTAGATTTGACAACATGGTTAATTGCTTCGCAAACATCAACTTGTAAAGAGCTGTGTATTCCTTGAGGAATAGGTTTTTGATGAATTTCTCCGTTAATAAATTCTGAGACAGGTTTAGTTTCCTTCAGTGCCAAAAAATCTTCTAAAGTTAATTGAATTTGAGGTTTAGTAACGACTATCATAAGAAACTCAGTTGTAAGAAAAATAGAAGAATAGGATATGTAGCGGTTATAACGTGACATTTAGAATAGTCATCATTCACCATTACTTAACTTTTATGAGAAAAAGAAAGAAGAAAATGATAAGATGATTTTTGCTATAGCTAGTAATATTAGAGAAAAATAAATGGCAGAAACATTGATGTTTAATGCTTTGCGTCAAGCTATTGACGAAGAAATGGCAAGAGATGATAAAGTATTTGTATTGGGAGAAGATGTAGGACAGTACGGTGGATCATATAAAGTAACCAAAGGTTTATACGAAAAATATGGCGAATTTAGAGTATTAGATACCCCAATTGCCGAAAATAGCTTTACAGGAATGGCAGTAGGTGCGGCAATGTCAGGATTACGCCCCATTATTGAAGGAATGAATATGGGTTTTCTTCTACTTGCTTTTAACCAAATCGCCAATAATGCAGGGATGATGCGTTATACTTCTGGCGGTAACTATAAAATTCCTACAGTAATTCGTGGTCCTGGTGGTGTAGGCAGACAGCTTGGTGCAGAACACTCTCAGCGATTAGAGGCTTATTTTCAGGCAGTGCCGGGGTTAAAAATTGTCGCTTGTTCGACTGCTTATAATGCTAAGGGTTTGTTAAAATCAGCCATTAGGGATGATAATCCTGTACTATTTTTTGAACACGTATTGTTATATAATCATAAAGAAAACTTACCTGATTATGAATATACTGTACCTTTAGATAAAGCGGAAATCGTGCGTAAAGGTAAAGACGTAACAATTTTGACTTATTCTCGTATGAGGCATCACTGTATTCAAGCATTGAAGCAAATCGAAAAAGATGGTTATGATCCTGAAATCATCGATTTAATTTCTCTGAAACCATTGGATATGGCAACTATCGGCGAATCTATCCGTAAAACCCATAAGGTTATTATTGTGGAAGAGTGTATGAAAACTGGAGGCATTGCGGCGGAATTAACTGCTTCTATTAATGATCAATTATTTGATGAATTAGATGGGCCTGTGGTGCGTTTATCTTCTCAAGACATTCCTACTCCTTATAATGGTGCATTAGAGAGATTAACCATTGTACAACCAGAACAAATTGTGGAAGCTGTACGTAAAATCATGAATAACCAAATTTAGTCAAATAAACAATTAACAATGAACAATTAACAAAAATACATATTTTAAATTTTATTTCATATTTATTAAAAACTAATTATTAATGGAAAGACAAAGAGTATTTATTATCTTAATTATTGTCTTAGTTGCCACATCTATCTTCACTTTAGTCAATTTACCTTTACAATTAGGGTTAGATTTAAGAGGTGGATCTCAACTAACAATTCAATTACAAACTACTCCAGAAGTAGCGGAGATTACTCCAGAAAAACTAGAAGGCGTACGCACAGTTATTGATAATCGAGTTAATGGTTTAGGGGTGTCAGAAGCCGTTGTGCAAAGTGTAGGAAGCGATCGCATTTTAGTACAATTACCCGGTGTCAATGATCCTCAAGAAGCAGAAAGAGTATTAGGTGGAACAGCACAATTAGACTTCAGAACCGAAACGGATAACCCCGAAATTCAAGCTCAATATCAAGTTAAACAGCAAGAATTAGGAGAATTAATTTTTCAATCTCAATCATTAAAAGGAGAAGAATTAAAAGCCCAAGAAGCAAAAATCGAAACTATAAAACAAGAATTAGCAAAGGTATCTGAAAAGTTATTTGACAAAAGCGAACTAAATGGTGAAAAACTTAAAGGTGCAAGTTATCAACCCAGTCAACAAGGAAAAGATTGGGAGGTAGCCTTAGAATTTAATGATGAAGGGGGTAAATTATTTGCCGAATTGACTAAAAGCATAGCAGGTACAGGACGCACTTTAGGAATTTTTCTTGATAATAAACTCATTAGCTCCCCTGGTGTTAGTGCGGAATATGCAACTACAGGTATTATGGGCGGTAGAGCAACTATCTCTGGTGGTGGTGGCTTTACCCTCGAACAAGCTAAGGAATTAGCCTTACAGTTAGAAGGTGGTGCATTACCTTTACCCGTAAAAATTGTTGAAAATCGTACCGTTGGTGCAACTTTAGGACAAGATAGTATTCGTCGAAGCATTATTGCTGGTTTATCAGGTTTAGCATTAGTTTTGGTTTTTATGGCGGTTTATTATCGCCTACCCGGGGTTATTGCCGATTTTGCTCTAATTATTTATGCTGTACTTAATTTAGCTTGTTTTTCCTTAGCAGGAGTCACTTTAACTTTACCCGGTATTGCAGGTTTTCTCCTCAGTATCGGTATGGCAGTTGATGCTAATGTATTAATTTTTGAGCGTACTAGAGAAGAATTAAGAGACGGAAAAACCCTATATCGATCAGTAGAATCAGGATTTTATCGGGCATTTTCCAGTATTTTAGATGGTAACGTTACCACTTTAATAGCTTGTGTCGCACTTTTCTGGTTAGGTTCAGGTTTAGTCAAAGGTTTCGCTTTAACTTTAGGTATTGGTGTTGTCATTAGTATGTTTACAGCATTAACTTGTACTCGTACTTTTCTGTTAATTACGGTGCTAGGTTTTCCCACTATACGCCAACGCCCAGAATTATTCTGCCCTAATATTAAACCCGTCAATAATTAACTTATATTTAATTTATATTTATAAAATTATCGATGAATATGAGAATAGAAGAAAATTGACTTAAACATTGTTTCAATTGATTTTCGAGAATTATTGACTAAATTTAATTCTTTTCGGATCATAAGGCTTGATATGTCATCAGTCTTAAACCATTATTTTAAAAGGTTTCTTACATCGAAATCAGGTAAGTTTAGGGGAAAATAAAAAAATCCCCAGAATTAGCAATTTAGGACTAAATCCCTCATTACTCATTATTTTTTATGATTAAATTTAGCGTTGTTAAATGGCAAAAAATATGGTGGAGTATCTCCGCTATTCTATGCGTTGGAAGTGTTATTGCGATGATTGTTTCTTATACTTCCACTGGTACTATTTTACGTCCTAGTCTCGATTTTGCGGGAGGAACAAGGTTACAACTTGAATTAGATTGTACCGTCCCTAATAACTGCGATAACCCTTTGACGGTAAATGAAGTTAGAGAGGTTTTAGATTCTGAAAATTTAGGGAATAATAGTAGTATTCAAATTGTAGGTGAAGATCAACATGGTATTTCTATCCGTACAAAAACTTTAGATGTAGATGAGAGAACAAAATTACAGCAAATATTAAAAGAAAAAATTGGCATATTTGATGAAAAAACGATTCAAATTGACACTGTAGGACCTACTATCGGGAAAGAATTATTTATTTCTGGACTTTTAGCGTTAATAGTCTCTTTTGCAGGAATTATCGTCTATTTAAGTTTTCGATTTAAAACTGATTACGCTATTTTTGCTATTATCGCTTTATTCCATGACGTTTTAGTAACTACAGGAGTTTTTGCCATTTTAGGCTTATTGGGTGGTGTCGAAGTCGATACTCTTTTTCTTGTCGCTTTATTAACTATTACAGGGTTTTCCGTTAATGATACCGTTGTAATTTATGATCGTATCCGAGAAATTGGTAAAGAAGAAGAAACCGACAATATAAATGAAATTGTAGATCAAGCAGTATTACAAACCTTAACCCGTTCGATAAATACCAGCTTAACTACTCTTTTACCCGTGGTTGCAATTTTTTTATTTGGTGGTGAAACTCTTAAATATTTTGCCTTAGCATTAATTGTCGGTTTTGTTTGTGGTGCATATTCAAGTATTTTTATTGCTAGTACTTTACTTGGTTGGTGGCGTAAAGTTTCTCAAAAAAAAGCAATTACAGTATAAGGAAAAGTAAGTTGGGTTGAAAAAACTAATATAACCCAACATTTTTTTAGATAAAATCATAATGAAAACGACAGGTTAAAAAATCAATTTTAGTTTTAGTAATGTGATAAATTAAACGATGTTCTAAATTAATTATTCTCGACCAAATATTGCTATCTATATACTTTAAAAATTCTGGTTTTCCTAAAGTTTTAAATCAATTTTTCGTTACTTCAGCTACTAAATCTAATCTTTATTTCGGATTTTTTTATCATTTTTTAAACACCATTTTAAATCACTTTTAAATTGACTATTAAACTCCGTAATTTGTATAAAAGATTGTTCTGTTTCTACTTGGGGTGAAGACTTATTTTTTTTCTTTCTCTTACTCAATCGCTAACTCTCTTTTTAAATCCTCTATTGATTGTGGTTTGATTTTTCCTGTGGTAGATTCTTCTATAGCATCGAATAAATTACGAGCATTATTAGGAGATCTTATGTATAAACTATTTTTACTAAACTAAGCAAATCAGACTCCGTAATTAAAGCTACATTTTGCTCATGCCGATCATTAATAATTAATATTTCACGATTCTCAACAACTTTATCTAACAGTTGAAACAATCGATTTCTGGCTTCCGTTGAGGATGTGATTTCGTAACTAAATATTAGTTTATCCTTAATAAATTTATTTTCGTTACATAGTAATGTACATTATCTCAAAATTTTACTCTTATGGACTAAACCTTAATTTAGATTCCATATTAAGGTAAAATATACCAGTTGTATTTACGAAAAAGTAAAAATTGCAGTGATTGAACGCTATACCTTGCCCGAAATGGGCGGAATCTGGACTGACGAATATCGTTTAAAAACATGGTTACAGGTAGAAATTGCCGTTTGTGAAGCTCAAGCGGAAGTTGGTAATATTCCTAGAGAAGCCGTAGAAGAAATTAAGACGAAGGCTAATTTTGATGTAGAAAGAGTTTTAGAAATTGAAGCGGAAGTTCGTCACGATGTGATTGCTTTTTTAACTAATGTCAATGAATATGTAGGAGATGCAGGAAGATATATCCATCTCGGTATGACTAGCTCTGATATGCTTGATACTGCTTTAGCATTACAGATGGTGGCTAGTTTAAACCTCATTCTTGAATCTGTGGAAGAAACTATTCAAGCTATTCGTTATCAGGCTCAACAACACCGTTATACTTTTATGGTAGGGCGATCGCACGGTATCCACGCCGAACCTATTACCTTCGGTTTTAAACTGGCAGGTTGGTTGGCAGAAATGCGTCGTAATCGTGATCGTTTAGTAAAGTTACGTCAAGATATTTCTGTGGGTAAAATTTCGGGTGCAGTGGGAACTTATGCTAATATTGATCCTCGCATTGAAGCTATTGCTTGTAACTTGCTAGGATTAGAACCGGATACGGCTTCCACTCAAGTTATTTCAAGAGATCGTCATGCAGAATTTGTCCAACAAATTGCCCTTGTAGCGGCATCCCTAGAAAGATTTTCCGTAGAAATTCGTAACCTTCAAAGAACTGATGTATTAGAAGTGGAAGAGTATTTTTCTAAAGGACAAAAAGGCTCATCAGCAATGCCCCATAAACGTAATCCTATCCGTAGTGAACGTATAACGGGTATGGCAAGAATTATCAGAGGAAATGCCGTTGCGGCTTTGGAAAATGTGGCTTTATGGCATGAAAGAGATATTTCCCATAGTTCCGTCGAACGAGTGATTTTGCCTGATACTTGTATTTTGATTCATTTTATGTTACGAGAAACCACTAATTTGATTCAAAATTTATTGGTATATCCTGATAATATGGCGAGAAATATGAACGTTTATGGCGGTGTCATTTTCAGTCAAAAAGTGTTACTGGCTTTAGTTGCTAAGGGTATGAGTCGAGAAGATGCCTATAAACTGGTTCAAGGTTGTGCTCATCAAGCATGGAATACTCAAGATGGTAATTTCCGTAACTTAATTGAAAATAACAGCGAAGTTAAACAATTATTATCCGATTCAGAGATTGACACTTGTTTTGATCCTCAACAACACTTAAAAAATCTTGATACAATCTATCAAAGACTAGGGATTTAATAATTAACGATTAATAATTAACAATCAGATTTCAATACATTCATTACTTGTCACCTAAATTCCTAAATTAATTTTAAAAAGGAGAATCCTATGCGTGCTGTTTTAATGGCTGGTGGTTCGGGTACGAGATTACGCCCTCTAACCTGCGATTTGCCTAAACCGATGGTACCAGTTTTAAACAGACCGATCGCAGAACATATTGTTAATTTGCTTAAACGACATGGTATTCAGGAAATTATTGCCACATTACATTATTTACCTGATGTTTTTAGAGATTATTTTCAAGATGGTAAAGATTTTGACGTAGTAATGAAATATTCTGTAGAAGAAGATCAACCCCTTGGTACTGCAGGATGTGTCAAAAATGTAGAACAAATGTTGGATGATACTTTTGTTGTCATCAGTGGTGATAGTATTACTGATTTTAATTTACGAGAAGCGATCGCTTTTCATCGAGAAAAAAAATCAAAAGCGACTCTTATTTTAACTAGAGTACCTAATCCCATTGAATTTGGGGTTGTTATTACTGATGCCGATGGTAGAATACAAAGATTTTTAGAAAAACCCTCCACCAGTGAAATTTTTTCCGATACCGTCAATACTGGTACTTATATTCTTGAGCCTGAAGTTTTAGAATATTTACCTTTACAAGAAGAAGCTGATTTTTCTCAAGATTTATTTCCCTTGCTTCTGAAACAAGAAGAGCCAATGTATGGTTATATTGCCGATGATTATTGGTGTGATGTGGGTAATTTAGAAACCTATCGAGAAGCTCATTATGATGCTTTAGATGGGAAAGTTAGTTTAAATTTTCCTTACGTACAAACGACAGAAGGTATTTGGATTGGAGAAAATACTTATATCGATCCTACAGCTGTAGTGGAAAGTCCTTGCCTGATTGGTAGTCATTGCCGTATTGGCGCTAGGGCAAAAATTCGTGGTGGTACAATTATCGGTGATAATGTCACCATCAGCGATGATGCGGAGTTGAATCGTCCAATTATTTGGAATGGCGTTATTGTGGGGGAAGAAGCATCCCTTTCTGCTTGTGTTATTGCTAGAGGTACGAGAATTGATCGACGATCACAAATTTTGGAAGGAGCAGTAATCGGTCAATTATGTAATATTGGAGAAGAAGCTCAAATTAATACAGGTGTTAGGATTTGGCCCAGTAAGCGTATCGAATCTGGGGCAATTTTAAATATGAACTTGATTTGGGGTAATATTGCTCATCGCAATCTTTTTGGACAACGAGGAGTAACAGGATTAGCAAATATTGACATTACCCCCGAATTTGCGGTTAAATTGGGTGCGGCGTATGGTTCAACTCTAAAACCTCGTAGTTGTGTCGTTGTTTCTAGGGATCAGCGTAGTGTTTCTCGCATGGTGAGTCGTTCTTTAATTGCGGGTTTGATGTCTGTCGGTATTGATATTCAAAACTTAGAGTCCACTGCTATTCCTATTTCTAGAACTATGACACCTCATTTAGGAGTAGTTGGTGGTGTTCATGTAAGATTGCACCCTGACCGTCATGACTATATTTTAATTGAGTTTTTTGACACCAATGGAATTAATATCTCGAAAGCGAAAGAGAAAAAAATCGAAGGTGCTTATTTTAAAGAAGATTTAAGAAGAGTACAAGCCATTGATATTGGTGATATGTCTTATCCAGCTCAAGTATTAGACACTTATAGATATGCTTTTGAAGCACATCTAAATCTCGATGCCATTAGTAACAGTGATACAAAAATTGTCATTGATTATGTTTACTCTGTGTCAGGAGCAATTTTACCGCAATTATTAGCTAGATTTGGTTGTGATGCGGTGGTTTTAAATGCTAGTTTGCGTCAAAGGGCAATTTCAACCCCCGAAAGGGAAAATCTCTTATTTCAATTAGGTCATGTTGTAGAAGCTCTAAAAGCAAATTTTGGGGTACAAGTATCCGCTAATGGAGAATTATTAATTTTAGTGGATGAATCGGGGATTCAAATTCGAGGAGAAGAATTAACAGCGTTGATGGTAAATACTATTTTAACGGCTCATCCGAGAGGAATTGTTGTAGTTCCTGTAAATACATCTTCTGCCGTAGAACAAATCGCTCGTCGTCATGATGGAAGAGTTATTCGTACGAAAGCTAATCCTACTGCCATAATGGAAGCTACACAACATAATCATAATGTTGTGTTAGGTGGTAGTGGTGACATGGGTTTTATTTTTCCTCAACTTCATCCGGGTTTTGATGCTATGTTTACTATTGCTAAATTAATTGAAATGCTTAAAGTACAAGAGCGATCGCTTACTCAAGTCAGGAGTGAGTTACCTCTTGTGTGTCATAAATCTATTTCTTTACGTTGTGCCTCTAAAGTGAAAGGTTCATTAATGCGTTATTTAGTCGAAACAGAGTTTCAAGAAAAATTAGAATTAATTGATGGAGTCAAAATAATTCAACCTCATACGGATAATTGGGTTTTAATTCTACCCGATGCGGGAGAACCTTTAATTCATATTTATGCCAATAGTGATAGTAGGGAATGGGTGGATGAACATATACAAATTTATCGTAGTAAAGTGCAAGAATTTATTATGACACAACAAATTGTTTAAATTTTTTCAACAGACTTGCCTAAGAAATCAGAAAATAACTAATAGGCAATAGTCGTTAAAATTGATAATTTTTTCCCTTAAATTGGTTTTATTTGTGTTCAATAAAATTATTTTAAAAATGCACAAATATTAAGCATTTTTCTCCCTATCCACTTGTCTTTATTATTTTTTTCTGTCGAACTGAGGTGAACTTAAGTTCCATGTCTGGCTCTCAATTCTGGTCTTAAATGAGATCGATCTCCTAAAATCTGTAAAAGAGGACCTCTTTCAGTGAATTTGACTACTGTTACAGATGATACCCCCATGGCAATCCGATCTCGATAACGTCCTAAATCAATGCCCAGTAAAGAACAAAGCATGATACGAATAGTAGCCTTATGAGAGACAATTAAAACATTTCCTGAAGAATAATTATTTTCAATTTCTTCTAAAACTTGACTGCTACGACGAGCAATATCAATGCCTTTTTCGCCTCCAGTGGGAGCATTCCAACCGGGATCTGCTAACCAACGAACATATTCGTCATGATATTCTTCATTAACTTGTTGGGGAGTTTTTCCTTCCCAATTACCATAAGCAATTTCCCTTAATCCATCTCGTTGTTGAATTCCCATACCTAGAGTTTTAGCGATGGGTGTTGCCGTAGCGATAGTTCGAGATAAAGGACTGGAAAAAATACCCTGCCAAGGTAAATTTTTATAGGCTTGACAAAAATCTTCTGCCATCAGATAGCCTTCAGGTGTCAAGTCTAAATCAAGTATTCCACAGTAGCCACCACTCAGACTTGAAGTTGTTTCACCATGTCTCAAAAAATAAATTGTCAAACTCATATTTAGATCCTATAATCTGTTTTTTATATTGATGGTAAAGTATGGCTTTTTATTAAGCAATTAATTATTGTATTTCAAATTACCGATTACAACTTAATTCTATAATTATTGTTGTTCATGCAAAATTAGACTTATGTACTTATTAAATCTTTATGTCATTATCAAAAAGATTAAGGTCTTTTTTAAACATTTTTAACTATAAAGAACTTCTAATTAATTAAAATTATTATAATATTGTTCAATAAAAATTCCTATGAGAAAAATTATTATTACTCATCCTATTGCAGACGCAACTATAAATCAATTAAATTTCAAATTAATAGAGGATAAATTCATTTTATCTAACGAAAAAGTTTTTTACCAAGAAAATTTAGAAGAAATTATTTTATATGTACCAAATATTGGTCTTAATCAAATTCCTGATGAAGATAATGATCCCGCTATCGAAAAATTAAACAATTATTTAATTAAGTTTAAACCTGATATTTTAATTGTAGGTAGTAATGCAGTACCTTCACGGATAATAGTTAATTGGAGAAAAGCGGTAGGAAAAGATCAAAAATTAATGATTATTAGACGAGGAGTTGACACTAGATCTATAGATATCAATATGGCAAACAAACAAAATATTTTAGTAACGAATTTACCCGGAATTAATTCTCCTTATGTTGCTCAACATATGATTGAATATTTAAACTTAGATCAGGTTAAAAAATCTCATAAAATTGCTATTATTGGTATTGGTAATATAGGTAAAGAAATTATTAATAAATGTTTAAAAAATAATCTAAAAACTTATATATTTAGTCCATCTTTAATGGATAAAAAACAACAATTATTTTATTTAAAAATAAAAGGCATTAACCCTACTCAAGTTATTTGCACAACATCCATTTCTGAAGTAATAAATAATGCAACTCATGTGGCGATCTCTGTACCATGGAAAGATAAACATGGTAAACCTCAAGGGGGAATTATCACTGAGACTGACATTAAAAACTTACAATTACCAGCAAAAATTGTATCAGCATCCGTGCCTAGAATATTTACCCCTTCTGCGTTGGCGCTGATGGATAAATTAGCCAAAACACAAGAGATTTTTGTGAGAATCGATACTGCTAAACGTCGTGCGGAAGAATTTATTCCTCAATATCCCCATCTAAATTTTGGTTACAACCAAGCTTTTGCATCTGTTGAGTGTCAGATTGCTTTAGACAATGCCATGTTATTAAAAGCAAGAAATTATTAGCAAAAAAAATATGAAAAAATTGGCTGATAATTCCCGTATTATAACATTGTATTGTTAGGTCAAAATCAAAAAAATCACATGTTTCTTAATACTTTAGTTCTAAGTAAGGCTAAAGAACTAAAGGTTTTCATCCTTAATGTCAAAAATTCATGTATTAAAAATCAAAGCACAAAAACAAGAATTGAGAAATTATTTAGGTGGTTTATTAGGATATTTTCAAAGAAAAAATATTCGTCAAATTACCAGTAATAATGTTGATATTATTTATCATAAATTACACCATTTTTTAAAAGAATCCACTTATATTCAAACTAAAATAAGTCTATATTTCTCTTTAATTATTGATGATTCAGAACATTGTAAAATTAAAAGAAAAAAATTGAAAATATCTCTAAATAATTACTAAAAATAGATTTTTAGAATTAATCAAATAAAGTTCTCTAAAATAGAGAAAAAACTCTTTAGTTAGCAATAATAAATATTCAATTATCAGTATTATTAAGAGTAAAAACTTTCCCTATCCTTATCAATACGGAAAGTTTTGAAAAATCCGCAGATATTGATTATTTAATGACTAATAAAACTCGAGAAAAAGTCTGTGAAAATTTGATAGTATAAACTTATAGACCAAGAAATTAATAGGTTGTTGAGTTTATGACAATACCAAGTCAAAAATGAAAGAAGTCTTATTAAACATTTTATTTTGGTGTTTCGATGCCCCTACTTTCATTCAATGGCATCGTTTGGCAAAAGGCAAGGCTTAATTCGATAGATGAGAAATAAACCCTTGAACACTTTTGCCGAAGCGTTAGAAGCGTTTCGTACAGATTTTTGGATTTTTTGAATAGTTAAAAGAGAATATTGAAGTATTTAGTTTACATAAAGGCAGTTTGGGTTTTATTTGGAGTTAATTTTTGTCTAATTACTGATAAATAATTCTTGCAATGATTGGTCAGATTTTGTTGCTTTATTCTCTTTTGGCACAGTAAATTCTGATGAAATTAATCATATGACACGATTAAGCAGTAACTTATTTGCCTTCGAGGATATTTTGCAAGGAGGAGATTTAGATTATAATGATGTCATCTTAGAGTTTAATTTTTCTTAGTTTTAAGAACTGATTTTTTTGGTAATTACGAATTTGTGAGTAGGGTATTCCCCCTTTAATCAGAAATATTAAAACTATATAATAAATTGAGTGATAATTAATTCTTAATTGATAATAAACAAAATTTTAGTAGATTAATATTTTATTTTATTACCTTTTAATAATCATAAAAATTATCTATTTTCATCAATTACTATTTATTATTTATTCACTATTATTATTTATTATTTACATGAATTATCTAAAAACAAATGCAACCAACAAATCCGCAACAATTCACAGAAAAAGCATGGGAAGCAATCGTTAAAACCCCCGATATTGCTAAACAAAATCAACATCAACAAATTGAGAGTGAACACCTATTAAAATCTCTATTAGAACAAGAAGGATTAGCCGTCAATATTTTTAATAAAGCGAATGTAAATGTCCCTCGTTTAAGAGAAAAAATAGATGAATTTATTAACCGTCAAGCTAAAATAAAGAATATAACTGAATCTGTGTATTTGGGTAAAAGTTTAGATACTCTTTTAGACAGAGCTGATAAGTATAAAAAAGAATTTGATGATGATTTTATTTCCATTGAACATATTATCTTAGGCTATGCACAAGATGAACGTTTTGGCAAAAAATTATTGCAAGAATTTAACTTAGATGAAACTAAATTAAAAACTATTATTAAAGATATTAGAGGAAGTCAAAAAGTGAGTGATCAAAATCCTGAAGGTAAATACGAATCTTTAACGAAATATGGACGAGATTTAACGGAATTAGCAAGGCTTGGTAAACTAGATCCAGTTATTGGTAGAGATGATGAAGTACGGCGTACTATTCAAATTCTTTCCCGTCGCACAAAAAATAATCCCGTCTTAATCGGTGAACCGGGTGTTGGTAAAACAGCTATTGTAGAAGGATTGGCTCAACGTATTATAAACCGAGATGTACCTGAATCATTACTTGATCGTACCCTCATTGCTTTAGATATGGGCAGTTTAATCGCTGGTGCAAAATATCGAGGAGAATTTGAAGAAAGACTCAAAGCTGTATTGAAGGAAGTCACAGAATCTCAAGGGAATATTGTCCTTTTCATCGATGAAATTCATACAGTTGTAGGGGCAGGAGCGACTCAAGGAGCAATGGACGCAGGAAACCTCTTAAAACCCATGTTAGCAAGGGGTGAATTGCGTTGTATTGGGGCAACAACCCTTGATGAATACCGCAAGTATATCGAGAAGGATGCGGCTTTAGAAAGACGTTTTCAATCGGTTTTCGTAGGTGAACCTAATGTAATCGATACTATCTCAATTTTGCGTGGTTTAAAAGAGCGTTATGAAGTTCATCACGGGGTAAAAATTGCTGATACTGCTTTGGTTGCGGCGGCGATGCTTTCTAATCGTTATATTAGTGATCGATTTTTACCAGATAAAGCTATTGATTTAGTGGATGAATCTGCCGCTAAATTAAAAATGGAAATAACTTCAAAACCAGAAGAATTAGATGAAGTTGATCGTAAAATTTTACAATTAGAAATGGAGCGTTTATCTTTAAAAAAAGAAGAAGATCAAGCATCTGTTGAAAGACGAGAAAAATTAGAGCAAGAATTAGCCAATTTAAAAGAGCAACAATCATCTTTCAATGCCCAATGGCAAGGAGAAAAAGAGGTAATTGATCAAATTCGTAGTTTACGAGAATCTTTAGAAAAAATTAACGTTGAAATTCAACAAGCTGAACGAGATTATGATTATAATAAAGCCGCCGAATTAAAATATGGAAAATTAACGGATATTCAGCGACAAATTAAAGAAAAAGAGAGTTTATTAGCAGAAAAACAAACCAGTGGAAAATCTCTTTTAAGAGAAGAAGTTGAAGAGTCAGATATTGCTGAAATTATCTCTAAATGGAGTGGTATTCCTATTAGTAAATTAGTAGAATCTGAAAAAGCAAAATTATTACACCTTGAGGATCAACTCCATGAGCGAGTCATCGGGCAAAATGAGGCAGTTATAGCTGTTTCTGATGCAATTCAGCGATCTCGCGCAGGTTTAGCCGATCCTAATCGTCCTACCGCCAGTTTTATCTTTTTAGGTCCGACAGGTGTAGGTAAAACAGAACTTGCTAAAGCCTTAGCTGGTATTCTCTTTGACACGGAAGATGCGATCGTCCGTATAGATATGTCAGAGTACATGGAAAAACATACCGTTTCTCGTTTAATGGGTGCACCTCCGGGATACGTTGGTTACGAAGAAGGAGGACAACTTACCGAAGCTATCCGCCGAAGACCTTATTCTGTGGTATTATTTGACGAAATCGAAAAAGCTCATCCTGATGTGTTTAACGTCATGTTGCAGATTTTGGATGATGGACGTTTAACGGATTCTCAAGGGCGTACTGTTGATTTTACTAATACTATCATTATCATGACCAGTAATATTGGTTCGCAGTATATCCTTGATTTAGCTGGGGATAACTCTAAGTATGAAGAAATGCGTAGTCGGGTAATGGAAGCAATGCGAGGTAACTTCCGTCCTGAATTTTTGAACCGTATTGATGAAATAATTATCTTCCATAGCCTTGAAAAATCAGAATTGAGAAATATCGTCAAAATCCAAGTTCAACGGTTAGAATCACGCTTAAACGAGCAGAAAATGACCTTAAAAATGTCTGATACAGCCCTCGATTTCCTTGCTGAAGTTGGTTATGATCCTGTCTATGGTGCAAGACCTTTGAAACGTTCTATACAACGCTACTTGGAAACTGCGATCGCCAAGGCTATTTTAAGAGGGGAGTTTAAAGACGGAGACATAATTTTTGTAGATGTAGAAGACGAAAGATTGAGCCTGAAAAGTGCGTAACCTTGATTTTACATTCCTAACTATTCTTGGCTAAGAGAAGATACTGGAATAGACTTGTACATTATTTTTGTCAGCAAACTTTAAGTACTGATAACAAACTTGGGAAAACTATTTTTTATCAGTACACTAAAACTTAATAGACAAACTTAAAAAAGTCAAGTTTATTATCTTATTTTCTCACGTTATAATAACCTGTAATTTAATCATTAAGATAGATTGGGGTTATGATTGATCAACTTTTCGGCAAAAAAAAAGATTCTCCTTATACTCTTCGTTGGCATGAAAAAATCTCCGAAATTCCTCAATCAGCATGGGATGCGATGGCTTTACCTCTTTCAACTCCTTTTTTAGAGTGGGAATGGTTACATAATCTTGAGACTTCTGGTAGTGTTAACTTTCGCACAGGTTGGCAACCATGTCATCTAACGGTTTGGCATGAACATAATTTAGTTGCCGCCGCACCACTATATATAAAAGGTCATAGTTACGGCGAATTTGTCTTTGATCATCAATGGGCAGATTTAGCTTATCGTTTAAATATTGAGTATTATCCTAAATTATTGGGTATGACTCCTTTTACTCCTGCGGTGGGTTATCGTTTTTTGATTATGGAGGAAGAAAACGAGTTAAAAATAACGGAAATGATGGTTAATGCTATCGATAATTTTTGTCTTAAAAACAAAATTTCAGGTTGTAACTTTTTGTTTATTGATCCTCAATGGCAATCTATAATTTCTCAATTTGGTTTTACAGCTTGGATGCACCATGGTTATATTTGGAGTGATCATGACTTTTCCAGTTTTGATGATTATTTACAAATATTTAATTCTAATCAAAGAAAAAATATTAAACGAGAAAGAAAAGCTGTTGAAAAAGCAGGATTAATCACAAAAAATTTAGTAAGTGATGAAATTCCTCATTATTTATATTCTTATATTTATAAGTTTTATAGCAATACTTGTGATAAATTTTATTGGGGGAGTAAATATCTTAAAAAACAATTTTTTGAACAACTTTATCCCAATTATAAACATAGATTAATGTTAGTAACTGCCTATCGAGAAAATGATGATCATACCCCTGTAGGAATGTCTTTTTGTATTTATAAAGGAGAAAATTTATATGGTAGATATTGGGGAAGTTTAGCCGAATTTGACTGTTTACATTTTGAGACTTGTTATTATAAACCGATTGAATGGGCTATAAATCAAGGCATTAAAATGTATGATCCTGGTGCTGGAGGATCACACAAACGTCGTCGAGGTTTTCCCGCTACTTCTAATTATAGTATGCACCGTTTTTATAATCCTAGAATGAACAGTATTCTCAATCATTATATTGATGAAATTAATATGGCTACCACAGAAGAAATAAGAGCAATTAATAACGATTTACCTTTTACTAAAAAACAAATTAATTTCACAATTAGTAAAAATTGAATAGTATTTATCTAAATAATTGAACTTCACAGTTAATAATGATAACTGCCATCAAAAAATTTAATTATTATTATATTTCTTTCCTCGTTTTCCATTTCTAGTTTTGTTTTCACTCATTTTCTTCTGTGGCACTTAGCAGATTTTCTGCTTTGACTTAAAAAACTCAAATAAAAACTACCTTGCCGATAATAACTAAATCCTAGTAGAATGGAAAATTGCTGAGTAAATTAAATATTTATTAAATAAATTAGGAGATAATTATTATGGCTCGTGTATGCCAATTAACTGGAAAAAGAGCAAATAACGGTTTTGCAGTTTCTCACTCTCACCGTCGTACCAAAAAGTTACAACACGCTAACTTACAAGACAAAAAAATTTGGTGGGCAGAAGGTAAATCTTTTGTTAGATTGAGACTTTCTACTAAAGCCTTAAAAACTCTAGATAAAAAAAGTTTGAATGCAATGGCAATAGAAGCGGGAATAGATTTGCAAAAGCATTTATGCTAAGTTTTTAACATTGAAATCATTAAGAGTTGACAATCTACAGTTAATTTTTGTAGGATACTTTTATTCTATTTAAATTAGATTAAAGCATTTATTTGAATAAATCTGCCTTTATGTTAAAGGATGAAATTTTTTAAATAATTGTCTCAACTTTAGATTAAATTAAATTGAATCTCTATCTACACTACCAAAAAATACTGGTTCAACTCTTAAACAAACAATACTAGCAGGACGTACTACCATGTACTCTCCTTGTATGTTTTTTATGGGAACATTAACAAAATCTTTAGAATCAGCTTTTGGTACTAACTCCCCACTGTACCATTTTTGAAATTCCTGAATTGTCGTAAAACGAACCTCTTCTCGATGACCATTACTAATGAGTATATGTACGATATATTCGTCGGGTTTTCTCGCCATGAAAAATTATCCTTACAATAAATTTAATCTCTCTTAATTATTTTTGCATAAGTAGGTCAACCTACAAAATTATATCAGATAGAATCAGGATAAATCTTTCCTTCCCTGATTACTATGATTAATCTTCAAAAAAATATCCAAGAGCGCAGATCTTTAGATCAAGAACAATTGTTAAGATTAATTAATGCTTTGCCTATTTGTGTCTCTTACATAGATTCTCAACAACAATATCGTTTTGTTAATCACACTTATGAGGAATGGTTTGGGTTAACGTTAACAGATATTAAGGGTAAATATTTACGGGAGGTTATTGGAAAAAAAGCCTATGAAAAAGCCTTACCCAATATTAACAAAGTTTTACAAGGGGAAAAAGTAGTTTATGAGGCGGAGTATCCTTATCCTCAACAAAGCCGTTTTGTTTCTAGTACTTTAGTTCCAGATTTTGACACTCAAGGCATTGTTAGGGGATATTATGCCTATATGGAAGATATTACTGATAAAAAACGAGCGGAAATAGAATTACGACATAGTGAAGCTCGTTATCGTGCCGTTATTAATGTCATGTCAGAAGCAATTGTTGTGATGAATTCTCAAGGAATTATCATAGCTGCAAATCCTAGTTGTGAAAAAATTTTAGGTTTACCTTTAACTCAATTAATTGGTATGAGTTATGATCATTATAATTGGATAGCAATAGATGAATTTGGTCATGATTTTCCTCCCCAAAAACATCCGTCTTATTTAACTTTAACAGAAGGAAAATCTTTTGAAAATGTAGTAATGGGTATTAAAAATCAAGAAAATAATTTGATTTGGATTTCTATTAATAGTAAACCATTACAACTATCTGAAAAACCTTATGAGTTTTATGCAGTAATTTCTTTTATTGATATTACTAATCAGAAAAAAATTGAAAATAAATTAAAAAAAAATGAACTAAAATTAAGACAAATTACTGATAGTATTCCAGGAGCAGTATTTCAGTATAAATTAAATAAAAATGGAGAAAATAACTTTATTTTTATGAGTGAAGGAATTGAGCAATTATATGAAATTGAGAGAATAGAAGTCATCAATAATTGTCAAATTATGTGGGATTTAATATTACCAGAAGATACTTTATTATTTAATCAATCTTTACAAAAATCTATTGATAATTTTCAACCTTTTTTATCAGAATTTCGTATCCAAACTCCTACAGGTAAAGTTAAATGGATTGCAGCCGCTTCCACACCCTATTTTGAATCTTATAATGAAATTATTTGGAATGGTATTCTTACAGATATTACCGATAGAAAAATAAAAGAAGAAGAATTATTAAAAAGTGAAGCAACTAATCAGGCATTATTAGAAGCTATCCCAGATTTAATGATTTTTGCGGATCAAAATGGTATTTTTACTGATTATAAATTAAGTAAAGAATTTTCTATTGATTTTTCTTCAGAAGAATTGTTAGGAAAAAATCTTTATGATATTTTTGAATTTTCTTTAGCTGAAAAATTTATAAGCATTTATAAAAATGCTTTAGTTTCTGGAGAAATACAATCTTTAGAATATCAATTAGAAAAAGATGGCAAAATTAATTTTTATGAAGCTAGAGTTATTGCTACAGATACAAAAAAAATATTAACTATTATCCGAGATTTTACCTTACAAAAAAATATAGAAAAAGCCTTGAGAGATAGTGAAGAACGTCTTAAAATTGCTATCGAAGCGGCCAATATTATTTGCTGGGAAATTAACATTAAAACAGGAATAATTAAAGGAATTGGAAAAATTATTAATAATCTTTGGTATTATGAATGTTGGCAATTATCTATTAAGGATGCTTTAGGTGAAATTAATGATAATAATGAGCGTTATTTACTACACTTAAAAATTCGTCAATTAGCAGAAAAATTTGATAAATTTATTTTTGAGTACTATATCAAAGAATATGATAAATGGTTTTTAATTTCAGGAAAAGGAATTAAAAATAAAGAAAATTTATTAGAACAAATAATTGGTATTGCTTTGGATATTTCTGAACAAAAAAAGCGTGAAGAAACAATTAACCAACACCAAGAACAATTAAAAACTATTATTAATAATATTCATGATGGTTTATTAATTATTAATCAGTGTGGAGAAATTTCTTTTGCTAATTCTGCGGCTGAAAAATTATTAGAAAAATCTCTTTCTCAATTAATTGGTTATAATTTTGGTCTTCCTTTTACTACCCATACAGAATTAGAATTATTTCAAACTTCTCAACGAAAAATTGTCGAAATAGATAGTATTATTTCTCAATGGGAAGGTAAACCTGCATATGTCGTATCTATGCGAGATATTACCGTAAAAAAAGAACAAGAATACTTATTAAATTTAGCTAAAGAAAAAGCAGAAAATGCTAATCAAGCCAAGAGTGTTTTTCTCGCTAATATGAGTCATGAATTACGCTCTCCATTAAATGCTATTTTAGGTTTTAGTCAATTATTAACTCGTGGAAAAAATCTTACTTCTGAACAAATTAATAAATTAAATATTATTAATAATAGTGGAGAATATTTATTAAATTTAATTAATGATATTTTAGATATTAGTAAAATTGAAAATGGCTCAATGATTATTCATAACAATGAATTTAATTTGATTAATAATTTAAAAGAAATTTATTCTTTATTTAGTATAAAAGCTCAAGAAAAACATTTACAATTTAATTTTCAAATAGCTTCTAATATCCCTGATTTAATATATAGTGATCACCTAAAAATAAGACAAATTATTATAAATTTAGTTAGTAATGCTATTAAATATACAGACAAAGGTGAAGTCATTTGTAATTTTGATTATGAAAAATATAATGATATAGAAATAATAAAAATTAAAATAAAAGATAGTGGTAAAGGAATTAATGACGAAGAAATATTATCTATATTTGAACCTTTTGTTCAAACAAAATCAGGAGCAGAAAGTCAAGTAGGTAGTGGTTTAGGTTTAGCAATTACTAAAAGTTATCTTAATTTATTAGGTGGTAGTATTAATGTGGAATCAAAAATAAATGAGGGAAGTAAATTTACAGTGATAATTCCAATTATGAGTATTTCTAATAATCAATTAATGTGTCAAATTCCTGAACAAAAAAGAATGATAGTTCATGATAATAATCCACCTTATCGAATTTTAATTGTTGATGATGATGAATCTAATAGACAACTAATGAAAGAGTTATTACTACCAATAAATTTTACTCTTGAAGAAGCAATAAATGGATTAGAAGCAATACAAAAATATAAATCTTTTGAGCCACACTTAATTTTATTAGACTTAAAAATGTCAATAATGAACGGTATTGAAGCAGCAACAGTAATTAAGAAAATGAGCAAAGAAAAAGGAGAATCTTATCCAAAAATTATATTTATTACCGCAGATACTTTTACAGAAAATACATCAAAAATTCTTAATTTAGGTAATGGCTTTTTAAACAAACCTATTAAAGAAAACAGTTTACTTTTAGAAATAACAAAACAACTGGATATAACCTATAAATTAGTGATGGAAAAAGAAGACTTTATCCAAGAAAATATATTTGACAATGAAAGAAAAATTATTAATCCAAGTTGGTTAGAAAAAATGCACTCTGCTATTTTAAACTTAGATCATTATCTTATGAAACAATTGATAGAAGAAATAAAAATTGAAAATCAAAACTTGTATCATAAATTACAAATACCGTTAAATAATTACAATTATGAAGTTATTTTGAAAATCATGGCAGATTTCACTCCTAAAGACTTACAATAAAAAGTATCAAAAAAATTTTTTTCAAAATTAGAATAACAAATCTCAACAGTTTTTAAGTGAATTTTATTGTTAATTCTTATATCTTACTCAAATGAAAAAAATGACATATTCCCATGATATTGATGAAAATAAGAAAAAGAAAGATACGATCTTAGTAGTTGATGATTTACCTGAAAATTTAAGTTTATTAGCAAATTTACTAGAATCAAAAAATTATGATGTCAGAGTCTGTCGCAGTGGAAATTTAGCTTTAAAAAGTTTAACAAGTTTTACTCCAGAATTAATCTTATTAGATGTAAAAATGCCTAATCTTAATGGTTATGAAATTTGTGCAAAAATTAAAGAAAATCAGTTAACTAAAAATATTCCTATAATTTTTTTAAGTGCATTAGATTCAACTTTTGATAAAGTAACTGCCTTTAAAGTTGGTGGTGTTGACTATATTACTAAACCTTTTCATGAAGAAGAAGTATTAGCTAGAATTGAAACTCAATTAAAAATTAAACAACAAACAAAAAATTTAGAAAAAGAAATTCAAATCAGAAAACAAGCAGAATTACATTTAGAAGAAATTAATAAAATTTTATCAGAAAAAACTCAGCAATTAGAATTAATTAATCAGGATTTACAAGCATTTAATTATACCGTTTCTCATGACTTAAGAAATCCTTTAACCATAATTTTTTCTGCAAGTACATTATTAAAAGATAGATGTATAAATATTTTAGATAAAAAAGATCAAAGATTTTTAGACATGATTCAAGAAGCTGGGCAAAGAATGAATCAAATTATTAATGATTTAATAGTTTTATCTCAAATAGGTAATGATCAATTATTTATTCAATTTATTAATCTAAATGATATTATTAAAGAAATCATAGAAAAACTAAAATATAATAGTAAATATGCAAATGTAAATGTTATTATTGAAGATAATATTACTGGTTTTGGAGATCCAAGATTTTTAAGAATTGCCTTAGAAAATTTATTAGATAATGCTTTTAAATATAGCTACCAAAGAGAAAATCCCTGCATTAAAATCAGTCAAATCTCATGGGAATATTTAGAGAATCATGAAAATTTATTTTTAACACAATATCCTCATCTATCATTACAAAAAATAAAAGAGGAAAATAATTCAGCATCAGTATATTTTATTACAGATAATGGCATTGGATTTGAAATGGAGTACGCCCAAGATATTTTTTCTCCTTTTAAACGTTTAATCAATAGTCATGAGATTGAAGGCACAGGTATCGGATTATCTATCGTGAAACGTATTATTGATCGTCATCAAGGCTTTATTTTGTGTGAATCAGAAATTAATAAAGGTTCAACATTCTATTTTACGTTACCTGCAAAAATACAATAGTATTTGTTATCTTTGCAAATCATTGATAAACATAATTAATCGTAAAGGATAGAGATATAAAATAGATAAAAATAAACTTTAAAAATTTGTTAAGATACTGAATAAAATGAAATTGCTACACTTAAATTTAATGGTTCAATATTAAAGGCTATGAATAATTTTAAAAGTAAAATTGGTTTTAAAAATAATCTTGATAAATTATTATTTGTGATTGCTACCATTTATCTAATGATAGTATTAGGATGGTTTTGGAAACACCAAAAAATTATCTCATCATCATCAAATATAGTTAATCCTAATCAAAAATCTCAGAATAATTATCCTCAAAATTCGGAGATAAACAACGACACATCTACACCCATTAATAACACAAATTTAGTTCCATCAAACATTAAAATAAATCAGCTAAAAAACCCTATTTCTTCATTCCCTCAACCGCCCACTAATACAGATATCGCTACAAATGCTTTAAACATCCCCCCTCTACCAAATACAGACATTTCCAGTAGCAATTTTTTACCACCACCACCATCAGTATTACCTTTACCAATTTCTCAACCCCCTCAACCAAAATTATCTCCTCCAACACCTACACTTTCAAATCCTATAAATGCTTCCAGCATTAATCCTCCTCCTCCTCCCATCGCTTCAAAGCCAACGTCATCTGTCAGCAAATTAACTAAAGTGCCTACCATCAACACTTTAAATGTTAATACTCAGAATAATAATCAAATCCCACCAGTTGCAACTATCCCTCAAAAAACTCAAATACAAACTAATTATAATTACACCTTAATTGGTATTGTCGAATTAGGAAATAGTGGTAGTGTTGCTTTATTTAATATCAATAATTTAACAGAAAAAGTACCTATTGGTAATGAAATTGGTACAACTGGATGGGTGTTAATGGGGTTAAATGGTACACAAGCCGTAATTACTCGTCAAAATCAATCGGTTTATTTAAGAGTAGGAGAGACATTTTAGAGATATGATCAACATTTATGGTAATTTTATTTAACTATTAATATTATGGGTATATTTGAAGATTTTAGTAATTTTTTAGAATCTCGCCTAGAAGAATTTTTACAAAGTAATCCACACTTAAATTTAACAATTATTGCCCAAGAATTAAACACTCAAAAGCAAGATACTACTAGATTAATTTCTAGCTTAGAATTAGAACTTAAAAAAATAGAAAATGATATTTTAAATCTAGGAAAAGAAATACAAACTTGGCATAAACGCATTGAAAAAGCAAAAACTGCTGGGCGATTAGATTTAGCTACAGAAGCAGAAAATAGACAATCGTTATTGTTAAATCAAGGTAACTTACTGTGGCAAAAAATGGAACAAAATAAACAAAAAATAGTTAAAAATAAACAATTATTAATTTCTTTAGAAACAAAACAACAAGAAGTAAATTTAAAAATAGCTCAATTAAAAGCAAAAGAACAAAATACTGACTACTCACACACTCAGAATAATCAATCTTCATCCTCATCCTATAATTCTACAGATGATTTAGAAACTAAATTTCATCAGTGGGAAATAGAACAAGAATTACAAGAAATGAAAAACAATTTAAAATGAACATAAAAATTAACAATTATCAATTTTTTGTTACTTAATCTTTCAAATTACTTTAATTTTCTTAGTGATCAATATAACTGTTAATTTTTACAAAAAAAAAGTATTTCTCTAAAAAAAATTAGTATCATTTAAAGAATAAACCATTATATAGATAATGAATTTAATAGCGAAGGTAGCTCATGAATTTTAAAAATCTTTCATCTTTAACCATTATTGGTTTAGGATTATGTCTTGGTGCAAGTTCCATCAAACCTGCTCAAGCCTTTCAATTAGAAGCACAAAGTAAAGAATCAACATTTAATTCTCAATCACTTCTTCTTAGTCAATTAAGAGGTCATGATACTTATATGGGTGATCCTCAAATTGAATGGGGTGATAATGTTTTAGGTCGAGTTATCGCCAGAAGTGGAGATATTGTATTTATCAGAGTTGAAGATGGAGGAGTTTTTCATGCCAGTGGTACTTTTACCCCCGGCTCTGATGTTTTAGTCGGTAAAAACGCTGATGGTGGATACTATTTAGTCGATAGTTCTCATTCTGAGTGGATTTCCATCCTCCAATCTAAATATGGTTACAAACGATTAGGAGAAACATCTGCTTCTTTAAATGAACGTACTGCTGCTATTTGGGCAGAGCTAAATTCTTCTCGTAGCACTACTACTGCTATTCCTCCTCGTGTTCAAACTGAATCGACATACACACCTCAACCCCAAGTTGAACAATATAATCAACCCATTAGAGGATTATGGTAATTTTTCGATAGAATAAAATTTATCAAGTAACAGACTTTGCCACTATCAAAATCTATAGTGTCTTAGTTTGTTGCCCTATCGATTGGATCTGTGGAGTGACAACAAATGAAATCTGATTCTGTGAATGGTTGTTTGGGTAAAAATTTTTTTCTTTCTTTAGTGACATTAGGTTTTCTTCTTACTAATGTTTCCCCTAGTCATAGTTCTGAATCTTTTTCTGATATAAAAGAAGATTTATTACAGATAGAAATGCCTAGTGTTCCTAATCTCAAAAATTCTAATCTATATCTTTATAGTCCTGAAGAAACTATGAGTATGAAATTAGTATTAAGATTAGGCTTAAAACAAGTTCAAGTTTATGAACAAGACAAATTAATCGCTAGTTTTCCCGTGGCAGTCGGAAAAAAAGGATGGGAAACCCCAGTGGGAGAATTTGAGATTATTCAAATGGTAGAAAATCCCTCATGGCAAAATCCTTGGACAGGAAAAGTTGTTCCCCCTAGTCCGAATGGTCCGTTAGGAGAACGTTGGATTGGCTTCTGGACAAATGGCAAAGACTTTATCGGTTTTCATGGTACTCCAGGTGAACATTTGATTGGTCAAGCGGTATCCCATGGTTGCGTTAGAATGAAAAATAAAGATATTAAAGAGCTTTTCAATTTAGTCTCTTTAGGTATTCCCGTTTCTGTAGTTAAGAATTAATAATTTAGTGATTAACAATTAACAATTAAATTTGATGTTGCTAATTAGAGCTATAATTTTTCATTGAAAATACTCAACAGGCAAAGTAATAACAGTAATTATAAAAAAACCATTGACTAATTCTAACCATGATTTCACGGAAGATGACTGTAATTGGATAGATGAAGAAAGTGATCATCTTACTAACGACAATTATCCAGAAAATTATTCTCCTCCTCCTAAACTAAAATCCTATAAATTTAAACCTGCCACTATTGCCCTAGTCGAAAGTGCTTTTTTAGCCAGTACGGCTAGTTTAATTTGGTTAATAGACTATTATTTTCGCTTAGGTCCTTTTTTAAAAATGCTTTTTCCCCTACCTATTGCTTTAATTTACTTACGGCGAGGTAAAAGAGCATCAATTATTACTACCATAGTTTGTGGTTTATTATTAGGCATTTTAATGGGTCCTCCTCGTAGTATTGTTTATATTATCCCCTACGGTTTAATGGGCATACAACTAGGTGCATTATGGCGTAATGGTGCAAATTGGTATTTATCGATTTTCATGGCTAGTGTTATCGGTTGTTTTGGTTTTTTCTTTCGTTTTTGGTTATTTTCGATTCTTTTAGGAGAAGATTTATGGGTATATGTTATTAGTCAAATTACTAATTTAGCAGACTGGATCTTCTTAAAATTAGGTATTTTAGCCGAACCTACCCCTATAATGATTCAAGCATTAGTCGTGATTGTGGTTTTGACTAATAATCTTATTTATAGTTTAACAGTTCATTTAATTGGATTATTAATGTTCGATCGTCTTAATAACCCTATTCCACGCCCTCCTGAATGGATGAAAGTAATTTTAGATTATGAATAATTAATTTTTTACGTCTAATCTAATACTTCTAATAACTGCTTTTTATTTCCTAAAAATAAGGGAATTATAGCTTTTGTAATTGACTCTAAAGTATTCATGTTTTTATCTCCTATTATTTATTATTTTTGATTATAAAATTTGTAATAATTTAGCTTGAGAAGACTCTAAAATTGAATCTCGAATAAAACTACTTGCCTTGATAATTTCTAATCCTATTATTTCATCTTTTTTATTTAATTCGAGAGTGATATAATATTAAAAATAATTTTAGTGTTACTAATTTCATTAGTATTATTAATCACCTCTTAATTGTCTTTTTAATAGATCTATTTCATCGTCTATACTTATGTTATTCAAACTATTATTATTATTTTTGAATTCTAATACTTTAAATTCTAATATTTCCACAGCATTGATAGCTTTTTGTAAATAATTTTTAATTAACTTTATTTCTCCATCAATATCTAATTGTTTTTCTGTTATAAAATCACCATTAGACCAATCATTTTCTAAATTTTTATCTTCTGTTTGTTTTATTTCTAGCATTTTTTCTTCCATTTTCTGAAAAGCAGATAAAGCTAAATCTGATTGTCTTTTTTTATATTTATCAATTTCTGCTGAAAGTTGACTAAGTTGAGACTCCAAACTTTTAACTTGATTTATATAGACATTTTCTTGAAAAGAAGCCTCTTTTAATAAATCAAGTCGGTTATTCTCTTTAGATGATTTGACTCTTTTTGACCACATTAACAACTTAAATTGGGCTTCTTCTAATTCCTCCAATACTTGTTTTTTTCTTCGATTTAATATGATAATTGATTGACCAAAATTATTCATTTTATTATACTCCTAAATTTTAATTAATAATAAAATATTTAAAGATATTTCGTTTCATTGATTATGCCGTAAAGGGCAAACTATAAACTATTCAAAAATATCTAATTGGCTCATTATTTTCTCCGTATTTTCTTCCTTTGAAGGAGTTAATTTTTTGATATTTTTGCGTAAACCGATCGCAATTTTACTATGTTTTTCAATTTGACTCATTACCTGTTTCGCACGGCTAATTACTACTTTTGGCAAACCTGCCAATCTTCCCGCCTCAATACCATAAGATTTGTCAGCTCCTCCTGCTTTAACTTCGTGCAAAAATATGATGTCATTCTCTAATTCCTTCACCGTGACTTGATAGTTAGCAACGTTGTCAAGAATGGAGGCTAATTCGTTTAATTCGTGGTAATGAGTAGCGAAAATTGTACGACACTGTATCTCGATCGCTAAGTATTCCGCAACAGCCCAAGCTATAGAAAGCCCGTCAAAAGTAGCTGTACCTCTCCCTATTTCATCAAGCAATACTAATGATTTATCGGTGGCATGGTTTAAGATATTCGCCGTCTCATTCATTTCTACCATAAAAGTCGATTGCCCTGTACCGATGTCATCTACTGCACCTACTCTCGTAAATATACGATCACAGATAGATAATTTAGCGCTTTCGGCGGGAATAAAACTCCCTATTTGTGCCATTAATTGAATCAATCCTACTTGACGCAAATAACAACTTTTACCACTAGCATTTGGTCCTGTTAATATTATCAAATCTGGTGAATTTTGATCGCCTAAATAACTAGAATTAGGCACAAACATTCCAAATCCTAATAATTTTTCTACCACAGGATGACGACCATTTTTAATTTTAATAATTCTATCGTTCGTAATCTCAGGTCGGTTATAATCTTGATAGACAGATAACTCTGCTAATCCTGATAAAACATCCATCGCCGCTATTGCTCGGGCTACTTTTCTAATTTCTTCCGTTTTTTCAGCTACTAAAGAACGTAAATTTACAAATATTTCATACTCGAATTTTGCCAAGTCATCTTTAGCATTTAAAATACGATTTTCTTTTTCTTTTAACTCAGCAGTAATATATCTTTCTTCGTTCAATAAAGTTTGTTTGCGTTGATAATTTTCTGGGGCTAATTCAGCTTTTGATCGAGGCATACTGATATAATAACCAAAGGTTTTGTTATAACCCACCTTCAAATTAGTAATGCCTGTGCGTTGCCTTTCCGTCACTTCCAGATTAGCTAACCATTCTCTATCACCATCAATCAATGTGCGCATATCGTCTAACTGCTGATTGACACCATCTCGAATAATCCCTCCTTCCTTGACGTGTTGGGGTGGAAACTCCACAATGGTATCTAACACTTTTTTCCCTAATTCTTCCAACTCAGGAGGCACATTTTGCAACGCTTGAAAATAGGGTGATTTGCCTTCCTTCGCTAATTCTGCTAAATAGGTCAATTTTGCTAAAGAATCGCCTAAATTGAGTAATTCCTTGGGATTTGCTGTCCCTGCACCGACTCTCCCCGTTATCCTCTCTAAATCGTAAATACTCTTAAATAATTGCCTAATTTCTTCTCTCAAAGGCAGATTTTCCATCAATTCGGCGATCGTATCTTGACGGGCAATAATCCCTAGCTTATTGATTAAGGGTTGCAATAACCATCGTCTTAAAGCTCTTGCTCCCATAGCTGTACAAGTTCTATCCAAAGCCCACAATAAAGAGCCATGAAAGGTGTTATCTCTTACTGTGCTTGTGATTTCGAGGTTTCGCCGTGTGGTGCTGTCTAAAACCAAATAATCGGCTATACTATAAGTGCGAATTAATTGTAATGGTACTTGATTTGCCTTTTGGGTATCTTGTACATATTCTAGTAATCCTCCTGCCGCACGAATGGCTAAGGGTAAATGTTCACAACCTACACCCTCTAGGGATTTGAGTTTAAACTCTACTAATAATCTGGGCTTGGCTTCGTTGATGTCAAAGGCTTTTTGCGATCGCAAGGAGTAACAAAAGCAATCGGGAAGAAAGTCGGGAAGACTCTCAGATTTTTGACCCGGACGCAGTAAACTATTAATATCAGGAGCATTAACGGGGAAAAGCACCTCTGCTGGTTGTAAACGCAGTAATTCAGTCGATAAAGAGTTTAAATCTTGATTTTGAGTCGTAAAAAATTCTCCTGTGGAGATGTCTGCATAAGCCAAGCCCCAATAATCTTTCGCTACTACTACCGCCGCCAAGAAGTTATTTTGTTTCGAGGGTAACATCTCATCTTCAGTGATTGTACCCGGAGTTAATAACTTTGTAATCGCCCGTTTAACAATTCTTTTCTCCGCCGCCGCCGTTGCCGCATCTTCCACTTGATCACAGATTACCACTGCATAACCCTTTTCTACCAATTGTCGTGCATATCGATCAAGGGCGTGATGAGGTACACCCGTCATGGCAATTCTACCAACATTTTGCCCTGCTTCTTTACTGGTGATAACTAATTCTAATTCTTGAGAAATTGTCACTGCATCTTGAAAAAAGCACTCGAAAAAGTCACCTACCCTATAGAGTAATAATGAGTTAGGATATTGCTCTTTTACTTCCACATAATGCTTATACATCGGGGTTAAATCTTCTTGTTTGATGGGGCGATAATCCTCATGGGGGGCATTTCTCGTGGCTTTACTTGTGACAATCTCGCTCATTCTTTCAACATACTTTTACAGTTTTTTCTATTCTATTATTAATTAGGTTTAATTAACTAATCAAGTCTTAATTCTCGGAAATCCCAGATAACATTGTTGGTGAAGAAAAACAGAAGAGAGAGAAAATAAACTAATACGTATTTAACTTATATTTTTTAAAATTAGTAAAAAAATAAAAAAACTATTCTCCATTGTACTTTTTGCCTACTTTTAGCAGTCAATTTAGATGTGTCGAGTTTTTAGTAGATAGCAGTAAGAATTGATACAAACTTGATCCAATATTTGTTACACTCAACAAAATAGTTATCATCTAAGAAAAAAAGTTATCAATGTTCACACAAACCGATAAAAGCTTAGTGCCTGTAACAGTTTTAACGGGTTATTTAGGTGCAGGAAAAACCACATTACTTAATCATATTCTTACCCATGAACATGGAAAAAAAGTTGCAGTAATAGTTAATGAATTTGGTGAGGTTGGCATTGATAATCAATTGGTTATTTCCACAGATGAAGAAATATTTGAAATGAATAACGGTTGTATCTGTTGCACCGTCAGAGGCGATTTAATGCGTATTATTGGCAATCTACTTAAAAGACGAGATAAATTTGATCATCTTGTCATTGAAACAACAGGATTAGCTGATCCTGCACCAGTAATACAAACTTTTTTTGTGGATGAGGATTTAAAATCAGAACTACTTTTAGATGCTGTAGTGACAGTGGTAGATACTAAACACATTCATCAACATTGGGATGCAGATGAAGCACAAGAGCAAATTGCTTTTGCTGATATTGTTTTACTCAATAAAATAGATTTAGTTACTCTTGATGAGTTAGAAGATTTGAAAAAACGTATTCGAGAGATGAATGCGATCGCCAAAATTTATCCGACAGAAAATGCTAATATTAACATGAATAATCTGTTAGGTATTAGAGCATTTGATTTAGAAAAAGCCTTAGAAATTGATCCTAATTTCCTTTCAGAAGATGCTCATGAACATGATGAATCCGTCTATTCTGTAGCGATTATCGAATCAGGAGAATTAGATTTAGATAAATTATATAACTGGATGGAACAATTATTGCGTACTCAAGGACCTGATATTTTCCGTATGAAAGGTATTTTAAACGTATCACAAATGGATGATAGAGTGGTTTTTCAGGGAGTGCATATGTTGTTTGATGTAACTATTGATCGTCCTTGGAAACCCGAAGAAACTCGTAAAAATGAGCTGGTATTTATTGGACGTAATTTAGATGAAAAGCAATTAAAAGAGGATTTTAAAGAGTGTTTGAACTAAATAATCTTACACTAGAGTTACAGTGGCAAGGGGAATTAGAAGAATATATTACAGCTTTAAGTTGGTCAAAAGATGGAAAATTAGCGGTAAGTTCTGCGGGGGGAGAAGTTCTTGTTTTTACTGATAAACCACAATTAGTTCTCAACCCCAACGAAAAAAAAGACTCTATTAACTGTTTGGATTTTTCTGCCGATGGTCAATTTTTAGCTGTAGGGGGGCAAAATGGTCAATTAAAAATTTGGCAATTACCAGAATTAAAATTAATCAATACCCTTGATGGTAATTTACAATGGCTAGAAAATTTAGCTTGGCATCCCCATGAAAATTGCATTGCCTTCAGTGAGGGACGTTATGTCAAAATTTGGGATGTCGTTTCTCAAGAAATTTTGATTACTTTACCCTTTGAAAATTCCTCCGTGTTAGATTTAGCTTGGAATCCTAAAATAGGACTTTTAGCGATCGCAGGAAATGGAGGTGTTAAAATTTGGGACTCTACAAATTGGGAGGATGATCCTTTCTATATCGAAATGGATGCAGCCGCCTTGAAAATTGCGTGGTCTGAAGATGGGGAATATTTAGCTATGACATCCCTTGATAAAATCGTTTTAGTGTGGGGAGGAGGAAATTTAGTCCCGTGGCGATTATCAGGATTTAGAGGGAAAATCAGAAACCTTTGTTGGTCAAAAATCTCATCACAAGAAGTTCCCGTATTAGCTACTTCTTCCATGGGAGATATTATTATTTGGGAAAAAATGAAAATCAATAATAGTTGGGATGCCTCTGTTTTAACCTCCAATGATTGTAATATTAATGATTTACAATTTCATCCTCAAAAACTTTTATTAGCTAGTGGCAATAAAAAAGGTCAGTTATTTTTATGGTCAAAAGCAGAAAACTTAACTCAAAATTCAACCCTCTTATCAGGAGGATTATCTTGTTTAAAATGGGATTTTTTAGGACAAAAATTAGCATTAGGAAGTGATCGTGGTGAGATCATAATTCTTAGCAATAAATAAACAAAACTCTTACTCTGTGCATTATAATTGATTTCTTATTAACACATAAATTCGATATAAAAGTAAGTAATGACTGACTCTCTTCGACTCTATAGACAGACAGACTATATTTTTTGTGAATGAATAAAGTTCTCTCAAAAATGTATCGAAATACTGGGAATTTTTCTACCTGTCCACCTGTCCAACTGCCTTGTCTTCATTATTTTTCTTTTGTCAAACTGAGGTATCATTCATTACCCATTGCTTAATTCCACCATTCTATTAAATGGGTCTGAGTTTAAATTTAAGTTAAAAATAGAAGTGTAAAGGTGCAAATATTATGTCATAATTGAGGGTATTGTCCATTTAGATTTAACGCCCGTGGTAGCGACGAAAATTCATCAACCCCATACAAATCATCATCTAAGAACAGGCTGGAAAGGCTTAATTGAAGAATACAAATCTTACTTGCCAGTAACTCCAGAAACACCTATTATCACCTTGAGAGAAGGAAATACTCCTTTAATTCCTGTCCCTGTGATCTCAAACATGATCGGTCGTAACGTCAAAGTATTTGTCAAGTATGATGGATTAAATCCCACCGGATCATTTAAAGATCGAGGCATGACTATGGCAATATCAAAAGCTAAAGAAGCAGGAGCAAAAGCCGTAATTTGTGCAAGTACGGGAAACACATCTGCTGCTGCCGCCGCCTACGCCACAAGAGCAGGAATGAAAGCATTTGTGATCATCCCTGATGGTTACGTAGCTTTAGGAAAATTAGCCCAAGCATTAATTTATGGTGCTGAAGTTTTAGCAATAAAAGGTAATTTTGACCATGCTTTAACTATTGTGCGTCAAATAGCTGATAATTACCCTGTAACTTTAGTCAATTCCGTAAACCCTTATCGCTTGGAAGGGCAAAAAACCGCAGCGTTTGAAGTGGTGGACACTTTGGGATATGCACCTGATTGGTTAGCTATTCCCGTGGGAAATGCAGGAAATATTACGGCTTATTGGATGGGTTTTTGTCAATACCATAGTGAAAATAGATGTGATATTTTACCTCGGATGATGGGATTTCAAGCCTCTGGCTCTGCTCCTTTTGTAGAAGGGCATCAAGTTTTAAAACCTGAAACCGTAGCCACTGCCATTAGAATTGGTAATCCCGCAAATTGGGAAAAAGCTTTGGGAGTGAAAGAGGCATCTAAAGGTGAATTTAACGCCGTTACTGACAGTGAAATTTTAGAAGCTTATCGTATTTTAGGCAGAGATGAGGGTGTTTTTTGTGAACCAGCGAGTGCAGCATCTGTGGCAGGAGTTTTGAAATTAAAAGATCAAATACCCGATAATGGCACTGTTGTTTGCGTATTGACAGGGAATGGTTTAAAAGATCCTGACAATGCAATGAAAACTAGCGAACTAGGCATTAGATCTGGCATTGAGCCTGATTTACAAGAAGTAGCTCGGATTATGGGATTTGACTAATTAACTTTAAAAATCGTCATTATTTGGGTGAATGCTATTCACCCCTACGGATTTTCTACGTTATTTTGAATCTCAGTGCAAGATTTGAGTTAAATATAGGTAGAATACTAATTAATAAGCTCTAAATTATTAGCAGTCAAAAATTATGTATCAAAAAGAAGTCTCCCCCGTAGTGTTAGTAATTCTGGATGGTTGGGGTTATCGAGAAGATACACGAGATAATGCCATCGCTTTAGCAAAAACTCCCGTAATGGACAGTTTATTGGAAGTTTATCCTAATACTTTAATTAACGCATCTGGCAAAGCAGTGGGATTACCCAATGGACAAATGGGCAATTCTGAAGTAGGACATTTGAATTTAGGTGCAGGACGAGTAGTTCCTCAAGAATTAGTTAGAATCTCTGACGCTGTGGAAGACGGATCGATTTTTAAAAATCCAGTATTAGAAGAAGTTTGTCATAGTGTACTCCAATCGAAGGGTAAATTACATCTGATGGGTTTATGTTCTGATGGTGGTGTTCATTCTCACGTAGATCATTTACTAGGTTTACTTGATTTAGCAAAATTACAAGGTATTTCTGATGTTTGTGTTCATGTTATTACTGATGGTAGAGATACTAATACTCAAGTTGGTGTTAATTATGTCAAAGCCATTGAAGAACATATCAAAAAAATTGGTATAGGTAAAATAGTTACTGTCTGTGGTCGTTACTATGCAATGGATCGTGATCGTCGTTGGGATAGAATAAAAAAAGCTTATGATTTATACACCAATGAAGATCAAGGAGATGGTAGAAGTGCCTTGCAAGTCATAGAAGATTCTTATGAACAAAATATCAATGATGAATTTATTGAACCAACTCGCATCGCAAAAGGAGCTGTAAATTCCGGAGATGGAGTAATTTTTTATAATTTTCGTCCTGATAGAGCTAGACAAATTTGCTATGCTTTTACCATGGATGATTTTAATGGTTTTGAAAGAGAAAAAATCGATAATCTCAGTTTTGTCACTTTTACTCAATATGATCCTAGCTTACCTGTAAAAGTCGCTTTTGAGCCTCAACAGTTAACTAATATTCTCGGAGAAGTTATTGCTAATGCAGGTTTAAAACAATTTAGGACTTCAGAAACGGAAAAATATCCCCATGTTACCTACTTTTTTAACGGTGGTTTAGAGCAACCTTTAGAAGGTGAAGACAGGGAATTAGTGCAAAGTCCAATGGTTTCAACCTATGATAAAGCACCAGCAATGTCAGCAGAAGAATTAACCATGGTAGGATCTAAAGCTATTGCGAAAAGAATTTATTCTTTTATTGTGATAAACTATGCAAATCCTGATATGGTAGGTCATACAGGCAAATTAGACAAGGCTCAACAAGCAATTGAAACAGTTGATACTTGTGTAGGTAAACTGTTATCAGCGATTAATCAAGTAGGTGGTACAGCTATTATAACCGCAGATCATGGTAATGCAGAATATATGAAAGATGAAGACGGAAATCCTTGGACTGCACACACTACGAATCAAGTACCTTTTATTTTAGTTGAAGGTGAAGGACGTAAAATAATTGGTCATGGTGGTAATGTGCAATTACGAGAAAATGGTAAATTAGCAGATATTGCACCTACAATCCTCGAAATATTACAGTTGCCTAAACCGAAAGAAATGACAGGAGAATCTTTAATCCAAAAATCAGAGTATCAAGTAAAGCAAAATCGCACTCCTGTTAGTATCCCAGTTTAAGATGAGTAGGGGTGAATGATATTCACCCAAGATCTAAACTATAATAGTCATCCCAGATCTAAGTATAATAGACTATTGAAAATATTAAATTTAATTAGTTATGAATGTTTATCAGTTAGTACAAATTATTTGGGCTGTTTCCTGTACATTGTTAATAATTCTAGTATTGTTACATTCTCCTAAAGGTGATGGATTAGGAGGCATTGGAGGACAAGCACAACTTTTTTCTAGTACAAAAAGTGCAGAAGCAACTCTTAATAGAATTACATGGATTTTAAGTTTAACTTTTATTAGTTTAACCGTTGTTTTAAGTGCTGGTTGGTTAAATAATTAGGAATTAGGAATTAGGAATTAAATTTGGAGGTTGGAAAACTGATTAAAAAGTTAGTAAAAATTGGTTTAAATCCTATCTTGTTAATATTTTTAGTAACTTTATTGGTGGTGAATTTTAGTCATTTTGTTAGGGCTGAAAATAATAATTTACCACCGTTACAAGTTCATCCTTTACCTGTTTCTTTACAAAATTGGACTTCTGACATTCAAGAAGATTATTTTAATGAAATTGAAACTCATTTAGCAGGTTATTTGATTTGGTCAATTTTTCCTGTTAAAATTTATCTACAATCTCCTGATACTAATTTATCTCCTGCTGGTTTAAAAGATTTTCAACAATGGGAAAAAGCCGCTAAAATGGCGATCGCTTCATGGAATCCTTATTTGCCTTTAATAGAAGTAAATACCTTAGAAGAAGCTGATATTCTCATTTATCGTCGTTATCCAGAATTTAAAGCCAAAATTAACCCTGAAACGGGATTATATAATCTTCCTAGGGCAAAAGCAGCGACTACGACAGTTAAATTTTATTTAACAGAAACTCAACCTAGTCAATTACGCCATAGAATGACTATTGAAGTTAATCCTCATCAAACTTTTGAATATTTAACTAGTAATATTACCCATGAATTAGGACATGCACTAGGTATTTGGGGGCATAGTTTAAAGAATACTGATGTAATGTATTTTTCTCATACAAAAGAAATTCCTGCTATTTCGCCTCAAGATATAAATACCTTGAAAAAAATTTATCAACAACCAACTCGCTTAGGTTGGAATATTAATTGACAATGAGCAATGAACAATAGACAATTATCAATTATCAATTATCAATTACAGTCATGGGTTATTTTGATACATTAATCGACAAATTTGCGGAAGATAAAGAATTAGAACAAGCCTTCGGAAAACATATACACTGGGGTTATTGGGAAAATCCTGCCACTGCTACTGGCACTTTAACGGATTTTGCGATGGCGGCAAATAATCTTTCTAAATTAGTCATTGAAAAAGCTCAAATTAGTGATGGAGTAACCATTCTTGATGCAGGTTGTGGGTTTGGTGGTACTATTAATTTACTTAATGATACTTTTAGTAATTTAAAGTTATTTGGCGTAAATATTGATAATGCACAGATAGAAAGAGCAACAGAAATAATTAAACCACAAAATAATAATCAAATTCAATTTATTAATGGTAATGCTTGTGATTTGCCTCATTTTAGGGAATTATTTGACTATGCAGTCGCCTTAGAATGTATTTTTGCATTTCCTAGTCGAGAAATATTCTTTCAACAAGTAAGAAAAAATCTTAAATCTTCTGGAAAATTAATTGTAGTTGATTTTATTATTAATCCTACAATTAGTAACTTTTGGACATGGTTTGAAGCTCAAATTTTGAGTCGTTTAATTACTGATACTTACGGTTCAAAAGCTACCAATCAAGTAAAATTTATAGGTATAAAAGAATATGAGAAAATAGCTAATAAAACAGGATTTAAACTGGAAAAAGTAATCGATATTAATAAAAATGTTCAGCCAACTTATCCAGTAATTAATAAACTAATTGTTGATAATTTTAATGATTGGATGACAGCAAAAGGATTAGAAATATTTAGTCAATTTAACTTAATTAATTATCAGATTTTAATTTTTGAATAATTGGTTTTATACAAACAAAATATAGGATATAGTTTATCTTCTTTTTTGATGATTATATATTCTATATTCTTAATGCTCAATTTCTTCTATACCTTTAGAGATTAAAAGTCGTTCTCTTTTTTTCTTAGCAATTTCTCTCAGACTAATAATTTTATCAGTTTCATCGACAATATCCCCCGTTAAAACTTCCAAAACATCTTCAAGGGTGACAACACCTGAAACTCCTCCATATTCATCAATTACCACCATTAAATGTTGACGAATTTCTTGAAATTGTTTTAATAAATGATCAGCTTTAATTGTTTCGGGTACAAAGTTAGCACTACGCACCAAATTAGCTATCTTTTCCTCTTGTCTTCCTTGAATAATTGCCGTTAATAATTCATTTTTAAAACCAATGCCAATTACATCATCAATAGACTCTTGAATTACTAAAATTCGACTATGTTCAGAATTAATAATAATATCTTGACAGTCTTTTAAAATAGAGTCTCCCTTAAGATAAGTAATAATAATTCTGGGAGTCATCAAATCAGCCGCCGAAAGATCATTTAAGTGAAAAACACGGGTAATCATTTCTGCTTCATCCGCTTCAATTACACCCTCATGACTACCAATATTTGTTAATAATTTTATCTCCATTTCATTTGTAGTTGGGAGAACTTTTCCTTGAGTAAAAGGTTCAGTTACTTTCTCTATTAACCACACTAAAGGAATGAATAAAAATGTTAAAAATTTTATAGGTAAAGCTAAAAGTAAAGCAAAATTTTCAGCATATCTTTGACCAATAGTTTTCGGTAATATTTCTCCAAAGATAATAATTAAAAAAGTTAATAATGCAGAAAAAACACCTAACAAGTGATTACCTAAAACTTGCGTAGCTAAACTACCAATAATAATGCTACCAACAATATTAAAAATATTATTAAGCATAACGACCGTTGCAATAGGTCGATTCATTTTTTTCTTGATGTGTAATAATGCTAATGCCGCAGGTTTTTTAGATTGAGCCCATTGTTTAACCTTAATTTCAGAAATAGTCAACAATACTGTTTCGGCAAAAGAACAAAAAGCAGAACCTAACAAAACGATAATAACGATCAAGAAAAGGGATAACATAATAAGTTTAAAGTTCGGTATTTAGTTACCGATTTTAAGATGATATAAAAATTAATATAATAACTAGAAAAATAAATTAAAAGATAAAAAATTAATTGTTAATTGTTAATTGTTAATTATTAATTATTAATTAAACCTTCGTTTCTAAAGATTTTAAATATTCGGTATTAACTCCAGATTCACGCACTAATGCTACTTTTCCTGTACGAGCAATTTCTTTAATACCAAATTTGCTTAACATAGAAATAATAGCTACCATCTTACCCGGATCGCCTACTACTTCTATAATTAAACTATCATCAGATATATCTACTACCCTAGCTCGGAAAATTTGAGCGATTTGTAAAACTTCTCCTCTAGTATTAGTATTGGCACTGACTTTAACTAACATCAATTCTCTTTCTACACAAGGAATTTTTGTAATGTCAGTCACTTTAATCACATTAATTAATTTATGTAACTGTTTTGTTAGCTGTTCGATGGTATCTTCATCTTCAGGGACAACCATTGTAATTCTTGAAATACCAACTTGTTCTGCAGGTCCTACGGCTAGACTTTCAATATTAAAACCTCTACGGGCAAACAATCCAGCAATTCTCGTCAAAACCCCTGCTTCATCTTCTACTAATACAGAAATAGTGTGCTTCATTAATATTTAGATTTCGATTCGTTAAAAATAACTAATTTTCTATGGTCAACTTTTCAATTTAACTCACCATTGTATCAAAAAGCAAAAGACTGAATAATAATCAATAATTAAATACAAAGATTCGTAGGAGATTCAAATCTTACGCTGTGACAAATCTCTCCCACTTGTCTAATGTTCATCAATGAATTTAATACATTTTAGCTTAATGATTCCTAATTATTGATTACTTAACTATGGCATAATAATCTCTCTACCCATTTATTGTCGTGATTATCCCATGAAAGTTACCATCCAAAATTTACAACAGTGGAAACAAGAAAAACGCCCTATTGTTAGTTTAACTGCTTGGGATTATGCCATCGCCCAATTATTAGATCAAGCAGGAATAGACTTAATTTTGGTAGGGGATTCTTTAGGCATGGTAGCTTTAGGATATTCTAGCACCTTACCCGTTACTTTAGAAGATATGATCCACCACACAAAAGCGGTGTGTAGAGGGGTTAATCGAGCCTTAGTAGTGGTTGATTTACCTTTTTTGACTTATCAAACCAATATCACTCAAGCTATCCAATCTGCGGGAAAAATCATCAAAGAAACCAACGCAGGAGCAGTAAAATTAGAAGGCGGTTATCCAGCGATGATTGATACCGTCAGCCGTTTAACAGAAATTGGTATTCCTGTCATGGCTCATGTGGGTTTAACACCTCAATCGGTGAGAATTTTAGGCTATAAACAGCAGGGTAAAACCATCGAAGCCCAAGAAAAAATCTTAAATCAAGCCATAGCCCTAGAACAAGCTGGAGCATTTGCGATTGTATTAGAGCATATTACCAAAAATTTAGCTATTCAGATCACGAAAACCTTATCAATTCCCACCATCGGTATTGGTGCAGGAAATCATTGTGATGGACAAGTATTAGTAACGGCGGATTTATTAGGATTATCAGAAAAACTACCACCTTTTGCGAAACCTTACGCCAATTTACGTCAAAATATTCTTGATTCTGTAACTCATTTTTCTGAAGATGTTAAATCTCGTCAATTTCCTGAGAGTTAAACTAATACTTCAAAAGCAACTCCTTCTTCAATAAAGTTAGGGTTAAGGAGCATCGCTTGTCTTTCTTCTTCTCCTACAAAAATATATGTACCCGGTATTTGACTGTTTTGAAAACGGTAAAAATCAATGCCTTTTCCTGCATTGGAGTCATAGACATAAAAAGCAATGCCTTCTTCGACAAAGTTAGGATAATTAGCACGAATACTGATACTTTCTTCTTCTCCTGCATAAAGATAAGTACCGGGTATATCTTTATTTTGAAAACGATTCATCACTATTAAATCATCATCAGGTGTTATTGCTACTTTAAAAGCCTCGCCTTCTTCGATAAAGTTAGGATAGTTAGTGATAATATTTTGTCTTTCTTCTTCCCCCACAAAAATATAAGTACCCAAGACATCAGTATTTTGGAAACGATAAATAGGATGATTTAATAAATCTATTTCAATATAAGTAATATCTTCATTTTTATTTTTATTAATATCGTAAAGATAAATTTCGTCATCATTACCATCATTCCCATTCCACACTATATATTTATCACCTACCAGTCTGGGAAAATTATCAATATTATCGTTAGTAAGTTGAATTATTCCTGTGCCGTCATATAAATAAACTTCGTAGTCAGCATCTTTCTTTCCTGCCCAAACAACGGAGTTATCAAGTATTTCGAGATATTGAATATCATTAAAATAATTGTCAGTGATTTCAATTACTTCAAAACCATTATAAAATTTGATTGTATCAGCATCATACCAAACTATACTATTGCTATTATCTGTATAGGTAAATACCATGGAAGAATCATGACTAACTAATGGAGTAATCTCATTATTTTTATATAGATAAGTTTCTGAGCGATCGCCATTATAACCAGTAAAGACAAAATTATCACCAACAATTGAAGCATCAATAAAATCAAAATCATTGTCCATAAGGGTGATTACTTCATTGTCTTTGTATAGATAAACTATTGTATTGCTAACCCAAAAAAGATTGTCACCCAATATGTGAAGTTCACTGATAGACTCATTAAAATCATTCTCGGTAATTTGGATTACTTCCTCGCTATTATACAAAAAGATGTCATCAGAACGATTCCAACCATTCAAAGATGCAATCCAAACAAGATTGCTACCCATGAATTGAAGATTATTATAAGAATAGGCAGAAAAATTATCATCCGTTATCTGTATTCTTCTTTCTCCATTATATAAATAAATTGCCACATCAGAATAAAAGGTAGGATTATCCAGAACAACTGAAATAAATTGTTTACCGTTAACCCAAACAATATTGCCATTAGATTTATTAATCTTAACTTCGGAAATAAAATAAATATAAGGAACAGGATCAGTAGAATTATTGTCAGTAGAATTATTGTTCGTGAGTTGATTTACCAATTCGCCATCATACTGATATAACTGACTATCATCATTACTATCTTTTGCAACCCAAAAAAATATGGTCATCGGAGATTTGCAGTTGATTGATATAGTAATTAAAAATATTATCAGTAACTTTAGTTATTTTTTCCTGATCATATTTATATATATTAGATTCTCTGCCACTCTCTGTGTAAGTATTCGCAATCCAAATGATATAATTTTGATTAACAGAAACTTCAGCTATAGATCCATATATATTTTCAGTGATTTGGATTGTTTTCTCTCCATCATATAAATATATCGCCGAGTATGTGCCATGATGATCAGAAACCTCGGCTGTCCAGATAAGATCATTTGTGTCAGAATAAATAGGAAATCCAGTGATTTTATCATCAAAGTTATTATCACTTAATTGAACAATCTTATTTCCATCATAAAAGTAAATTTCTTTATCATGACCATCGTCATCTTCCCAAACAATATTGTCATTGCGAATTGATAGGATAAAAACAACGTCATCATCATCATTATTTGTAAGTTGTTGAATCATCATATTTACCTCCTTCTAACAATTCCGTTTTTACTGATTTAACCTAACGGAATGCCAGAAAATATATTAGAGGAGTTTTTATGTTTCCCCTTCTATTTTAGATCCACAGAATATGTGTAATTGAATATTTAGATAAAAGTTAATATGAATGAGCTTGATGCTTTTTTTTATAAGCGAACTATAATAAAAACAAACTGTGGTAATGAATGATCGATTTGATCTTGTAAGAATAGATTATGACTAATGTAAACTTTCAGTATCCTATTTTTGGTCCAGACATAAAATGCCCCCATTGTCGGCAAACTATCGAAGCATTAACTCTCACAGATACTTACTTATGTCCTCGTCATGGAGCTTTTGAAGCGGATCCCAATACTAAGGTACTTGTACATTTACAATCAGGGCGACATTGGCGATTATGGGAAGATAAATGGTATCGACAGCATACTCATCCTGATGGTATTCGCTTTGAAATTCATGAGGCTTTAGACCGTCTCTATACAGAAGGTTATCGAGCCACAAAAGTTATAATATCTGAACGTTACTACTCTTTAATTAGTTCTTATTTAGAAAAAGGAAACAATTGGCAGGGGGAAAAAGAAACTAAAGTATATAAATTGTATGGTTTACCTGTAGAATTTAGTAGTAAAGCTAGTGATGAACCTTGTTGGGAAATCATTAATTTTATCTTAGAAAAAGAAAAAGGTGCTCCTTCTCGTTACCCTTACTTTCGTTTATTTGAATAAACTAATATTTGCCGATGATACATCATGTAGCTATTCGCACGGCGGATATAATGAAATCTATCGCTTTTTATGAATTGTTGGGGTTTACCGTCAAAGAAAGATTTACTACGGGTTATACTTTAGCCTGTTGGTTGGAAGGATTAGGCGGAAGATTAGAATTAATGCAGATACCTGAACCAAAACCAGCTCCTGATAGCTTTTATGATGAACATTATGTAGGTTATTATCATCTTTCCCTTAACGTTACCGATAATAAAACTAACTTACCTTCTTGGTTAAAGGAATTAGAAGATAAGTTTTACAAAGCTAGTTTAGAAAATCCTTCTCTTTTTTCACCTTTAAAAATATTATTACCACCACAACAACAGATGATTGGCGATCGAGTTTATGAAGTCGCTTTCATCGCTGATATAGATAATTTACCTATCGAATTAATTAAACTTTGTTGAATTAACTTTTTCTATTATTAATTTTGAATTGTTTATTATTAATAATTCCCCCTTTTTATGTAATAATTCTTAAAGAACTTTTAAGATTTGCTTAACATATCGTCATGAGTGAAGCAGCCAAAGAAAAAACTTTAGCCGAACAAGCACCTCCTAGTTATGAATGTCGTTCCTGTGGTTATACCTATGCACCTTCAAAAGGTGACAGTAAAACGAATATAGCTCCCGGTACATTATTTACTGATTTACCCAGTAATTGGCGTTGTCCAGTGTGTGGAGCAAGTCGTACAGCATTTGTAAATATTGGAGCACAGGATGCACCATCAGGATTTGCGGAAAACTTAGAGTTTGGTTTTGGAGTTAATAAGTTAACACCAGGGCAGAAAAATTTATTAATTTTTGGTGCTTTAGCCTTAGGTGTTTTATTTTTCTTCAGTTTATATGGATTAAATTAAACTTCGATTTTCAGCTTTTGTCCTTTGTAAGATGAATCCATAAAATAATTATATTTTGGAAATAAAAATGAATTTGTTATTTAATCGACTAAAACAATTTTTAGTATTAATAGTCATTAGTTTTTTATGTATTAGTTGCTCTAATGTGCCTTCTATTACTCAAAATCCTTGGCAAGCAATTACTTTAAATACTGATGCTACCTTCGCAGATTTAGCCTTTACTAGCAACTCAAATCATGGTTGGTTAGTTGGTACTAAAGCTAGTTTATTTGAAACCCAAGATGGTGGCGAAACTTGGCAACCCAAAATTATTGAATTAGGGGAAGAAAAAATTAATTTTACAGGTATTAGTTTTAATGGTGATGAAGGTTGGATTACTGGTGAGCCTTCTATTTTATTACATACCTCTAATGCTGGTAATACTTGGGAACGCATTCCTTTGAGCGATAAATTACCCGGTTTACCTTACGATATAGTTGCCCTTGCACCAAATACCGCAGAAATGGTGACAAATTTAGGAGCAATTTATCAAACTACTGATGGCGGAAAAAATTGGAAAGCCTTAGTTGAAGGTTCTGTAGGTGTTGCTAGAAATATAAGTCGTTCTGAAGATGGTAAGTATGTCGCCGTCAGTGCTAGAGGTAATTTTTATTCCACATGGCAACCCGGTGACACAGAGTGGACTCCCCATAATCGAACTTCTTCTCGCCGCTTACAGAATATGGGCTTTTTAGGAAATGATCGTCTTTGGTTAATTGCTAGAGGAGGACAAATTCAATTAAGTAAAGTTGATAACTTTGAAGAATGGGAAGAACCTATTTCTCCTGAATATTCTACCAGTTGGGGATTCTTAGATTTAGCTACCCGTCAAGAGAATGAAATTTGGTTAGCTGGGGGTAGTGCAAATTTATTAGTTAGTTCTGATGGTGGTGTGAAATGGGAAAAAGATCGGCAAGTCGAATCTGTACCGTCTAATTTCTATAAAATCGTCTTTGTAAATCCAGATCAAGGTTTTGTTTTAGGACAGCGTGGCGTTCTGTTAAAATATAATACTCAAAGTGCGGCATAACTTGAGTCACTTAATGTTGTAAATTAGTTAAATAGTAAAAAAATTTAGGAGGCAATGCTTTTATGGCTGGAGATACAGGTGAACGTCCATTTACTGATATAGTTACCAGTGTACGCTATTGGGTTATTCATAGTATTACTATCCCCATGCTTTTTATCGCTGGTTGGTTATTTGTGAGTACTGGTTTAGCTTATGATGCTTTTGGTACTCCTCGTCCTGATCAATATTTTAATCAAACCCGTGAAGAGTTGCCTATTATTAGCGATCGCTATGAAGCAACTCAACAAATTGAGCAATTTAATAAATAGTTTAATTAGATAAAAAGGTAAATAAAAAATGACCAATAGTCCTAATCAACCAGTTTCATATCCTATTTTTACCGTCAGATGGTTAGCTGTACATACTTTGGCAGTACCTTCTGTATTTTTCATAGGTGCGATTACTGCGATGCAATTTATTCAACGATAGGAGAAATCAATGGACAGAAATCAAAATCCTAACAGACAATCTGTAGAATTAAACCGTACTTCCCTATATTTGGGTTTATTATTTGTAGCGGTGCTTGGTGTTTTATTCTCTAGTTATTTCTTTAACTAAAAACTACTTTATTTAATTTAGGAGGTTTCATTATGGGAGATGCAAGAATTCCCCTCTGGATCGTTGGTACAGTTGCTGGAATGGGTGTTTTAGCCGTGGTAGCATTATTTTTCTATGGTGCTTACGCTGGTCTAGGCTCATCTTTATAAGATTAAGATAAAATAGAATAAACAAGGGAAAAGGTAGAAAAAATGCTAATATTTCTACCTTTTTTTGTGATGATAAGATTTAGGGAATAGGATTTGCTAAAAAACTTTTTCATCACGTCCTCATTATAATCTCATTGTTTTTTCGCTTTACGACTACCTTTAGTTAAATAAGCCAGAAAAAAACCGACTACTCCTGTCATCCCCAATTGCCAATAATTAGGCATAATCGTAGCCGTTAAGATTAAGAGTGAGAGAAGAATAATATATTGACGTTTAATCTTCATTATTCACTGATGTTAATTAATTTATCATCATCCCATTCTAAACAATCGCCAATATTTTTACCGTTATGATAAGCCGCTAATAATACTTCACTGGTTTTACCCCATACTATTTTACCATGACAATCAAGGGCGATCGCACCTAAATCCCGTTTATTAACAGAAGCCTCTTTAATAGATTTTTCCATAGCTTCAGCTAAAGATAAACCATCGGTGGCACGGATTACGACTTTAGCCGCTAAACATTCATCAATAATATCTTCGCCGATACCCGTACAACTTACTCCCGCTTGAAAGTTAGCATAATTTCCCGCAGGCATAGCCGAATCACTAACTCTACCAATCCTTTCTAAGCCTTTACCCCCAGTAGAAGTACCAGCACTAATTCTACCTTGTGTATCTAAAGCGACAACTCCAATTGTACCTCGACGAGCATTTTCGCTACTTTCGGCAACAACTCCCGCCATTTTTCTGGTGAAGTTTTCTTTTCTTTCTTCAATCCATTCATGTAATCTTAAGTCTGTTAAAGGATCATATATGGAGTATTTTAATTCTCTTAGTAATTCTAAACTACCGTAATCTGATAAAACTCGATCTTCTTGATTTTGGAGGGTTTGAGCCAAATTAATGGGATTTTTTACTCTAGAAACATTAATGACACCACTAAATCTTTGTTTTTCACCATCCATCAAAGATGCACTCATTCTAATTTGTCCGTCAGATTGTAATACTGAACCAGTACCAGCATTAAAACGAGGATTGTCTTCTAATAACTGGCATCCTTTGATTACTGCTTCTGTGGCACTTTTTCCTTCTAATAATAATTGATAAACTTCTGCTACAATTTCATGTAACGCTTGGCGTACAGCATCTAAGCCACCTTTCCCTTTTAATGAGCTACCTGCACCACCGTGAATAATTAATTTTGGTTGAATTTGATTTGACATTTTTTCTATAAATAATTGGTTATTTGTCGTTGTGATTCGTCATTCGTCGAAGTTGAGCAATAGGAAAAAAGCATAAACACATTTTCCTCCTCTAGTCTCCCATTCTCCCAGTCTTCTAGTCTTCTAATTACCCTTTGCCCATGTTTTCGCCCAAGCTAAATTTTCCTGTACTATTTTTAAAGTAGGAGCTTCGGAATATAAACGTAACAAAGGCTCAGTACCACTAAAACGAATTAGTAGCCAACTGTCATCTTCAAGGCGATATTTATAACCGTCAATGGCTAAACAATTAGTGACTTTTTTCCCTGCAATTTCTGTTAAAGGAGTGCTTTCTAATCTTTGTTGTAATTGATTTTTTTGCTCTAAGTTTGCTAAAGTTAAATCAATGCGATCGTATGCAGAATCAAAGTTGACTTGGTGACGTAAATTATCATAAAGTTCAGTTATATCTTTTCCAGACTCTACTACAGCCTCTAATACATATAACGCTGATAATAAAGCATCACGTTCGGGAATATGATTACTATAGCCAACACCTCCCGATTCTTCTCCTCCTACCAATACTTGATGAGTTAACATTCTTTCGGCAATATATTTATAACCAATAGGAGTTTCATAAAGAGGCACTTTGAATAAATCGGCTATTTTCGGGATTAAATCTGAGCCACTGACGGTTTTAACAATTTCTCCCTCAAGTTTTTTGCGGGTAGCTAAATGTTCGATAAAAATAGGGATTAAAATCTGAGTACTACAAAAATTGCCATTTCCATCCACAGAGGCAATACGATCGCAGTCTCCATCAAATACTAAACCAACTCTAAGGCTATGAGGATGACTTTTTGCTGTTTCTTTGACCTGACGAAATAACTCAGGAATATAACGGGCTAGAGGCTCAGGGGCAGCACCTCCAAATAAAGGATCTCTTTGAGAATTAATTTCAGGAATATCACAGCCTAATAAACGACTTAAACCCGTGGAAGCCGCCCCGTGCATTACATCTACTAAAATCTTTAATTTGCCTGAAATAATAGCATTTTTGATTAAATCTATGTCAACTAAAGAACGCAATTGATTACAATAACTTTCCCAAGGATCAAATAATGTTAAAGTGCCTTTTTTATTGGCTTTTGGGCTATCCTGTTCTAAAAGTGCTTCAATTTTAGCTGTAACATCTTGTGAGACTGAACCACCAAAACCACCCTTTACTTTTAAACCTAAATATTTGGCTGGGTTATGACTAGCAGTTAAAACTATTGCCCCTAGAGCATTTTCTGCCTTCGCCGCCCAACTAAAAGCAGGAGTAGGAGCAAAACCCTCTGATAATAATACATCAAAGCCTGATGTCTGTAAAGTTTCTGCTGTTAGATAAGCAAAATCTTCTGCCATAAAACGACGATCATAACCAACTATCATTAAATTAGAATTGGGGTTAGACTCTTGTAAAACTTGAGCGCATAAAGGGGCTAGTTTTGCAACACGCTCAAAGGTAAAATCTGCTGCAATGACTCCACGCCAGCCATCAGTGCCAAATTTAATCGGATTAGCTTGGAAAGGCATAAATAATAACTAATAATTAATAATGAGTAATTAATAATCACTCAGATTTTTTTTCTCATCAGTATATTTTATCTTTAGTGCAACATCTAAGTTTAATTTCTTTTTGGTTTGTGGTAGTACATTAAAACTTTTCCATAGTCAGGTTTCTAACCTTAATTTTTCTCTTAAACCCAACCCATAATGATAATAAAAAATTAACAACGATACATAGAAAAAAGTTGTCCATTAGATTTAGCTTGATACATAGCTATATCTGCATTGGATAAAAGGTTTGAGAAATTAGCAGTTGTTACATCACCAATAACAATACCAATACTGACACTAATCATAATTTCTTTTTGATTGATGTGAAAAGAAGTAGATAAAGAATTTTGAATGCGATAAGCACAATCTTTGGCTTCTTGAGGAGAATGAATATGAGTTAAGACAATCATAAATTCATCACCACTTAATCGTGCTACATGATCACAACTTCTGACGCAGGTGATTAATCGTTTTGCGAAATTAATTAACACTTCATCTCCAATGGAATGCCCAAAAAAATCATTGATATGTTTAAATTTATTGATGTCTAAAAATAATACCGCAAACTGATTAGAATGATTTTGTTCTCCTTTAGCTAAAATATTTTCTAAAAACTCTAATAATGAACGACGATTCGGTAAATTTGTAAGAGAATCATAACGAGATTGGTAGAAAAACTCATCTTTCATTTGTTGTAACTGAGTTATATCGTGAAGAGACAAATAGTAACCAATTATCTCATTATGAATATTTTTAATTATTTCTGCTTTAATACTTACAATAATAGATGAATTATTAGGTAATATTAATTTTAAAGAGGAAAAAGAATTATTTATTGAATTATCTAATTCTCCATTGAATGTTCCTAGTATGTCAAAAAAAGACTGAAAATTATCAAGACATAAAAATTTATTAAGAGATTGGTTGATGAGATTACTTTTGTCTGTTTGTAAAAGTTTTTCAGCTTGATTATTAACAACTTTGATCACAGAATTTGTATCTATAATTAAACAACTATCAGGGGAAAATAAAAATAAATTTTCATAATATTTTTTTTCTCGCTCCACATCTAACCAATTTTTTAATAATTCTTGATTTTCTAATCGTAAATCTTCTGTATCATTTTCAATGGTTAATGAAGGAGGATTGATGAATTGAAAGTCAAAAGCTATACCTTCTGCTTTTTCCTCCATTAAATCTTCAACATAACCATGATAATTTTCTGTTGCTTCTAATAAATTATCAAATGGACCAAAATAATAAGTCATAGAAGGCTTAACAGTATCAATCCTAATCCACCAATTGACTTCAGAAAAATTAATAAAATTATCTCTTTGGTGATTCTTATTAATATTATTATTTGCCATTATAAACTCATTATATTCTTTAACTATTGTTGAAATATTATCGATGATTTGCTGATTAATTAATAGTTTTTCTTCTAATAAACCAATGCAAAAAGTTGCATCATCAGCAAAACCATGACATTCATCAATTAAAATATGATTATTGGGAATATTATTAAGTATTTTACTGATAAATTTTTGACGAAAATAAGGTAGAGATAATGCTTTTTTATATGGATGGTCAATGGAATATTTTTTTAAAAATTGATCAACTTCTGTCCTGACAATGGGTAAAGTGGAATTAAAAACTTGATAGGACATAATTTTAGTCTCCTTCAAAATCACAAATGATAAGAGGAAAAATTTAATTAATTATTTCTCCAGTAGAATATAATTTTTCACACCCTTGTACTACCACGTATATTTACTTAAGTGTATTCACATACGTATTAATCTAATTTGACTTTAATTTGTATCTTCTAATTTGTCGGTACGTTATCGTACTTTTTTATCTTTTTTTACCCTTAAGCCAAGACAGATTGAAGTTACATATATTTTTGTTACGAATAAGTAAATCAATCAGTCTTCTTTTCTTTGTATTATTAATACTTGAAGTCTGTTTTGTTTAACCTCTTCGAGCGCCTATTAATCTGATAAATTCTTCTTCCACCACTCGATAACATTCACAGGAAGTTTCTTTTAATTTTTCGTGATCAAGAATAACAATTTTTCCTCTGTTATAGCTGATTATGCTTTTTTTTTGTAACCCATTTGCCGCTATAGTTACTCCTGCACGACGAACTCCCAACATATTAGAAATAAATTCTTGGGTTAATGGTAATTCATCTATCAACACCGAATCATAAACCGATAACAACCAACGAGCTAATCTTGCTTCTATTTTATGTTGTCGATTACAGGTTGCACTTTGAGCAATTTGTGTTAATCTAGCTTGAGTATAAAGTAATAATATTTTTTGTAATGTTCCACCTTTAGCAAATTCTTGTTTTAATATCTGAGCTTTTATTTTGAGACTTGTCCCCGCTATTTGTACAATTACCTGACTCGTCGTATATTCTCCACCTAAAAATATCGGTAATCCAATCATGCCTTCATTACCAATCAAACCAATTTCTGTGGTTGCACCATTTTCCATGATCGATACTAAAGAAATCATTGCCGTCAAGGGAAAATAGGCAAATGTAATGGGATCGTAAGGATCATACAGTATTTGTCCTGCTTTTAATGTAACTTCTTGAAAATATGGAGCAATTTGTTGATATTCGGAAAGAGATAAATGATTAAGTAATTTATTTGAAGAAGTTAAGTTGTTGCTAATCAAAGTATTTCATACAAAACAGAATACTAATAATTATTGTAACAAAGTTACTTACTGTCTGTACGATACCGTACCCTTACTTACATTAAATCAACACTCTAAAAAGCTCGAATATTTGATTAAAATTCTAGTTTTATTCTAACAAATTATTTTATTAATATCGATAATTTATTCATCTGGGATAATTTTTCAATTACAATAATGAAAAAATGTGTCTATCGGTTAGTCGCTTTAGCAGACTTTTGCTATGAGCCGTGAAATTTATTTCTTGGCGGATTCATTTTTATCTTTTCTAATATGGTACTCTAATTAATGGAATTCTATGAAGATAAGAACCGCTTTGCAATAAATTGACAAAGCTAATAGTGAAAATCCGCTAAAGCGATTATGATTTCATTCTTATTTTTGAGAATATTTAAGAGGAGGATCATCTTCATTTTTGATTTCTTCTAATATGGTAATAATCCTAGAATTTGCGTGGTGTTTTTTTTGATTTTTAACGTATGCGATCGCCTGATCTAAATTTTTGTGACTAATAGAAAAAACTCCGTAACCTTTTTGCCATTGAAAAGAGGAAAAATATTTTTCTGTGAGATAATGAGAAGTACTGCCTTTAATTTTTTGCACATATTCAGAAATAGATATTTTAGGCGGAATAGAAACAATAACATGAAGATGATCAGGCATTCCATTAACACCATGAACAATACAACCAAAATGATTAGATTTGCCAATTATATAATTGTATAAATCATCTTTATACTTAGGTAAGATTAAAGGAAGTCTATCTTTTGTATCCCAAACAAGATGATAATATAAACGCCATAAAGCCACGATTTATTTTTATATACATCTCTGAAATAATTTTTGATCATAACGAAAAAATATTTTTTCTCTTAGTCGCTTTAGCAGACTTTTGCTATGAGCCATGAAATTTATTTCTTGGCATACCATGATATATAACCTAAGATAAAATGTCAGATCGAACTTTTCCTAAAATTTCATCAAAATTTCTTAAATTAATTCATAGGATCGAATCATAAACCGCTTTGCAATAAATTGACAAAGCTAATAGCCGAAATCTGCTAAAGCGACTTTTAAAAATGCATTTTTACTACAAATTTAAAAAGTCTAGCCCTCAAAAGTAGGGCAGTTAGCACCACCCCACTAAAAATATTAGAAATAATCCTGTAAAGCCTTAACCTGTAAAGGTTCTGACTGTAAAGAACGAATTGCTTCAACAGTAGCTTTTGCACCAGCAATAGTAGTAATAATCGGTAACTTATAGTCTAATGCCGATCGCCGAATTTTACGTCCATCCATTTGAGTTTCTTCGTCACTATTAGGAGTATTGATGATGAATTGAATTTGCTTATTTTTAATAGCATCAACTACATGAGGACGACCTTCGTGTAATTTTAAAACTAATTCAACATCTTTGACACCATGATCAATCAATACTTTTTTTGTACCTTCGGTGGCAACAATTTTAAAACCTAATTCTACCAACTCTTTAGCTACAGGTACAATTGCTTCTTTATCTCTATCATTCATGGAAATAAATACAGTGCCTGAGGTATGAATTGCTACGCCTGCACCTATTTCAGCTTTAGCAAATGCCTTCCCAAAATCGCTATCTATGCCCATTACTTCCCCCGTACTACGCATTTCAGGTCCGAGTAAAGTATCTGTACCTGCAAACTTATTAAAAGGCAATACAGCTTCTTTAACAGCAACGTGCTTAGGGATAATTTCTTCTGTTACCCCCAATTCCTCAAGGGTTTTACCCGACATAACTAAAGAAGCAATTTTCGCTAAAGGTCGTCCTATGGCTTTCGACACAAAAGGTACAGTACGAGATGCACGAGGATTCGCTTCTAAAATATAAGCAGTTTCACCTTGTACAGCGTATTGAATGTTCATTAAACCCACTACTTTTAAGGATTGTGCGAGTTTTTCTGTCCATGTGCGCAAAGTAGTTAAAATATTGTCAGAAAGAGTAATATAAGGAATTGAACAAGCAGAATCTCCCGAATGTACTCCTGCTTCTTCGATATGTTCCATAATACCACCAATAACGACTTTTCCTGTCATGTCACAGATAGCGTCAACATCAACTTCGATGGCATTTTGTAAGAATTTATCGATTAAAATAGGATGATCAGGCTCAATATCCACAGCATATTTCATGTATTGCTCTAATTCAGTATCATTATAAACGATACGCATACCACGCCCACCAAGTACATAGGAAGGACGAACAACTACGGGATAACCAATTTTATTAGAAATAATTTTCGATTCTTGAAAACTTCTTGCGATACCGTTAGGGGGTTGTTTTATGTCTAATTCACCTAAAATAGCCTCAAATTTTTCTCTATCTTCAGCAGTATCAATAGAATCTGGAGAAGTACCCCAAATTTTGGTTGTTACTAATGTATTAGGATCAGCAAGATAGTTTTTCAATGGTACTGCTAATTTTAGCGGTGTTTGTCCACCAAATTGGATAATTACCCCTTCAGGATTTTCTGCTTCGATGATATTCAAAACATCTTCTTTCGTTAAGGGTTCAAAGTAAAGGCGATCACTAGTATCATAATCTGTAGATACAGTTTCAGGATTCGAGTTAACCATAATGGTTTCAAAACCTGCATCTTGGAGAGAGAAAGAGGCATGACAACAACAATAATCAAATTCTATACCTTGACCGATGCGATTAGGTCCACCTCCTAAAATCATGACTTTACGTCTATCGGTGGGGATGCTTTCATTTTCTCCACTTTCATAAGTAGAATAATAGTAAGGGGTAAAAGCTTCAAATTCGGCGGCGCAAGTATCAACTAATTTATAAATTGGTAAAATACCTAAAGATTTACGAAAATCTCTCACTTCATCCTCTGAGGTTTTGGTGGCAAAGGCAATTTGGCGATCGCTAAAACCATATTGTTTAATAAAACGCATTTCTGGAGCAGTAATTTTTTGTAAAGAAGTACGTCTCATAAACTTCTCAATATCAACAATTTCCTGCATTTTATCCAAAAACCAAGGATCGATCGCCGTTAATTCATAAATTTGCTCAACACTCATACCTAAACGAAAAGCATGGTAAACACTAAAAATTCTTTCAGGATTAGGAGTGCGTAATTGAGAGCTAATTTGCGATAATGTCGGTAAAGTCTCATTTTTATCACAACCAAAGCCAAAACGTCCAGTTTCAAGAGATCTTAAGGCTTTTTGAAAAGATTCCGCAAAAGTACGTCCGATCGCCATGGCTTCGCCGACAGACTTCATTTGTGTAGTTAAAACAGGAGATGAGCCAGGGAATTTTTCAAAGGCAAAACGTGGTATTTTCGTAACAACATAATCGATAGTTGGCTCAAAAGATGCAGGAGTTTTCTTCGTAATATCATTAGAAATTTCATCTAAAGAGTAACCTACGGCTAATTTTGCCGCAAATTTAGCGATAGGGAAACCAGTAGCTTTCGATGCTAAAGCAGAAGAACGAGATACACGAGGGTTCATTTCAATTACGATAACATCCCCATTGACAGGGTTAACGGAAAACTGAATATTTGAACCTCCTGTTTCTACCCCAATCTCTCGAATAATTGCTTTAGAATAATCCCTTAATCTTTGATATTCTTTATCTGTTAAAGTTTGAGCAGGAGCTACGGTGATAGAATCTCCAGTATGTACCCCCATAGGATCAATGTTTTCGATGGAACAGATAATAACAACATTATCTTCCAAATCGCGCATCACTTCTAACTCATATTCTTTCCAACCAATGAGAGATTTTTCCACGAGAATCTGAGACATGGGAGAAGCATCAATCCCAAATTTTGCCATTTCTTCATATTCTTCTTGGTTATAAGCAATACCGCCACCAGTACCACCCATGGTAAAAGCAGGGCGTATAATCAAAGGATATGTACCAATTTCTTCCGCTACAGCTTTAGCTTCTTCCCAGTTACTAGCGATACCTGAAGGGCATACAGGTACACCAATTCTCGCCATCGCTTCTTTAAATAATTCTCTGTCTTCCGCCATTTTAATAGCGGGTAACTTAGCACCAATCAACTCAACTCCATATTTATTTAATACTCCAGATTCAGCTAAAGATACTGCGGTATTAAGGGCAGTTTGTCCTCCCATTGTAGGCAAAAGTGCATCAGGACGTTCTTTTGCGATTACTTTTTCGACAATTTCAGGAGTAATCGGTTCAACATAGGTACGTTCAGCCGTCTCAGGATCAGTCATAATGGTAGCAGGGTTAGAGTTAACCAAAACTACCTGATAACCTTCTTCTCGTAGTGCTTTACAGGCTTGTGTCCCAGAATAGTCAAATTCACAGGCTTGTCCAATAATAATCGGTCCTGAACCTAAAATAAGTATTTTGTTTATATCTTCACGACGTGGCATAGATTTATCGCTTTAATTCTTTAGTTTATATCGAACTTAGGTGATCTCGATCATTGTAATCCAATCAGTAAATAAATTCTGTATTTGTTTATCTAGTTTTCTTGACAGTTTTTTTATGGTTATTGATTTTAAGAATTTCTATAAAATTTGTTGAGCTTAATTTTTAAAATTCTTGTTTAAATTAGACTTCAAATGGATAAACTTTAATATTTTGTGCTTACAACCTCATTCAACGTCATCAATTCAAAAGGCAATGAACCAAAAGAGGGGAAAGAAGGGGAAGACAGTTAGACAGATGAAAGAGAGGATTATTTAAAAAATCTATGAAAAGATTTCCTTGTCTGATTGTCTTCCTTATCTTCTAAATCAGGAAGAAGATTTATCGGCGATACTTGATGGAAAAAATATTACCGAGAAACAGCAATATTTGTAAAATAAGAATAAATATTCGATTATGCTTTCCGAGAATAGTACTCAATTACAAGTAGTTCGTTAATATTTAAGGCTACCCATTCTCTTTCAATAATACCATTAACCTTACCTACAAGGTTATCTTTATCATATTCTAAATGACTGGGAAGATTAGCTAAACCGGGGTTGAGTAAATTATTTTTGACAATATTTACAGAGCGATCTCTTTTTCTCACACTTATGACATCACCGGGGCGACACTGATAACTAGCAATATCAACTACTTTATCATTAACCATAATATGACCATGATTCACCAATTGACGAGCACCCGGAATTGTGGGTGCCATGCCAAGACGAAAAACAGTATTATCAAGACGCATTTCTAATAATTGTAATAATACTTGACCTGTAGATCCAGTAACTCTACGTGCTTTTTTGACATAGCGAACTAATTGAGTTTCACTCACACCGTAGTTATAACGAAGTTTTTGTTTCTCTTCAAGACGAATCGCATATTCTGAACGTTTACGACGATTTTGTCCGTGTTGTCCGGGGGGATATTGACGACGAGCATTTTTACGGGTTAAGCCGGGTAAATCTCCCAAACGACGTACTACCCTCAAGCGAGGTCCTGTATATCGAGACATACTTACTAATTTCTCCTTAGATATTTTTTATATTTAGATCCAAACATACTATTTTACATTAAAAGTTGTTAATTGTTAATGATCAATTATTAATTGTTAAATAGCTTTCATAGGTGTTCTGTAATAACATTGCTACTGTCATAGGACCGACACCTCCTGGTACGGGAGTAATATAACTGGCAATTTCTTTCACTTCATCATAGGCAACATCTCCTACTAAACGCCCTTTCCCATCAGGAGTTTCTAGGCGATTAATTCCCACATCAATAACGACTGCATTCGGTTTGATCATATCAGAGGTAATCATTTCAGGTTTGCCTACAGCGGCAATTAATATATCTGCTTCTTTTGTTACTTGTGCTAAGTTAGGTGTTTTGGAATGAGCGATTGTTACAGTAGCATTTTGTTCGAGTAACATTAAAGCTAAAGGTTTTCCGACTAAAATACTTCTACCTACTACTACGGCTTTTTTTCCAGAAATGGGGATATTATATTCTTTCAAAATTTCCATAACTCCCGCAGGAGTGCAACTTCTTAAGCCTGTTTCTCCTCTTACCAATTTTCCTAAGTTTGTAGGATGAAGTCCATCAGCATCTTTCTCTGGTGCAATTGTGAGTAATAATGCGACGGAATCAAAATGGTCAGGTAAAGGTAATTGTACTAAAATTCCATCAACTTTAGGATCATGATTTAATTCTCTGATAACTGTTTCTAACTCTTCTTGGCTGATATTCTCAGGAAAATGTTTCCCAAAAGATGCCATCCCAATTTTTTGACAGGATTTTTCTTTATTATTGACATAAACAGCACTAGCTGGATTATTTCCCACCATTAACACAGCTAATCCGGGAGGACGTTTTTTTTCGGTAATTTTTTCTTGAATAGCCAACTGTAAACGAGATTGTACTTTTTTGGCTAAATTTTTACCGTCTAAAATCTTAGCTACCATGTTACTATTGATTATTAAAAATAAAATTTGACTGATACTCCAAACGATTATAAAAGCAAGTAGTCAGAAAATATCGTTTATTTAATGAATTTTTATGAAATTAGCACTAAAATCTTTCAGTTTACTTTCACTATCTTTTTTTTTTGGGGAATCACTGGTTGTACCTCTTTAATTAAGTTAGGTTTAGCTTCTCCTCAAGTTACCCAAATTAGTGAAATTCACAATCTAGCTCAGACAACACAACCCATTAAAGTTGAAGGTATTGTTAAAAAAATTGTACCTTTACTTGATCGCAAGGGCTTTGAAATTAAAGATGAAACTGGTTCTATTTGGGTTGTTACTCAAGGTACTATTCCTAAAGTTGGCGATCGCATTTCCTTAGAGGCAATCTTAAAATCTCAAGATATTATTATTGGTGGAGAAAAAACGAAGGAATTTTACTTACTCTATCAAGATATAGAAGAAGTATCTACCGATAGTATGCCAGAAGACAATTAACAATGGCTAATTCCTAATTCCCAATTAAATAAGTGCATCTGCGGTGGTAGGAGAAGAAGCCATTTGTTCTAATCTTTCTTGTTGATCTTGAGCGATACAAGCCTGTATTACATGATCGATTTTTCCTTCCAAAATAGTGTTTAAATCAAAGTTTTGACCTAATCGATGATCCGTTGCTCGATTATCTTTATAGTTATAAGTGCGTATTTTTTCGGATCTTGAGCCAGTACCTACTTGCGATCGCCGCATAGAACTAACTTCGTCTTGTTGCTCTTTGAGTTTAATATCATAGAGTTTTGCTCGTAAAATCTGCATTGCCCGTTCACGGTTTTTAAGTTGAGAGCGCTCTTCAGTACAAAAAACTCGAATACCCGTTGGTTTATGAATTAAATCCACCGCCGTTTCCACTTTGTTAACGTTTTGTCCTCCAGCACCACCAGATCGTGCGGTAGTTAACTCAATATCTTTAGGATCAATGTGTACCTCAACATCATTAACTTCGGGCATAATAGCCACCGTAGCGGTAGAAGTATGAACCCTTCCTCCTGCTTCTGTCAAAGGTACTCTTTGTACTCGATGGACTCCTGCTTCAAACTTGAGTTTACTATAAACGCTATCTCCTGTAATTTCTAAAATTGCCTCTTTAAAGCCTCCCATTTCCGCAGGAGATTCACTTAAAAGTTTGACATTCCAATTCAAAATTTCGGCATAACGAGAATACATACGCACTAAATCCCCAGCCCAAATACTTGCTTCATCACCACCAGTACCAGCTCGGATTTCTAACATAATATTTTTATCATCATTAGGATCTTTAGGTAATAGTAAAAGTTTGAGTTTTTTTTCTAAATCTTCTATTTGTATTTTTAATTCCTCAATTTCCATTCCTGCTAATTCTTTCATTTCAGGATCAGCATTAGATTCTTTATAAATTTCTTGAGTATCTTTTAAGTCTTCTTGGGCTTTTTGCCATTCCTGATAAGTAATAACTGTTTCTTCTAAAGAAGAACGCATTTTAGCAATTTTTTGGAGTTCGTCGGGATTCGTAGCAATATCAGGATCTCCTAAACGCCTAGTTAATTCCGTAAAAGTTGTTTCTACAGAGGCTAATTTTTCTAATAAATATGATTCAGCCATGATAAATTGAAAATAATAAATTATATAAATAAAAAAATGAGAGTAAGGAGTAAGCCGGGTTCTGTTCCTCAAAATTCATAGAATCTAAGGGGTAGTTATCTATCTGGGATGATTATTACTAATCACCTCAAGCGGTACACCGAAATCGGAATCGGAAAAAGATCAACCGTAATTCCTCCGACCTTGCTCCCCACCGGGGTTTACCGAGCCAATACCTCTCGATATTGCTGGTGAGCTCTTACCATCACCTTTGCACCCTTACCGAATAATTCGGCGGTATTTTTCTGTGGCACTATCCTCACGCTCGCGCGCACTGGGCGTTACCCAGCAAGTCTGATCTTTCGGGAGCCCGGACTTTCCTCAAACTAAACAGACCTTTTAGGGAAAATTTAATTTGCAACTACCTCTCTTACTCTCTTTGTCCAATATATCATTTTATCGGCAATGGGTAATGGATAATACCTAAGTTCGACATATGATTGTCAGTGAGGATAAGTTAGACTGAGATCTTACAACTGAGATATAAATTGTCGGTTAAGGTAAGGAATGGTCAATATGCAATAGTTAATAGTAGAAAAAATTGACCTTAACTACATAAAAATTGATTTTCTCTTTTTGTATCTATATAAATGTAATGATGCAAGATCTAAATTAAAAGCAATAATTATCAATTTAAAAAGTCATTGACACTTTACATTGTTTTCGTTATAGTAAAAATATGAAATTAGAAGAACTAGAAAACAGCCATCATGAATGGTTAATTGAAGATTTTGTGGAGGTAGCTAATCAATTATTACCCCATTATTTGCCTGAAATAAAAGGTAATACTAAAGTTAAAGAAGAAATTAATCCTCGTCTTGTTCGGCATTATACAAGTCAAAGATTGATGGATGAGGCTATCCGTAAAAATCGTTATGCTTTTTATTGTTATCGTCATCTTCTCCAATTACTTCTGGTAAGACGTTTATTAAGTGATGGTATCGGTGCGGCGGCAATTAATGATTTATTAACCAGTAAAACTAATGAAGAATTAAAGAGTTTATTAACTGGCGGTATTCAAATTCGTCTGACGACAGCACATCCTAATCTAACGGAAAATTCTAATTCTCATAATTCAGCGTTGGAATATTTGGCTAATCTCAAAAAAGGTAAGCAAAAAAATCTTAGTATTAATGAACAAAAAAACTTTAATATTAATGATTCAAAAAAAAGTCAAAATGCTATTGATTTAAACACAAATTTAGAGGGTATTAATAATCAACCGCAATTTAGTCAACTCCAATCATCTTCATCTAAAGTCAATCAATGGAATCATTTACAAGTTTTAGATGGTTTAGAAATACATATTCGAGATGATTTTATTTATCCTAATAGTATCAAAGAACAAGAGTCTTTAAATCAATATTTAATCGAAACATTAATCCAATTTTTAGCAAGGAAAAAATCATGACTATACAACCGCAAATCACTTTTATTCCTATCAAAAATGCTGTTGCATCTGACGCTATCACGGAATTAGATTTAATCGTCAGAATTACCGTTCCAGAAATTAAAAGTAGGAAACAAAGATTACCTTTAAATTTAGGTTTAGTTATAGATAGATCAGGTTCAATGGAAGGTAAAAAAATAGAATATGCTCGAAAAGCTGCTTGTTTTGCAGTCAATCAACTTTTATCAACAGATAGAATTAGTGTTACAATTTATGATGATCAAATAGAAGTAATAGTGCCTAGTACTTTAGCTAATAATAAGGAATATATACTCAATAAAATTAAGTCCATCACGGCACGAAGTATGACGGCTTTATATGATGGTTGGCTAGAAGGTGCAACTCAAGTTAGTAAATTCAATGAAGTTGAGCGGTTAAATCGTGTTATCCTCTTATCCGATGGTTTGGCTAATGTAGGAGAAACTAATCCAGATGCGATCGCTACGAATGTTAATGGTTTAAGTAAACACGGTGTTAGTACTACGACTATGGGTATTGGAGACGACTTCAATGAAGATTTGATGCAGGGTATCGCCCTTAGCGGTGACGGTAATTACTATTATATTCAAGATGCTGAACAGTTACCTAATATTTTTGAGAATGAGTTACAAGGCATTATCGCAACCGTTGGGCAAAAAGTCAGTATCGGTATTAAAACCTTAGCAGAAGTACGATTAGTGGATGTGTTCAACGATTTAGATAAGACACAATACGGTAACTATAAACTACCGAATCTTATCACAGGAAACTCCTTTGATTTAGTATTACGGTTAAAAATACCAGCCATGATACAGCCCATGACACTGGCAGATTTTCGTTTAGCCTATGACGACATGGAAACAAAATCAAGAAAAATATCTCATGCTCAACTACAGTTACTCGTTGTTACCAGTGCCGAATTGGCAACTTATCCAGAGAATGAGGAGGTTAATGCTAAAGTTTTAAGATTAAATATTTCACGGGCAAAAGAAGAGGTAGTCAGAAACCTTGATGAAGGTGATATTACTGGTGCAACAAAACGTTTAGAACAGGTAAAACAAGAGATAATGTCTGCACCTGCTTGTCATAGTATGTCTGAAGAAATGGAACAAGTTGATGATTTATTGCAGGATTTAGAGGGGGGAAATCAGAAAAGTATGCGCAAAAAAGCTCAATATCAAAATTATAACCAACGCCGTAATCGTTTGTTATCGATTTCTGATAACATATATTGGCATAATATTGGTTTTAATGAGCAAGATTGGTGGCAATACGTCAAAACTAATAATGTTTTAAGTTGTATTAATCCAGAAGATAGAAATGCGACCTATTTTAAAGGGGATAAAATTATTGCTTACGCTAATGAATATGGTGCGTTAGGTTGGGGAATTGTCACAAAAGACACTACCTATAGAAAAATTGAGGAAGGTTCAGTGGAAGATGTTAAAAATGGTACACATCTCTATCGATTAGATTTGGAGTGGCAATGTGTAGTGGATAATATCGAAGATGGAATTAAAGGTACTGATATTCTGAGTAAATTTAATATACATTATCCACTATCTGCTTTTTCGCGTATTACGAATAATGAGAATGCGGAATTACTAATTCAAGAGTTAGAAAACAAGTTTAATTCAATTTAATCATATCGGGAAATTAGGGGTACTCAACCCCTTCCTGTTTTTTAGTTTATAAAACTTTATTAATCATCCAAATATCAAAGGAGACTAAAATGACTCAGGAAATTTCGGTTAATCAACTTTTCAATGGTGAAATAGACTTAAATTCTCTCAGTGATGAAGAAGCTATCAAATTACATGAAGAAGTAGCCATTTATTTAGTTAACAACGAATTTGGGCGTTGGTGAATGAGGGTATGATAGAAAGAGGAAAAAAGTGAAGTAAAAAAACATGAAATGTCCAGAATGTGGCTCCAAGAATATCAATAAAAATGGCATAAAAAAAGGAAAACAAAATCATATTTGTGTTCATTGTCGCGGACAATTTATAGCTCCAGAACAACTCAGTGGTAAAGGTTATAGTGATGATCTCAGAAAAGAATGCTTAAAAATGTACGTCAATGGTATGGGTTTTCGAGCTATTGGGAGGATTAAACAGGTGCATCATACAACGATCATCTCTTGGGTTAAAGCAGTGGGTCAAATTTTGCCACAGAGCTATCATCCAGAAACGCGACCAGAAGTTGGAGAATTAGATGAATTGCAAACCTTTGTCGGCTCAAAAAAAAACCAATCTGGCGATGGACAGCGGTAGATCATTTTCACGAGGGTATATTGGAATAGGTCATAGGGGATAGAAGTGCAAAAACATTTAGACCGTTGTGGGAGCAAGTAAAAAAATGGCATTGTTATTTTTATGTAACAGAAGGGTGGAAAGTCTATGGAAACTTTATTCCTGAGGGCGACCAAATCATCTGTAAAACATACATGACCAGAGTGGAGGGAGAAAAATACGAGATTAAGACATTATCTTGCTAGAGTACATCGAAAAACTTTATGTTATTCAAAATCCATGGAGATTTTAAAGTATTCTGTTTCACTATTGATTCACTATCTCAAATTTAAAGATATACCAATTCCTTTTCGTCCTTTAGGGAGACCTACTTTTAGTCTTCTTCATACCTAAAATCACCAATGCCCGAATTTGAAATAAAGGGAGAAGCGATCGAATTTTCATTAGTAGAAGATTATTTAAAGCCTCTGTGGATACGCTGTAATGGAGAATATACGAACTATTCTGATGTTGAATTTGGTTATGATTATCACATAGAATATGCTATTCCTTATGCTTATCTTGCATCATTTGCAGATTACGACTCTCAGGGAGGAGGTGGTAATTTTTTATCTCGTATTCTTAGCAGGAATTACACATTTCTAGAACAAGAGTTTGACTTTTTGGAAACAGTAGTTTTAATACTAGGAGATAAAGTATCTGGATTTTTTTTGGGCTTGGAGATAATAGATGGTCGTGAGATTGAATACGAAGTAGTTGCTTTAGTAGAGTATTTAATTAAAAATTATTTACCATTACACAATTTTCCAACGAATGTTGATATAAATGAGTTTTTCTATCATCTATATAGATGTATTGTTGAAACTGATTGGGGTGATGAACCTCCATGCGTTTTATCAGATTTATTAAATTGTTATCGTAATGCTTTTGGGGATGAAAAATTTGAATATTTTTTCGAACATTATATTGATGAAGAGTCTAGCCTCTGTAGCCAAAATTTAACTGGTGTCAATTTCAGTGATATTAATTTAAGTGATGCAGATTTAAGTAATGCAAATTTATCAGGTGCTAATTTGAGTAATGCAGATTTATCAGGGGCAGATTTAACCAATGCCAATTTAGAAGGAATTATTACTGATGAAAATACCAAAATAGAAATCCCTGAAGAGTAGTATTTTGTAGGTGAAGTGCAATTTTTGTGATGGGGAGATGCGATCGCATTTTGTGGGGGGAGTTCGATTTTGTGAGGAGTTCAATCGTTGTAAACCCTTCGGAACTTTATCAAAAAAAATTAAAGGCAAACTGCATAAATTCTGAAAATCAACTGAATAAATAAGTAGTAACAACAAACATTAACTTTTTTGAATGTCTATAGGTATAACAACATGATTACAGTTCAATCAATCACATTAGACAAAGAGTTTTCTATTCCTCAAAACTGCTTAGAAAAAGCTAATTTCGGCGATAAAGTGAGAATTATCGTCAAAGAAGGGGAAATTCGTTTATTATCTATTTCTGGAAGCATATATTGGCATAATATAGGCTTTAATGAGCAAGATTGGTGGCAATACGTCAAAACTAATAATGTTTTAAGTTGTATTAATCCAGAACAAAAAAATGCTACCTATTGTAAAGGAGATACAATCATTGCTTACGCTAATGAATATGGGGCGTTAGGTTGGGGAATTATCACAAAAGATACTACCTATAGAAAAATTGAGGAAGGTTCAGTAGAAGATGTTAAAAATGGTACACATTTATATCGATTAAAAGATTTAGAGTGGCAATGTGTAGCGAATAATATCGAAGATGGAATTAAAGGTGCTGATATTCTGAGTAAATTTAACATACATCATCCACTAGCTGCTTTTTCTCGTATTATGAATAATGAGGATGCGGAATTACTAATTCAAGAGTTAGAAAACAAGTTTAATTCAATTTAATCATATCGGGAAATTAGGGGTACTCAACCCCTTCCTCTTTTTAAACTTCATCAATAAATATTAAGGGCAAACTGCATAAATCCTCAAAGTGAATAGGATAAATAAGTAGAGCTGAAACGAATCAACATTATAGGAGAAAAAAAATGAGTGAACAAATCCCTGTCAATCTTTTAAAAGAAGGAAAAATTGATGAATGGAATCAATGGAAGTCAGAAAATCAGGATAAACAAAGATTGTCTTTTACTATATCTAGTGAATATTTTGATGTAGAACAAATATCAAAAGAAAATTCGACTAATTTAGTTTTGAGGGATGTTGATTTAAGCAATACAGATATTACCCTTGAAAATGTAGAACTGAGAAACTGTAACTTAACACACACAGAAATTAGTATTGAAAATAATTATGGTCAGAATATAATTCAAATTGAAGATTGTAACTTAGAGAATGCGGAATTTAATTTTAATCGATACTCCTCAGAAGGGTCTGATGAGATACAACTGAATTGTATCAGCTGTAATTTTTCATGTTCAGACTTGACAATGTATCTTTTTGATCAAGAAAATTGCATATCTTTTATTGACTGTAATTTTACAGAATCATCTATAAATATAGCAGAGAATAATAGTAATTCTAATGAATGGTCTATAGACTTTAGTGGTTGCAATTTTACTAATACTGATTTTTGTGGCAGTTACTTTAATTAACCTCAGTTTTGGATAAGAAAACAGGCAAATAGTAAGCTGAATATAGCAAACTATCAAACTAACTACTGCCTTATGTTTAATTTAGACTATTTATTTTGTCATGTCGATGATTTCTGCCAACAATTTGAGACTCAATGGCAACAAAAGCTCTTATCTCATGGAGCTGTTACTCGTCTTAGAGCCAAAAGTCTTTGTCTAAGTGAAATTATGACCATCCTTATCGCTTTCCATCAGAACCATTACCGTAATTTCAAACATTTTTATCTCAATCACGTTCAACAATATTGGTTCGATGCTTTTCCAAAACTACCTAGTTATCAACGTTTTATTCAATGGGTACCATCAACTGTCATTCCTTTGTGTGTTTATCTCAAACATTGCTTTGGCAATTGTACAGGGATTAGTTTTATTGACTCTACGAAGATTCAAGTGTGTCACAATCGACGTATTTCACGACATAAGGTATTTCAGGATTTAGGGGCGAGAGGAAAAACCTCTGTGGATTGGTTTTTTGGTTTTAAACTTCATCTAGTAGTCAATGAACTGGGAGAAATTCTCCATATGAGTCTGACTGGGGGAAATGTGGATGACCGAAAACCAGTAATTGATCTTCTCCAAAAACTTTGGGGTAAAGTGTTTGCTGATGGAGGTTATGTATCTCAAAAATTAACGACCAAACTTTTGAAAGATTACGGAATCGAGTTTTTTGCCAAGAGGAAACGTAACATGAAAAACAAATTAATGCGTCTTCACGACAAATTACTATCTCGTAAGCGATTGATTGTCGAAACCATTAATGATCAATTAAAGAATATCTCACAAATAGAACATTCACGCCATCGTTCACCAATAAATTTTTGTGTCAACTTATTATGTGGATTAATCGCATATTCTCACCAAGCAAAAAAGCCGAGTCTCCGTTTAGAATGGCTTTTACCTCAATCTGCTTAACCAAAACTCAGGTTAATTATGCTAATTTAAAGGGTGCTAATTTATCTACTGTCCAGTTCAGTAACATAATTTTATGTGATGCTAATTTAAGTGGTGCTGATTTATCAGGTACTAATTTAGCTCATGCCAATTTAAGTGATGCCAATTTAAGTGATGCTAATTTATCAAGTGTTTATTCAACTAATGCTAATTGATCAGGTGCTAATTTAAGAAAAGCAGATTTATCGGGTGCTAATTTGAGTAATACTAATTTGACAGGTGCAGATTTGACGGATGCGGATTTAAGCTATGCCGAGTTAAAGGGGATTATTACTGATGAAAATACTAAAATGCAAATCCCTGAAAAACCATCTAAAGAAATTGCCCTAAATTTTTTAAAAGAAGGGAACATTGATAAATGGAATCGATGGAAATCTGAACATCAAGAAGAAGAATTAAATTTAAGTGATATTGATTTAACAGAAACTAATTTATCAGGAGTTAACTTATCAGGGGCTAATTTAACTGGTGCTAATTTAAGTGATGCTAATTTAACTGGTGCTGATTCAATAAATGCTGATTTAACTGATGCTGATTTAACTGGTGCTGATTTGACTAATGCTAATTTAATTCGTGCTGATTTAAGGAGTACTATATTAAGTGAAGATACGACAATAGATGATAAATGGCGATTAGTATGGGATATTGTCAATCATTCTATTCAAGGAAGAGATTTAATAAATGCTGATTTAAGTGATGCTAATTTAACTGGTGCTGATTCAATAAATGCTGATTTGAGTAATGCTGATTTAAGTGGTGCTACTTTATGGGATGCAGATTTATCGGGTGCTGATTTGACGAATGCGGATTTAACCGATGCCAATTTAGAGGGGATTATTACTGATGAAAATACCAAAATAGAAATCCCTGAAGAATAGTATTTATGGGGAGATTGGATTTTGTGGAGTGAGGAGTTCGATCGATTTCTGTGAGGGGAGGGTTCGATCGAGCTAAAAAATGATAAAATGGTCATAAAGTGGTCACAATTATCAATTATGAAAAGTATTGGTGTAAAACAATTTCGAGATAAAGCATCCCATTATATTGGTAGTAATGAGATTCTAGCCATTAAAAAGCATCAAAAAGTAGTCGGTTTTTATATTCCTATTCAAGAATCAACAGAGATTGAAATTCAAGAAGCATTCAGCAAATTATCAGCAACGGTAAATAATGCCTTAGCCGAAAGTGGATTATCAGAAGATGAATTGAGTAAAGCCTTTGATTTATCGAAAAAAGAAGACTAAAATGCGTTTAGTAATCGATGCAAATATCTTAGTAGCTGAGTTGATTCGCCAACGGGGAAGAGAGTTAATTCTTGATCCTATATGGGAACTTTATATGCCTGAAAAACAATGGGAGGAGTCTTGTTATGAATTAGAAAAAAGAATCAATACCATGATCAAAAAAGGAGTATTTTCTCCTTCTACTGGGCAAAATTTATTACAAGATTCTCTTAAATTGGCTCAAACAAAAGTTACATTGATTCCACTAAAGTTTTATTCAGATTATCAAACTATAGCACTCACTCGCATTCCCAGAGATCCCAATGATTGGCAAACTGTAGCCTTAGCCTTATCTTTATCTGCTAGTATTTGGACTCAAGATCAAGATTTTTTCGGGTGTGGCATAGCTATCTGGACAACCGATACATTAATCTCTTATTTAGCTAATGAATGTTAATTTATCCAATACAATCAACTTTTGTGAAGGGAGTTCGATCGATTTTGTAGAGGAGAGTTCGATCAATGTAAGCCTTTCATAGCTTCATCAAAAAAAATTAAAGGCAAACTGCATAAATTCTGAAAATCAACTGGATAAATAAGTACAAACATTAACTTTTTTGAATATCTATAGGTATAATCACACGATTACGGTTCAATCAATCACATTAAACAAAGAGCTTTCTATTCCTTAAAACTGGTTAGAAAAAGCTAATTTCGGCGATAAAGTCAGAATTATCGTCAAAGAAGGGGAAATTCGTTTATTATCCATTTCAGAAAACATATATTGGCATAATATTGGTTTTAATGAGCAAGATTGGTGGGAATATCTGAAAACTAATCAAATTATTACCGCTAACTTTACTAATCAGGCTGGTGACGAGGGAGAAAAACTTTTAACTTCTTATCATCAAGGAGATACTATAATTGCTTATGCTAGTAGTTTTGGTGCGATCGGTTGGGGTATGATTCAAAAAGATTCTAGCTATCAACTAATTCCAATTGATTCATCGGAAAACGTTAAAAATGGTCAACATTTGCATCGATTAAAAATTGAGTGGTAATGTGTAGCGGACAAAATCGAAAATGCTATTACCGCAGGGGATATTTTTAACAAATTTAATATACGTCATCCCATTCCTACATCCGTTCGTATTGTTAAAAATGAAGAAGCTGAATTACTAATTCAAGAGTTAGAAAACAAGTTTAATTAGATTCAATCGTATCGGGAAATTAGGGGTACTTGCCCCCTCCCATTTTTAAACTTCATCAAAAAATATTAAGGGCAAACTGCATAAATCCTCAAAATCAATAGGATAAATAGTAAGAACACATTAAACATCAGTAAAAATCAAAGGAATTAAAAACAATGGGCGTATCTTGGCATTCTCATGCAGAAGTAATCAGTTTAGAACCAGAAAAAGTCAAACAATTAATCGAAGAAATCGATAATGATGATGATTATGAGACTTCCGCCGTTAATGATTTAAGGATTGAAGATAACTCAGTTTTCTTCAACTCAGGAGGCTATGGTTGTTATGGTTATGAGGAGGGATATGCAGATTTACTATTTCAAAAACTATTAGAAAAGTACAAAGGGGCGATTGCCTGTTTTGAATATGTCAGACCCTCTCAAAGTCAAGGTTATTACTTTACCACCAGTTGGATTAAATCAGAAGGAGATGTGGATTGGGATAATGATGAAAATTGCTTAGTCCACAAACAGGCTGTAATTATTAATGAAGATATACTCGATGATGATGAAAAAGAGAGACTAAAGAGAGAAGAATCGGGGTGGGATTGGTTTGAGTCAGAGGAATTTCTTGATTTTAAATGGGCTTGGATTTGGTCAATAGCAGTTGACTCACTCTTTAAGCAGAAACAGAAAATGCCATCACTTTATTCAATTTATCAAAAATGTGGGGATGATGAAGCAAAAATTACGACATCTTTACTTTATAGTTGGTGTGATGATGAGACAATATCGGATGATGAACTTTACTCAGCAATAAATGAATGTGAATTAGATTGTTTACATACAATTCAAAATTTTTGGGATACTATACTGAATGATTTTCAAGGAGAATTACCTGATGATTTTCCCAGTTTTAAAACTAAATCTGAAGATGAGATTATTTCATCACAGCCTTGATTCTTATTTAAAATTAAGATGCGTTTTTTTTGTGGAAGATTCGATCGACTTTTGTGGGGGAGTTCGATTTTTATGGAGCTGAAAGTTTGATCGCATCTTAATCTTAGAATCTATCTATAGTTTTTAAATCAGGAGAGAAATACCTTTTTTTTGCACTAAAGATAAAAGTTTCAGAGAAGAACCTTGAGGTTTTTTTTCGCCACTTTCCCATTGACGAATTAAATGAGGTGAAACATTCAAATATTTAGCAAAAACTTCCTCGCTAACATCTTCTTGGAGACGAATTGCTCTAATTTCAGCAGGTTTAAGTGACTTAATAGGTGTTAAACAAATCTCATCAAATTCCTTTTTAATAGACTCATCTAATAAATTAGCAGAATGTAAATCGGATACGGTTTCATGAATGGCCGCCAGAATATCACTCTCATAAATTTTTTCATTATTCATAAAATTACTTCAGGAAATATTCCATTTTGAATTGCTTTTAATAAATCTTGTTCAGAATAAGAAAGTAACTGAATACTCAATTTTTCAAAGCTTTTAATTCTTTTTTATTTATATTTGCCCTTTGATTTTTCGCAAAACCATAGACAAAGAAAGCCTTATCACCTGCTTTAAAAATAATAATACTACGAAATCCTCCAGATTTTCCCCACCCAGAACGTGCGATTCTTTGTTTGATTAAACCGCCTCCTAAATCAGCAAAAATTCAACCTATATTCGCTCTTTCTACTGCTTCCCATAAATCCTCATCTTTAATTCCTTCGCTACGACCAAATCTGTCAAAACTTTTGTTCTTAAATATTCTCAAAACTTTTTGTCATAAATAAATTAACAATTTTTATGTGAATGATTATACTATCATTTATTCTTCTAGGTGCGATCAATTGCTATGGAGGAGGTTCGATCTACTTTTATTGAGGAGTTCGATTTTGTGGGGTGGAGTTCGATCAACTTTTGTGAGATCAAGTATGATCATCTTTTGTTGGAGAGGTTTGATAGTGGTAATCTTTTCGCACTTAACTTCAGGGCAAAAGCAGTCACTACAAATTTACTAGTAAGATATAAGTAATTAAGAAAAATTCCATAAATTTTTATAGCAAAAATGACTCATTTTGTTTTTTTTAATGTATATTGAGGGAAAGTTAAGATTCAAAGTAATCTAATTTATATAAATATTAGTCATTTAGGAAAGGAACAGAGATTATGTCAAAGTTTTATTTTCAAGCTTTAGGGAATCACTCATCGGGATTATCCACTTCTTACTCTCCCTATCCTCATCATGACTCGCCGATTCAAAATCTTTCTTTATCCCATTCTCAAAACAGTCAAAATATTAGTTCTCGTGATTTAATGCGCCTATATCTTCGTGATATTGGGCGTATTCCTTTATTAACAAAGGAAGAAGAAATTACCCTCGCTAGACAAGTGCAAATGGCACAATCTCTTCATCAAATTAAAACTGAAAATGATTCTAATCCTAAAATTAAGGAATATATTCGGGTTATGAATGCCTATGATTCTCTACAAGGAAATTATTCTCAAGATATTATTTTAGAAAAGTTAGGGCAACAATTAGATCTTTCTGCAGTTAAATTACAAAAAATTATTATACAAGGTAAAGAAAAATGGGCTAGTTTAGCTAATTTATCTGTAGAAGAATTAGATAAAACTCTAGGAATGGGAGTTAAAGCTAAACAGAAAATGATTAATGCCAATCTACGTTTAGTGGTTTCTATTGCTAAAAAATATCAAAATCGTGGTTTAGAATTATTAGATTTAATTCAAGAAGGCACTTTAGGTTTAGAAAAGGCAGTTGAAAAATTTGATTATACTAAAGGTTATCATTTTAGTACTTATTCTTATTGGTGGATTCGTCAAGGTATGACACGGGCGATCGCAACTCAAGGACGGACAATCAGAATACCGATTCACATTACTGAAAAATTAAATTTACTCAAAAAAGTTCAAAGACAATTATCTCAAACATTAGGACGCATGGCAACAGTGGATGAAATTGCTGAAAAAATGTCCATGACACCTCCACAACTGCGACAGTTTTTAAATCAAATTCCTCGCTCAATTTCTTTAGAGATGAAAGTAGGAGAAGATTATAATACTGAGTTAGTCGAATTAATCGAAACTCCATCGGCAACTCCTGAAGAAAATTTAATGCGAGTATCAATGCAGCAAGATTTACTTTTAATGATGTCCAGTTTAAATGACAGAGAGCAAAAAATCCTTCGATTACGTTTTGGTTTTGAAGACGGAAAAATTTACTCTTTATCTGATACGGCATTAATGATGAATTTATCAAGGGAAAGAGTTAGACAAATTCAGGCTAAAGCAATTCAAAAATTACGACAACCAACCCAAAAAAAACAGTTACGAGATTATTTAGAAATTATTAACTAAATAAAGTCTGCTGAAAAAGTATTTTATCTTGATAGGTTTAGCTAAATTCATCTAAGTTTACTGCTAAAGACAGGCAATAGGCAATGAATGAGTAACATTTTAAGGTATTCCCATTCGTTTAAAAAAAATGCAAGTTAAATGTGTTTCAGCTTATTACCCTTAAGTTATAAGTTTAAATAACCAAAAATCGAAATTTTTAGCTTAAAACTATTACAAATATTGTTAATTGTTAATTGTTAATTAATAATTATAATTATTAATACCTATACATGAACATATGAGATTGCGATCACCATAAGCGTTATCAATACGTCCTACCGTAGCCCAAAATTTATGTTGTTTTGTGAAGGTATCAGGATAAGCCGCCGATTCTCGACTGTAAGGGTGATTCCAGTCAGAAGCAATTAAGCTCATTGCAGTATGGGGAGCATTTTTTAAAACATTATCTTTAATATCCGCTTCTCCCTTTTCTATGGCTCTTATTTCTTCTCTAATACCAATCATAGCATCACAAAAACGATCTAATTCTGATAAAGATTCACTTTCCGTCGGTTCAATCATCATTGTACCGCCAACGGGCCACGACATAGTAGGTGCATGAAAACCGTAATCAATTAAACGTTTAGCTACATCTTCCACTTCTATCTGAGCCGTTTTGCGTAACGGGCGTAAGTCAATGATACACTCATGCGCAACCAAATTAGATTTACCAGTAAAAAGAATGGGATAATGGGGGGCAAGACGATGAGCGATATAATTAGCATTGAGAATAGCAATTTTTGTAGCATCTGTTAACCCTTCACTACCCATCATGGCAATATACATCCAAGATATAGGTAAAATACTTGCACTACCCCACGGTGCAGAAGAAATCATCCCGATTGATTGACTATCATCATCATTATTTTGTTGACAACTGATAGCTGATAGTTGATAGTTGATAGGTAAAAAAGGTATTAAATGAGGCATTACTCCGATAGGACCTACACCAGGACCACCTCCACCATGAGGAATACAAAATGTTTTATGTAGGTTTAGGTGACATACATCAGCACCAAAATCACCTGGGCGACATAAGCCAACTTGAGCATTCATATTCGCACCATCAAGATATACTTGTCCTCCATAAGCATGAATAATTCCACATATATCTTTTATTCCTTCCTCAAAAACCCCATGAGTAGAAGGATAGGTAATCATCAAAGCCGCTAAGTTTTTTTGATGTTTTTCAGCTTTAGCTTTTAAGTCTTCAATATCAATATTTCCTTCCGCATCACATTTGACTACGATTACTTTTAAACCGCACATTACTGCACTAGCTGGATTTGTGCCGTGGGCAGATTCAGGAATTAAGCAAATATTTCTATTACCTTCTCCTTTGCTGTCGTGGTATTTACGAATAACTTGTAATCCTGCATATTCTCCTTGTGAACCAGCATTAGGTTGCAAGGAGATAGCCGCAAAGCCAGTAATTTCAGCTAACCATGCCTCTAATTGAGTGAAAATAGTTTGATAGCCTTTAGTTTGAGATAAAGGTGCAAAAGGGTGAATGTTGTTAAATTCTGCCCATGTAATGGGTATCATCTCTGCAGTAGCATTCAATTTCATCGTACACGAACCTAACGCAATCATGGAAGTGGTTAAAGATAAATCTTTGGTTTCAAGACGATATAAATACCGTAATAATTCTGTTTCTGAATGATATTGATTAAAAACGGCTTCTGTTAAATAACGAGATTGACGCTTTAATTGAGAAGGAATACCTAAGTTATCAACATATAAATCCGAGCTATTGAAAGATAATTCTTTATTTTGAGCAAAAATTGACCAAATTTGTTTAATATCCTCAATAGTTTTCGTTTCATCGATACTGATGCCGATGGAATTTTCAAAGTAACGGAAGTTAATCAAATTCGCTTCTGCTTTTAAACGTACACTATTAATATCATCAACTTTTATGGTAATAGTATCGAAAAAATGATGAGATTTAGTTTTATAACCAAGTATTTCTAAACCTTTTGCAAGAATTTTTGTTAATTGGTTAACTCTTAAAGCAATATTTTTTATCCCTTCTTCTCCATGATAAACGGCATAACTAGAAGCGATTACAGCTAATAAAACTTGAGCCGTACAAATATTACTAGTGGCTTTATCTCTACGAATATGTTGCTCTCTGGTTTGTAAAGCCAGTCTTAGGGCAGGTTGATCATGTACATCTTTTGAGACGCCAACAATTCTCCCTGGTACTTGTCTTTTATACTCTTCTTTCGTGGCAAAATAAGCAGCGTGAGGACCACCATAACCTAATGGTACACCGAAACGTTGAGTATTTCCTACGGCAATGTCGGCATTTAATTCACCCGGAGATTTTAACAAAGCAAGACTCAACAAATCAGCGGCTAGGGTGACGATGCCTTTTTGTTGATGAATTTGCTCAATAATATCTTGATAGTCGTAAATTGTGCCGTCAGTGGCAGGATATTGAAATAATGCCCCGAATATAGGAGTGTTAAAGTTAAATATTTGAGGATTGTCAATAATTAGCTCAATATCGAGATATTTTGCTCTAGTTTTAATAACTTCGATAGTCTGAGGATGACAATTTATATCGATAAAAAAAGTATTAGATTTATGTTTAGTAACTTGATAACTCATCGTCATGGCTTCGGCAGCCGCAGTGCCTTCATCTAAAAGAGAAGCGTTGGCTATTTCTAACCCCGTGAAGTCGATAATCATGGTTTGGAAGTTGAGCAAGGCTTCTAATCTTCCTTGAGCAATTTCTGGTTGATAAGGGGTGTAAGCTGTGTACCAATTGGGATTTTCAAGGATATTACGTTGAATAACCGCAGGAGTGATGCAGTTGTAATAACCCATGCCAATGTAAGAATTATATACTTGATTTTCTTCGGCAATCACTTTTAAAGTAGCTAAGGCTTTAGTTTCTGTGAGAGAAGAGGGTAACTTAAGGGAATTTTGTAAACGAATAGATGAAGGTACAGCAGTATTAATTAATGAATCTAAGTTATCATAACCTAGTTTTTTTAACATCAATTGTTGTGCTTTCTTATTAATACCGAGATGACGATGCTTAAATATATCTTCAGCAATGGAAGTTTGAGCTTGAGATGAGGTGATTTGAGTATATTCGGGAGCAGTAGAAGAGGTAATATTTTTTAAGTCAAGCATTGGCTGATGGGAGTTAATAAATTGATATATATCTTAATATATCTTAATTTAATCAATTTATTATTTCGGTGAATGCCATTCACCCCTAAAGATACTTAATTGTTTTTCCATGCCTTCATTTTGCCCTGATTCATTAAACCATAAGGATCAACCTTTTTTTTGAAATTAAGTTGTTCAATATCGATATTTTTCCTTCCTCCATCTTCTAAAATATAAGTGTGAGGATTAGCGATAAACATACCATTTTCTTCGTGATATTTGATAATTTCATTTAGTCTTTTTTCAGTGGTAAATTTGACCAGTTGTAAACCAGCCGGAATAGCTTTTCCTCCTACCCTTAAAAATTCCAGGTGTATCATCACCTCATCTCCAAAATAATTATACATTTTTTCTACTTTATCAATGGTAAAAAAGAAAGTTTGTAAGTATGTGATATTAGAGTCAATATTTCGAGCATGAAAAGTAGTATGATTCCACGTAAATTCAATTAAATTAATATTACTATTTTTGGATAAATCTTGTTGATAAGTAATTTTTCCTTGATATTCTTTAACTAATTCTTGTAAAGGATATAAAGAAATTTCAGCCATGCTTAATAAAGCACAATTTTCTCCGTTAGGTAAATAAGATTTAAGGGCAATAAAATAATTAGCAATAGGTTGAGCATGAATACTAATTAATTTTTTAGTGATTCCATCACTATCAGCTAAAGCTTGACCAAATTTTAAAGCAGAAATAAAGTTATCAAAAGTTACAATAACATCGACCCAATTATAGGCAGGTGCGAGAGGAATTTCTAATTGAGTAATAATGCCATTTGTGCCATAAGCATGATTAACTTGTTGAGTTTCATCACCAAATAATTCTATAATTCTTGGCTCTTTTTCTAAGGTAACAACTCTAACTTTATTTAAGTTTCCTCGATCTCTTAATTGTCCATAATTTATCGAACCAATGCCACCACTTCCACCTCCTATAAATCCCCCTAAAGTTGCAATTTTGTAAGTAGAAGGAATCATACGTAATTCCCAACCTTGTTTTTTAGTTTCTCTTTCCAATAAACTGATTTTTATTCCTGCATCAACACAAGCAACTCCTGATTTTATCCAGTGAATTTTTTTCATTTCTGTCATGTCTAAAACGATGCCACCGTTAAGAGGAATACACTGCCCATAATTTCCTGTACCAGCACCCCTAATAGTTAAAGGTATTTTATATTTAATACATATTTGAGCTATTTTTAATACTTCTTCTTCATTGGTAGGAATAACAACTAAATCGGCTTGTTTATTTTGTAAAATTGGTATTAAGATTGGACTAAAATAATAATAATCTTGAGATAGCTTTTTGATTTCTTCTACATTTTCAATAGTTTTAATATTTTTGAGTTCTTCAATAATTGTGTAATAATCAATCATGATTTGTAGAATAAAATTTTAAATTTAAATTATAGTTAATTTTTAAGAAGTTTTCAACATTAAAGATGCTTTGAATTAAACAGTTATTTTACTTATTATTTGTTTAATTATTATTAAGGATTAATATTTTTATATATTTGTTAAATCAGTTTCTATTATAGTCATAATTGCCAAAAGAATGTTTAAAAAATTAAAAGCATAGGACATATAGTGTAATAAAATTAAATCGCAGTATTGAATACTACAACAAGAACTCTACCCCATTATTTTTATTATTCAGACATATTTTTCGTATTGTTTATTAATTACAAAGAAAGGTATATCAGTAGAAGGTTTAATTGATCAATGAAAATTGAGACTTATTGTCATAGTTTTCCAAAATTAGAACCACAAATGCTTCAAAAAACAAATTTGCAACCTTGAGATTACAATATACGAAAGTTGAAATGATAAAAAAATTAACAAAGGATTATTGTTCAATTATAGAAAGGGTTTAAGGTTATTTTTGTGAGGTCTGTTTTTTATACCCTTGTTATGCGCATAGTTTATGTGCATAATAAAAAATATAAAAATAAATAAGACTATGGCTAGTATTAATATTTATATCAATGATGATTTGAAAGAAGAAATGGCTTTGGTGGAGGCGAATTGGTCGGAAGTTTGTCGTCAGGCTATCAACCTTGAAATTACTAAAAGTAAGACAGGTGAAACTAGTTATGAGCCAAACAACTTTGAAGAGGGAAATTGGGATTATTCTTCTTTCGAGGAAAATTTTAATAATGAGAATGTAATCATTAAGCCTTATATCGATCATACCAATCCTAAATTACGCAATACTGTAAAAGTTGCTTCTCAATGGTTAGAAGAAATTAAACGAGAATTAGCGATCGCCCGATTAGACGGTAATTCATTAGGAGAGTTTTTTCAAGGAGTTAGAAAGATTGAAGTTTTAAAACCGGGGAAGCCATGGAAAACAGGGTATCTAAAAATTAATTATCACATTGATTTTTACTTTCAAGATGATGATGCTACAGACACTATTGAAGCGGAAATTATTAACACCATAAATCCTCAAATTTCATCATCAGTGGTCACAAAAATAGACACCATTGAACCCATAGATCAATCACTGAGATTCACTGAATTAGAGCATTTAGGAATCGTTAGTGTTGATTTAGAACCGTTACCGTCTGACTCTAAAGAAATACGAATGATGTATCCAGAGTTATATACACCTTTGAAAAAAGCCATTGAAAATTGTTTTTGTTTAAGTAAATCAAAATTTTCCACTAAACAAGTTAAACAATGGTGGAAAGAATGGTATGACCATCAGTTACTAATCAATTCTGGGGATATTGATATTGAATCTTTTTTAGAAGATGAAGATAAGCGGGAAGCTGATATTTCAGGTTATATCAATTCTGAATACTTTGAACTAAGAACGGAATTTTTAAAAGATTTAGAAGGTTATTGTCAAGAGCTAGGATTTTTACATTATGACTTTGTTTATTTTTCTAGTTTTATTTTTGATTTAGTTTATTTTACTAAAGAGCAAGATTTTAATGATTTAGATTTAGACAATTTTGCCCAAATTGATTTTATCAATAAAGATGAATTACCTCACAAATCAGGCTTATATTTTGTTGTAGAAGATACCAACATTTATGCTTTTGGGTTTACTAAAAATCTTTATTATCATTGGGAAAATCATAAACTTAACAAAAAAATAAACAGTAAAAATAACATTAAAATATTGTTTATTATTCTCGATTCTAATCGTTATTTACATAACATGAAGAATAACTTATTGCACGATTATCTTCAAAAAGTTAACCTAAATGATAATCCATATTTAAACAATTAAAAAGAGAGCAAAAAAATGAAATTTATTTGTCAATTATTAGGTATTGGTTTGATGCTTTTAGGGGTTTATTTATTAGGTAAAAATATTTTCTTTACCACGAGTGCTTATCCTTATTTTTGGCGTGGTATTGCGGCAGATATTTCAGTATTAGCCTTAACTTCGGGTGTTATTAGCTTATTCATGCTACCGAAAACAGAAAAAATTTTAGGATGGATTTTAATTGGTTTTGGAGTAGTTTTTGTCATTTATAGTAGTCGAGCAGTACTTAATCCCATTAGTTTATGGCATTTTTTTCTATCAATTGTGTCAATGGTAGGTGGTTTTAAACTATTAACAGATAGACAGTTCGGTGGTTAAGAAAAAATATTATTGTATTTAGTTAATAAAAACAAAAACTTATTATTAACTACATGAATGTTTTAAAAAGATTCACAACATTCAGTAAATTTTAAAAAATCAACAATAATGAGTATAAACTACTCGAAAATCTCTAAATCTTTTGATAAACTAATACTTCTAAAAATCTCACGACTTCCGCAGAATTACTAGAGTTTTTGTGTTAAATATTGTTGATAACCTAATTTATCTAATTCTGATTGTTTATCTCTAACCATCTTTTCTAAATTTTGGCTATATTGTTCAACTTTTTGTAATAATTCTGGTTGTTGACTGGCTAAAATTCTAACAGCTAATAAACCAGCATTTTCAGCATTGCCAATGGCAACAGTCGCAACAGGAATTCCTCTGGGCATTTGTACAATAGAATATAAAGAATCAACACCTTGTAAATGTTTAGTTTGTACTGGTACTCCAATTACAGGCAAAGGAGTTAAAGAGGCTACCATACCCGGAAGATGTGCCGCACCTCCTGCTCCTGCAATAATAACTTTTAAGCCTCTTTTATGAGCATTTTGAGCATATTCTACCATTCTTAAGGGAGTTCTATGGGCAGAAACAATTTCTACTTCATAATTAATGGTGAATTCTTCACAAATGGCTATCGCCGCTTTCATAGTGGGTAAGTCAGAATCACTACCCATGATAATACCAATTTCAGGAAACATTATTTTGTTTAAATATAAAAAGAATTTCTGAGGAAATGAATTTATCGTTATTTCAGTTCAATAATATTATCAAACTTAAAGGAAAATTAATCAATGAATCAATTGACTGTGAGTATTTTCGGTATGGGATTAATGGGGCAACCAATGGCAATAAAATTATGTCAGGCAAATATTCCCGTCATGGTTTACAATCGCACATTAGAAAAATTAACATCATTCAAAGCCCAAAATATTCCTATCACTAATAATGCACAAGATGCCATCATCTTTGGTAATTGTTTAATTTTGATGTTGACGGATATTAAAGCAATAGAAGCAGTAATTTTAGATTCTTATGCCGACTTAACAGATAAAACTATTATTCAAATGGGTACTATTTCCCCTGATGAGAGTCAAAAATTATTAACACAAATAGAATTAAGAGGCGGAGAATATTTAGAAGCACCAGTTTTAGGGAGTATTCCTGAAGTTAAAAATGGTGATTTATTAGTTATGGTAGGTGCAACTAAAAATCAATTTGACAGATGGCAAGATTTACTCAAAAATTATAGCCCTGAACCGATTTTGGTAGGTAAAGTGGGAACAGCCTCAGCCTTAAAATTAGCTTTGAATCAAATGATAGCAGGATTAACCAGTACCTTTGCCCTTAGTTTACGTTTTATTCAACAACAAGGGGTTGAGGTGTCAACTTTTATGGACATTTTACGTAATAGTGCTTTATATGCTCCTACTTTTGATAAAAAATTATCGAGAATGTCTGATGGCAATTATCAGAATCCCAATTTTCCGACAAAACATTTACTGAAAGATATAAATTTATTTTTGACATCGGCGGCAGAAAAAGGTTTAAATACACAGAGTTTAGAAGGGATTAAGGCGATCGTATCACAAACGGTAAATAAAGGTTATGGGGATAGTGATTATTCAGCACTCATTGAAAGCATCGCCCAACAAACGAAACAAGTGGACAAGTAAACAAGATTTATGCTTTTTAAAATAATTTTATTGATGAGCAAGAAACATAATCTTTCTGCTGATCAATTATCCATTAGAAATTAGTCAATAATTGTTCATCTCATTGTCACAGAAAAGTCAAATCAGTACTTTATATTATTAATTGTCAGCTTAAAAAAGGTTTTCCTCTTTTGCTCCTTCGCACTTAAGCTGACTTTTTTCTCAACATATATACTTATTATTATTCCTGCAATATTATTTATTTTTATTTTATTCCCCAAAAACTCAAAATAGGAGTCTTTATCATGAGCAAATATATTCAAAAAGCAACAACTTGCACTTCTTTACTTTTATTAGGTGCGGGTATTGGTGTGGGTGTCAATTATTTAGTCAATACCCCTCAAATATTCGCTAGTACAAATAATAATACAACCATTGAACAAAAAGAAAATTTAACCAGTGCTAAGTTACCCTCATTGGCAGATAATACAGACATTAATTTTGTTTCTAAAGTAGTTCAAGAAGTCGGTCCTGCTGTTGTTAGAATTAACGCAGAAAGAACAGTCGCCAGTAATCAAAATGTACCTCCTGTATTTAATGATCCTTTTTTCCGTCAATTTTTTGGAGATCAAATCCCTCAAACTCCTGAGCAACAAATTCAACAGGGTACAGGCTCTGGGTTTATTATCAGTGATGATGGTAAAATCTTAACTAATGCTCATGTAGTAGAGGGGTCAACTAAAGTAACTGTTAACTTAAAAGATGGACGAGTGTTAGAAGGTAAAGTCTTAGGAGTAGATTCTCTTACGGATTTAGCAGTTATTCAAGTTCAAGGAGAAAATTTACCTGTCGCTCAATTAGGTAATTCTGATAATCTTGTTATTGGTGAATGGGCGATCGCTATTGGTAATCCTTTAGGTTTAGATAACACAGTTACCACAGGAATTATTAGTGCCACAGGCAGATCGAGTTCTCAAATTGGTGTTGGTGATAAACGATTAGATTTTATTCAAACTGATGCCGCCATTAATCCGGGTAATTCAGGAGGACCACTTTTGAATGCTCAAGGAGAAGTAATTGCTATTAACACTGCAATCATTAAAAATGCTCAAGGATTAGGTTTTGCTATTCCTATTAATCGAGCGGCGGAGATTGCAGAAAAATTAATCTTACAAGGAAAAGTAGATCATCCTTATTTAGGCATTGCTATGGTGCCTTTAAATGAACAAACTAAACAACAACTTAATCAAAATGAAGGCTTTAAACTCACCAATGAAGAAGGAGTCATCGTCGTCAAAGTTATGCCTAATTCTCCTGCCGCAGAAGCTGGTTTAAAATCAGGGGATATTATTCAAGGTATTGAAGGAGAAAAAATTGCTGATCCTTCACAGATACAGAAAAAAGTAGAATCTAGTCAAGTGGGATCTGATTTAACTTTAGATTTAAGACGAGAAAAACAAGAGTTAAAAATACCCGTAAAATTAGGTATTTTGCCTACGAATAATAAACCTCAACCTCAATAAAATTTATCGTTAAAAAGTAACTTAGGCTGGGTTAAATATCTTAAACCCAGCATTAATTAATTTCTATATATAATTATTGCCAAAGAGAGGAGATCTCAGACTCTTACTCTCGCCAAAGGGATTTTTCACTACACCCTAATTGTTAATAGTTAATCGATCAACTTGTTGAGCAAAAATTTCTTGAAAATAGTTCTGTCTTTGTTGACTTGTTTCAGGTCCAAAATTCCAAAGACTTTCATAAAAGAAAAAACTTACTCCACTAAAATCTTGTTCACGAGTAGATTTTATTTTTTTATTAATCAAATTAAGATCCATTTTTTTCCCTTTTAAACCTGCTAAAATACCGATGGCAGAGGGAATATGATTTTTAGCTAATTGTAGATCTTTTTGAGCTAATTCACGGTTAAAAGATTCTATATTGTTGCGATAAATTTGGACAATTAATTCTTCAATTAAACCTTTTCTTTCCCATTTTGCCCAATCCATTAAAAACTCATCTTTAGAAAATTCTTGGGGATTAGGAGAAACAGAAATTATGACGTTATTTTTTACTTTTTTAATCTCTTGAAATAATGTCTCCATGTAATTTGTAATTTTATCTGATCGCCACTGTATCCATTCGGGATTTTTAGAATCTAAAGGAGGTAATTTTCCTTGATGTTCTTTTCTATATAAAGCGGAAGTATAAGGATCATAACCTAATTCTGAAGGATAGCCAAAATGATCATCAACTTGAATACCATCAATATCATATTCAGTAACAATCTCTAAGATTAAATCAGTAATAAAAGTTTGTACTTCTGGATGTAAGGGATTTAACCAAACTCTTTCATGGGTTTTGCCTTCTAACCAAATTTTACTACCATCTCGTCTTTGAGTTAACCATTCTGGATGACGTTTCGCTAATTGTGCATCTGCTGGTGCCATAAAACCAAATTCAAACCAAGGTATCACCGCCATCTTTTTTTTATGTCCTTCAGTGATGATTTCTTGTAATATATCTCTACTGTTCAAACCTTCTGTGGGATCAATTTTGATTCCTGTAACTTTTTCAGCTACTTGACTAGGATATAAAGTATAACCCCAATTCCAAACTGTGGGATAAAGACTATTAAAATTTAATTGGTGTAAATTAACGATCGCCTTTTTGGTATTTTCAGCAGTAAATAAAACATCACTATCAATATTCGTCAACCAAACCCCCCGAATTTCTTTTTTATTAAGAGGTTGAGCATGGATAAATTGACTACTGTTATAAACAAAAATGATAGTTAAAAAAAACAGAATAAATAATCTAATGATTTTCATTACTAATGTTGTGGATGAATATGATTCATCTTTACTAATTTTTTATGCCTAAATTAATAGGATAAAAAGGTTGATGTAAACTAATTAGATGTGCCAAAGTCTTTTTTAGTTGCGTACGAGACACAATGGCATCAACAAAACCATGCTGTAAAAGATATTCAGAAGTTTGGAAACCATCAGGTAATTTCTCCCTCAAAGTTTGCTCGATAACCCTTCTTCCAGCAAAACCAATAGTTGCACCGGGTTCAGCTATAATCAAATCTCCTAGCATAGCAAAACTTGCGGTAACTCCCCCAGTCGTGGGATGGGTCAGTATAGGAATATATAGCAATTTTTTCTCTCTATGACGTTCTAAAGCCCCTGAAATCTTCGCCATTTGCATTAAACTTAACATTCCTTCCTGCATTCTTGCACCGCCAGAAGCACAAATAATCACCACAGGGAAGGTTTTTTCTGTAGCATATTCTATCAATCTAGTGAGTCTCTCTCCAACGACTGATCCCATACTGCCACCCATAAAACGAAAATCCATTACTCCTAAAGCTATGGGTAAACCATCAATTAATCCTGTACCTGTTTGTACTGCGTCTGTTAAAGGGGTTTTAGCGTGTAATTCTTTAAGGCGATCGCCATAACTTTTACGATCATGAAAATGAAGAGGATCTGTGGGAATAAGATGATGATTTAAAGGTTGCCATGTTTTAGTATCGATTAACTGGTCAATTCTTTCATCACTAAAAATACGCATATGGTGATCACATTCTAAACACACCATATTATTAGCTTGTAAATCTTTGGTATAGGCTAAAACTCCGCATTCAGGACATTTTGTCCATAAACCATCAGCAATTTCTCTTTCCTGTTGGGGTTTTATTTCCGGCTCAGATTTTCTTAAATTATCAAACCAATCTAATAATGACATTTTTTAACAAAAGACAATTAATAATGAAAAATGAACAATGAACAATGAACAATTAAACTTTATTTTAACCATTGCCCATTGCCCATTACCCATTGCCTATCCTAACCTATTACTTATTAGTTCATTTTAAACTTGTGGTTCTAAACGAGCGTAGAATACACCACGAATTTTAACTTCTTCAGGATCTTCTGCACCCAAATCAGTAGAAGAAGGTTGTTCACTTTCAAAGACACCTGAAATTTCTCCAGTTTCTTGATCTACTTTAGTAATTTGTAAAGAGATTTCACCTTGGTAAGAATCAGCATTTTTGATGTTATTACGGGTATATTCTGTTTTATCAGCACCAGCAGGTAAAGCTACCGCATTATCATAACCAGAAGTTAAACCACGTCCTTTAGGATCTAAGAAAGATGCTCCACGATAGGAAGGAACTTTAAATTTACCAACAAAATCAGCAGAAGTATTTACAGCAGTAAAACCAGCTTCAGTTTGAGCTACTAATTTCTTAATAGTGAAGAAGAAAGGCACTTGATCTCCACCGGGTAATAATACTGTAGCGATTTGGAAATCAATACCGTCTAGTTCTGTTAAAGTTAAAACACCACTATCATCTACAGAAAGAGTCCCTCTGATTTGTTCAAGACTGCTTGTATCTCTAGTTAAGAGTTTACCTTGTATATATTCTGCTTTTTGTCTTTTATTAACGGGTTCTTCTTTAACGAAATATTCTTGTGGCTCTAAGCACATATCTAAGATCGCCAAGGGTTGATCTTTAGAAATAGCAATACTACCACGAGTAAACTCAGAAATTTCTGGACATTTGTTAGCCAATCCTGTATTAAGAATTTCATCATAGGTGATAGATTTAGGATCATAAGCCTTAGCAGCACCATCACTACAAGCACCTAAGAATCCTAAACATACTATTAGGAAAGCTACTAATAGGTTGCGAAACCTCATAATTTGACCTCTCTCAGTTAATCTCTTTTAAATTTTTAATCTTAAGTTGTACTTACTCCTAATTATGATTCCTAATTAATCGATTAGGATTTTTAAGAATAGGTATAGTTAGAATTATCGTGATCTACTTTACCAAATTAAGAGTCTTTATTTACAAAAATTATAATCATTAATTTAAACATAAGAATTTTTACCTCAATGATGCACAAAGTTTAAATAATAGGGAAACTTGAAGATCAAAATTTTCATATTTAAACATTAATTTTTATTAAATAATTGTTACAAAAATTAATATTTTTAAGTTTTTTTGAAAAGAATATCAAGATTTTCTTCTGTCATTATTTTTTAAGCACTTCTTAAAGCAACAATAGGGTCTAATTTTGCGGCTTGTTTAGCAGGTAAAACTCCAAAAAATAAACCTATTCCTCCAGAAACTCCCACGGCTAAGAAAATAGTTGTGATGGAGATATTAGTAGGTAAAGGAGAGACTAAACCAATAATAGTTAAGCCACTAATACCTATTATTGTGCCGACGAAACCACCTACGGCTGAGATGATAATTGCTTCAATCAAAAATTGTGATAATATGTTGTTCTCTGTCGCTCCAATCGCTTTTCTTAAACCAATTTCTTGAGTTCTCTCGCTTACAGATACTAACATGATATTCATTACTCCAATACCACCTACTAATAAAGAAATAGCAGCAATCGCACCTAACATCATCGTTAACCCGCCAGTAACAGTGCCAACAATACTAAGAATATCTTTTTGAGTTTCTACCCGAAAATCATCTTCTCCGACAATTTTATGTCTTAAACGTAATAAATTTTCAATTTGAAATCTAGCTGCGGCAATAGATTCAGCATCTCTAGCGGAAATAGAGATAAAGCTTAATTCTAGTCCATAATTAGAAGTTTTTCCCACGATTTGATTTGCCATTGTCGTTAAAGGTATATATAAAATTTCGTCTTGATTTGTGCCTAAAAAAGAGCCTTTTGACTCCATAATGCCAATTACTTCAAAAGAGACGTTTTTAATTCTTAAACGTTTGCCAATGGGGTTATTGTTAGGGAAAAAATCTTCTGCTATTTGTGAACCTAAAACAACTACTTTTTTATTACGCAGTAAGTCTGATTCACTAATAAATCTGCCTTGTGATACATCAAAGCTACGAACAGTTAAAAATGAAGGAGTTGTACCGACAATTGAGGTATTATTATTTTTATTGCCATAGGTAACCAGTAAACGAGAGTTGATTTGTGGAGCAACTTCCATAACACTAGGAACTTGAGTGGCGATCGCATCAGCATCATCTAACACAAGGGTTTTAGGCACTTCAAAAGTTGTACGGCGAGATTCTCGACTACCGGGGACGACAAATAATACATTCGCACCTAAAGATTCAAATTGATCAGAAGCTAATTTTTGTGCAGCTTGTCCAATTCCTATCATAGAAATGACTGAAGCATTACCTATAATAATCCCTAACATAGTTAAACTACTACGCATTTTGTTAGCCATTAAAGTAGTAGTAGCCATTTTGATGCTATCAGTAATTTTCATGATCAGGCTATAATATAATAATTAACAATAAAAAATCTAATGTGATTTTAACGAAAAAATTGTTATAGTTCTCTGAGATTAAGATATAATTTCTGAAATAGCAATGGGATATTTCCCGATAACGAATAATAAAATTCTGTTATAAGCTATAGAAGGATAAAGAAAAATATTCAAAGGAATATCTAAAATATATGACGAATATACAAGAAAAAATTCAAGAAGAATTAAAAGAAGCTAGGGAGGTATGTGATGTCAACGGAAAAGACTCTCCTGAATGTGCAGCTGCTTGGGATGCAGTAGAAGAGTTACAGGCGGAAGCATCTCATCAAAAAGACAATGAGCCTCATAAAACATCTTTAGAGCAATATTGTGATGATAACCCAGACGCTGCTGAATGTCGTCTTTACGAAGATTAATTTTTCAATAGATTCACGGTATAAATTCGATAGGTGGGGTTTTCCCACCTTTTTTGTGGCTTTTCAGAGGCAAATTGACCATTAGAGATACAATTAAGTTTGTTTAAGTATCTAATTTATTTTATGGAAGAAGCGTTACTAAAATCATTAGTGTGGACTAATTATAAATTGTTTATTTTATTATGTTTAATTTTGCCTTTAATTCTCTCTATTTGGGGATTATTAGCTCAAATTCCTTCTATACAACGTTTATTAGTAATTTTTTGGCGTGTAGCTAGTTTAATGGCTATTGCTATCTATTTATTTATTCCTGTATGGCAAGTGGGATATTTAGCATGGTTTTTAGCTCATATATTTGTAGTCATTAGCTTATGGTTTTGGGTTGATATTAACGATGAAATTAAAGATTTACCAAAAACTGCTCTGAAATTTATGGTTACGGCATGGCGTTGGGCAATCAGTTTCTATGGTACTATTAGTGCGATCTCGTTTATTCCTTTTTTACCCTGTGCTTTTTCCCCTGATGCTAGTGTTGAAATTTCTTGTCGAGTATGGTTAGAAGCACCTTGGCATTTTAAAACTTGGTTTCATCCTAATGCCACTCCTGGATTTTTAGGCTTTTTAGGAATGACAGGCTTAATTATTTATGGTATTTACTTTTTCTACTTTTTAACTTTTCGACTCATTAAACAGGGTAGAATTGCCTTAGAACAATAAGTGAATTTTTTTGATTTGTAGATAAAGATGAGTGGTAAAAAATAAAAAAAAAGAAATTATCCTATTAATTGTTATCAGTGTTTATTTACTGTCATGATTACTATTGAACAACTAGAAACCTATAGTCAACAAAATCCTCAAGAGGTTTTAATCGTCAAAGCCAGAGATAATCAAGAAGAAATAGAGATTATGATTTTTAAAGGTTTTTCCAGTAACTTAAGTGGTGCAACAGAATTTGATCCTGATTTACCTATGTTATCATCTACTGCTGAGATCCTCACTATTGATCGTTTAGTTAGCCCGTATAACCCTATCAATCCCAATTATATTCAAGGTAACTTAACACCATCAGAATTTTTAAATTTGTCCCAGAAATAAGAAATGATTTGTGAAAAATCGATGATGAGAAAAATATACTGAAGATACTGTTAGTTTTGCTTTTTACCTATTGCCTTTTTCATTAGGTTTTTTCTTAAAACTCATATAATATTACTATAGTTATTCAAATTCGTCTATAAATATTTCTCTTAACTTTTACCCTCATCAAGAATTTTTTCTTCACATAATTAAAATTAATCATTATGAATACCCAAACAAATATTAAAGCTATCAGTCAACTAATTGAGGCAGTAGAAAAAGCCGATTCAGCGAATCAGTTATTAGATGCCGTCAAAGAATTAGCAGAAAGTAAATCGACAGAAGCTATACCAACTTTAATTCAAGTATTAGGTTATAATAACCCGGGTGCTGCGGTTGCCGCTACGGATGGTTTAATTGCCATCGGTGATTCTGTCATTGAACCTTTATGGCATAGTTTAGATCAATACAACTATGGTGCAAGAGCATGGGCTGTAAGAATTTTTGCGGGAATTGGTGATATTCGGGCGTTAGATTTGTTGATAAAAACTGCGATTAATGACTTTTCTTTAAGTGTTAGACGGGCGGCGACAAAGGGCTTAGGTAGTTTACAATGGCATCAATTACCCTCAGAAAAAATTATTTCTACCCAATCTCAAATTTTAGATACTCTTTTAATTACTATAAATGATGGTGAATGGGTTGTACGTTATGCTTCAGTAGTTTCCCTTGAGAATTTATATCAGGCTATTGATTTTTGTCAGGAAAATTTGCGTAATAAAATTAAAGAAAATTTGATGCGAATAATGAATGAAGATGTCGAAATTACCATTCAAAGCCGTGCTAAACTAGCATTGAAAAAAATAGATAATAAATAACATTTTAAATGAGTCATTCCACTAATATTAAAGCCTTAGCGAGGTTGATGGCAGCAGATTTTAGCAACCAACAACAAGCATTAGATAATCCACCTTTTTTTGCACATATTAGAGTTTGTATGCGCCCATTACCTGAGTCTTTATTAGATGGTATAAGTTTATTTTTAGAACAAGCCTACGATTTTTTACCTAGTCAACCTTACCGCTTAAGAGTATTCAAGATTCAAGCAGTAGATGATCATTTAGAATTAGAACATTATAAATTAAAAGAAGAAACTAAATTTTATGGTGCTTCGAGAAATTTACAAAAATTAAAAGAATTAACTCTTGATGATATTGAAAAAATGAATGGTTGCGATATGATTGCCCATTGGAATATTGATCATTTTAAAGGTTATGTTAAACCGGGTAAAGCCTGTATTGTTGTTAGAAAAGGAAAAGAATCTTATCTTGATAATAGCTTTGAAATCAATGAAGAAAAATTAATCAGTTTTGATAGAGGAAGAGACTTGATTACTGATGAATTATTATGGGGTTCAGTTGCAGGACCATTTCATTTTACTAGAGTACAAAGTTTTGCTCATGAAGTTTAAAATAATTAGTAATTAATAATTGTTATCTCAGAGGTGAATGGTATTCGCCCAAATTAGTCATTCACTTTAATTATAAGTTAGATGAATATTGTTAGTAAAAATAATCCATTTTTAGAAAAAATTTTTGAGATTATTAATAATTCTCCCCATAAAAAAATAACCTTTGCTGAATATATGAATTTATGTTTATACGATTCAGAATATGGTTATTATAACTCAGACAAAATTATTATCGGCAACCAAGGAGACTTTTTTACTTCCTCCTCTTTATCTTCAGATTTTGGAGAATTATTAGCAATTCAACTAGAAGAATTTTGGCAAGTTTTAGGTAAACCACCTAACTTTAAATTAGTAGAAATGGGTGCAGGAAATGGTAATTTAGCTTTTGCCATTATTAATTATATTCTTCATTATTATCCTGATTTTGCTTCTCATGTTGAATATATTATTATTGAAAAATCTCAAACTTTAAAACTTCAACAAGAAAAGTTATTATTAGAGCATTTTAATGATGATATTTCAATCAAGTGGAAAGATTGGAATTCTCTTGGTGATAATTCAGTTACTGGTTGTTTTGTTAGTAATGAATTAATTGATGCCATGCCTGTTCATTTAATAAGATATTCTCAAGAAAAATTACAAGAAATATATATTACTGAAAATAATAATAAATTATTTACGATTACCGATTCTCTTTCTCATGAAAACATATCTAATTATTTTCAAATAATCGATATTCATTTTTCTAAAGATATTTATCCTGATAATTATCAAACAGAAGTAAATTTACAAGCTATTGACTGGCTTTACCAAGTATTTACTAAATTAAAACAAGGTTATTTATTGACTATTGACTATGGTTATTCCGCCCAAAAATATTATCATCCTCAACGTAGTCAAGGCACGTTAAAATGTTATTATCAACATCGTCATCATGATAACCCTTATGTCAATATTGGTAATCAAGATATTACTTGTCATGCTAATTTTACAGTCTTAGAAGAATATGGAAAATTATTTGGTTTAAGTAATCTAGGATACACAAAACAAGCATTATTTTTAATGAGTTTAGGATTAGGCGATCGTTTAAATGAATTATCCAATGGTAAAATGTCTTTAACAGAAATATTGCAAAGAAGACAACAATTGCATAGTTTAATTAATCCTGAAGGTTTAGGTAATTTTTGTGTTTTATTACAAAGTAAAAATCTCTCATTATTGCAAAATCAATCTACTTTGAAAGGATTTAGCTATAAATAATCAATAATTTTTGTTCTTAAAATAAATAGTATGAGTAAAATAAAAATAGTAATTTTTTTGAATGAGATATGGCATTGAAAATGAATTATAGAGAGGATAAACAATGAATGATGAATTAGAAATTCAACACGTCATTAAAATTAAATATGCTGATATTCAACAAAATATTATTTTAAAAAATGAAGTCTATTCTATTGGTCGTCATTCAAGCAATAATATAGTTATTCATCATCCTACCGTTTCTCGTTATCATTGTTCAATACTACCAGTAAAATATAAAGATAAAAATCAACAAGAATTATTTTGGATTATCGATGGTGATTTAAAAGGAAATCGTAGTGCAAATGGTCTATTTATTAATGGAAATAAATCTTTATCTCATGAATTAAAATCAGGAGATAAAATTACCATCGGTGGCAATGAAGTAGAAGTTATTTATTTAACTTGCTACTCTAACAGTGATGAAGAAATCACGATTCCTATACCATATATTAGTACAGATTTTGAAAATGAGAATATTGATGAGAGGATTTTTCCTGAATCACAATCAAGTATTACTATAACTAATAAAGAAGAACATGAAAACTTTTTTATACAAGAAATACTTTTTCTTTTACACAGTCAAGATACGAGATTAAATTGTCCTATTTTTACTATTAATTTAAGAGGAGAAATAACTTATACCAATAGTTATTTTAGGGATAAATTTCCTGATTTTAGGAATGATTTTAAAAGTAATCTTTTTCTTAAAAATTTACAAGAAGATTTAAAAAATACTAATAAAAACTTTTGTTTACGAGAGATAAAATATAAGGACAATTATTTTACCCAATACTCTCACTTTATTGAAAATCAAAATCAGATAAAAAGTTATATTTTTTCCTTTAATCAGCGAGATAAAATCGAAAAAGCCTTAATCGAAAATGAAGAAAAATATCGAGCAGTTGTTCGACAAATTTCTGAAGGTATTATTTTAGTTGATCCTGTTACTAAACAAATTATTGAAGCTAACCAGGCTTATTGTAGTTTAATCGGCTATTCCAATCAAGAAATTCTTACCCTAAAATTATATGATTTGATGGCAGCCGATGCTGATATTATTGATAGTATTATTCGCAAAGTACAAAAGAATCGTCTCAATTTGACTCAAGAATCAATTCATCGTAATAGTGACGGTTCTTTAATTAATGTAGAAGTTAATATTAGTACAATTTATTATAGTGCCAAAGAATTTATTTGCTACGCAGTTCGTGATATTACAGAAAGAAAATTGGCGGAAGAAATGTTACGTTATCAAGCCTGTCACGATTTATTGACAGAGTTAGGCAATCGTAATCTCTTCAACGAACAATTATACAAGGCGATCGCTCGTGCAGAACGGTATCAATATCAATTTGGTGTAATGTTTATCGATTTAGATCGGTTTAAGAACATTAATGATACATTAGGTCATGATATTGGAGATAAATTTTTACAAGCAGTAGCATATAGACTCAAAAAATGTTTACGTAGTTCCGACTTAATCGCACGATGGGGAGGAGATGAATTTACTATTTTATTATCAGAAATCAAGCAATCTGAAGATGCCTCTATTGTTTCTGAAAGAATTTTTGAATCCTTGAAAAAACCCTTTCAAGTAATGGAATATAAATTATATGGTCATCTAAGTATTGGTATTGCTATTTATCCTCAAGACGGCGACACATCAGAAACATTATTGAAAAATGCCGATATAGCTTTATATAGAATGAAAGATCAAGGAGGGAATAATTATCAATACTATAACCCCTCAATGAACCATAAAAAGAATGAATTACTACGTATGGAAGGATATTTATATGAAGCGATTAAACAAAAACAACTTGAACTATATTACCAACCACAAATTAACATAAAAACGGGAAAAATTATTGGTATGGAAGCCTTAATTCGTTGGCATCATCCCATCTTAGGCAAAGTTTCACCAGCCCAGTTTATCCCCATAGCCGAACAAACAGGCTTAATAAAATCTATTGGAGAATGGGTTTTATTTACCGCTTGTACACAGAATAAAAAATGGCAAAATTTAGGTTTACCACCATTAAAAATAGCTGTTAATTTATCCCCTAGACAATTTCAACAACAAAATTTAGTTAATCGTTTCAACGATATATTAAAACAAACAGGATTAGATCCAAAATATTTAGAACTAGAAATAACAGAAAGCAGTATCATAGAACATCCAGATCTAACTCAACATATATTAAATCAACTAATAAACTTAGGAATTTCTATTTCTATGGATGATTTTGGCTCAGGTTATTCTTCTTTGGGGTATCTAAAAAAATTTCCTTTCAATAAAATAAAAATAGATCAAAGTTTTGTAAAAGAATTAACAAATGAACCTGAAGATTTAGCCATTATTTCTGCTGTTCTTACTCTTGGGAAAGGATTTAACTTACAAGTAGTAGCGGAAGGTATTGAAACCTTAGAACAATTAACGTTATTAAAAGAATTACAGTGTGAGATGATGCAAGGATACTATTTTAGCCATCCTTTAGCCGTAGAAGATGCCACTAATTTTATTGAATCGATGTACCAAGAAAAATTTTCTTTCTAATAGAAAAACTCAATCAGAAAGTAAAAAATAAAGAAATTAATAAAAATTAACATCATTGATCGCTATCATGGTAAAATTTCTACCAGTAATTCCCAGTGAATCTGGCAGTCAAAGTGATCAACTCTGAATCCTCCCAAACGACAATTATATCTCAAACCATTGAAGTTGAGAATAATGCACCCGAAAAAATGAAAGATTCTATGAAAGAGTTCTATGAACTTCGGAATAATCTTTTAATCGGAACTATTACAATCGCTGTAATTAGCTTTATTTTAGTTGGATGTTTTTATAACTTCAATACGAGCCTAAATTATTTATTAGGAAGTTGCTTCAGTTTGGTTTACGTCAATATGTTGTCACGGGAAGTAGAACGAGTTGGAACATCAAAAAGAAGTATTGGTGCAACACGATTAGCTATTTTCGCTGGTTTGATGATCGTTGCTACTCAAAGGCAACAATTACAAGTGATTCCGATTTTTCTCGGTTTCATGACTTACAAAGCCGCTATTCTTTTTTATATTTTACCCATGAGTTTATGGGGTAATCTAAATAAATCAGAACAAAATGGCTAATTTTATGATAAATTGTCAAAGATTCCTAAAATCAGGAAAAATCTTGTTCAATGGAACTTGCAAACACAATAAATTTATTCAACTCTGTTAACTTAGCAGCTATCGAAGTTGGGGAACACTTTTACTGGGAGATCGGTAAATACAAAATACACGGACAAGTATTTCTATCCTCTTGGTTCGTCATTGGTGTTCTTCTTATTGCTTCATTTGTTGCTACTAGAAATGTCCAAAGAATCCCGACGGGTTTCCAAAATTTTATGGAATACGTCCTTGATTTCTTACGTGGTTTAGCGAAAGAGCAAATTGGTGAAAAAGAATATCGCCCTTGGGTACCTTTTATCGGCACATTATTTTTATTTATATTTGTGTCTAACTGGGCTGGGGCTTTAATTCCTTGGAAGTTGATCGAAATCCCCGAAGGAGAGTTGTCCGCTCCTACTGTTGACATCAACACTACCGTCGCATTTGCTTTATTAACATCCTTAGCTTATTTCTATGCGGGGATTAGTAAAAAAGGTTTAGGTTACTTTGCTGATTATGCACAGCCTTCTCCTATAATGGTTCCCTTCCGTGCTATTGAAGACTTTACTCGTCCTCTTTCCCTAAGTTTCCGTTTATTCGGTAATATCTTAGCGGATGAATTAGCTGTAGGGGTATTGGTTTTATTAGTACCTTTAATCGTTCCTTTACCTTTAATGGTATTAGGATTATTTACCAGTGCTATCCAAGCCTTAATCTTTGCTACCCTAGCCGCATCCTATATTGGAGAAGCTATGGAAACTCATGGGGGAGAACACCACGATTAGAGTAGGTTGGATTCATGAGTAAAACTCTACCAACCTCTATTTAACTTGGTGTTAATAAAAATAAGTCGGAATTTTATCCAACTGACTATCATAAAAACCCAAAATATAGTTAAATACTTTTTGGGATAAAATTAATGACCATTGTGTGATTAACTAACATAAGAGAAAGATTGCTCAATCAATTCTCTTATTTAAACCAAAAACTAAATTTTTTGTTGTACTAAATTAATTAAAAGGAAAAAGAAAGAATTATGGATCCATTAGTCGCTGCTGCTTCCGTCATCGCTGCTGCCTTAGCTGTTGGTATTGGAGCTATCGGACCTGGTATTGGTCAAGGTACAGCTGCTGGTCAAGCAGTAGAAGGTATCGCTCGTCAACCTGAAGCTGAAGGTAAAATTCGTGGTACTTTACTTCTCAGTTTAGCGTTCATGGAAGCGTTAACTATTTATGGTTTAGTTGTTGCATTAGTATTATTATTTGCCAATCCTTTCGCCTAATAATTTAATTAGATCTAGGATAACCCAAAGCAAAGAATTCAGTTATTAGGTTTTAGGTATTTAAGGTATTTTCTTCAAGGAAACCTAGCCTAAAGCCTAAGTACTGAACAAAATATACAATTGCAGTAATATTTCTAAGCATAATTGCAGATTAAAAAAACGGAACAAATAAATTCTGCCCCTAAGTCAAATTATGATGACACAATGCATATTATTGGCGGCTGAAACCGCAGAAGGTGGATTATTTGATATTAATGCGACTTTGCCTTTAATGGCAATTCAGTTTTTACTGTTAGCAACAATACTCAATATCCTCTTTTATAAACCTTTAGGTAAGGCTATTGATGACCGAGCAAATTATGTTCAAGGTCAGTTAGATCAAGCCAAAAAACAGAAACAAGAGGCGATCGCCCTTGCTCAAAAATACGAACAAGAATTAAAAGAAGTCCGTAAACAATCTCAAGGAATTATAGCTACTGCACAATCTGAAGCTCAAAAAATTGTATCAGATCAGGTACAACAAGCACAGCAAGAAGTAATTGTTGAGCGTCAAAAAGCCTCAGATCAAATTGAAGCAGAAAGAGTAGCGGCTTTAAGTTCCCTAGAACAAGAAGTCACTACCTTAACTAGACAGATTCTTGAGAAAGTCGTCGGACTTGAATTTGTAAAATAATCAAGGGAAAAAAGAGTCAGATATCAGGATTAGGAAAGATTAAAGAAAATCAAAGACAAGAAGATCATTAATTTTCTAGCTTATGATCATACTCGTTACTTAATACTGATGACTGAAGACTCTATCCCATATATAAGCCTAATTCCACTAAATATTAATTTATGGTGACTTTATTTTATCTAGCCACGGAAGAAACTGCCGGCGGATTTGGTATAAGTTCAGATATTCTCGGCTCTAACTTAATCAACTTAATCATCGTAATTGGGTTGTTAGTAGTCTATGGTGGAAAAATTGTGGGTAATATTCTCACAGAAAGAAGCAATAGAATCGCTGAAGAAATTCAAGAAGCGGAAAATCGTGCTTCCGTTGCTGCTAAGGCTTTAGCTGAAGGAAAAGAAAACTTAAACCAAGCTCAAGTTAAGGCTCAAAAAATCAAATCTGATGCAGAGTCCACCGCCGAAAAACTACGGGCGGAAATTTTGGCACAAGGACAAAAAGACATTGAAAGAATGAGAGCTACTGCCGTACAAGAGTTAGACTCCGAAAGGGCGAAAGTAGTAGCAGGTTTGAAAAAAAGAATTGCTGTATTAGCTCTCGAAAAGGCTGAACAGCAGTTAAGAGAAACTTTGACTGATGAAGTTCAAGGTAAGCTCATTAGTCGTGCGGTTGACCAATTAGGAGGTTAAATTTATGCAAAGTGCTATTACCGCCGAAGTAGTAGAGCCTTATGCTGAAGCCCTAATGTCCCTAGCAGAACAAAAAAATGTTACTGAGGCAATTGGTGAAGATGTCCGTAATTTATTGACATTAATCCGAGAATCAGCAGATTTAAAAACATTTTTTGCTAGTCCATTGGTGAAAGGTGAGGACAAAAAAGTTATTATCAAACAAATAACGGGGCAAATTAATCCTTATTTGCTCAACTTTTTGTTGTTATTGGTAGATAAAAAACGTATAGGTTTTATTGAAGGTGTTTTAGCTAAATATCTCGAAATTCTGCGTAAGTTGAATAACGTTGTCTTAGCTGAAGTTACGTCTGCAGTGAGACTCTATGAAGGCGATGCAGAAAAATTAGTAGAGAAGATTAAAAATCTTACCGGTGCTACTGGTGTGGAGATTCAGACTAAAATTGATCCTGATATTATTGGTGGTGTAATCATCAAAGTCGGTTCTCAAGTGTATGATGCTAGTCTGAAAGGGCAATTGCGTCGTATTAGTCTTAGTGTTCTAGGTGGAAACTAAAGTTCAGTAGTGACAACTTCAGTTGTTATTTTCATAACAATCCGAAAAGATTTACTACAAACTTTACACATAAAAATAAACTGTAAAAAGTTTAGTAAAAAGATCAATTGTATTAACAAGCAAACTTTTAAATATAAGTCGCTAAAAATAAAGGAATATGATCAGACCAGACGAAATTGCTAGTATTATTCGCCAACAGATTGAATCTTATGATCAACAGGTTCAAGTTTCTAATGTTGGCACAGTGTTACAGATAGGTGATGGTATCGCTCGTGTCTATGGCTTGGATAAAGTCATGTCCGGTGAACTTGTAGAATTTGAAGATGGCACTGTTGGTATCGCCCTTAACTTAGAAGCTGATAACGTAGGGGTTGTATTAATGGGTGACGGTATCGGCATCCAAGAAGGTAGTAACGTTAAAGCTACTGGAAAAATTGCTCAAATTCCTGTTGGCGAAGCCTTAGTCGGTAGAGTTTTAGATGCTTTAGCTCGTCCTATTGATGGTAAAGGGGAACTTGCTACCTCTGAAACTCGTTTAATCGAATCTCCTGCTCCCGGTATTATTGCTCGTAAATCAGTTTGTGAACCCATGCAAACTGGGATTACTGCGATCGATGCGATGATTCCTGTTGGTAGAGGACAACGGGAGTTAATCATCGGTGACAGACAAACAGGTAAAACTGCCATTGCTGTTGATACCATCATTAACCAAAAATCCGAAGACGTAATTTGTGTTTACGTTGCCATCGGTCAAAAAGCCTCCACCGTTGCTAACGTAGTGGATACCTTAAGAGAAAAAGGTGCTTTAGATTATACCGTAGTTGTGGCGGCTAACGCTAACGATCCAGCAACCTTACAATATTTAGCACCTTACACTGGAGCTGCGATCGCTGAGTACTTCATGTACAAAGGTAAAGCAACTCTCGTAATTTATGATGACTTATCCAAACAGGCTCAGGCTTACCGTCAGATGTCATTATTATTACGTCGTCCTCCCGGTCGTGAAGCATACCCCGGAGATGTATTCTACTTACACTCTCGCTTATTAGAAAGAGCGGCTAAACTCAGCGATGAATTAGGCGGTGGAAGTATGACTGCACTACCTATCATTGAAACCCAAGCTGGTGACGTATCTGCGTATATTCCTACCAACGTAATTTCTATTACTGATGGTCAAATCTTCCTATCTTCTGACTTGTTTAACTCTGGTTTCCGTCCTGCGATTAACGCTGGTATTTCCGTATCTCGTGTGGGATCTGCGGCTCAAACCAAAGCGATGAAACAGGTTGCAGGGAAATTAAAATTAGAACTAGCTCAGTTTGCAGAATTAGAAGCATTTTCTCAATTTGCTTCTGACTTAGATGCAGCCACTCAAGCACAATTAGCCAAAGGGCAACGTTTACGTCAGTTACTTAAACAGCCTCAAAATTCTCCTTTAGCGATTTGGGAACAAGTAGCCCAAGTATATAGTGGTATCAACGGTTTATTAGATGATATTGCTGTGGACAAAGTTGTAGAATTCGTGGCTGAGTTAAGAAACTACATCAAAAATAATAAGCCTAAATTTGTGGAAATTCTTAGCAATGAGAAAAAATTAACGGACGAAGCTGAAACCTTATTGAAAGAAGCGATCGTCGAAACTAAACAGGCTTTCTCAGCTTAATTTAATTGATTACTCTTTGATTTTTTGGTGGGCATTGCCCACCTGATTTGAGTAACATTTTCAATTCGATCTTTTCCATTATCAATTAATATTATGTCTAATTTAAAAGCGATACGCGATCGCATTGATTCAGTAAAAAATACAAAAAAAATTACTGAAGCGATGCGTCTAGTAGCGGCGGCGAAAGTTAGAAGAGCACAAGAGCAAGTTACAGCTACCCGCCCTTTTGCGGACACTTTAGCACAAGTTCTTTACGGCTTACAAAATCGTCTCCGCTTTGAAGATGTTGACTTGCCTTTGCTGAAGGAAAGAGAAGTTAAAACTGTTGCTTTATTTGTTGTAACAGGTGATCGTGGCTTATGTGGTGGTTACAATACTAACGTAATCAAAAAAGCAGAACAAAGGGCTGCAGAATTAAAAGCTCAAGGCATCAACTACACTTATGTAACGGTAGGAAGAAAATCGAATCAATATTTTAAACGTAGAAATGAACCAATCATTCAAAAATATTTTGGTTTAGAACAAATTCCCACGGCAAAAGAATCCGGTGCAATGGCTGACGAATTGTTATCTTTCTTTTTTTCTAATAATGTTGATCGGGTAGAATTAATCTATACTCGTTTTGTATCTTTAATTAGTTCAGAACCAGTTATTCAAACTCTATTACCTTTAACTCCCCAAGGTTTAGAAGTTAAAGACGATGAAATTTTCCGTTTAACAGTGCGTGGTGGTGCGTTTAAAGTTGAAAGAGAAACCATTGCTAACACGGTGGATAACTTTCCTAGAGAGATGATTTTTGAACAAGATCCAGTTCAAATTCTTGACTCTCTTTTACCCTTATACATCAATAATCAATTATTGAGAGCATTACAAGAGTCTGCTGCCAGTGAATTAGCGGCAAGAATGACTGCTATGAGTAATGCTAGTGAAAATGCTAAAGAATTAATGAAAACCTTGACTCTTTCTTATAACAAAGCTCGTCAAGCATCTATTACTCAACAAATTCTTGAAGTGGTATCTGGTGCAAATGCTTTAGGTTAACTTATCAAGAATTAAAACAAAATTAAGCCTTTCTCTAATAGAGGAAGGCTTTTTCCGTAAGCCCTATTTATTTATGTTATTTGTGAAAAAATAGTGATTAATTTTTAAACGAAAAACAGGATTACTTTTCCATAAATAATAAAGATAAGTACTAACAATAATTAATAAACAAATAAAACCTAAAGTATTATAAATATTAATAATTTTATTAATACTCCAACCAATATCATTTAAAACGTTCAAATCCCCTCCAGAATCTCCTCTTCCTCCCCAAAAAGTGCCCCAAGGAATTTGATCTTTACCTCTAGCAATTCTATGCCACTTTGTAAAACTTCCCCAAAAAGTAACTGCACCAATTATTAAAGCAAAAAAACGCCAAAATTCCCAATAAAATTTCTTAGGTAAACGCCAATAAAAAGCAATAATTAATAAAGTACTTAAATAAAATTCGCCACCAATTCCTCCAAAATATAATAACATTTCATAAGTAGAATAAGAGATTTTCCATGTTAAAATAAATTGAACAATACCTAAAATAACACAACCAATCATAGTATTTTTTTTCTGTTCTTTCCAACCATGATAAAAGGTTAAACTAATCAGAATTAAAAGACCTAAATAAACAAAAAATGAACGATTAGGAGAGATAATTGTTCCAGCAAACGTTACCATTGCACGATAACCAGAAAGCCATGCTACAGTTCCATGACCAAATTCATGAATCCACATACTGATAAACCACGCCAACGGATCAATAAAATTAACGACAAAGGCAATCAAAAAAGCAAAAGGTAAACCGTAAGTATTAGTATTTATTTCCGCTTCTTTTAAGAGAATATTTGTGTTATATTTATAGGCTTTATAGGCATAAATTCCTGTACAAATTATGATTTTTTCTTGCCAAATTAAGTTATTGTTATAATCCATACTAGAAATAACAACAGAAATTTCTGAATCCTTTAGAGTTTGATGAAGAATATCATAAATTAATTTAGTTATAACTACTTTTTTAGTTGGTTTAATATTATTAAAAATAATTTGTAAATCATTAGGATTAGATTCTACTTTTACTTTGATTCCTAAATCTTTTAATTGTTTATTAATCGTCTTCTCTAAAAAAGATTGATAACGGTTTTTTTCTTTTTTAGCTTTTTTTTCTTCGTTATTTTGATAATATTCTATTAATTGAGAATGAGCTTGTTTTAAATCAACCAAATCTTGTTTATTATTGGTTTTTAATTTGTCCCCAATAAGTTTATAATAACTTGCTTCAATATCTTCTAATGTTGCTTCTGAAGAAAGATTCAGTATTTTATAACATTCTTCAAGGGTTAAATTATCCATTTTTTCAAGGATATTGCGACTAATCTTTATTCAAAATATATCATCAATTTTAACTACACAATATATTTTTTTTTACCGTCTCATTGGCTCTGAATCCGACTAAAACTGCTTCATTTTCCTTAACAAATAAAGGTCTTTTTAGTAACATTGCATCTTGAGAAAAAGCAATCACCCATTCCTCTGGCGTCCAAGAATTTTTTTCTTCTCCCAAGGCACGATAAGACAATCCAGAAGTGTTACGCATAGATTTAACCCCAAGAGACTTAACCCAACTAGCAATAGTATTTATATCTGGTGGATTTTCTTTAGTATTAATAAATTGATATTCAACATTATTTTCGTCTAACCATTGTAAGGCTTTTTTGCAAGTACTACAGTTAGGAATCCCAAAAACTAAAAGTGTCATTTTTTGAATCGATTTTTTATAGTTAGTTAAATATTATCTTTGATAATGTCAACTAAATAATTAATATAAAATTATCACATTATTATTGTACAATAACAAATATATGACGTTATAATGAATTAGTGTCGTCCAATAATAAGACTCTTCAAATCTTTATATGGCAATAATAATTATACCCCAGAACTCCACAAAAGATGATCTTGATCGCACCTTAAACTAGATTAACAAATTAAGTGTCATTTTCCCTAGAAATAACAAATTAAATGTCTTAAAATTAGTATAAAACTATTGTAATTTTATTGAATATTATTGGAAACGTTATGACCATCGATGATCAATTTTCTGATTCTCCAGAGTTGATCTCCCAACTTTCTCCTGAAGAACAAAAAATCGCTCATTTCATTGAAGATTTACTTCAACCTTGAGCCACCGAAAGCACAGCGTAGCTGTACGAAAAACCTACGGAGAAAAGTTGAAACAAGCATCAACTCAATTGAATAAGTCAGTTAGAACTATCCAAAGATACGTTAAGCAATGGCAAGAAAATGGTTTAGTCGGTATTGCTCAAAATAATCGAACCGATAAAGGTTTTTATCCTATTGATCGACGCTTACAGGATTTCATTGTTAAAACCTATCGTGAAGGAAACAAAGGTAGTAAATCAATGACTCCTAAACAAGTTTATTTACGCGCAGTTGCCCAACCCAAAAATTAGGATATTAAACAACCCTCTCACATGATTATTTATCGAATTTTGAATCATATTATTGAGGAGAAAGAAAATAAAAAAGAATTAGAAGTTCTGGTTGGAGAGGTTCTCAGTCTACTTCCCCTGAAGAGTTACAGAAGTTAAGTGAGATTCTACAAGTAAAAATGGCAACCTTACAAACAATGTTTCCTTCTGCCCCTATGAAAATGACTCTCATTCGTCTTTGTTCTGTTTGTTATGGGGAAAAACAAACCATATCATAAAATGGAATGGCAGTATAAGGAGATTTATAGGTGCGTGCAGCAAAGCGGATCAGTGCATGGCATGATCGACATCAAATGAAACTGTTATCGGAATGTCCCAATTGTGGGGCAAGATTCAAGTTTCCTAGTTTTATTCCTTTTGCCTAGATCGAGATGAAGAAAGATAGTTAATATTAACCAAAAATTAACATACAATGATATTGCCCCAATCAATCAAGATCTGTGCAAATAAATATTCAAAAACAAATAAAACATAAAAAATACACTGTTGTAGATTTATTCTCTGGCTGTGGAGGTCTTAGCTATGGTTTTGAATTAACTAATAAATTTGAAATAAAATTAGCAATTGATCATGATAAAAAAGCATTAGAAACACTGAAATTTAACAAGCCTAGTATTAGTATTTTCCATGAAGATATAAGAAATATTAATCCTGAATCAATAATTGAAAAATATGGTTCGATAGATTTAGTGATAGGTGGACCACCGTGTCAAGGTTTTTCTATCGCGGGAAAAAGAGAATTTAAAGATGATAGAAATAATTTATTTTTAGAGTTTATTCGATTTGTAAAGTATTTAAGACCTAAAATGTTTGTGCTGGAAAACGTTACTGGTTTTACTAATTTATACAAAGGTAAAGCTAAAGAATTATTCAAAGAAAAAATGAATATTTTGGGCTATCACGTTCAAGATAAAATTTTACTAGCTTCAGATTATGGCGTTCCTCAAATACGAAAAAGAGTTTTTTTTATAGGAAATATATATGGAAAAAATTTTATTTATCCCGAAGTCAAATTAAAGGAAAAAGATTATATTACTTGTGAGATGGCTATATCTGATTTACCTTCTTTAATTAATGAAGTAGGTTATGAAGGGATGAATTATCCTACTAATCCAGAATCGGAATATCAAAAACTAATGCGACATAATTCAGAGTTAATCTACAATCACATTGCAACAAAACACAGTCCTAAGATAATTGAAACTATTAAACTTGTTCCCGAAGGTGGTAATTATAAAAATTTACCACTAGAATTACAAAAAACACGAAATTTTAATATTGCATGGACAAGGTATCACAGCAAAAAACCTTCTAATACAATTGATACAGGACATCGTCATTATTTTCACTATAAATATAATCGAGTTCCTACAGTTAGAGAACACGCAAGATTACAGTCTTTCCCTGATTCTTTTCGCTTTATGGGCAACAAAACAAATCAAAATAGACAAGTGGGTAATGCAGTACCTCCTTTATTAGCGAAAGCCCTAGCAGAATCTATTTATAATTTTTTGTAAGAAAACAAAAAAATAATTATGTATCATATACCTAATAAATATTATTATAGACTTCATCAAATTAGACCTCGATTTAAAAATGATGTTGAAAATGTCTTAATTTACATGGCAACTTGTTTAAGTAACTTGTCAGAAATGCCAATTGATAAATTTGCGAAAGCTATGAATAATGCTATTAAATTATTCCCTGGAAATGCTAACAAAAAAGATAAAACTATTAATAATTGGAGGACAGAAATTTCTGCTCTATTTGGATTAATTGAAACCAACTCTATAAATCAAAAAAGTAAGCCTTCTAACTTAGCTTTTAGACTTAGCGAAAATCAGGATTTAGTAGAATTTTTTAAATACTTTTTATTTTATTTTCAGTATCCTGGTGGTTATTTAAAGCCTCATGAAATATTAGATTATATAAATCAAGGAATACTTTTTAAACCAGTTAGTTACCTAATAAAAGTCTTACAAGAAGGCGAAAAAATAACTGAAGGTAGATTTTACATAGATAAAGCAGAAGCCACTCATTGTATATTTAACGATTTACGGGTAACTCGTCAAAATAACCCCAGAAAACCAAAAAATACGGCATATTTAGTCATTCATAATCGAAAAAATAATATTAATTATAATTGGACAGGTGATGTAATTAGATATGCAGGTGATATTTTAGATTACATGGTTATTGCCGATTTATTAGTTTGTCACGGCAATAAATTTTATCTAAACAATAAGAATCAAGAGGTGATTGTCTCTTTTATTGAAAATGAAGTAATATTTTTAGATTATATTCCTCTTTATAAAAAATTAAACTTAAATATTAGTGATATTAAATCATTAAATGATGCTTGGTTTTATTTCGTTAATTCTAAATTAGATCAAGAAATTTTCAAGACAGATTTATATAAGTATTTAGGTGTTGATTCAACTACTTACCAAGATTTGGTTTTAGACTCTATTAATGAATTTGAAAGCAAACTTGAACAAGGGGTACAAATAAAAACAAAGGAAATTGGTGATTTCGGAGAAGGATTAGTTTTAGGACATGAAAAAATGAGGATAAAACTAGGAAAAAGAGAAGATTTACTCCATCTAATTCAAAAAATTCCGACACAATTTGCTGTTGGTTATGATATTCAATCTGTAGAACTTGATGAAAGAAAAAGATATATAGAAGTAAAAACAACCATTAGTAATAAAAAAATTAATTTTTTTAGTTTTCACTTAACGCCGAATGAATGGAATACTGCAGAATCATTAAAAGACAGATATTATGTTTATCGACTTGCAATATCAAAAATAAATAGAGAATTACATTTAATTCAAGATCCAGTTGGATTATATAAGTCTAATAAAATAACAATGTCACCTAAAGACGGTGCTGACATAACATTTACGGAGGAATCTTCTCAAAAAGAGCAATTATTATTATGGATAGACTAAAAGTATTATCACTTTTTAGCGGTTGTGGTGGCATGGACTTGGGCATACTAGGTAATTTTAAATACTTGAACCAAAATTATCATAAATTGCCGACAGAAATTGTTTATGCTATCGATAATGATCCTTCTGCCGTTGAAATTTATAACGCAAATTTTCAACATAATTGTTTGTTGGGGGATATAAAAACCATTAATGAAAAAGAGCTACCTAATCACGATATTTTAATGGGCGGATTTCCTTGTCAATCATTTTCTATTGTTGCGCAGAATCCCCCTAGATTAGGTATAAAAGATGAAAAAGGTCAATTATTCTTTGAAATATGTCGAATTTTAAAAGAAAAACAGCCGAGATTTTTTATCGCTGAAAATGTAAAAGGAATTTTATCCGCTAATCAAAAAAGGGCTTTTCCTTTGATTATTCAAGAATTTCAAAAAGTCGGTTATAACATTTCTTATCAAGTATTTAATGCCTCTGATTATGGTATACCTCAAAAAAGAGAAAGAGTTTTTATTATCGGATTTAAACATTTTGAAGATTGTTTTAAATTTCAATTTCCTCAACCAATAACCACCAGAAATAAAATACCTCTTAAATTAGTTTTAGATGAGCAAATAGAAGATAAATATTTCTTTTCTCAGAAAGCAGTTGATGGAATGCTAAAGGCAAAAGAAACGATGAATAAAGGAAGGGTACAAAATATTGATGAGCCTTGTAATACTATTAGTGCTCATTTAGCCAAAGTTAGTTTAAATAGCACAGATCCTGTTTTAAAAGAAGGTCAATTATATAGGCGTTTCACACCAAGAGAAACAGCTAGAATACAGTCTTTCCCTGATAATTTTAGATTAGATGTGGTTTCCGAAAATCGTCAATATAAAGCGATTGGCAATGCTGTTCCGCCTGTTTTAATGTGGCATATTTCACAACAAATAATTAACTTAATAGTAGAAGAAGAAAAACAAAAATACTCTCTTGAGTGTGCTTAAAATGGAATTTATTAAGCGCAATCAATTGATAATAAATCAAATGGTAGTGGTGTACAAGTAGTGATTTTCTGCTCTGAAACTATTATCCAATCATTTTCAAATCACTACATCTACAGGACTACCGAGATTCATTTTTGCTCACTTCAACCCACCTTCTCTGTTAATTTTTGATGAATTTGATCAATCCACAAAGGCACGATCGCCTTCCCCTCTTCTAAAAGTGCGATCGCATCTTCCCGTTGATAAGGCAATAACTCAACACTACCATCATGAGCAATTACCATAAAACGCTTCTTAAAGTCCGCATCGGTAAATGATGGCTCTTTTTCCCTCAAATCATTGAGGATTTTTTGTGCCATCTCTAAATTCAAACCAACAGAAAGCATATATACCATTACCGACACCTCTACCAACTCCACAAAAGAATAGTAGATTGTCTTTCCCGTACCTGTCCCCATAATAAAAGGCACAATAATCTCCTTCTCCTTCCAATACTGGAATTGCCGGAGGGAACAACCCGTAATTAATGATATATCTTTAATACTAAAAAATAATTCCTGTTTCATAAGCAGAATTATAAAATGATTTGCTATTATACAATTACATTTTATTAAACAATGACGTAAGCAATGGCTCAGGTAACTATTCAATGTTGTTTAATCCTTAGATACTCAACGAATACGGTATGTTGAAATAAGAAAATACCTTCTTTAGGGTTTATAGTATTAACAGTGCCGTAGATCCAGTTTTCATAACCTCTGTTCTATGGAAAATGAGGAGTAGTTTACTTTTTCCTAGAAGTTTGCTTTCTGCTCCTGCTAATTACTTGCCCTGATGCTAACTATCTACGGGGATAGAAACTAGACGCACTCCCAGCAACAAAGATCTAAGTGTACTGCTATAGCGGTTAGCAAATAACTTCCGAGCAAGGAAGAATTCTATTTGAGAATTGAAAGCGAGTCCCGTCAGTTCCTAATTAGATGAAATTAACTGGTTATCACGTCATTTAATTTGTTAAGACGACACTAATCTGTTACCAATGACAAATAATCTGTTATTGTACAACACTATTATTTTATAAACTATAAACATATTGATTTATTAGACGGGACTGACGGGACTCGAACCCGCGACCTTCCGCGTGACAGGCGGACGCTCTAACCAGCTGAGCTACAATCCCATTTGATTTGACTCACGTGTTCTATGTTAACGAACTTAAAAACAATTGTCAATATAAATTTTAAAATTTTCTTAAACAAACGGTAAATAGTAGATAATATCAGGGTTATCAAAAAAAAGTATGCAAATCTTGACTTTTAATTGGTTAAAAATACTCTTATTGTTACAATAACCACTTAGTTCTATCGATAATAGAGTAAATTTTATGAGTCGTGCTAATAAAGTCGTTTTAGCTTATTCTGGAGGGGTTGACACCTCCGTCTGTATTCCTTATCTAATGAAGGAATGGGGGGTTAAAGAAGTTATCACCCTAGCGGCAGATTTAGGACAAGGGGAAGAATTAGGTCCTATTCAAGAAAAAGCCTTAAAATGTGGTGCTGTAGAGTCTTTAGTCGCTGATGCGACAGAAGAGTTTGTGGTTAACTATGCGTTTCCTGCTATTAAAGCCAATGCGTTATATGAAAATCGTTATCCCCTTTCTACGGCTTTAGCTCGTCCTTTAATTGCAAAATTGTTGGTAGAAGCGGCGGAAAAATATGGTGCTGATGCAGTAGCCCATGGTTGTACAGGAAAAGGAAATGATCAAGTCCGTTTTGATGTGGGAATTACCGCTTTAAATCCTAATATCAAAATTTTAGCCCCCGCTAGAGAATGGGGTATGAGTCGGGAAGAAGCCATTTCCTACGGCGAAAAATTCGGTATTGAAGCACCTGTTAAAAAATCTTCTCCTTTTAGTATTGATCGTAACTTATTAGGGCGTAGTATTGAAGCAGGACCTTTAGAAGATCCTATGACTGAACCTCCAGAGGAAGTCTATGCTTTAACAAAATCCGTTGCTGATGCCCCTAATGAACCTGAATATGTAGAAATTACATTTGAAAAAGGTATTCCCGTAGCCATAAATGGTGAAGGTTTATCTCCTGTTGCTCTTGTTACCAAAGTTAACGAAATTGCTGGTAATCATGGTTTTGGTAGAATTGACATGATTGAAAATAGAGTAGTAGGAATTAAATCCAGAGAAATTTATGAAGCTCCTGCGTTATTAGTTTTGGTTAAAGCCCATGAAGATTTAGAAAGCCTTACATTAACCAGTGATGTCACTCACTATAAACGAGGTCATGTGGATGAAATGTATAGTCGTTTAATCTATGAAGGTTTGTGGTATAACCCCCTCAAAGATGCTTTAGATGCTTTCATCAATGAAACCCAAAAACGAGTAAGTGGTACTGTTAGAATTAAATTTTTTAAAGGTAACGCTACTATTGTTGGTAGAAGATCAGATTATTCGTTATATAGTCCCGATTTATCTACCTATGGTGGTGATGATAAATTTGATCATAAAGCGGCGGAAGGTTTTATTTATATTTGGGGATTATCCACTAGAGTGTGGGCTGAAAAAAACAGATCATAAACAATTAATTAACAATTAACAATCAATAATTAATAATTAATAAAGGTAGAAGATAATAATACATATTTTTTCCTCTTCTCCTTTTCTCCATCTCTCCTAATAAAAAACGAAACTCAGGTAATGTTAGAATTAATCTGTATTTATCGAACTTTTAGGAGTTTAAACAATTGGATCGTCAAGCAAACACCAGTATTACTAATTTGATTGCGGGAATTTTAGCCGCTTTATTGGTATTCGTCGGTTTTAATTCTTTTATTATTATCAATCCTGGACAAGCTGGAGTATTGAGTGTTTTAGGGAAAGCTCAAGATAGTGTCTTATTAGAGGGTATTCACTTCAAACCGCCCCTCGTATCTAACGTGGATGTTTATGATGTAACTGTACAGAAATTTGCCGTACCTGCTCAAAGTTCAACAAAAGATTTACAAGATTTATCCGCAAGTTTTGCGATTAATTTTCGTCTCGATCCTTTAAAAGTGGTAGAAATAAGAAGAACACAAGGAACTTTACAAAATATTGTAGCTAAAATTATTGCACCCCAAACTCAAGAATCATTTAAGGTTGCTGCCGCTAAACGTACCGTAGAAGAAGCCATTACCAGACGTACAGAGTTAAAAGATGATTTTGATAATGCTCTGATTACTCGTCTCGAAAAATACGGTATTATTGTTTTAGACACCAGTGTAGTTGATTTAGCTTTTTCTCCTGAATTTGCTAGGGCTGTCGAAGAAAAACAAATCGCTGAACAACGGGCACAACGGGCTGTTTATATTGCTCAAGAAGCCGAACAACAAGCCCAAGCTGATATTAACCGTGCTAAAGGTAGAGCCGAAGCTCAAAGATTATTAGCCGAAACTCTTAGTAATCAGGGTGGAAAACTGGTATTACAAAAAGAAGCCATTGAGGCATGGAAAGAAGGAGGTGCACAAATGCCCAAAGTATTAGTTACTAATGGTGGCGGCAATGGTGGCAATGTGCCTTTTCTCTTTAATTTGAGTGATTTAGAAAAATAAATTAATAATTAATAATGAGTCGAATATTTTTATTTATAAATATTTCTCCTATCTTCTACTTTCACCAAAAAAACTTTTTCATAACCTCCTAATTAATAATTTAATGTTCTTATTTTTTTCAAATTTTTAATGTATGTTGGATAATTTACCACCTCTTAATGATGATACTATTTGGCAAATTATTAACGGAGAATTAGAAGATGATGTTGTTAATAAATTAGTGTGGTATCACCTAGGTTATCGTTATGATTCTCTTAACGAAAAATGGGATGTTTCTCAGGTAGAAAAGTCTTGGGGAGAAGAATATCCAGAGCCTCCAAATTTTATTACAAATCGTCCTCCTAACGTAAAGTTAACTCGTTCTATTTCTCCTGAAAATAAACAACTTTTAAAGGAAGAATTAGGTTTTAAAGGTTATAAAATCGGTGAATTTGGACCGACTCAAACTCGTCGAGCTACTATAGCTAATTGGTTATTAGGGTATAGAAAAATGTATAATTTATAATGTTTAATTAATTGAATAAATACCACTAAAAATTTAATTTATGAGTGAAACTATTTTTGCTAAAATCATCCGCCGAGAAATTCCAGCTAACATCGTTTATGAAGATGATTTATGCTTGGCTTTTAAAGACGTTAATCCTCAAGCACCAACTCACATTCTTGTAATTCCTAAAAAACCTCTTAAATGTATTGACAGTGGCGAAAATGAAGATCAATTATTGTTAGGGCATTTACTATTAACTGTAAAAAAGGTTGCTGAAGAAGCTCATTTAAGTAATGGTTATCGAGTAGTAATCAATAACGGTAAGGATGGAGGGCAAACTGTGGATCATCTTCATTTACATATTTTAGGCGATCGCCAAATGCAATGGCCACCGGGTTGAGTAACTAATAAGTAATAAGTAATAAATAAAATTATCAATAAGTAATTGTGCCAATGAAAACATTTCCTGAGTTGGTGACTTGGTTAAAAGAATCTACAGCTATCGGTATCTTACCCGATGAAATTCTCAAAGCGATCGTATCTTTGTTAGAAAAAGTTTCTTTTCAGGAAAATGAAATTATAATCTCAGAGAATCAGTCCATTGAAAAGGTATATATTTTAGAAGAAGGTCAAATTCAAACTCAAAGAAATAACGGAAATTATAGTTTACTTTCAGGTTCGGTAATTAATCTTAAAGAATTATTATTACAACAACCAGCAAAAAATACTATTAAAACCATTACAGAAGCGAAATTCTGGTATCTCTCCGCAGTCAATGTTGAAAAATTAGTCGCACAATATCCTCAAATTAATCAAGCCTTTACTCAAAAATTAGCCCAAGAAGTCGCTGATTTATCTTCTCAACTGAGTTTTGAACAAGAAAGACAAACTGTATTGCGTCCATATTTAGTTACTAAAGCAAAACGAGGAATTATTGGTAAAAGTCGTTATGCCGTGAGGCTACGACAACAGGTAAAAAACGCTACCGAAGATTGTCAACCTGTAGTTATTTTTGGTGAACAAGGATTAGAAAAAGATAATCTTGCCGCCTTAATTCATTATAGTTCACCCTATCGTCGAGAGCCAATTATCAAAGTTAATTGTGGAAAATTACAAGCCAGTGGTGCAGAATTATTTGGACGGGCGGGAGGAAAATTAGGTTTAATTGAAGCATTAGGAAAGGGTACTCTAATTTTTAATAATATTCAAGATTTACCCCCAGAATTAAACGATGACATCTTACAACTATTAAAAAATAAAACTTATACCCCTGTTAATCGTTCTGAAAATGCTAATAATTCAGTAAAAACTTGTCAAGCCCGTTTAATATTTATCAATGAAAAAGCCATTTCTACTATTAATAACGCCGCCACCCACTTAATCAAAGTGCCTCCTTTACGAGTGAGAAAAGCGGATTTAGAAGATCAAGCGAACTATTATATAAGTTTAATTTCCCGAAACCAAAGAGTTAATAAACCCAAAATAACACCCGAAGCATTACGCCGTCTTCAAGGTTATGATTTTCCTAACAATTTACGAGAATTAGAAAACCTCATTGAAAGAGCGATCGTACAACTTTCAGGTTGCAATGAATTAACAGAAGAAATTATTTGGCAATCCCGAAATAAAAAGCAACAATTTCGTTTTAATTTACTAAATGCCTATCCAAAATTGCGTAGCTTTCTCCGAAGTAGCTGGTATCCAGATCGCATCAATTACGGTTTTACTTTAATACTTTTTGCTTTAGTTGTCGGAATTTTGTTTTTAGCCCCTCAAAATCGTCAGGAAAACTTTGCTCTTAATCTTTTTTGGGCATGGTGGTGGCCTTTAATTTTAATCTCTTTTCCCTTTGTCGGTAGATTGTGGTGTTCTTTCTGTCCTTTTATGATTTACGGAGAAGTGACGCAAAAAATTTCTTTGTGGCTATTTCCTCGACAACTGAAATCATGGCCTCGACAAGAAGCGGAAAAATGGGGAGGATGGTTTTTATTTACACTTTTCACCCTTATTATATTATGGGAAGAATTGTGGGATTTGCCTAACACTGCTTATCTTTCTGCTTGGCTATTGCTATTAATCACAGCAGGAGCAATGATATGTTCAGCTATATTTGAAAGACGTTTTTGGTGTCGTTATCTTTGCCCTATTGGTGGCATGAATGGTATGTTTGCCAAACTTTCCATGACAGAATTACGAGCACAACAGGGAACTTGTTCGGCAGAATGTACTACTTATCAATGTTATAAAGGTGGAGTGCAAAAAGGTGAAGGATTAGAAACCCTCGGTTGCCCTTTATATTCTCATCCTGCCCAATTACAAGATAATCGAGATTGTGTGTTATGTATGACTTGTTTAAAAGCCTGTCCACATCGCTCTGTTACCGTCAATCTGCGCCCTCCAGCTATTGAATTATGGACAACTCATCAACCTCGCACTTCTGAAGTGGCTTTATTATTTTTGCTCTTAAATGCTGTTTTTCTGCATAAATTGCCCGAAATCAATTTTATTCTCCGTTTAGGCTTAGATTTAACTAAATTTTGGATACATTCGGTATTCGCGATCGCCGTTTTAATTGTGCCTATGATATTACCTTTTTTGGGATATGTAATAATTCGGTTAATTTGTCAAAGAAAAAATATGCAATTTCGTGGTTTTACGGAATTAGCCTATGGTTATTTACCTTTAGCGTTATGTGGGAATTTAGCCTATTATTTACATCTTGGTTTAGGGGAAGCAGGACGAATTTTACCAGTAACTTGGGCAACTTTTGGTTTAAATGGTAGTAATTTACCAATTCTTGTAGCTCATCCGGCGGTAATTACATTTTTACAAGGAATTACCCTACTTTTCGGTGTTATTATTACTATTATTTTGAGTCAAAAAATTTCTCGTCAATCGATAAAAATCTTATTCCCACAACATTTTTCCACAGTCAGTTTAGGCTTTCTTTTTTGGTGTGTGATTTTGTCTAATTTTACTAATTAGACAAAATATCTAATATCAACATTTTCTGGTTTAGTAAATGAATTTGAAAAAGACTAGAAAATGTACAATTTTTCAATCATAATATTTTAGCAGGTATTACTGGGAGGATAACTTTAGGAATAATGAAAATGTTTTTCCTAATCTCTAATTGATTCGGAGAGTATTATTTAGATCTTAATTGCGCTAAATAGTTAAAGTATATATAGTAGCAAAAGAGAGACCTTAATAATATTCTATGTCAACTTTAGTCATCGTTGAATCACCTACCAAAGCCAAAACCATCCGTAACTATCTGCCCAAAGATTATCAGGTAGAGGCATCTATGGGGCATATTCGAGATTTACCTTCCTCTGCTGAAGAAATTCCAGCTGAATACAAACAGTTTGATTGGGCAAGATTAGGAGTTAATATTGAGAATAATTTTGAGCCTATCTATGTTATTCCTAAAGGTAAAAATAAAACAGTTCAACAGTTGAAACAAGCCTTAAAATCTGCTGATGAATTAATATTAGCAACCGATGAAGATAGAGAAGGGGAAAGTATTAGTTGGCATTTATTACAGCTATTAAAGCCTAAAGTGCCTATCAAGCGTATGGTTTTTCACGAAATTACTAAAGATGCCATTCAAAAAGCCTTGAATAACTGTCGTGACATTGATGAAAATTTAGTACACGCCCAAGAAACACGACGTATTCTCGATCGCCTTGTGGGTTATACTCTCTCGCCTCTACTATGGAAAAAAATTGCGGCAGGATTATCAGCAGGTAGAGTACAATCTGTCGCCGTACGTTTATTAGTACAACGAGAAAGAGAACGAAGAGCATTTAAGGAAGCTCAGTATTGGGATTTAAAAGCATTACTTAACCATGACAAAACTGACTTTGAAGGGAAATTAACTACTTTAAAAGGTCAAAAACTGGCAAATGGTAGCGATTTTGATCCTAAAACGGGAAAATTAATCAAAAACAAGAAAGTAATTGTACTAAATGAACAAGAAGCTACAGAATTAAAAGCTTGTTTGAAAGGCAAAACATGGGAAGTAACCGATACCGAAGAAAAAGCTACTATCCGTAAGCCCTCCCCTCCTTTTACTACCTCAACTTTACAACAGGAAGCTAACCGTAAACTGGGATTAGGTGCAAAAGATACTATGCGCATTGCTCAAAGTCTTTATGAAAATGGTTATATTACCTACATGAGAACTGACTCGGTACATTTGTCCGATCAAGCGATCGCCGCTGCTCGTAGTTGTGTAGAGGAAATGTATGGTAGAGAATATTTAAGTCCTCAACCAAGACAATATAAAACTAAAGCTAAGGGGGCACAAGAAGCCCATGAAGCCATACGCCCTGCTGGTAGTACTTTTAGAATTCCGAAAGAAACAGGATTGAGAGATAAGGAATTAGGGTTATATGACTTAATTTGGAAACGCACGGTAGCCTGTCAAATGGCAGATGCTAAATTAACCCAAATTGTGGTAAATATCGCCGTAGAAGACGCAATTTTTCGATCTTCAGGAAAAAGAATCGATTTTGCTGGGTTTTTTAGAGCCTATGTAGAGGGTAGTGATGATCCTGAAGCAGCGTTAGAAAATCAAGAGGTAATTTTACCTAACTTGCAAAAAGGTGATAAGCCTAAATGTAAACAATTAGATGTACTTAACCATGAAACTCAACCTCCCACCCGTTATACGGAAGCATCTTTAGTCAAAACATTAGAAAGTGAAGGGGTAGGGCGACCAAGTACTTATGCTAGTATTATTGGTACGATCGTTGATAGAGGTTATGCTCAATTACGCAATAAAGCACTAATACCAACTTTTACTGCCTTCGCCGTTATTTCTTTATTAGAAAAAAATTTTGCTGAGTTAGTTGATACTAAGTTTACGTCAAAAATGGAGCAGAGTCTTGATGACATCGCTTCAGGTAATGAAAAATGGTTGCCTTACCTAGATAAATTTTATCGAGGAGAAAATGGCTTACAAAATCAGGTGAAGGTGAGAGAAACAGACATTGATCCTCAAACAGCAAAAGCCATAGAATTAGAGAATCTTGACGTTACCGTGAAAATAGGCAAGTTTGGGGCTTATTTTGAAGCAAATTACGGTGATGAAGTTGTAAAATCTTCTATTCCCGCCGATCTTACCCCTTCAGATCTCGATCCTAAACAAATAGAAATATTATTGAAACAAAAAGTAGAAGGACCACCTATATTGGGAATTCACCCTGAAACACAAGATCCTATTTATTTGTTAATCGGCACTTATGGTCCTTATGTACAATTAGGAGATACACCCCAAGGCAAAGCTAAAAAACCCAAAACAGCTTCTTTCCCTAAAGGTGTTAATGCTGAAGATATTACTTTAGAAATGGCGATCGGTTACTTAACTTTACCTCGCACATTAGGGGAACATCCAGAAACAGGAAAGCCGATAAAAACCAGTTTAGGACGTTTTGGGGCATATGTTGTCCATGATCAAGGTACAGAGGGCAAAGAGTATCGCTCCTTGAAAAAAGAAGATGATGTCTTAACTATTTCTCTTGAACGTGCATTAGAATTATTAGCACAACCTAAAACCACAAGAGGAAGAAGAGGTGCAACGACAAAAGCAGCACTCAAAGAATTGGGATTACACCCTGATGATAATGAACCAGTGAATATTTATCAAGGTCCTTATGGGGTATATTTTAAACATGGTAAAACTAATGTCAAATTACCAGAAGGTGAAACCGTAGAAAGTATGAATTTAGAGAAGGCTTTATTACTTTTACAAGATAAAACTCCCACTAAAAAAACTGCGACTAAAAAGACAACAACCGCAAAAAAAACTACTACGAAAAAAACGACTACTACCAGAAAAACTACTGCTAAAAAGACAACTAAATAAAAAATTTATTTACTGCTTATAAAAAATTATTAGTGGTAAAATAATTAGTATTGCTGAATGAAAGTATGAAAGAATTAAGATCTCTTAAAGAAAAAATAAGGTTTGAATTACTTATTCGTTTTTCTAATTTTATTCCTCTTTTCAGCAACCCCTAATTATTAATCCTGTTAGTTGTTATTTCCAAGAGTGTCGCCATTTATATTTAAAAGATAAAAGAATCTTAAACCAAACTTGAGCAGGAGGATCAAAAAAATTGAAAATATCTCCAAAGGCAACTTTCGCATCTTTGTGGTGTAACCAATGACGCTCTGGAGTTGTTATCATCAGAAAATTACAAATTTTTAAAATAACGGCGGGAGTTTTCCATTTCATAACGCAAACGTGTCGCCAAATAACGTGTAATTCCCCTAATATTAACCCTAAAACAGTTCCCATGGGCGATATTTGCCATAGCCAAGGTGCAAAAATAAAGTAAGGTAAAGCACCTAATATTCCATCTAACAATACTAAAGGATTTTTTGTTAAAACGGCATAATGTAAAAAACTGCGATTGTTACTATGATGAATTAAGGAGTGAAATTTGCCAAAAATATGTTCAGGAACATGATATAAAAAAGTTGAAAAAAAGTCACCAATCAACAGTAATAATATTGCTATGAAAGTAATTTTAGAAATCAGTAAAATAATTATCAACAAAATTGATTCCTCTGAATATAATGTGGTTTTCAGAATCAAAATAATTGATAAAAGTTAAGAATATATAAAATCTAAGTTAACATTGGGTGAAAGCTCAAAATATTTTGTTTTTTGCTTCTGCTTCTAACTGTTGAATGTCTCTTTTCCAATCAATTAATTGTCTATTTCTATCATTAATCTGGCTTTGTTTTAGTGGTGGCATCCCTGAATTAAAATTATAAGGAAATCCGGGCTGACGCTCTACAATTTTAAAATATCTAGTACCTTGATTCGGTAAAATATTTTTACTTCTTAAAAGTGTTTCACAATCACTTTGCCAACAATATCGATGATCATGTACATTATTTCTAGCTATAGATAAACTTCTTAATTGTTTAAGAGAAATATCATCACTATTAAAAAATAAATTTTCCAATTCGTTACTTTTAGGAAAAATTCTGGTTTCACTTCCTTTTCCTCTAAAAAATTCTACAATAAACCATTTATCAAAATCGAAAATACAAACTTCAGTGGCTTCACTACCATCATAAATTAATGAAGTTATATCTTCTTGATTAATATTATTTCCTACAATTTGTATGGAAGAAGCAGGTAATAAAATTCTAATTCTATCAAATCTATCAGTATAATTAGACCAAAAAACTTTTCTATTTCTTAATTGCCTTATTTCCCAATCTTCTAAATTTAAACGATTAATTATTAAATCAACTAATTTTTCAAAATCACGATAATTTACCGCACCAATCCATTGTTTTAAAGCCTTTTTAGCTTCAATTGATAACTGATTCCAACGAGAGTTATTACCTGTTAAACCATAATTATTTTTAAGCCAATTCACCAATTTTGGATATTTACCACCAACATCAGCAGAAATATTATTTAATAGATTTTCTACTGTTTTTAATTGGGGATAAGGAGATAATATATTTAAGGTTTCGATTAAAAAATTAATTTGTTTTTCATTAATATTTTGAATAGTTTTTAAGGCTAAGGGAAAAGATAATTGTATCGCTTCTACTAAAGTTAAATTATCATCAATATTTATTTTATAGGGTAAAGAGTATTGGGTTAATAATTTATCGGGTTGTATAAGTTTATTTAAGCAAATTTCGGCTAATTCTTTATAAGCATTTTTAATAAGTAAGTTAAGAATTTTAATTAATGACTTATCAAATTCTGTTTGAGGTTCAAAACTAGGACAAGTATCCGCTAAAGAAAATGGTAAAATTTTTTCATTGGGGTTAAAAGTATATAAAACTAAACGCCAAAATAAACGCAATTTAAGGGCATCAGATTCTTTGGTAAATTTCCAAATTTTTTGAGAAGTTGGTAAACTTTTATTCGGATTTTCTATATCCCAACTATGTTTACTAAATAAGCAATAAACCCATTCTAATAAACTAATATTTTCTAAATTATTATTTTCTATCTCATTAATAATTTGATCAATATTTCTAACTTTTTTATTTTTATCAAATTCGATACCATTAGGTAATGGAGGAGGTATTATTATTTCTCCTTGAATACCATAACCTAGTTTAAATAATTCTTTAGGCTCAGGTTTTTGAAATTCTAAAGGTTGAAATTTAGCGGTAAAAAATGCCATAATCAATTATTATTTTTATCCTTAACTTTATTCTTAAATACTTGTCCTAAATCTTCTCTTTTAAATTGAAAACGAAACATCACTTTTCTATCTTTTGGATCATCAAATGCTTTATTTGCATCAATATTTCCTCTTCCTGCGGCTAACAATTTTTTTCTAAATTTATCTTGATTAGAAAAATTAATTGTATCAATATATTCTGTTACTGCTAATGCTCGTTGAAAACTTAATTCCATGTTATCTTTTTGTGAGCCTTTTAAGCTAGTATGCCCTTCTATAATAATTCTTGAAACTTGATTATCAAATCTTTCGTCACTAAATATAGTATCAGCATAAAGGGGAATAAAATCTTTTAAAAAACGTTTACCTTGAGGTTTTAAGATAGCTTTTCCTTCGTCAAATAAAATTTTATCATCTAAACTTAAATCACCATTAGGATCAACTTTTATACTATCTCCAATACCCGGAATTTCTTTAGTTTTTTGAATAATAGCTAATGGAATTTTTTTGATGATATTATCATATTCTACTAATTGGGCGGAAACAGCGATAAATAAGAGGGCAAAAAACATCAATAATCCCGACATTAAATCTCCTACGGATAACCATACTCCAGAATCTTGCTCTTCTAGTAATTCTTCTTCGGTTTCGTATTCTAAAAATTCGCTCATTTTCCCTCTTGTATTAATGATAAGTTAGTCAATATTTTGGTTGAGTTTGTTTATTAACCCAACTGATAATGTTATTAGTTATTACTCAGATTATTTTGCTTTAAATCATTAACAGAAGCGACTAAATATTCAGCAACATTCATTAAACCATGGGAAGTATAACTTAATTTACTACAAATATTAGCCATTGCTTTGTCCGCATCATTGAAACTCTCATTATAACTATTACTAGCATTAGTCAAATAATTATTAATTTGAGTATTAGTGTTAGTAGAAAGTTGATTAAATTCTTCTACAATTTTCGTGATAGTCTCTTCAAATTTATTAGTCATTACTTCCACATTATTATTAACTTTTTCATTCATTTTTTGATAACTATTTTCAACTTTTTGAGCTTCATTACCGATGGTATAAGCTAATTCTTGAAGTTGAGCAAATCTTTCACTAGAATTCATACCGACAACGTTAACTAAGTTATTAACTATTTTCACCGTTTCTTGAATTTTTCCTAAACTTTGATTAACTTCATGACTTAACTCTTTTCTCATTTCTGCTTCTTCTTTAAAAGTAGTTTGTAAATTGTTAACAACTTCTGCTAAACCTTCTTTTTGTTTGCCTAAAGTTTCCTCTAATAAGTTATTTTGTTGGGTAAAAAATTCCGTTAAAGATACTTGATATTCCAGTCTAAATCTTTCTAATTCTTCCTGCAAAGTAATGCGAGTTTGATCTAAAATAGTATCAATATTTTTGAGAGTTTCAAGGAGATTTTCTTTGGCTTGACTCATTAATTGAGATGCTTCTTCTCCCACATTTTTTATAGTTTCTGTTTGTTGAGTAAAAGCAATCGTTGTTTTTTCTAAAATGCTTTCAGTGGAATTTTTCACCCCTTCTAACATTTCTTTTTGTTGGGTTGCCTGAGTGGTTAAAGCCTCCTGTAAATCTTCCCGAATTCCTCTAAAAGTATTGGCGGCAGAATTAGCACTTTCTTCAAAGGCTTTTCTCTGGGCTTCCATGCCAGTTATACTTTCAGCAACGGCGTTATTGATTTCTTCGGCTACCTGTTGTAAAACATCTTTGGTGTCACCACTAAATTGATTTAAAATCTGCTGTAAACTTTGGGCAAATTCCTGCAATTTAATGAGGGTATCTCGTTGAAATTCTTGGATAGTTTTTACTGCACCTGATAAACTTTCCGCAATACCGCCTAACTCGTCTTTCAATTCTCTGACGGCGAGGGATGCTTCTTCTGTGAGTTTAGCACTTTGATCCAATCTTTGCACTACTGGCTCAATTAATTCGTTGCGTAACTGTTTGATTAATGATTGTATGGTAGATTCTTGCTCGATTTGTATTTGTTTTAAAGCCGTTAATTCTTCCTGAATTGGTTTTACTAAAGGTTGAATTACATTGGCGATGGTAACAGGTGTAAGATTTTGTAAATAGCGATTTTGTGCTTGTAATTCTTCAACAATAGCAACCTTTTCAATGGCGATCGCATCTCTAACTACTTGTTGAATATTTGCAGGGGTAAGATGTTGTAAATAATCATTTTGTTTCTGTAATTCTGCAAAAATAACTGATTTTTCTAAAGCAATAACTTTTTGGATAGTTGAAGCAATATTTTCAGGTGTTAAGTTACTTAAACCATCAAGACTTTGAGTTTGTAACTGTAATTGTTTGATTAAAATACTCTCATCAGAAATAATGGCTTTTTGAATTGCTAAAGCGATATTTTCAGGAGTTAAATCACCGAGAGAAGAAAGATTATTTGCAGCTATTTCTAAATTTTGTGCAACGTCTTCCATAGAAGAATTATCTAATCTTGATAGTAACTTTTGAGGTGATTCAAGAAAAGCAATTTTACTGAGTTTTAGCCTTAAATCATTACGAATTTTTTGTCTTGATTTTGCTCCTTTTGCTAAATATCCCATCATAAAAATAGCACCACTCATTCCAGCTAAAGAAGTAGAAAAAGCTGTTTTCATTCCCTCTAATAATTTAGTGGAAGAATCTAATAATGATTGTGTGTTATTAATTCCACTTATCCCTATTTCTTGTAAACCTAAAAAGATTCCTAAAAAAGTGCCTAAAATACCTAATGCTGTTAATAAAGTTGGTGCATAATAAACAGGGCTACGAGGGACAGAATTACTTAATAAGCTAGGATAAGATGAAAGAATATAATAATTATTTTCTAGCTTTGGAGTAAATATTGATCCTTCATTATTACCTTTTAAGTGTTTGAATATCCATTCTTTAATATCTTTATTGCAATCTTTGAGGTTAATAATTTTTGTATTTTGTTTTTTTTCATTTTCTAAAAAATCAATAACTTTACTAATTAATTGAGAATCTTTTGTTTGATATTTTTTTATATCGTTATTTTCAATCATGTAAAAATAAATCCCAGCAAGAAAGATTAAAAACCATCCTAAATAATTAGATATAGTTAAGAAAAAATTGAGCATAATTTGATATTTTATTGATTAAGATTGATTATTTTTTGAAAATTTATTGATTTCTTCTAAAGATAAAACTTCCTTTGCCGCTCTGACAGGTAAATGGGCGGCATCTTGATAATTACCTACATTAGAAATCAATTGCAAACTATAAAGTTCTTCCTCTGATTCTGTTTCTTTATCCTCTACTAAATAAACAAAATTAGGAGCATAATTTCTTAAAAGTTTTACTTGTAATCTTACTTTTAAATCTCTTAAAGATTTAGCTAAAAAATGTTCATTATTAAATATTTCATCGGATGCTAATTTCCATGAATGATTAACGGCATGAATTTCTTTAACTAAACTTTCAAAAGGTGGTGTTAATAAAGTATATAAGTCCATCCTTAATTGATTTATTGCATAATTTTGTACTAAATCTTTTTTCTTCTTATCTACTTATCAGTAACGATTTAGTCTTTTATGCAAGTTATCAGATAAATTTATTCAAAGTTTCTTTTGTATCTCATATTTATACGTCATTATGTAGCTAATAAGAAACAATAAAAAGAATTATTGAAGCAGTCACCTATATAGTCATTTAAGTCAACTTTGACTGAGAACTCAATATTAGAACAAAAATACTTAATAGATATTGTAGAGACAATCAATGTAAAATAAGTTTGAGTCAATTCTTACTACTATCTCTTGTCTCCTGTCTCCCACCTTCATCGAAAATTTTATGTCAAACTCAGGTACATTTCAATTGGAATACCTATTTAGCTCTTTAGAATCTATTTTTTTGTCGAAAACTAGGGGTAGGAGTTTTTGTGACATTGAAGTTAAAGTTAAAATGTTACGACACTACGAATAGATTTTCCTTCGTGCATTAAATCAAAAGCAGTGTTAATTTCTTCTAAAGGCATCACGTGAGTTATTAAATCATCAATATTAATTTTTCCTTCTTTATACCAATCAACAATTTTTGGTACATCAGTTCGCCCTCTAGCTCCACCGAAAGCACTACCTTTCCAAACTCTACCAGTAACTAACTGAAAAGGTTTTGTACTTACTTCTTCTCCTGTACCAGCAACTCCTATAATAGTACAAACTCCCCAGCCTTTATGACAACATTCTAAGGCTTGACGCATAACTTTGGTGTTACCGATACATTCAAAACTATAATCTGCACCTCCTTTGGTTAAGTCAACTAAATAGGCGACTAAATCTCCTTCGACTTCTTGAGGATTAACAAAATGTGTCATACCAAATTTTTCGGCGATCGCTTTTTTGGTAGGATTAATATCCACACCGATAATCATATTTGCACCAACCATTTTCGAGGCTTGGATAACATTTAAACCGATACCACCTAAACCAAAAACAATAACGTTAGCACCAACTTCCACTTTAGCAGTATTAATCACCGCCCCAATACCAGTAGTAACACCACAACCAATATAACAAACCTTTTCAAAAGGTACATCTTTACGAATTTTGGCTAAGGCAATTTCTGGCACAACAGTATAATTAGCAAAGGTAGAAGTACCCATATAATGATATAAAGGTTTACCACCGAGGGAAAAACGACTGCTACCATCAGGCATTAAACCTTTACCTTGAGTAACTCGAATAGCTTGGCAAAGATTAGTTTTAAAACTGAGACAATATTCACATTCTCGGCATTCTGGTATGTATAAAGGTATTACATGATCGCCAACTTTAAGACTTTTAACGTCTTTACCTACTTCTACTACAATTCCTGCCCCTTCATGACCTAAGATGCTAGGAAATAAACCTTCTGGATCTTTTCCTGATAAAGTATAAGCATCAGTATGACAAATTCCTGTCGCTTTTATTTCTACTAAAACTTCTCCTGCTTGAGGCGGTTGTAAATCTACAGTTTCGATGACGAGAGGTTTTCCAGCTTCTAAGGCAACGGCAGCTTTTACTTTCATAATTAACTAACTTTGTTGATAAACTTCATTATAAGCTCAGACGCATCTAAGTTTACCTTTGTTTGACAGAAAAAAAATGATGAAGACAAAACAAGTGCACAAGTAGAATGGTAGAAAAACTTCTAATATTTGTAAATTTGCGAGAGAATTTTATTCCTTTACAAAAAATATAATCTTCTTATCAGCTCGTCAATGAAAGTCGGTTATCACCTATTTTTAGATCAAACTTAGGTAAGTTTGCAGGTGAAGGTAAGCAATAGCTAAAAGTTTTTGAAATTTTTTACTAATTTTTAACAATACAAGTTAAATAGGTTTTAGCTTATAACAAAAGGCAAAAAAGAAATAGAGATTATAAATTGATTGACTTTAATACAAAATCTCTGACTAAGTGTATTTGAGCGGGGATAATTTCATGGGTGATGTCAAATTCTTTATATTCCACCTTAACCCCCACTGCTTCTAATTTATTTTTTGCCTCTTGGGCTGTATTAATGGGTACAACGGCATCAAGTCTTCCATGGGAAATAAAAGTAGGGGGGAAAGGATTTCTATCAGGGGTGGGTTTGAAATGTAAATAACCGCTTAAACTAACTACTCCAGCTACAGGTAATTGTAAGCCCACATCTAAACTCATTGCTCCCCCTTGAGAAAAACCACCGATAATTGTTTTAGAAAGAGGAATTTCTGTTCTATCTTCTAAGGATAGTAACCATTGATAAAGTTGATTTAAACTGGCTTCTATACCTTCATTGTCATTTTCTAAAGCATACCATGCTCTACCATCTGGTACTTGATAATGAGGATAAGGTGCATTGGGAAATAAATATAAACAAGAGGGCAAATTTAACATGGAAGTAAGAGCTGTTAAATCATGATAATTAGATCCCCAACCGTGCAACAATACAAATACAAATTCTGGTTTTTGTCCTTGTTTGGGTTCAATGGAAATTACATCTAAAGTCATAGTTATGGATAATAATAATTTTTGATTCAAGGTTAATTTCTAATAAACTTCTTTTAGAAGTCAGGTAATAGGCAATGAATGATAGTAATAAACATTAATAATTTTTAAATAACAATTGATTTTAAATTTATTTTTTTTGAGATTTATAATTATTTAGCTCAATGATATTTATCCTTACATAAGCAATATTTCAATCATTTATAGACAATTTTAAAAATTAAAAAATAAATATGTAAATCTCACTATACTTAAAAACTGACCACTGATAGGTAAACCTTTAAAAAACTCACAAGTCACATAGTAAGATTGCTATGTTTTGTTAATTAATCATTAATATTTTTCTATTCATCAAATAAATTACTAAGACGCTCAACTTCTGTTTGCGTTGTGTACATAGGTGTACCAGCTAAAATACCAGTAACATTACGGAAAGGATGTCCAATGTGCATACCACCATGATCAATGGTAAACTCCCTAATATCTTTGTCGTGCATTGAACCTCTCATTTTTAATACTGTTATGCCTCTACGCATTTCCCCATACATTTCCACATAACGTAATAAAATAATTGAATCAGTAATGGTAGAAATATGAGCTTCAGTAATAGATGAGCCTCCTAATAAAGTAGGAGTGGTAGAAGTAAATAATCCTCCAATTTCTTGTTGTTTAATGAAGGAAGTTAAGCCGATAATAAATTCACGAAAACCTTTAAGATTAGAGACTCTTTCTAGGGCGGAAAGGCTATCTACCGCTACTCGATTCGGTTTAAATTCTTTGATGGTTTCTTTCATATTTATGAGATGATTCTCTAATCCTGTAGTTTCAGGATAACGACAAACAACTTTTAATTTGCCATCTTTTTCCATCTGTTGAAAGTCAACTCCCCAACCAGTAGCATTTCTAAATAATTGTTCCCTGCTTTCTTCAAAGGCAAATACTAAACAACGTTCATTATTTTGGACTCCACCTGCCATAAATTCAGTTACCATCAGGGTTTTACCCGTACCCGTTGCTCCCGATACCAAAATAATTGAGTCTCGAAAAAATCCACCCCCGCACATTCTATCTAATTCTTCACTACCTGAAGTTATACGAATATTTGATGAATGTTGTTCTAATTCAATGGCACTTAAAGGCACAACTACGACTCCTTGGCGAGGAATAATTGTAAAGGGATATTCTCCTTTCTGGTGATCTGTGCCACGATATTTTAAAATTTCTATCGTGCGACGACGCTTTTCGTCATTTAAAACGTTACGCAAAATTACCACATTATCAGCCACAAATTCCTCAACTCCATAACGGCTAATATCTCCGTACTCCTGAGTCCTTTCCGCCGTCATAATTGCGGTTACTTTTAATTCTCGTAAGGCTGATGCTAATCGAAATAAATCATTTCTCACTTGTGCACTATCGGCTAAATGACTAAAGATTGCTCCTAAAGAATCAAGAGAGACTCTTTGGGCGGAATATTTTCTGATGGCATATTCAATTCTGGCAATTAATGCACCTAAATCATACTCTCCTGTAACCATCGGTCTTTCTCCGGGTTGAGGTGAGGCATCGACAAAAGCCCATTGTCTATTTTGTTCCCATTCTCGTATTTTCCAGCCAAAACCTGACATATTTCTTCTAATAGCTAGAGGAGGTTCTTCAAAGGTTACAAATACTCCGTTTTCTCCTTTTTTTATTCCTTCTACCAAAAATTGTGAAGCAAATACCGTTTTTGCACTTCCTGCAGTACCTGAAATGAGTGTCGCTCTACCTTTTGGTAATCCGCCTTCTGCTAAAAAATCAAATCCCGGAATCCCTGTTTGTAATTTTTCTATGTAGTCAATATCTAATTCTGGTTCTTGACTCATTCATTTTCTCTCTATCTATAATCAACAATAATATATTATCTAATGTGATTTACTGCTATGCAAGTTTATCCTTGATTATTCTATCTTGAAAATGTCAAAAAATGGGCAGTGGACAATAAACAGTAGGCAATGATAATTAAAATTGATAATTTATTGCCTTAAATTGATTTTATTTTTAATTGTTGTAGATGTTTATTGAATATTTTACAATAGACAGATAAATATCTATATCATTTAATGATTATGATATTAAACGAATAAATTTTTTCTTGCCCACTTGTAAAATTTTATTTGCTAATTCCAAAGAGTTTTCGATAGTGAAATTAGGATCATTAATGCGATCGCCATCTAAACGAACACTACCGCCTTGAATTTGCCTTCTACCGTCACCACTACTATTAACTAAACCACTGACATTGAGGATATAGAATAATTTGGCTGGAAATTCGACGTTATTTAAAGAAAATTCGGGTACAGCTTCGGCATTAGCAAGATTTTGATTGCTAATAAGTTCTAATGCTGTTTTTTGTACAGTTAAAGCCGCTTCTTTGCCATGATATTGAGAAACTACTTCCACTGCTAATAATTTTTGGGCTTCTCTGGGATTTTCAGGAATTTCTTGTAAGGATAAATCTGTTAATAATTCAAAGTAATTAGCAAGAAGAGAATCGGGTGTTTTTTCAAGTTTAGAATACATTGATAGAGCATCCTCTTTTAAGCCAACATAATTATTAAGAGATTTCGACATTTTTTGCTCTCCATCAGTGCCAATTAAAATCGGTAATAAAACGCCAAATTGAGGTTTTTGTCCGAAATATTTTTGTAAATCTCTACCAACGGCGATGTTAAATTTTTGATCTGTACCACCTAATTCTACATCTGCATTTACAGCCACAGAGTCATAACCCTGCATTAAAGGATAAAGAAATTCATGAAGATAAATCGGGGTTTCTTGGGTGTAGCGATTATTGAAACCTTCTTTAGCTAACATTTGTTGCACTGTCATGGTAGCTAATAATTCTTGAATTTTGGCAAGATTAAGACTAGATAACCATTCGGAATTGTATCTTATTTCAAGGCGATCGGGAGTATCAAAGTCTAAAATGGGGCGTAATTGCTGAAGATAAGTTTCGGCGTTTTGTTTAACGTCTTCGGCGGTTAACTGTTTTCTAACTTTATCTTTTCCTGTAGGATCACCAATTTGAGCAGTAAAATCTCCTATAATTACAACGGCGGTATGTCCTTGATCTTGAAATGCTCTTAGCTTACGAAATGGAATACTATGACCTAAGTGTAAATCTGTACCAGTAGGATCAATCCCTAATTTTATCCTTAAAGGGCGATCACGCGGCGTGCCTTTGGCATCGCTTTTCAACAAAAGTTGCATTAAATTGTCGGTAATATTTTCAGAGTCTAATTGATTAGGGAAAATTTCTGTAATTCCCCTATGTAACCATGCAAAATTATTGTTAGTCATTTTTATTTATTTTCTACTCAAAAACTGCAAATAATATATTATCATTCAGTTGATTAGTCGGGCTATAAAAACTGATTATTGGTTATTTATTATTGACTAAAAGTAATGCCTTTTTCTTCTAAAATACGAATAAAATATTCTTCTAAAGAATCTCGATTTAAAGTCATACTAATTAATTTACTATCAGTAGTTTGTAAATAAGTTAGAAATCCGTTTTCATTGCCTTGTAATTCTCCACTGATAAAATCATTTTCTCTTGTTATGTGAGTTAACCACTGTTCAAAATCTTCTTCTTTTCCATCTTTTATTATTATATGATAAGTCTCTTTTTTACCTAAAATATCATCTAATGAACCGATATTTAATAACTCTCCTCGTCCTAAAATTGCTATGCGATCGCATATTTTTTCTACATCAGATAACACATGAGAATTAAAAAAAATAGTTTTGCCTTGTTCTTTTAACGATAGTATAATTTGTCTAACTTGATAACGTCCCATAGGATCTAAACCAGACATAGGTTCATCAAAAAAAACAATTTCAGGATCATTGATTAAGGCTTGTGCCATTCCCACTCTTTGCAACATACCTTTAGAATATTGTCTTAATTGCTTTTTTTGGGCTGTATTTTTTGCTAATCCAACTAAGTCTAATAAATGCACAATTTTTTGACTTTGTTGAGCTTTAGGAATTTGAAATAAATCCGCAATAAAACCTAAAAATTCCCATGCGGTTAAAAAGTCATAATAATAAGCATTTTCTGGTAAATAACCAACTCTTTGTTTAACAGTTTTATCTCCTAATGGCTTTCCTAATAATAAACCTTTTCCTGAACTTGGACGAATAATACCTAATAAAGTCTTTAATAAGGTTGTTTTTCCTGCACCATTAGGTCCTAATAAACCAAAAGTTTCCCCTTGATAGACTTTTAATGTACAATCTTTTAAGGAAGGTACTTTGGTATTCATCCAAAAACCAGTACGATAAATTTTACTTAATTGATAGGTTTCTACTACCGCAGGTTTATCTGATGTATCTGTCGGTGATTGTATATTAAGAGTTGAAGTCATAGTTATTTTTGTAACAAAAAACCTAATTTTATAATAATTTTACTTAGAAATTTATTTTAAGATGATTGATAATAGCTGAAATAATTTATTTTTTAATAGAATTTACAGCGTAGAAGTTTTTCAAAATTAGGCTAAATATTCTTTAACTAAAAGCAAATAAAATCCTAATTTATTGTGATGAATTAAGTAGTTAGTCTCGATAATTTATTTTTACATTTTACTTCCTAAACTGTATTCTTCTGATTTTATCAAAGATTTATGTTAAGAGCTAATGATAAGTACAATGTTATATTTATTAACAATTAAAGATGACAATAGAGTTAGAATAAGACTGGGGTAAAAAATTAAGTTTCTCTGACAACAATGGGGAGGTAAAGCCATGACAACTTTAACATTAAAAGAAGAAGACTATAGCACATTCACCGCAGAACAAGTTGCGGAAATTGCGGCTCGATTAGAATTAGATGATTATAGTACGCCTTTTGAAGGTTTACAAGACTGGCATTTATTAAGAGCGATCGCATTTCACCGTCAAGACTTAGTTGAACCATACTTTTATCTACTTGATATTGAGGCTTATGACGAGTCATAATCCCATCCTACCATTTAAAGATAAAAATATCTTAATTTGTATTGGGGGAGGCATTGCCGCTTATAAAGTGTGTGAAGTCATTTCCCAACTATTTCAAGAGGGTGCAAATATAGAAGTTATCCTCACTGAATCCGCACAAAAATTTATTACACCTTTAACTTTATCTACCTTAGCTCGAAAACCTGCTCATACAGATCAAAATTTTTGGCAACCTATTCATTCTCGTCCTTTACATATTACTTTAGGAGAATGGGCTGATATAATGGTCATTGCACCTTTAACAGCTAATACTTTAGGGAAATTAGTTCATGGTTTAGCTGATAATCTTCTTACTAACACTGTTTTAGCTTCAACCTGTCCTATCATTGTCGCCCCTGCTATGAATACGGAAATGTGGTTACAAAAATCCGTACAAGATAACTGGCAAAAATTATCTCAAGACAGTCGTTACCATCTTTTACATACTAACACTGGTTTACTTGCTTGCGATCGCATCGGCAAAGGTAGAATGGCAGAAGGCAAAGAAATTTTAACGGCGATAGAATCGATTATAAATACGGAAGGTAAACGAGATTTAATCGGTAAAAAAGTGTTAATAAGTGGAGGAAATACCAGAGAATATCTTGATCCCGTACGCTTTATTGGCAACCCTGCCACTGGTAAAATGGGAATAGCTTTAGCTAACGCTTGTTATTATCGAGGTGCAACTGTTACTCTTGTGGCTGGAAATATTAACCCCGAATGGTTGAATTTATTACCTCCAATTCAAATAATAACTGTTACCACAGCCCAAGAAATGGAATCAGCCATGAGAAGTAATTTTCCTTTGGCAGATATAATTTTTATGGCGGCAGCAGTGGCAGACGTAAAACCACGTCAATATTCTTCCACTAAATTAAGTAAGCAATCTTTACCATCAATGCTGGAATTAGAGCCAGTCAATGATATTGTGGCTAAATTAGGGGAAATTAAGCAACCATCTCAAAAAATAATCGGATTTGCCGCCCAAACTGGAGATATTATTACCCCTGCTAAGGAAAAACTAATACGGAAAAAATTAGATGCGATCGTAGCTAATCCGATAGACAAAGATAATGCAGGTTTTGCTAGTGATACTAACGAAGCTATAGTGATTACTGCTAAGGGAAAAGAAATTGCGATTCAACCTTGTACAAAACTAACTTTAGCCCATCATATTATTTTTCATAGTTATAGTCATTTTGAATAAGAATGAAACAGTTTAATAATATTAAAAATTCTCAAAAACCTTGATTTGTGAGCATTATTCATCCTGAATATTTTTTCTAACTGTCTCAGTGTTATTTTAATTAACTATACTAATTTTATCTACATTCATTCTATCTAAAATCGGTATCGAATCCTCAACTATAATAAATTGATTTTTATTTAAATATATTGGTTTAATAACTACATAATAAGGCTAAATCTAACAAAGACATTTGCTTTGGTTTTAATGAATATTGTAGAGCATAATCTTTATTAAATAATTGTTCTTTTACTTGTTTAGCTATTTCTTCAACCATTGGAATAACAATAGAATTTCCCACTCGATTATAAAGCTTTCCTTTACTACCAATTAATTTAAAATCATCCGAAAAACCCATTAAACGATAACATTCTTTCAAAGTTAATTTTCTTACTTTTCCATTATGTAAAAGATAATATCTCCCAGCTGATTCTTGAGAAGATAATGTGGGATGACTGCCTTGTGATGAGTAAATTCTGTTTGGTTGTTTATGTACTCTTGATAAATGTTGGGTATCTGGACGAGTACCATTAACTCTGATATTCTTATTGCGATAACCTGCAAAAATTAGCCCTGACATTTGTTGTTTAGGATTTTCAATTAAGGTATATTCATTTTCTTTTAAATACTCAAATTCTTCACTATTATCTTCTAAAACATCTTTTAATTTTTTATGATTAACTTTCTTTAATTTATTAAAATCAAATTCAATATCTCCTAAATAACCTATGATTATAGTGCGTTCTCTGTTTTGAGGTACACCAAAATCAATGGCATTTAATAAAGCCCAATTGGTTGTATAACCCAGTTTATTTAATGTTATTAAAATAGTATTTAAAGTCTTACCATGATCATGATTTTTAAAATGCTTAACATTTTCTAAAACTACCACTTTTGGTTGATGATATTCTAGTATTTTAGCAATATCAAAAAATAATGTTCCTCTAATATCATTAAAACCCTTTTTTTCTCCTGCAATACTAAAAGGTTGACAAGGAAAACCAGCAAGTAAAATGTCAAAATTAGGAATAGTTTTTATGCTTATTTCTCGTATATCCCCAAAAGGTAATTCTCCGAAGTTATCAAAATATATTTCTCTAGCGTGGGCATCAATTTCAGAACTAAATACACATTGAAAACCCACTTTTTCAAAACCTAATCTAAATCCTCCAATTCCTGCAAATAAATCAATAAATTTATAAGTCATTTTCTAATTCCTCCATAAGTTCATTCCATTTATTTTTATGTATTGCTTGTAGTTCAAGTTCATTTTCTATTAATTGAGAATAAATATTTATAAATATTTCTAAACTAGAAATTAACCTCAAATAATATTTTAATGAAGGAATCACTCCGTTAACAACAATTTGACAACCATGATTATTTTTTACTTGATATATAATATCATTTATAATATCAATTTCATCTTTTTTTACATCTGCATAAGATAATATATAATATCTTTCTGGATTATGTTTAATAATTTTTTCCTGAGCAATTCTAAGAATATTACTATCAATTATTTTATCTAATTTAATTTCTAAAACCTCAAATAATTTTTCGAGTTTAATAATTTCAATATCTCCTGCACTTTTTGAACTTTGATCAGAAGCTGTATGACTTCCTAATGATTTTAATTGACAATTATTATATCTAGCAATTTCATCTACAAGTATTTGATAAATAGCATAAAAAGCTAATACTGGTAATTTAGAACCTCCAAAAACATTATAATTAAATGAGAATTGTTTATTTAATATGTCTATTATTTTAGAAATAGTTAATTTCTCAGGGTTATTTAATGGTTTAATAATAACTTGATTTTGTTTCTGTATATTGATTATTTGTTTGAACAATTCTACCAATATATATTTGGGATGAATTTTTTGAACTTCTATGGCATCAATTAACTCTAAAAATGCCTTTTTAACTTCTTTATTCCCTATTTTACCCTCATAATTTAAAGTATAAGGATAAGGTTGCTCTAATGAAAGAGTAAGCCAACCACTTTCTGCCATTGAAGGTAAACCTAATTCTTTCAAAGTTGGGGTTATATATTGTGTATCAATTGTTCTACCAGAAAAACCATTTTCAATTTGTGTTTGATGATTTCTAATATCTTGTTCTGGATGTAAAATCTTGTAAATAGATAAAGTCACGAAAACTGTATAAACACCTTTTTGAGTAAAACATTTTTCAGAAATAATTTTAATATTTTCTAACAAATTTATATCTATTTTTGAGATGTAAGAATGTCCTTTTCTTGCTTCATCATAAATATATATTAACCACTCTTTATAATTCATTTATTTTTTGTATTATTTATTTAAAATATTAAGTTTTCTTTTCGGAATTATATCATTAGTAATATTCCAGTAATTTGATGCTTTATCCATATTATATGCCATAAATTCTAAATCTATTTTTTCTAATTTTTTTATTTCTAATTCGCTAATATCTACTTCTAAAACTTTAATTATTTCGTCTCCAATGGCTTTAGCTAATATAGGAATTACAGCGTTACCAATTTCTCGAAAACCATGCCAAATTGTCTCATGAAATAAAAACCAATCAGGAAATGTATGCAATCGAGCGGCTTCTCTTACTGTAATACATCTTGGTTGATTGTAGTGAATAGGACGGGCGGCAGTATATGCACCTTTATCTCTAGCAGTTCCAGCCCTTAACGTATTACATAATCCTGTGGGTGAAAGTTTCAAAAAGCGACTGGTTTTTTCTACCTCCCCTTGAGGTGTTGCTTGAAAACGCTCGATGGATTTTTCTGTGTGATTTGAACCTACATGATTGTAGATAAAATTATCTCGCTGTCGATGATGACATAATTGATAGATGCCTTGAGAATTTAAGGCAAAACTACGCTTAAATCCTGAATAATCGAGTTTTTTTGAATTTATACCTTTATTTTCACCGATAAATGCTGGAATTGAGCTTAAATCAGCGATCGCACTTTCTACATTATTAAATTCTTGAGTTTCTAAGGGATAACTAACAGGTTTGACATCATGACGACTACCCATGAGAATTAAACGTTTTCGTTTTTGAGGCGCACCAAAAAGACTAGCATCGAGAATTTTAACAGGTTTAGCGATGTGATAACCGATATTCTCAAATTCTGTAATTAATTCTGCTAAAAATTGTTTATGACTACCAACAGCAATACCAGGTACATTTTCAAAGATAAAATATTTCGGTTTTAAGTCTTTTATGACTCTAAAATATTCAAAAACTAGAGAATTACGAGGATCATCTAGTTGTCTTTTTCCCATTAAAGAAAAACCTTGACAGGGTGGTCCACCTGCAATTAAATCAATATCATTATCAATTCCTTTTTGTTTAAGAATATCCTTTAAATAATTAGTTTTTAAATTGTTTATATCTTGACAAATAGTAGTGGTGTAGGGAAAATTAAGATGATGAATTAAAGCATGAATTGCATCAAATTCTACGGCTACGGCTACATCAAATCCAGAGGCTTCTAAACCTAAAGACATTCCACCACATCCAGAAAATAAGTCGATCGCGATCGGTCTTTTCATTAATTATACTGAGGAGAATTAAACTGTTATTTCACTTTAAAGATAAAGGGTTTTAATTTCAAGGTACTGCGTCATTACTCACTGACTAAATAAGTAAACCAACTATTTAAACTATCTAATTGTTGACTGGCTTTCATTGCACCTAAACCCCTAACAATCACCTTATTTTTGCCATAGACAAAACGACTACGCAAATGAGAGGGTAATTTTTCATTTAATAATAACCATGCTGGTTCTTGCATGGGTGTTTCAAGAATAATATTTTGTTTACCTTCTGGTTTTATCCGTGAAAAGCCGATAGATTTCGCTTTCTGTTTTAACTCTGCTACTTGTAATAATTGTTGTGTTGGTTCGGGAATATCTCCATATCTATCTCGCCAATCTGCCTCAATTTGCTTGATTTCTTTATGACTAGATACAGTTGCGATCGCACGGTAAGCATCCATTTTTTGTTCTAAATCAGAAATATAACGATTAGGAATTAACGCCGTCAGAGGTAAATCAATTTGAGTATCTTCTACTTGGGGAATTTCTTGCCCTTGAATTTCATTGATTGCCTCTTTCAACATTTCAGTGTACATTTCAAAGCCGATAGCTTCCATTTGTCCTGATTGCTCTGCACCTAATAAGCTACCAACCCCCCGAATTTCCATATCACGCATAGCTAAATGATAACCTGATCCCAGTTGCGAAAATTCCTGCAATGCCCGTAATCTTTTTCGAGCCACATCTGATAAAGTTTCGTTATTAGGATACAATAACCAAGCATGAGCCTGTATGCCCGAACGTCCTACTCTTCCTCTAAGCTGATAAAGTTGAGCTAACCCGAATTTTTGGGAATCTTCGACAATTATTGTGTTAACCCTCGGAATATCTAATCCTGACTCAATAATAGTTGTGCATACTAGTAAATCTGCATCACCGTTATTAAATCCTAACATTGTCGCCTCTAATTCACCTTGTTGCATTTGTCCATGGGCAATGGCTATTCTTAAACTAGGTATCATAGACTGAAGCATCTCAATTACTTTTTCCATACCCTCAATACGTGGTAAAACATAGAAAATCTGTCCACCTCGATCAAGTTCATTCCGAATTGCCGTACGAATTACCTCCCCATTAAAAGGCAAAATATGAGTTTTGATAGGGCGACGACTAGGAGGAGGAGTAGTAATTAAACTCATTTCTCTTACTCCAGAAATGGACATATAAAGAGTACGAGGAATAGGAGTTGCACTAAGGGTTAAAACGTCAATAGATGCTTTCATGGCTTTGATTTTTTCTTTTTGGTTAACCCCAAATCTTTGTTCTTCGTCCACTACTAATAAACCCAAATTTTTATATTTAATTTTATTACTTAAAACTAACTGAGTGCCAACAACAATATCTAATTCTCCCGTTGCTAATTTTTGGATAATTTCTCTTCTTTCAGACTCAGTGCGAAAGCGATTTAATAAGCCAATATTAATGGGATAAGGGGAGAATCTCTCGACTAGAGTATGATAATGTTGTTGAGATAAAATAGTTGTAGGAGCAATAAAAACTACTTGTTTATTAGCCGCAGTAACAGCTTTGAAAATTGCCCTAATTGCTACTTCAGTTTTACCAAAGCCCACGTCACCACAGACTAATCTATCCATAGGACGATCACTTTCTAAATCCCTTTTTACATCTTGAATTGCCTTTAATTGATCGGGAGTTGGTTGATAAGGAAAAGAATCTTCTAATTCTAATTGCCAGGGAGTATCTTCAGGGCAACAATTGCCTTTTAATTCTGCTCTAGTTGCATATAATTTAACTAAATCAACCGCTAATTTTTTAATAGATTTCTTAACTTTATTTTTGACATTTTCCCACTCTCTTCCAGACATTTTATTTAACTTGGGGGGGGCTTCTCCTGTATGTCTATAGCGAGAAACTAACTCTAAACTGTCAGCGGGAACTCTTAATAAACCATCACTATATTTAATTACTAAATATTCTCTATTTTCATAAATCTCTAACTCTAAAAACTGTCCTACTCCATGATATTTATGAACAATAAAATCTTTGGGTCTAAGTTTATTTACATCTACTTGTTTTGATGCCGCCTGACGACGTTTTCTAATATAGGTAGGACTGGCTAAATTATGTTGTCCAAAAAACTCTCTATCTGTAACAATAGCGATGCGAAAAGTAGGTAAAATAAATCCTTCTAATTCTGCTTGTCCTGAATATTTTAAAGCGGTAGAAATATTTTGACGATGGAGTTTTTCAATAATACCAAAATCAATAGGATTAGCGATAAATTGAGCGGGGCAATCATGCTCCTGTAAAAGGGCAACACTACGAGAAGGTTGAGCAGAAATTAACCATTTATTATACTTACTCAAATCAATAGAATTATATGCTTCTTTTTTCCCTCTTAAAATTTTAGCTAATTTTGCAAATTGATGAGGAGAAATAGGTAAAGGGCGAGAAGATAAATTAATAGTAGGTATTTCGTTATCGTGAATTTCTAATGCTATTTCTGAAAGACGAATTTGAGGATATTTAATCAACTTTAAAGACTTACTAAAATCTCGATGAATTTTCGGAATAGTTTCCATATCCTCAACATTGAAAACTTCTTTACTACCCTCTTGATAAGGGGGTTTAGAAATCATTAATTCATTTATTAATTGCCATTTTTCCTCCGCTTGTTCTACCCAGATACGACTATGAGCTTGACATTGCTCTATTTCATCGATGGCAACTATCGTATTTTCAGGGAAATAGTCTAAAATCGAGGCAACTTGACTATTTTCACCATTAAAAGCTAATCCTAAAAAGCGAGTCATGGCTTCAGGATAAATGCCATTTTCCAAATTCTCTAGCTCTAAAGTCGAAATATATGGTTTGATAATTTCTATGCTGGATAGATTATGACTAATTATGTGTTGCCAATTTGTGGGAGTTAAACTTAACTGATCAATTTTATCTAAACTTCGTTGAGAAACGGGATCAAATTCTCTGATAGATTCTAATTCATCTCCAAAAAACTCTAATCTCACGGGTAATTCTGCCGAAACAGGGAAAATATCGATTAAATCCCCTCGTTTGCTCCATTGTCCTTCGATTTCTACGAGATTAACCCGCTCATAACCCATCCTGGCTAAAGTTAGATCAATTTTTGGCAACAATGGGCTTAAGTCTTTTGTCTCGTTTCTATTACTCAAAGTCATGCCCTTGCATAAATTTAAGCAATAGTCCGCAAAAACAGATGGAGGAGGTAAATGAGGTTGTAAGGCTTTTTCTGTGGTGACAACCGCTAAAGGTAAATGTGTAACATCTTGATTGATTAGGTTTGAAAGAGTCTGCATCTGTCCCCAAATCATCTCTGATTCACTGTTTAAAGACTCATAAGGAGTTGCTTCAGAAGTTGGATAGAAAAAAACTTGTTTCCAACCCATAACTTCAATATTTGCCATCCAACGAGATGCTTCTTCAATGGTCGCACAGATTACAAGTAAATTCTTCTTTTCTTCTTGAATAATGGCAGAAGTAACTAAACCTTTAGGTAATCTCGTGACTCCTTCTAACTGAAGAGTTTTACTGGTATTGAGTTTATGAATTAATTCTGTTGTTAGAGGAGATTTAGCGATCGAGCGAATTACAGAGTTGAGCATGAATTAGCATTGATAAAAACACGAAAGCAAATTATAAACTTTATTATCTAGCTTAACTAAATTGCAACTATAGATTATTTTAACACTGAAGATTAAAAAAACTTGAAAAATTAACAGTAATAGTTTATAATGGTTGATTGTGTATAAAGAAGGCTCGGTAGCTCAGTAGGTTAGAGCAGGGGACTCATAAGCCCAAGGTCGGCAGTTCAAATCTGCCTCGAGCCATTTTCAGGGGTCATTAAATCCCACTCTCAGGGTTTAAGAAAACCCTTAAAATCTTTACATAATGTACAGTTGGCTGGTTTTGTTCACAGTTTGTTCACAGTCAAATTTTAACGCATTTATAGGATTTTTGGGATTGGACTTTCAAATTTGTTGTCAGATATTAAGTGAATTTAAAGAGCGTCATGAAGAATTTATGAAAGATCCTCTGGATTTTTCCCCTCTCAAATATACTCTGTGTCCAGATCCCGAAAAGGGTTTTACTCTCAAACATCTTTCTCCCATTGAAATTACTCAGGCTTTATCAAGGGGTGAGAGTGTTCTTCTGTTATGGACGGAGAATGTTAATCAAAGACTGATTGAAGGTTTATCCCTCGTTTTAACTCCTAAAAAAAAACCTTTGTTGACAAGGAAATGAATGAAGCAGAAACTAGAGCGAAATTAATTGATCCGAGTTTACATCGAAGGGGGTGGACGGAAGATCATATTCGTAGGGAAGAAACGGCGGGGAGTATCGTTCTTATTGATGATCAGCCCCGTAAATTGGGTAAGGGTAGGGTGGACTATATTTTAAGGTTAAGATTATCAGAAACAACTCAACCCGTAGCAGTGGCAATTATCGAAGCTAAAGCGGAATATGCACCACCCAATCAAGGTTTAGAACAGGTGAAACGTTATGGCAAGTTGTCGAATGTGCCTTTTGTTTATAGTTCTAATGGTCATTTATTTGTGGAGTATGATGCTTTTACAGGGAAAACCAGTAAGCCTAAACCGTTGAGTCAGTTTCCCACTCCTCAAGATTTACAGGCTAGGTATGAACAACACAAGGGTTTTAAGTTAGATGCGGAAATAGCGAAACCGTTATTAACTCCCTATCGTGGAGGGGAAGCGTCAAGGCGATATTATCAGGATGCGGCGATTCGAGCGGTATTTGAGAAGATTGCTTCTTGTTATGAGGGTAATGAGGCTTTAAGGGCTTTATTGAGTTTGGCTACTGGTGCTGGAAAAACCTATATTGCGACTCAAATTCTCTGTCGTATAGCCGATGCTGGGTTGTTAAGACGGGCTTTATTTATTTGCGATCGCACTGAATTAAGAGATCAAGCTAGTGGGGCGTTAAAGGGTATTTTTGGGGATGATGTGGCGGTGGTTTCGGGTAAGAATCCTCAGAAAAATGCACGGATTTTAGTGACTACCTATCAAACCTTAGATGTGGATAGTAATGAGGATACAGGTAATTTCTTAGTTAATAACTATCCTGAAAACTACTTCAGTCATATCATCATAGATGAGTGTCATCGATCGGCGTGGGGTAAATGGTCATTAGTTTTAACTCGTAATCCTGATGCGGTGCAAATTGGTTTAACTGCCACTCCTCGCAAGTTAGAGACTACCGAAGACACTCCCGAAGTGAGGGAAGATTTACAGATTACGGCGGATAATTTACGTTATTTTGGTGAGCCTGTTTATGAGTATGATATTGGGCAAGGTATTGAGGATGGTTATTTAGCGGTTTGTTCTATTCACCCTCGTAATATCAATTTAGATCATACGGGTATCACTATTGAGGAGATTTTGGCACGGAATCCAGTAGATAGTATTACAGGGCAACCCGTCACGGAGGAGGAGATTCGAGAGCGTTATGAGTGTACTAGCTATGAGCGTCGCATTGAGCTTCCTGACAGGGTTTTAGTCATGTGTCAAGACTTATTCTCGGCTTTAGTACAAAGGGGCAAACCTGAGCAAAAAACTGTGATCTTCTGTGTCAGTGATAAACACGCTGATGAGGTGGCTATTACCATGAATAATATTTATGTGGATTGGTGTGGTCAAAATAACCGTCAGCCTTTGCCTGATTATGCTTTTAAATGCACAGCAAAGGGTTCGGGTAATGATTATTTACCAGATTTGAAGGAGTCTTCGAGAAGTCATTTTATCGCTACTACGGTGGATTTGTTGACTACTGGGGTGGATGTGCCTCCGTTGGAAAATATTGCTTTTTTCCGTTATATGCGATCGCCCCTCACTTTTTATCAGATGATTGGTAGGGGTACAAGGTTACATCCTCCTTCGGGTAAGTTGATGTTTCGGGTTTATGACTATACCAATGCTACTCGTTTATTTGGGGTGGAGTTTTTGACTAAGTTATCTCCCCGTAAGGATGACAAGACAGGCAATAAAGTTAAGGAGAAGGGCGGTAGTTATAATGTGGAATCTCAGAAAATTATTACGGTGGAAGGTTTTGATGTACGCATTAGTGCAGGGCAAAAGTCTATTTTAACGATGGTAAATGGTGAGACGATTCCTGTGAGTGTGGAGGAATACCGAGAAAGGTTAGGGAAACGGTTAATGGAGGAGGTGTCGAATATTACTCTATTTCGGGAGATTTGGATTAAGCCTAATACCCGTAATCAGTTAATGAGTATTTTACCCGATGGGGGGCGATCGCCTCTAGTATTAAGAGCGGTGTCGGAGTTGGAAGACTATGATTTATTTGATATTTTAGGGGAATTGGGTTATGGTATTCAGTTACGCACCCGAAAACAACGGGCAGAAGCCTTTGAGTATAAGCAAGAAAAATGGTTAGAAATGATGCCAAAAGCCACAGGAAAGACTATAAAAGCCATTACGGCTCAATTTGCTCAAAATGGAACGGAGGAGCTAGAAAACCCTAAATTATTTCAGTTACCAATGGTGAAAAAGGCAGGGGGAATCAATGCGTTAAAAGAGTTTGGCGATCCTAAACAGATATTATTAGATACTAAAATGAAGTTATTTGCTGCATAAGGAGTTAAAAACGATGAGTAACATTTCACCTACTTTACTTGATCAAATTCAAGAAATGAATGTTAATGAAAAGCTAGAATTGATGGTCTTTTTAGCTAATTCAATTAAAAATAATCAACAAAAAATGATAGATTTTTCTGAAAAAAAAGGTTCTTTAAGTAGATTTATTGGTATTGGTAAAGGTTGTTATCTAACTCCTAAAGATGCTGATAATTTTATTCGTCAGGAGCGTGATAAGTGGGATTATTAGAAGTTATTAAAGGTAAAAAAATTTATTTAGATACTAATATTTTTATTTATGCTGTTGAAGGCTATGAAGAATATTTAGAACATTTAGACTTGTTATTTAATTATTTAGAATATGGTCTTTTACAAGCTATTACCAGTGAGTTGAGCCTGTCAGAAGTTTTGGTTAAACCAATGATAGATAAAAATATTAATCTACAAAATATTTATCAAGATATGATTCAAAATTCTTCTAGTTTAGAGGTAATAAACATTGATAGAAAAATCCTAATAGAGTCAGCAAAGATAAGAAGCAAAACGAAAATTAAGTTACCTGATTCTATTCATGGGGCTACCGCAATTTTAAATAATTGTTCCGATTTTTTAACTAATGATAAACAGTTAAATTTGTTACCTGATATTAACGTTATTATTTTGGAAGATTTACTGAATAAATGACTAAAAATAAGCACCATTTACCTGATGGTTGGCAATGGGTTAAATTAGGCGATATTTGCCAAGAAGATAAACAAATTATTGAGCCTAAAACAAACTTATGGGCATCTTTAACTTATATCAGTTTAGAACACATTGAGAGTCAAACAGGTAAGATACTTAAAACACCTTCCGAATCCTCAGAAGATAAAGGAATTAGCTCAACTTATGCTTTTAATACATCTCACGTTCTATATGGCAAATTACGTCCTTATCTAAATAAAGTCGCTATACCTAATTTTTCTGGTAGATATACCACTGAGTTAATCCCTTTTATTCCCAAAGATGGTATAGATAGAGTATTTTTGGGGTGGATTTTCAGGAGAAAAGAGACTGTAGAAAGAGCGATGCAGGGTAAAACAGGTTCTAGGATGCCTAGAGCAAGTATTTCTGATTTACTAAAATTAGAAATCCCTTTACCGCCAATAGATGAACAAAAACGCATTGCATCGATTTTGAATGAGCAAATGTCAACAGTAGAAAACGCAAGGAAAACAGCAGAAGCTCAATTAGAAGCAATAAATCAACTACCTTCTGCTTTGTTAAGACGTGCCTTTAATGGAGAACTGTAATAGAACAATAGTTTGTTATATTAACAAAAAGCCTTATTTCATAAAATGACCTTTTACTGAAATAAGAAAAATAAAATCAATCCTTATTTCAATTTCATGAAATAAAACAATAAACTTTATATTTGACTTAAATGCGTGCAGGTTATTATCAAGAACAACTAGAAGGCTATAAGGCTTTTATTCCCGCCAATTTACCTCCGAATCCTCCTATTGAAATGGATAATGAGTTAGTAAATTTATTATCTTCTGCCGATCGTTCTTTGGGCAGATTAGATGGTGCAACGTCAGTATTACCCAATCCTGATTTATTTGTAGCGATGTATGTAAGACAGGAAGCCGTTTTGAGTTCTCAAATAGAAGGCACACAAAGCACCTTAGAAGATGTATTGGAGTTTGAAATAGACGAGCAAGGTAATGAACACCCTAAAGATGTTCAGGAAGTTGTTAACTATATAAATGCGATGAATTATGGTTTACAGCGTCTTAATGAATTACCTTTATGCTTACGTCTAATTAGAGAAATTCATCAAAAATTACTTGATGGAGTTAGAGGAAGCGATCGCAGTCTAGGGGAATTTAGAAAAAGTCAAAATTGGATTGGTCATGAAGGTTGTAATCTTAAAACTGCTTCATTTATACCACCTCCAGTGGCACAGATGCAACAAGCCCTAGATAATTTAGAAAAATTTATACACTACAATAAGAATTTACCAGTGTTGATTCAATGTGGACTCATACACGATCAATTTGAGACAATACACCCTTTTTTAGATGGTAACGGTAGAGTTGGGCGACTATTAATTACATTTCTACTTTGTCAGAAAGGTATATTACAAAGACCCTTATTGTATTTGAGTTATTACTTAAAAGCCCACAGACAAGAATATTATGATGTATTAATGAACATACGGACAAATGGAGACTGGGAAGGATGGTTAAAATTCTTTTTACAAGGAGTTTATGAAGTAAGTCAAACAGCACAAATACCGCTCAAAATATTTTGAAATTACAACAAAAACATCGTCAGTTAATTAGTTAACAATCTGGGGGTAGTAACAATAGTCTATATGCTATTAGATTTATTATTTACACAACCTATTGTCAATATTAATCTTGTACAAACTCATCTCAATTCTAGCTATAACACCGCTAAAAAAACAGTAGATCATTTCATTCAATTGGGATTATTTAAAGAAATTACAGGTTATCAGCGTAATCGCCGTTATCGTTATGATCCCTATTTAGCATTATTTTAATTATGACCAAAAACAACATCAAACAATTTAACACCCAACAAAGCCTCAACAGCTATATTAAAGGTATCTGTGACATCATGAGGAGATCGAACTGTACCAGTGCCTTACAATACGTTCCCGAATTAACATGGTTGTTATTTTTGCGTATTCTTGACGACATCGAACGACAAGAAGCCGAAGGCATGGAAGCATTAGGCTTAGACTTTCATTACTCCCTTGAATACCCTTACCGTTGGCAAGATTGGGCATCTCCTAACGGTACAAAACGGCTAGAGTTAACCATGAGTGGCAACTTAGGAGATTTTATGAACTTCGTTAACGGCGGTTACGACAATGACGGTAAACCCTTTGGTTTATTGCCCACCCTCAAAGCCTTAAAAGATCAACCCAACGCTACTCCTAGACAAAAGATTGTCAGTGAAGTTCTCTCGGCTACTGATAAAGTAAGAATTGATAGTGAGCGTAACCTTCTCGATGTGTTAGATAAAGTTCAAGAAATTCGCAACGTTGACGATACCCATATTTTTCCCATATCCCAAGTAATGGATGACTGTTGAAAATGGGGGAGAAAAATAATGATGGTGGGCAATTCTTTACCCCTAGAGAAGTCATAAGGGCGATCATCACGGCTATTGATCCCCAAATCAGAGAAACTGTCTATGATCCAGCCAGTGGTACAGGAGGCTTCCTTGCTCAAACTTACGAACATATTAGCAATCAATTAGGAGATGACATCACTGCCGAACAATTAGACACCCTCAAACATCAAACCTTTTACGGTAGGGAGAAAGAAAACCTTATCTATCCGATCGCCTTAGCTAACCTTATGTTACACGGTATCGATCAACCTAACCTATGGCATGGTAACACCTTAACAGGTAGTGCTGTCTATGGCGACTTGTTTAAAAATGCCCCTCAACTATTTGATGTTATCCTCACTAATCCTCCTTTTGGTGCCAAAGAACATAAAGAAGTACAAGCCAAGTTTAGTTATAAAACCAGTGCCACTCAAGTTCTCTTTTTACAACATCTCATCGATAGCCTCAATCATAACGGTAGATGCGGAGTTGTCTTAGATGAAGGGGTATTATTTCGTACAAATGAAACCGCCTTTTTACAAACCAAGAAGAAACTACTCAATGATTTTGATTTATGGTGTATTGTCAGCCTTCCTGCGGGGACATTTGCTGCGGCGGGAGGGGGAGTTAAAGCCAATATTCTATTTTTAGAGTTACTCCCCGACAGACAAGACAGTGAGAGAAGTTGGACTGTTACCCGTGAGGAAATAGAGGCAAAAAACTATGATCTTAAAGCCGTTAATCCAAATATAAAAGTAGAGGAGGACGATCAAACCCCTGAAGAACTGATACAATTAATTGAAGATAAGGGAGAAGAAGTAATGAAAGTATTAGCCCTACTTAAATAATTGAGTCAATGATTTATCCTTGCGTGTATTTTTTATATCCAGTTATAGCTCATGAATACGATTGGCTTTATGATACTCCCTATCCAGTTTATTATATTGGCTCTACTTTCAATATACGCAGGAGACTATCAAATCATGTGTACCAACTCAAGAATAATAAACACCCGACTAAGTATCTACAGAGAGACTTTAATATTCTCAATCAACGATGCTATCGTCACCCACATCCCCAACTGATATATGGACTGATATGGACTTTAACCCCACAACTGTTGAATAAATTCCACTTAACCCCTACTTTCCGTTTCGAGGAAGCCTATAAGTATGGCTTTAATTGGAGCAAAACAAACGAAGATTATATTCTTCGACAGGTTGAACGCCATATTATTGTCACTAATTACAAAATTTTATACAACTTCAGAGTATGCAAAGAAATAGAGATTTCCATGCCCTCACCCCATCAATCCTTTAAAGACTTTATTGAGCAAGGCTTAGTTCATAAACCTTACAAAATAGAGATTTAGACTTAATTTACACATAATTTTTATAACGCTATATACATTACCATTATGATTGAATGTTTAGTCCATGAATATATCCCAAGGAAATATCTACAGTGTTATCTCCGCAATTAAGAAAGTTGAGCCTGATTTAATCATTTACCAAATGCCATTGCATCGAGAATGTACAACAGACCATTATATTCCCATGATGAATGTTGCCGAACTAGCAAAGCCAGGAGATTACTTTTTAGTGATTAGTCCACCCTATCAGATACCTGATGTAATCAGAACTCTAGATCGCAGTGGACTGAATGTACAAACTCTTTGTCATCTAACACGTCCGAGAAAAATCCTAATTCCCCATATGGAGATGATTAATTGTTGGTCTTGTTTGTCAGTTGCTTACAAACCACCTATTCAGTCTCGTACTCGGGTAATGGAAGATATGATCTTTGAAGAACGCAATTCGAATAGCAATATGGTATCTTACCAAAGAGATCCAGAGACTCATCTCGTTGAATATATCAACTTGATTGGTACGAAAGGAGATAGAATTGCCTGTGTTTATGCGGGAATACAAATTGATTTTAAGGTTGCACACCAACTATTTGATCAAGAACTAAAAGCTAACAGGCAACTATTCTACTTCAATTTATGCTTCTAATATGAAGAATTATCGGTGTTAACCTCAAAGAGGCTTTTGATAGTTAATCATACTCTCAAAACTACTAAAGCACCGATGACAACATCCTTGTTCCCATTGGCTAGATATCCTAAATCTAGCCCCACAAAAAGGACATTCGGATAATAAAGTTAGATTATGGGCAAAGCAGCGATCGCTTGTCTTAAACTGCCATTGTATTTGGTGACAGGGTGATTCAATATAACAACTAGGATAAAGCCTAATCGGTTCTAGTTTCATCCCCGTTCCTTGTAGCGGTAACATTAACTGTAAATCTTTAGTATCCAAGCGAACTAACTCAGCTAGTTTATCTAACTCTTTTTGTGTGGGAGGAGGATTGAGTCTAAACTTCTCCCAACGTGCGATCGCACCTCCTAAACCTGTTATGGTAGCCAACATAGAAACACTTAATTGATTCTCTCGCCTAAATCTACCCATAAAATGACTGATACTCTCATTAGCCATAGGTGTAGGTGTTAAATACCAATATTCGAGCTCATTTACCAGCATTATTTATACTCCTGTGCAACTTCTTTAAGGGTGTTCAAATCTATTTTTTTATTACCTTTCTGTAGAGTTCTAATAGCTGCTTCTTTGAGAATCATATCAATTAAGCCAATGTAACCACGAGTTGATTGGGCAATAACTTGCATCATACTTTTCTGGGCTAAATTAGATGGAAGAGGAAGGCATAGAACTTGTTTCTCCCATATCTCTACGACTTTGATTAATGAGTTTCCCGTCAAAGTCCCAAAACTATAACAAGCACGAAAGCGGTTGTAAACTTGTTCATCCTTTTTAATTACCGTATCCAGTCGCTCTGTTCCCACTAAAACCACTGCGATACCTAGATCGTATATATCTCTAACATCAGCAAATGTTTTCGGTTTTAAACGATCTGCCTCATCAATAATTAACATTTCTACTTGACAAGTTTTCAGCACATTGTAAGTGCGATCTCGAATGTCGCTAACAGTACCCTTCGTAATTTGATATTTAAGATGTTCAATAATTGTTTGAAATAAATCCCGAGAGCTACACTCTTAAGGTCGTTGAACATATACCACTGGAACTTTTGGAGCTTTTCCTGGTTGTTGCTCTGGTTTGTGTCTTAATCTAAAAGCATTACAGGCAAGAGTTTTACTATTTCTTGACTCCCCTACTACACGACAGCACTGGCGAGAATGACGCTTATTCTCCAGCCAATCATGTAGTAATTTAACCGCTTCCAATTCTACAAAACTGGGTTTTCTTAACCTTTCTATCTCAGTTTTAAGATTATCGTCATCTAGTTGTGAGTTAATAGAGCCTAAGTTATTTGCGATAATTTCTGCTTTAGTCATAATTATTTACCATCCATACTCTTCAATCATTTCGTTATAGTCATAAACATTGACAGACTCACCTTCAGTTTCCACAACTAAATCTGGCTCATTCTCCTGTAAATTTTCCTCATCTTCTATCGGCTCAACCTTTAGAGGTGATAATTGTTCTTTGAGCAAATTATGCTCTTCTTTCTGTATCTGTTTTTTACTTTTTTTCTCTTTGATGATTAACTCACGAGCCTGAACTTCAGCAAGAATAGAGTTATTCGTTATTGATTTGCCTTTTTCTCTGATTTGACGGGTTATTTCCTTTGCTTCATAAAACGAGAGAGATTCCGACTCTAAATCTTGAGCAAAAGCACGACAAAGAAACACCTCTTTATCGCCCTCGTTTTTATATACATAAATAGTGGTTATGTCACTAGGCTCATATCTGAGGATGACTTGCTCTCCCCCATAACCCGACAAATACTCTCCTTTATAGGATAAATTATTGAAACTAATGTAAACCCCTTGATAAACCGTACGGCGAGTTTGTTTCATTAAACATAGATCCAATTCTCGTTCCGTTGGCAAGGAAGGTGTTACCGCTAAACCTGCTTCCCACCTCTGATAACGAGTTTGTCCCGTACGCTTATCCAAACTCTGATTGTAATTATTAACTATATAACGAACTACGAGCTTATGAAAATTATTAAGAGTGAGACAGGCACCTTTTTCGGCTTCTTTTGGTCGTTCTTTGATATTTGACCCAGTATATCCAGGCAAGGTAGATAGCAATTGTGTATTAATAGTGCCAAAGGGTCTTTCCACGATACCACCTTCAGAAGGACGAGAACGAAACTTCCAGGTTATACCTAGCTGAGAAGCTATTTGCTGAACATGATGAGACTTAAAATCTGTACCGCTATCAGTAAAAATATACTCTGGTTTACCATAAGTTCCCCACTGTTCATGTAATTGATAGTCCGAAGGGTAGTCTTTGGGCAAAATAGCATGACGAAGGGCTAAACCTACTACCATTGAACTGGGAGCATCAAAACCTAAGTTTATACCTACAATACAACGGGAATAAGTATCGATTACGGTGGTCAACCAAGGACGTTTAAATATCTTACCAGAGCTATCAACCAATAAAATATCTGCCTCTGTATGGTCACATTGCCAGACGTGATTACTGTATTCTGGCTCTAAAATTGTGCCATCCTTTGTTCTCAAACTTAATTTAGTGCCCTTCCATCCGGGGTTACGAATATTTTTCTTCACGGCTTGTTCATCGATAATTGTTTGAAGAATGCGATAAACAGTCATGTGGCTGGGTACTTTCAACCCTTCTTGTTTGGCTTTAACTTGTGCTTTAACCGCAATCTGAGAACGATTAACTTTAGTGCCTCCCCGATTCCCTTCTATATACTGTTTTTTAATGAAATCAACTAAAACTTGGTCGATACGATGTTGACCTTTATCCGTTCTTTGGGTTGAAAATAGACCGTTAATTCCCTCCTCTTCCCATTTTTTTTTACCATTTTTTTTTACCATGCGTTGCACTGTTCAACGAGAGCAGTTTAACTTCTGACTCACTTCATCTAACTTTTTCCCATAAGAGATGCGATCGCACGGTTCCATTAAATAATTGATGAGTTCAATCCTCCTCTGGACATCTTCAGGAATATCAACAGGGATTATATTTTTTTCTTTGCTCATAAATACCATTTATAAAAACATAATATTATTTCAACAGCGTTATTAAAAAATGACAACTATTATGTTATAAATTTTGAAAAGTCAAATCAGAGGAAATGACAATCAATTTGTTAATGTTCAGAATAATGACAAGTAATTTGTTAAACCTATCTTCGATGATGAGGAGGGATCAAAGATGGTTATGATTGTTTAGGGAAGGGGATTTGAGGAGGAATTATCCCCATGACAAATAAAATGTTAAAGCGACAGATAAAATGTTACTCGACAAATATGATAAAATTCTTGTAATAGGATTTAAGATATTACATCATAACCAAATTCAGCTAATCTTAAGCGAGATTGTCGCCATTTTGGCTCAACTTTAACGAATAATTCTAAGTAAACTTTGCCACTTAATAATTTTTGCATTTGTTGACGAGAAACTGTACCAATTTCTTTTAACATACTGCCTTTATGACCAATAATAATCGATTTTTGAGAAGTTCGTTCGACACTTATCGCTGCATAAATTTTAGTGAGTTTAGCACTTTCTTCCATTTTTTCCACCGTTACAGCGACAGAATGAGGTATTTCTTCTTTCGTTAACAGTAAAATTTGCTCTCTAATTAATTCGCCGACAATAAATCTTTCTGGTTGATCTGTAATTAAATCAGGGGGATAATAATAAGGACCAAAATCTAATTTAGTGATCAATTTTTCTTGTAAGTTATCTAAGCCATCTCCAGTTACGGCAGAGAAATCTACCATTTCCCAATTTTCTTGACAAATTTCTTGATAACTTTCTCTTAATTTATCCCTTTTGTCTTCTTGTAAATCTATTTTATTTAACCCTAAAATGATAGGCGTTTTACTATGTTGCAATAAGTCTGTAATATAACGATCTCCTCCTCCTGCTGGTGAAGAAGCATCAACGACAAATAACACGACATCAACATTATTAATGGCAGAAACTGCATTTTGTACTAAAACTTTGCCTAATTCATGATGGGGTTTATGAATACCCGGAGTATCAACAAAAATAATTTGTGCTTCTGAGGTGGTTAAAATGCCTTGCAAACGGTTGCGAGTAGTTTGGGGTACAGGAGAAGTTATGGCAATTTTTTCGCCAACTAATCGATTCATAAGAGTAGATTTACCCACATTTGGGCGCCCAATAATAGCGATGAAACCCGACTTAAATTCAGGAGAAGCAACGGGAATAACAGGCAAAAAAGATTCAACGGGGTTAGACATGGGGAAAAATACCTAAAATATACTCGCCTTGATTAACAGTATCGTTAGTAGAGACATCATAGATAATGCCTTTATCTGCGGATTTTATTTCTATTATAGTAGGCATATCCCCTTGTTTATTAAAGGATAAAATTTCATAAAGAAGATCACCATGAATAACTTTTGTTCCTTCAGGTAATCTTTTTTGAATAATTCCCCCTTCAGGTGCATAATAACTTTTGAGATTATTTTTTGAGATAAATTTAGTAGGATTTTTCGGTAATTTTACTTCTAAATTGAGAATATTTTTTGCCGATAAATAATTAATAATACCTTTAACACCTTTGCTGACAGATTCTTGATTAATGATCATTCCTGAGCCTAATTCTAATGTCCATGATTCTATATCAAAAGTAATATTTCTTCCTGCTTGAATTAACTTTTTTTCTAAAACTAACCAAGGGTTTAAAAAGGCTTCATCAAAGGCATTACCATCATATTTGTTCATTAAAATAGCATATTCAAAAAGAAAATAATCTGCACTTTTTTGACGATAGTCAAAGCAATATAAATAGTCGATGGCTTTAACACTAGAACTATGAATATCAATGATATAATTAGCATCTAAAGATAAAGAATGTAACAGATTACGATAATGTTCAGAAAAAGATATTCCTCGATTTTCATCAATAGATTTAAGTTTATCAGCAAATTTAGTCAATATTTGATCTAAAAAATTGTGTTGTATTTTTTCTTTGTTTAAATTAAGATTTGCTTGTACAAATTTATTAATATCAACATTTTCATGAGTATAGTCCCAAAAAATTCGATTCCAATTAAGTCCATCATAAGGGCTAAATCTTCCCGTAGAGAAAAACAAACTTCGTTGATTAACTCCCGTAGGATTGCACATCGGTACTAATAAAATTTCTCCTTTAATATTATCATCATTTAACTGACTTAAAAATTGAATTAATTCATAAATAACTTTATTTCCTACGATTTCTGCACCATGTAAATTAGCTTGTATATAAACTTTTTTATCTTTAGTTTTGCCTTTAAATTGATACGTTTTTAATTGTAGAATATCGCCACTAGCTAAAGTTTGAAGATTAATTAATTCACAAATTGGCTTCATAAATATTAAGGAAAGAATCACTATCTAAAATTATTAATAATCATAGTATCAATTATTAAATAAAAGCCGAATTTTATTGCTTATAACTGATTCCATTGACAGTTGAGACATGATTCAGATAGGATAAACAAAGTAACCGATAATATGATTAAATAATATGGCTTATCAATTACCAACTCTTCCTTTCGATTACACCGCATTAGAGCCTTGTATCTCTAAAAGTACCTTAGAATTTCATCATGACAAACATCACGCTGCCTATGTAAATAACTTCAATAATGCAGTCGCAGGTACAGATTTAGACTCTAAATCCCTTGAAGAAGTCATTAAAATCACGGCTACTAACCCCAGTCAGGCTGGTATTTTTAATAATGCTGCTCAAGCATGGAATCACAGTTTTTATTGGCAGTCTATTAAACCTAATGGTGGTGGTACTCCTAGTGGTGCATTAGCTGATAAAATTGATGCTGATTTCGGTAGTTTTGACAAGTTTGTAGAGGCTTTCAAAACGGCTGGTGCTACTCAGTTTGGTAGTGGTTGGGCATGGTTAGTATTAGATAATGGTACTTTAAAAGTCACTAAAACTGGTAATGCCGATAATCCCTTAACCGCTGGGCAAATTCCTTTATTAACAATGGATGTATGGGAACACGCTTACTATTTAGATTATCAAAATAAACGCCCTGATTACATCAGTGATTTTCTAAGCAAATTAGTTAATTGGGATTTTGTTGCGGAAAATTTTGCTAAGGCAACGGCTTAATTAATTCTTAAAAATTAGAAATGAATAATTAATAATTAGTCTATAAATTTTTTATGGACTAATTTTTTTATATAATCTGTTTATTAAAATAAGCTATTTTTTACTAATTTTAAAAGATATAAGTTAAAAGCGTTTTAGCTCATCAGCTTTTAGTTATCGGCTTTCAGGTATATTAAAATTTACAGATTTATTTTTTAATCCTTAATTGTTTACAAATGATTGAAAAATTACTATAAAATTTATATTATAAAAATTCTTCTTTGAGATTTAGAGGATGAAAATGGAGCAAGAATTAATAATTAATCTATCAATGCTGGTTGAAAAACCGACGGGAATAACTAACTATATACAAAATATTTTACCTCATTTTCATGGTTTAGAATATCATAGTTTATTACCCGAAAAATATAATAATAATAGTTATGAAAATCCTTATTTTATTGATGAAAAACTTAGTCCAGATAATGGTAGTAAAGGTCATTTTTTAAGACTAAAATGGACACAGTTTCAGTTACCAAATATTTATCGTAATTTAAAAGGAAGTTTATTATTTTCTCCAGTGCCTGAAATTCCTTTATTTAGTAAAACTAGAGCGGTAATAATGGTGCATGACTTAATACCTATTCGTTATCCTAAAAAAAAATCTCCTCTTACTCCTTATTTCCGCTATTATATTCCTCAAGTTTGCCGTCAAGCTGAACATATTATCTGTAATTCTCAAGCAACAGCAGATGATATTATTAATTATTTTGGTATTTCTGCCAATAAAATTACTCCCATTTATCTAGGTTATGATCATCAAAAATTTCGAGTAATAGAAAATTTAAGAAATAATTATAAAAATCCTTATTTTCTTTATTTAGGACGACATGATCCTCATAAAAATATCAGCAGAATTATCTCAGCTTTTGCTAATTTTAAACAGTATAATAACTATGAATTATGGTTAGTTGGTCCACCTGATACCCGTTATACTCCATTATTAAAACAACAGGCAAAAGAATTAGGTATTGCAACTCAAGTTAAATTCTTAGATTATGTCTCTAGTGATAATCTACCTATTATTATTAATCAAGCTCAAACTCTTGTTTTTCCTACTCTTTGGGAGGGTTTTGGTTTCCCTATTTTAGAGGCGATGGCTTGTGGCACTCCTATTATTACTTCTAATGTTTCTTCGTTACCAGAAGTAGCAGGAGAAGCAGGATTATTCGTTAATCCATTAGAAATTGATAGCATTACTCAAGCAATGAATATAATGGCAGAGGATAAAAACTTACGAAAACAATTAAGAGAATTAGGATTAAAAAGAGCCATGAATTTTAGTTGGAAAAAGACAGGAAAACAAACCGAAAAAGTGATAAAAAAATATCTCTAATTTGGTGTAATTTGGGTTTTTAGCAGGGAAAGAAAACTAAATAAATATTTAGGATTTATAATTATTTCTCTCGACTTGTTTGTGGATAATTAATGAATTACCCTGACTAATTCTTATCTTCATCAAGAAAATTTTGTGATTAACTTTTATTTATATTATAATCAGCCCATAATTCTGGATTTCCCATAAAAATAAGTTCTGGAGAATCTTTTTTACCATAAGCTTTAATCGATTCAATTTCTAAAGCAAATCTTCCTGCCTCAAACGTGGGATTATAACCACCATCATATTCAAATTTACTCAACATTAATTGTAAAGAATAAACTTTACTTGAATCAAATTTATCAGCATCCTGAAGAGTTTTGGCACGAAAAACAGGAATTAAATTATCAAAAATAATATCAACAATAAGCCACTCATTTACGATAGTATCGAAGGAATAACAATAACTAATGCCATCCCATTTTCCTTCACATCGGGTAATAAATTTATATCTTTTACCATCTCCTTTAACTTTTAATCTGATGCCTTGATAATTAGATAAATCCCATGGTTGATTAAAATTTTTACTCCTAACTGAAGCAAAACCACCATTATTATTAGTGGAAACAATACCTGTAAAAATCGCACAATGAGAGCTTAAAATTAAATTACTGCTACTAACTCCACCCATTACAACATCATCTACTGCACCCCAAATATTGCGTAGATTTTGATTAGGAGTTTGAAAATCAAATAATATTATTTCTCCCTGTTGTAAATTTTGATTGACTAATTCTAATAATTTATCGATGCCATTTTGAGGAAAAAAAATAATTTTATTAACTCTTTCTAATAATGAAGAAAAAGGAGTATCTACCTCTAAATTCAAATCAATAATTTCTGTCAAAGAGGAAGAAAATGCAGTGGTTGGTGATGGACTAATAATTCTTAAAGGTAAGTTTTTTTGTTGTAGAGAATTAATTGTTTCTTGAGCTAAACTACTGCGATCATCACTAATTAAAGTTAAATTTACCATAGAATCAATCATATTTTTATCAATATTTTTTGACTGAAATAATTTTAGAAGACAATAAGGAAAAGGGATTACTTCAAAATAGGTTAAAGTTTTCCAAAGACGTTTTAATTCCATAAATCTAATACAATACAGTAATTTTTAGACAGGTGATATATAGCAATTCTCATATATGATTTGTAAGATTTTGAGAAATATGAGCCATTAGCGTTCATGTATAGTGAAAATTATTTTTAATCTTTAATGATTTACAAATGATTTAGGATTACTATAAGTCTCTAGGTAAAATTAATCATGAATTTAGCTTACCCACTTATGAGCTTAATTACTGAAAAAAATAGGTAAGTTAATTTTTGTCCTTACCTATCTTATCATTTACATTGTTAAGCAAACTTTAATGATCGATTGCTAATTTTAAAATTTGAGTAGTTACTTTCATGCTTTCTTGATATAGAACATCTTTACCAGAACGTTGTAACTGTTGGCTTAATAATTGTTCAGTATCTTGATCTGCTAAAGAGGTTACTTGTTGAATCCGACAAGATTGTGCTCCTCCTCCTGCTTCCATTCTCATACAGCCTGTGGTTTCGGAACATAAAACAGTACAACAATCGGCGTTAAGGTTAGTAGAAGTAAGTTTTAAACTAATTAAATCCCCTAAAACTGCACCCCAATCCGCAATGGGCACTCCTGCTAATTCCGTATTAATTTCTTTGCCTTCAGGATTCAAAAATTTAATGGTAGTAATGTTATAATCACCGCTTTCATAATGATATTCAGTAGGTTGCCAATTTAAACGACTAGCTAACCAACCTAAATACATCAAGGCTTGAGTTGGATTACCTTTTTCATAGTCAACCGTAACTTGATCTACTTCCCAAATAGCACTACGTCTTTCTGGAGGATCGAATGCTTCAGCTGTCAACTCTTGCCATGCCGATAATCTTGCCCAATTTAAGTCAATAACAGGTAAATCTCGATCTAATAGTTTACCTATTTTTAGTAACTCAATTTCTGGTTGTATAAAAATACTTGAATCAATAATTAGGCGATCGCATTCATTAACTAGCCGTTGAAAGAGAGGATATTCCTCATCAATCCCAGCTTTCCACCACATAAATTTGGGTAAATCAGGAATCATCAACTCAGAAATAACACCGCCGATACGTTCAAAAGCAGAGGAAATTCCCGTAATATTAATATATTCACAACAGATTAAAGTATTAGCCGAGCGTTTATTTACAGGACAATACGCTGATACTCTAGCTTTTACTCCTTCATCTCCTTCGGTAGTAGGGGATAAAGTAATAATACGACAGGGATTAATAGAGGCGATGGCATCAGCAATTCCAGCACCTTCCATATCGAGAGAATACTGTTTTACCGAAGCTAATTCCACTAAATCAATTTTACCCTTAACCTGTTTCGCTTCAAATTCGATTCTAAGTTTAGTCAATAATTCGGGTGAAGAAAGCCCTGTCACTTCTAAACCATAGGCTTTTTGAGCCGCCTTGATCGCTGAAGTAGTACGAGGTCCGCCAATTCCATCTACAGGACCACTATAAAAACCAAGGGCAGACAGTAATGGTTGAGTAGCTTCTGGCTCATATACTAAAAAGCTAAAAGTAGAAGCCCTAGTGGCGGCTAAACCATCACCTGTGCCCGTATAAGTTTGCCAGATTTGTCTTAATTCGCTGTCGATGTATTCTAAGTTAACATCTTTAGGAGCTTGTAAGGATACGAGGGGAGTTGTTTTCATGATCTTTTTTTTGTAAGTAAAGTTTTTCGTCAAATTACATAGTCTTCAAATTACAAGCGTCGCCATTTTCTACCGTCTCGGTTAAGCAAAAATTCCGCTTCTGGTGGTTGCCATGTACCTGCTTCATATAAAGGTATGGAATCGGGGGCTGAAGGGGCATCCCAAGCGGTTAAGGCAGGGGTAACAATACGCCACGCTTCTTCTACTTCATCAGCACGGGTAAATAAAGTTTGATCCCCCAACATACAATCTAATAGTAAGCGGTGATAAGCGTCTGCGGTATTGATACCAAAAGATGAACCATAGCTGAAATCCATATCCACTGTACGAGTGCGTAATTCAGATCCTGGTACTTTTGCTTCAAATCTCAAAGAAATACCCTCATTGGGTTGGATGCGTAAAGCGAGAATATTAGGGTTTGTTTGTTGTGCCGCCGAGGGGAAGATGGTTAAAGGTACATCTTTAAATTGAATGGCAATCTCAGAGACTTTTTTCGGTAATCGTTTCCCTGTGCGTAAATAAAACGGTACACCTTGCCAGCGCCAGTTATCTACCATTAACTTTAAAGCGACAAAAGTGGGAGTTGTAGAGTAAGGATTTACATCTTTTTCGTCACGATAACCCGGAATTGCTTTTCCTTTCATCCATCCTGCTGAATATTGCCCCCTAATGGCACTTTTTTCTAAATTTTTGACATCCGCTAAACGAGTTGATTGTAAAACCTTGACTTTTTCTCCCCTAATACTATCTGCATTAACCCCGTTAGGTGTTTCCATCGCCGTTAAACAAAAAAGTTGTAATAGGTGATTTTGCACCATATCTCGCAACGCCCCTGCGGTTTCATAATAACCTGCTCTTTCTTCAACTCCAACGGTTTCCGCTACGGTTATTTGAATATTATCAACGTAGTTACGATTCCATAAAGGTTCAAAAATGGCATTGGCAAAACGAAAAACCATCAAATTTTGTACCGTTTCTTTACCCAAATAATGATCAATACGATAAATTTGTTCTTCTTTACAAACTTTTTGTACAATACGGTTTAAAACTTGTGCACTGCTTAAATCTTTACCGAAGGGTTTTTCAATAACTAGACGATGTTTTAAAGCATCATCTAACATTCCTGCCGCACCTAATTGCTTAATGGCAGGAGGAAAAAATTTAGGAGAAACAGCCAGATAAAAAACTCGATTACCTCTTGTGCCTCTTTTACCGTCTAATTCTTCGAGGAAAGCCTTTAATTGTTCATAGCTTTCTGCTTCATCCATGTTTCCAGCACAGTAAAAAAGTCCTTGTGCAAAATCATCCCATAACTCTTCTTTACCAATACCATCAGAAAATTCTTCAATACCTTGTCTCATTTGCTCACGAAAATAGTCATGACTCCATTCTCGCCTAGCAACTCCTACGATAGTCATTTCTGCTGGTAGTCGCCCTTCTTTTTTTAGTTGATACAAAGCTGGTACTAATTTTCGTTGGGTTAAATCTCCTGATGCTCCAAAGATAACTAATATTAACGGTTCTGGAGTTTTAGCCTGTTTTAAACCAACTCTGAGAGGATTTTCTTGTAGTGTCAACATTTTATTCTATTCTTGAACAACCACTTTTATTCTAGTTTCTCTCTCAAAATGTGATTAATTTTAATTCCTATAAGTAAAGTTTTGTTAACTTAATCCGTTTTCTGATTTCTGTAACTCTGTTAGGGCTCTTAAAATTTCTTGAGAGTGAATAGCAGGGTGCACCCCTAAAAATTGAGCGACTAAAACGCCATCGGGGTTGATAATATAAGTATGACGCATGGATCTTCCACTTAACCATGAACCATAATCTTTACTTACTTTACCTTCAGTATCGGCTAATAAAGGAAAATTTAAACCTTCTTCCTCGCCAAAATCTTCATGAGAATGAACATCATCAACACTCACGCCAATTATTTCGGTATTTAGGGCTTGATATTTCGCCAAATCTTGTTGAAATCTTTTCGCTTCGAGGGTACATCCGGGAGTAAAATCTTGAGGATAAAAATAGAGTACCACCCATTTACCTCGATAATCTTTCAAGGAAATCTCTCCATCTCCTTTATTCGTGGGTAATATAAATTCTGGGGCAAGTTCGTTTAAAGGCGGTTGTATTCCTCCTAATGCAAGAGCAAAATTACTGAAACTAAATAATAAGCAAAAAATTACGCTGAAAATAATTGCTATTTTTACCAAGTATTTAAACATTTTAACAATTAATATATTGATTATCCCGATGAATTGGTGCATTATCTATGATTAATACTGATAATATTTCTAATGATGGCAATAAATATTTTTCTAACCATCCTTCAAAACTTTCTGCATTTAAACTTCCCGTAAAGAGCATTGATAACATTAAATCTTTTTTTCCTTTTCTTCTTCTTGGTACTAAATTTTCTTCTAAGATTTTACTCTATTTTTGTCTCATTCTTAAGTTAAATAACTATAAGTTAATTTTTCTGAACAAATTTTATATCTTTGGTATATAAACATTAGTTTCTAGCAATAAAAATCAGCCAAAGAACGATGATTTTTGATGACAAATTTTAATGATTTATCCTCAACAATATCATTTTATCGTATGTATAGTTTCATTAGCGGATTTATCTTATTCTATTTCAAAATAGTTCCACTTTGAAATAGAATACTTAGGAAGCCTCAACTGTCCCTGTTAAACTGATGGAATCTGAATTATGGTTAGGTTTGAGATAGCAGAAAAGTTGCCAAGACCATCCCCTGTTAAGATACCAGCATTATTGGTTAAATTATTGGCCACTCTTAAGTCTAGGTTACTATCGCTATTGAAGTCTCCTACCGTTACACTGTAGGCAGATAAATTAGCACTGAGGGCGATATCTGTTTTTGGACTAAACCCACCACTGCCGTTGTTGAGGAAGACAGACAGGGTATTCGATTTGTTGTTATTAACGACTAAATCAAAATCCCCGTCCTTGTCAAAATCGCCAACAGCAACGGAGTTGGGGCTTGTACCTGTCAGATAATCCGTCTTTGTCCCGAAGGTACCATCACCTGCTCCCTGGAAGATAGAAACTGTATTGGCACTATAATTGGTTACGGCTAAATCTGATTTACCGTCTCCGTTAAAGTCCCCCACGGCCATGGCCGATGGTTTAGAACCTGCGGTTAAAGAGGTAGGAGAGGAGAAGCCACCCACTCCATTGCCTAAAAAAACGGAAACGGTATTATTGCCATAATTAGCTACGGCCATATCTTTGTTACTATCTTCGTTAAAGTCTCCAGTCACCACAAACACAGGATTAGTACCAGTGGTAACGGTGGTGATTGTTGGTGAGGCTGTACCATTGCTGAGAAATACTGAGACATTATTCGTTGTCTTATTTGGTAAAATTAGGTCCAGACCTGCATGACCATTCAAGTTGGTTACTGCCCCTCCTCCTGGTTTTTTATTAGTGGGAAAGGTGACACGAGAAAGATAACCCCCCGCACCGTTATTGATAGCCACATAGAAAGCATTGAGGGAGTTTGTATAACCAATGTCAGAGAGATTATCGTTATTAAAGTCGGCAATGATGGTGGTGCGTACAGAGTTCACTGCTAAAATATCCGTAGATAAAGAAGGTGCTGTTTGAGTTACGGCTTTAACCGTCACGGCAATGGAGTCACTATCTTGTTTAGCACCACCTGAGCCTGTATTGCCATTATCATTGACTGTCAGGTTAATTGTATCTGAGCCGCTAAAGGTACTATTACTTTGATAGATGAGGTTCTTTAAAGCGGCATTGACATTATTGAGGGTACCGCTAAAGGTTAGGTTACTGCTACCACTACCCCCTGCCAAGATGGTCAAACCTGCGGTACTGGCTAGGGTGATGGTTCCTGATGTGGCGGAAAGGGTGACAGTTTGGTTGCCACTACCTGCATCTGGATCTGCGATGCTTATACCACCGAGGATCAGGGGGGTATTTTGGTTGACAGTTTTTGCAGTTGGCACGGTTAATACAGGGGCTTGGTTTAAATCAGGGGTTACTTCGTCTAGGTTATTTATGCCTAAAGTAACAGCTTTTTCTGAGGCATTATTAGCCCCATCGGTGGCAATAACCGTAAAACTATAGCTTGATTTAGTTTCAAAATCAGGATTAGCTATCAGGCTGACTTGTCCTGATGTGCTGTTAATAATTAAGGCAGCAAAGTCTCTTTCGTTTTTCAGGCTATAGGTTACAACACCATCAGTAAAATCTACTAAGTCGGTAGCAACGATGATGTAAATAATCTGATTAGCCCCACTATTTTCATTAATGGTGGTGGCTGTAACCCCAGAGGTGATTGTTGGAGCTACTTCATCGAGGTTATTTATGCCTAAAGTAACAGCCTTTTCTGAAGCATTATTAGCCGCATCGGTGGCAATAACGGTAAAGCTATAGCTTGATTTAGTTTCAAAATCAGGATTAGCTATTAGGCTGACTTGTCCTGATATGCTGTTAATAGTGAAGGCGGCAAAGTCTCCTTCGTTTTTCAGGCTATAGGTAGTTGCACCTGTTGCAATATCGCCTGTATCAATAGAGGCTACAGAATAAACTATCTGACTTGCTCCACTATTTTCATTGATTGCTTTGACGGTTGAGCCAGAAGTAATTGTCGGGGCTACTTCATCTAAGTTATTGATAGTAACAGTGAAGGTTTTTTCAGTGGATAAATTGCCTTGATCCGTCGTTTTTACCCGAATGCTGTAACTACTTTTCGTTTCAAAATCTGGGGAAGCATTAATTCGCAGTTGGTTACCCACAATCTCGAAGTTGGCGTTGTCGGTGTCTCCCTCACCCGATACTAAACTATAGCTAAAACTGTCGTTTACGTCTGGGTCGATGGCTGTGAAAAGACCAATTGCGGTTCCAGGCACTACGTTTTCAATAACGGTATTGTTGCTAAGGCTAATGTCAGTCGGCTCTCCAGTTGGAGGACTATTCTGGACTAGGGTAAGCGTCAGGGTACTGTCACTGAAGGCTCCAAACTCGTCGGTAACTCGATAGTTAGCGATCGCACCAACGGTTTGACCAAAAGAAAATGAGAAGTGAGTTGCATCCAAGCTGTAACTCCCGTCAGCGTTGAGAGTCAGACCGTCCAAAGGAGCGATCAGGCTGTAGGTTAAAATTGCTCCATCATCAACATCACTATCGTTAGTAGCAACTGATCCTTCAATAATAGTATTAGTCAAACCACTATTGGTATCTGCTACGGCGACGGGCGCATCATTTACCCCAGTAAAGGTGACGGTGAGAGGCGCTGTACCCGTTTTGTAAAAGTCATCTTGAACGGTATAAGACCCCACGATGGTCTTAGTTGCCCCTTGAGCGAGATGTTGGTAAGCCGCATTACCTGTGTCAGCAAGTACAACATCTGAGGGATCCCCCTCATAATAGAGAATACTTTGCCTTAGAGTCTGTAGTCCCGGAATTCCATCGACACGGACAAGAGCATTCTGGGCGAACCAGCTGCTAGGGTTCGAGGAGACAATTTCATCCTCAACCCCTGGTAAAAGAAGCCCCAAAGCAAAATCAATCGTAGATTGAAGTTCCGGATAGAAAAAGCCCGCGTCTTCTGTGAAGGACAATGATTTAGGCGTGGCTACAGGAGGTGCGTTTTGCTCCAGGCTCAAAGTCACATAGTTATAGTATCCATAGTATCCATACCTCGAACGAGGATGGTTTACTGTGTTGTCAATATGCAGTACCCAGTAAGCGTAGGATTCGGTGATTGGTTTATCTTGCTCCAACGCAAATTTAAGGTCTGGATTGCTGAGATTTACGAAACCTGCATGAGAACCATCCACGTTCATGTACAGACTAGTTAAGTAGTTTGTAACGGTCGCGCTGCTCTGCCCGTATGGGAAATTTGGATCGAGGATGCTGCCGAATCGCTCTAACAAGCCTAGAATATCCCGTATTCCACTCTGACCGCTACCAATACCCGAATTATTACTCGCGCTGATACCAGCTACGCCAATCATGCTGGGAGTGGCTGCTAAGACTTTGGTAAAATTAATGCTCTGGATATCATTAACTAATATGTTCGGAGTCCAGAACCTAAGCTCCGCAAAGCTTCTAGCTGAGCCGATAATATTTCCGTTGGTATCATAGCCCCAATAGACCTTAATTAGATCGCTAACTCCAGCCTTATTGCTATATGATGGATCGCCACCGTCAAAGACAGGGAAGAGTTGGTTTGTTACTTCTACCGTACGAGTTTGCTGGCTGGGAGGATTTTGCCCATCACTGACATCGTAGGTAAGGGTTATTAATCCAGCAAAGTCAACGGGAGGAATGAAGGTATAACTTCCATCACTTTTATTGATTAAAGTGCCAATACTCGCCGTTAAGTTAGATACTGATAAAGGGTCATTATCAACATTAACAACCCCTGCCAATAAAGTGCTGTTATTAACAGTAACGGCCGTATTTTTCGGAATGGAGAAGTCGTATGGTAAGACATTGAAAGTGCGAGTTTGTCCCCTGAGAGTATAAGTCCCATCACTGACACCGTAGGAGAGATTTACAACGCCAGTAAAGTCAGCTGTAGGCGTAAAAGTATAAGTCCCATCGTTGTTATTGACTAAAGTGCCATTACTCGCTGTTAAATTAACGAGGGAGATACTATCCCCATCTGGATCGCTAAATCCATCCAAAAGATCAGCGGCACTGAAAACAAGAGAGGTAGGAACAAGAGAGGTATTTTTTTTAATATCTTCTAAGGTAGCGGTGGGTGAGCCAATGGGGGCATTTCCTGAAAGGTTAATCGTGAGGGTGCTGTCGCTGAATGCTCCAAACTCATCAGTAACTCGATAATTAGCGAGCAGGGTATCACTCGAATTTCCAGACGTAATAAAGACATTTGGATTGAAAAGGTAACTCCCATCTGGGTTGAGGGTCAGACCGTCAACAGGAGCAAGCAGGCTGTAGGTCAGAATCGAGTTAACGTCAACGTCGCTATCGTTAGTAGCTACCGAACCCTCAATCGGCAGGTTATAAGAGCTAAGAGCTATATCGGCTAACGCTACAGGCACGTCATTAACGGATGTTACAGTTAGCACGAAAACGTCGCTTATACTAGCATTGTTATTGGTGGCAGTAACTTTGATGGAAATAGCACCAGAAAAGTTCAAGGGAGGCGTTCCACTAAAACTGCGACCATCAAAGCTTAACGAACCAGGTAGAGGACTACCATTCGCTAAAGTTGCCGTATAGGTTACACTGCCTCCTGCACTGTCCACAAAATCTTCAAAAGCATTATCTGGCACAGTGAAGTTAAAGGAACTATCCTCTTGAATAGATTGGTTGGCGATGGGATTGACTACTATCAAGTCAAAGATAGTACTGACACTCGCCTTACTGGTATTAAAGGCTGTGATTTTGATCTGAAGAGTGCCATTAAAGTTGAGGGAAGGCGTACCACTAAAACTGCTTCCATTCAAGGTTAAAGAACCAGGTAGAGGACTACCATCAGCTAATGTCGCTACATAGGTAAGGCTTCCTTCCCCATCCACATCATTAAAGAGACCAGTGGGCAGAATAAAGTTAAAGGGGCTATTCTCTATGATCAATTGGTCGGCAATCATCCCAACTAACGTTGGCGCTGGAAAAGTAGTCGGACCAAACAAATTATCATTATTGGCCACAACACCAGCATCGTTACTTGCGGAATTATTTACAAAGCTAACATTAGTGCCAGTTACGGTAGGGGCTGGTCTTCCCGTTTGCCCTGTCAGCTCGGCGGGAACAACAAAAATGGCACCCCCCAATCCTTGCCCACCAGAATCACCGATACCGCCAACGGTGCTGTTATTGGTAAAACTGGTGTCTTGCAGATCGAGAGACCCAGAGCGGATGAAGATTGCCCCGCCAAAACCGGCACCACCACCACCACTAGCATTAGGGGCAGGATTGCCACCACCGAAGCCACCGAAGCCAATCGACGCCGGGGTGCTGCCACCACCACCACCACCGCCGAAACCTCCGTTGCCTCCTCGGAAGAAACTGCTACCGCCACCACCGCCAAAGCCTGCGTTGTTTTCTCCGGGCGTTAGAGTACCAGTACTAGCACCGCCCAAGCCATCGATTCCAACGTTGTCAAGACCTTCGTAGCCACCGAAGCCTCCCCCTCTACCACCATAAAGTGCGCCGCCCTTCAAACCGCCATTGCCTCCAATAGCTTGGTTGTTGGTGAAGGTTATATTACCCAGTTTCACTATGCCATCGTTGATAAATAAAGCTCCCCCCATACCCGCTCCACCACCACCGCCGGACTCTTGTCCGTTGCCTCCTTGACTCCGACCGCCACTTAAGGTCAAGTTTGAGAGGTTGACAGTCCCTTGGTTAACGAAGAACAGGCGGACGTCACCCCCGTCATTATTACCGCTGTTATTGGCATCGCCGCTGAGGGTGAGTTGGTTGATGCCCGTGCCGATAATTGTCAGGCTGTCATTGATAAACAGTTGTCCGTTAGTTAGGATAATCTTGTCTGGGGTATCATCAGTGAAAACTGAGCCGCCGAAGGTAATGGTGTCTGCTCCGCTACTGGCATTAGCTGCATTAACCGCCTCCCGCAGAGTCGTTACACCATTATTAATGTCGCCATCATCTGTGTCATCGGTACTGTTGACGATGAAGGTACTAGCATCCATCTCAATGGGGGTTTCCTCTCCATTGATAACAATGGTTGCATGGTCATTTTCTGTGGAGATATTATGTAACTGAGCTTCGCTTAGGATAATCCCCCGCAGTAGGTTAGAGAATAATTCCCCTTCATCCCCTAGGGTATCGGTGACATTAAGAAGTCCGTCAACGTGATGTCCGTACTCCTCTAACAAAATTCCGATAATTAAATCTGTATTGTTACTATTTATTAATTCTTGAGATAAATAAATCTTACCTGTTTGTAGCGAATACGCCCCTAATGCACCATTAATCACCGATGAACTAACTAACTCTACGGTTGGCAAAACCCAAGATTCATTTTTCCACTGTTGCCGTAAAATATCCACTTCTGCACTAATGCCAAAGATTTCTGCCATTTGAACTGTAAAATCATCAGAATCGGCGAAATTAGCTAGGATTGGTTTTAACATTTGCGATAAATAGCGCACGGTACTATCTGTCATAATCTTTACTCTAAATTTTGTATGTACTTAACTAAAAGTTGGGTAAGATATAATGTCAATTCTCATTTTGATCCATAATCAATTATGGTACATACATTGAAATTTTAACTTTCTTTTTTCACTAAATTTTCTGAGCTAATCCACTAGATAGAGCTAACTACGTCATCGTCATCAATTTGGAAGTACAAGCCTTAGTGGTGTCAATCTTGATTAATTCTGCTCACTGGAATCGGGATTATTGTCGGAAGTTGGATCTTGTTTCAGCTAATCTGGCTAACAGCTTTGTTTTTTATAGTTATCTATCTTTAGTGGTTTCTTTTCCTCATCCTAGATTTTCATATGAATTTTTCCTGGTGCAAGATATAAGTATTATATTATTATTTTATAAATTTTATTCCAAGTTATTTTAAATGTTAATTAACTGATTAATTGATAATTCTTGAGGTTTAATATTTCTAAACCCCTAATCATAAAAAATTATAAAAGGCTTAATATTTCCATCGATAGATTCTCAAATACCATTTGGGTGAATGGCATTCACCCCCAGAAACTTTCTAATTATTCAACTAGCCAAGGTTTTGCGACATTTTCCCATGAAGCTAATTCGCCTTCTTTAAACCATAAAGCAATTTCTCTTTGGGCAGTTTCGATCGCATCTGAACCATGAATGAGGTTACGTCCAATACTAACACCAAAATCTCCTCTAATTGTACCGGGTTCAGCCGCTAAAGGATCAGTTGCACCAATAATTTTACGAGCGGAAGCCACAACACCTTCTCCTTCCCATACCATGGCAACAACAGGAGAAGAAACTATGAATTCAACTAAACCTGCGAAAAAAGGTCTTTCTTTATGTACGTCATAATGTTGCTCGGCTAATTCACGAGAAACTGCCATTAATTTTAAACCAACGAGGGTAAAACCTTTTTTTTCTAAGCGTTGGATAACTTCACCGATAAGGTTACGTTGCACACCATCAGGCTTCACCATTAAAAAAGTACGTTCCATATTTTTATATTTACAAATGTTAATTTTTAGTTCCCTAAAAAAGATTAGCTTAATGTGTGACTTTCTAAAACTAAATTTAAAAAAAATCCTTTATCTGTTCATTTTTATTATTCTTCCAGAAAAGATCTTTATTTTTATTGATTGGACTTCTTTACTTCTAAATTTTGGTCAATATGTATAGCCGCAGGAAATTGTTTTTTTGTAATATACAATGTTGTTTTGGGAGGTAATGTTATGGAAGAATTTTCGGAGGTAACTTTTTCTACTTCTTCTAATAGTGTTGCTAATTCGACTTGCTTTTCTAATAAATCAGTATAAGAGACTAAATTACTCAATCCGTTTACTAAATTTCTCAAGTTACGCCTAAATTCAGCATCTCCTGTAAATTCCTCAATTTCTGAGGTGATTTTCGCCGTATTTGCAAAGGTTACTCTTGCTGAGTCTAAAGTTTGTTGAAGAGTTACGAGATTAGTAGGATTATTTAATTCTTCGGAAATAGCTAATAAATTTTTGCTAATTTGTGTCAAATTTTGACTGCTGGTTTCCAAATTTTTTGATATTTTTTCGACATCTGTTTGATTAACTCTAGTTATTAATTGATCGGTATTTTTGACTGCTCGACTAATTTCTTGGGCGGTTTGGCTTAAATTAGCGATGGCAGTGCTAAGGTTAGATCTATTTTCACTGACAACTGTATTAACATTATTGGTTAGAGAAGTAATTTCAGAAGAAAGTCCACTATAATCATCCGCTAAACGTTTGACTTGTTCTGAGGTGACATCAGCAGTACGAGAAAAAGATTGAGCAGTCATAGCCACAGAATCAGCCGTTGTACCAATTCTCTCGGCTGCGGTAGAAACTTTATTGAAATCTTGTTTAACTTGGGTGGTTAATGTTGAAAGATTATCTGTTAATTTCGATACCTTAGTACTAGCACTATTGACACTAATAATGGCATTATTAACGTTATCAAACAATTCATCATTATTGAAACGATCCGCTAAACGACCTAATGTTTCTACTAAATCAGGACTAGCTTGAGCGTTGATACTTGATCTATTACATAAAATTAGATTTTGCGTCGAACAATCTTGACTTAAGGGATTAATCTGTTTTGCTTCTTCTGTTAGATCATTCTTGGGAATAATATTAACACTAACATCTCCTAATAATCCAGAACGTATTGTTGAAACTCGAACATCAGCCGGTATCCTTAATTGTCCATCAATTTCCGTAACAATTTCTACCCCGTTACTACTTGGACTAATTTGTGTAATTCTACCTACACCTACACCACGAAAAAAAACTCTCCCACCTTCTCTTAATCCTCCTGCATTGGCAAATAAAAGTTTTAATTGATAGTTATTATTCTGAAATCGATGACCTTTTAAAAAAAATACCATTCCTCCAAATACAATTAAACCTAATAATAAAAATAATCCGACTGACCCTTCCCTTACTAATCTCGATCGTAACATTTAAAATACCATCCCAAATTACTTTAATTGATTAGATCTTCACATGAAACTAAAATACTATTAATTTTAATTTATATCTGAGATTTTGAAATTATTTATTAATATCATTGCTCATTCCTAAGCTATCAGCTTTTAGATGTACTAAGATTTCCAGATTTATTTTTTAATCTTTAATTAATTATTCACCAATGATTTAAGGATTGGTATATCAACAATTTGTTAACATATTCTTCAATATAGTTAATTCCCGTTTATTGAGATTATGAGTCATTTGCAATATTATTTTGACACTGAAGAAAAAAAAAGTTTTGAGTTACCCGGTGCGAAACCTCATTATAATCCTGATCGTTACGGACAAGTTCAACACATTTTTCTTGATTTAGATTTAGATATTCCTCATCAAAGTTTTAGGGGTATTTGTACGATTATTTTAACTCCCGTGAGAAATAATATTACTCAATTAAGTCTCGATGCCATCGATTTAACCATCGAATCAATTTTGATTGATAATATAAGTCAAGCGTTTGAATATAACGGTGAAATTATCACAATTAATCTTTTACAGCCTACCACTGAAGAAGATTTGAAAATCGCGATCACCTATAGTAAAGAAAAACCCCAACGAGGCTTATATTTTATCGCACCTGATGAGTATTATCCTGACAAACCAAGCCAAGTTTGGACACAAGGAGAAGATGAAGATTCTCGATACTGGTTTCCTTGTTTCGATTATCCAGGGCAATTGACAACATCTGAGATTAGAGTAACAGTACCTTCAGATTATATTGCAATTTCTAACGGTGAGTTATTTAAAACAGAAGAAATAGGAGAAAATAAAATCTATCATTGGTTACAGCCTCAAGTTCACCCTACTTATTTAATGACTTTGGCAGTAGGAAAATTTGCGGAAATAGAAGATAAATATCAAGAAATTCCTGTTAATTATTATGTGGAAAAAGGAAAAGAAACTGAAGCCAAAATTAGTATGGGTAAAACCCCAAAAATGATTGAATTTTTCAGTCAAAAATATGGTTATCCTTATCCTTACACTAAATATGCTCAAGTTTGTGTCGATGATTTTATTTTCGGCGGCATGGAGAACACATCTACTACTTTGTTAACTGATCGCTGTTTATTAGACGAAAAAGCATCCCTTGACAACCGCAACACAGAAAGTTTAGTCGCCCATGAATTGGCACATCAATGGTTTGGAGATTTAGTGGTAATCAAACATTGGAGTCACGCATGGATTAAAGAGGGTGCAGCTTCCTATGCAGAAGTATTATGGACTGAACACGAATACAGTAATGATGAGGGTGCATATTATTTATTAAAAGAGGCTCGAAATTATTTACATGAAGATTCTTCTCGTTATCGTCGTCCCATTGTTACTAATATTTACAGAGAAGCTATAGAATTATACGATCGCCATTTATATGAAAAAGGTGCTTGTGTTTATCACATGATTAGAGGGATTTTAGGAGAGGAATTATTTGATAAATTTATTCATACTTTCGTTAATGATAATGCCCATAAAACTGTAGAAACTATTGATTTATTAAGAGCAATTGAAAACTCAACTGGTTATAATTTAAGCCCTCTTTTTGATCAGTATGTTTTTAGAGGAGGACATCCAGATTTTAAAATTAATTATAGTTGGGATAGTGAATCAAACTTAGCTATTATAACTATTAAGCAAACTCAAGCTAAAGAAGAAAACGGTAAATTTAAGGATTTATTTGACTTAAAAATACCTTTTGCTTTCGGTTATATAAAAGAAGGAGAAAAACCAGACTTAAAACTCATTTCTCTTAAACTTAATCAACCAGAACAAGTATTTTATTTTCCTTTAACAAAAAAGCCTGATTTTATCTCCTTTGATGTCGGTAATTATCATTTAAAAACCGTTAAATTAGAATATGGGTTTAGTGAGTTAAAAACTCAATTACAACATGATCCTAATGTCATATCTCGTATTTATGCGGCGATCGCTATTGGGAAAAAGGGTAACTTAGAAGCAGTAAAAACCTTAACAGAATCCCTCGAAAAAGAGAAATTTTGGGGGGTAAAAGTTGAAATAATTAAACAATTGGGCAAAATTAAGCTAAATCAAGCTATTGACGTATTAATAGCTCATATTAACGATAATGATGCAAAAATTAGAAGAACAATTGTAGAAGCCTTAACTCACCATAAAACTGAATCTAGCTATCAAGCTTTAAAAAATATCGTTATCAATGGTGATGAAAGTTATTATGTTGAATCCTCTGCTATTCTTGGATTAGGCAAATTAGCAACAGGCACTTTAGAGAGTAAACAATCAGAAGTCATTGAACTATTAGAAGTAATTTTAGCAGAAAAAAGCGGTTGGAATGAAATTATCAGATCATCTGCTCTTAATGGTTTAAGTCATCTCAAAACCAATGAAAAAGCTGCTGATATAATTGCTAAATACACAGAATTAGGTATTCCTCAACCTTTACGTTTAACTGCTATTCGTTGCCTAGGCGTAATCGCTCACGGTCAAAAACCTGATAAGCTAACTCTTATTCTGCAAAGATTTGAGTCCATATTGACAGATACCTTCTTTTTGACTCAAATGGCATTAATAAGTGGTTTAAGTCATATAGAAGACTCTGAAGCCATTGCTCTGTTAATAAATTTAGCAGATACCACCCCGGATGGAAGAGTTAAACGCAGAGCGGAAGAAGCGATTAACGAAGTGCGAGAAAAACTAGGTAAAGACAAAACTTCTAAAGACTTACAAAAAGCCATTGATAAATTGAAGGAGGAAAATCAGGATTTGCAAAGTCGTTTAGCAAAACTAGAAGCGATTAACCATTAATATTTATAATTGAAAATAAATTCATGACAATCACACAACTTTGGGGCGTATTGTTAATATTATTCATTAGTCCGATAATCGGTGCAATACCCCTCATTGATTGGTTTACCTATGCAGTATCAGGGAAAAACTTGCAAAAATTAGGCACGGGGAATATTTCTGTCTCAGCCGCTTTCTATCATGGAGGAAAATTAGCGGGAATTTTAGCCGTTTTATGCGAAGCAGGAAAAGGTATTGCTGTAGTCTTATTGACAAGAACATTTTTTCCCTTTGGCTCAACTTGGGAAATTGTTGCCATCATAGCATTAGTGATGGGGCGCTATTGGGGCGGAAAAGGTGCGGGGGCAACGAATGTTACTTGGGGTATAATTACTCACAATCCTATAGCTGCATTGTTAATTTTTCTCATCGGTGGTGTTAGCTTTACTCTGTGGCGAGAAAAAAAAACTGGAAGAGTCGGAATTCTTGTGTTGATGGTAGTTATTTTATCCGCTCAAAGAATTAATGAATTAGAATATATTTTGATGACAATAGCATTAGCTAGTTTATTAACAGTAATTTATCGGCGAATGCCTGACGATTTAGATTTACAAACCAGTCAAGTTAACCCAGAGTCAGCTAAAATGTTTCGCTTTTTTCGAGGAGATTTTGGTATTCTCAGTTTAAATGAATCTTTAAATCCTGCACAAGTTGGTGCTAAAGCAGCCAATTTATCTTTACTTACAAAATGGGGTTACAATGTTCCTAAAGGCTGGGTAGTTAAAGCTGGAGATGATATTGGTAAATTAAGTCAATTTTTTCAACCTTCTTTTAGTAAGCCTTTAGTAGTACGATCATCTGCTCTTGACGAGGACTCTCTTAATGCTTCTGCGGCGGGAATTTATGAAAGTTTTTTAAATATAAATGATATTCCTAGTTTACAACAGGCTATCATCAATTGTCTTTCTTCCTATGATACCTCGATTGCTATCAATTATCGTCAAAGTAGGCATAAAAAAGATCAAGGCATTGCTGTTATTATCCAAGAACAAATTAATGGTATATTTTCAGGTGTAGCTTTTAGTAGAGATCCTGTTAATCAATTACAAGACTGCGTTTGTATAGAAGCCATTGAGGGAATGGGTTTACCTTTAGTATCAGGAGAAGTTACCCCAAAACAATATAAAGTTAACTTTCCTGAAGAAACTTTAGAAGGAGAAGAAAACGAGAAAATTCCTGCTCATATTTTAATTACTATCGCTAAAATTGCTAGAGAAATTGAAAATATATCCAAAGGAGTTCCTCAAGATATAGAATGGACTTATGACGGTGAAAAAATTTGGTTATTGCAAACTCGTCCTATCACCACATTACAACCTTTATGGACGAGAAAAATTGCCGCTGAAGTTATCCCCGGAGTGATAAAATCATTAACATGGTCAATTAATCAACCTCTTACCTGCGGAGTTTGGGGTGATATTTTCGCTATTGTATTAGGCAAAAAAGCTGCTGGTTTCGATTTTAATCAAACGGCTACCTTACATTATCATCGAGCATATTTTAATGCTACCCTTTTAGGAGATATTTTTCTGTTAATGGGTTTACCCCCAGAGAGTTTAGAATTTCTTACCCGTGGCAGTAAGTTTACAAAACCGCCTTTAATAGCAACTTTCAAAAATTTATTTGGTTTATGGAGATTATTCAAAAAAGAGTTAAAATTAGAAGCTGATTTTATTTATGATCATGATCGATATTTTGCTCCTATTTTAGATGAATTAAAAGAGATTAATCCTGATATTTTATCCTCTCAAGAATTATTAAATCGAATTAAGAGTATTTTAGACACTCTAAAAAAAGCAACTTACTATAGTATTTTTTCTCCTCTTAGTTATGCTTTAAGACAAGCAATTTTAAAAGTGTCTCCCCATGATTTAGATAATAATGATATTCCAGAAATTTCTTCTTTTAATGCTTTAAAAAATATTGCTATTGACACCAAAAAATTAATTTATAATAAGGAATTTAATAATTTAGATTTTGATAACTATGCAGCTTTCTTTGCTTATTTAGCTGAATTAAATGAAGGAGAATGTGTCTTAAATCGTCTTGATAAATGGTTAGATAAATATGGTTATCTAAGTGAAGTTGCCACAGATATTTCAGTTTCTCGTTGGCAAGAAAATGCAAGAGAAATGAAAGTAATGTTTACTAAACTGGTTTTTGAAAAAGAAAATAATTCTATTGCTACTAAACAAATAAATAAAGTTACTTGGCAGATAAAAGCTGTACAAAAAAGACTCAATTTAAAAGGCAAAGTTACCGAAATTTATTCACAATTATTAGCTTATTTACGTTATAGTTTTTTAGCCTTAGAAAAACAATGGTTGCAAGAGAATATTTTAACAAAAGAAGGAGATATATTCTTTTTAACCTTAGGTGAAATTAGTAATTTTATTGAACAAGAAAATAATGAAATTAACTTAATAGAATTAATCCAACAACGTCAATATCAATGGCAAGAAAGCAAAAAAATTACCTCTATTCCTTACTTAATTTATGGTAAAGCACCTAACATTGATTTAATGTATAAATATACTCCTATTTCTTCCAATTCACGTTTTATTGGTATTGGTGCTAGTGCAGGAATTATCGAAGGTAAAATAAAAATAATATCAACTCTAACACAAGCTATTGAAATAAGCCGTGAAACTATTATTGTTGTGCCTTATACTGATTCGGGTTGGACAACAATTTTAGCTCAAGCTGGAGGAATTATTGCTGAAGTGGGGGGCAAACTTTCCCATGGTGCAATTATTGCTAGAGAATATGAAATTCCCGCAGTGATGGATATTCATCATGCCACAGGAATTTTTAAAGATGGTCAATTAGTACGATTAAATGGTAATCAAGGTACAGTGGAAATTTTATAGTTTTTATCTTTCTAAATCAACCTCATCTGAGTGACTAACTAATGATTCAGGTTAAAAAACTAAACTAGAGAAATTGGCAATTAATTGAGGGAATACTATTCAACCCTAAAAATTATTAATTGCTAATTCCTAATTTATCATTAATTATCTGACTTTGACAGGGCGATCATAATTACGTTTGGGTTTGGCACTACCACCGCCTCCAAAGGCTTGTTTACGCTCATAACTACCACTACCACGACTACCGTATTTACGTCCAGAAGAAGGCTTACCTTTACCACTAATATTTGGTTTCAAAGAAGATTCTGGGGGTATTTCCCAATCCTGTTGTAACCATGCGGGGCAATTGGCATCATATAAAATTTGTAAAGTTGCCGCAGCGATAGCACTAGGCTCATATTCACCGTGTAATTCTTTAATCAGAGGTAAGAAAGAAGCTAATCTTTCACCTGCTAGAGATTCTTTAATTTTTTCAGTGAGTTTTTCCATGCGTTTGGCTTCCACCGTCGAACGATTAGGAATTTGTTCGATTCTGATAGTTTGATTTACACGACGTTCAATTTGACGTAACAAACGGCGATCGCTAGGTTCAACTAAAGCAATGGCTTTACCTTCTTTTCCAGCTCTTCCAGTACGCCCAATACGGTGAATATAAGTCTCACTATTATCAGGTAAATCGAAGTTGAAAACGTGGGTTAAATCTGAAACATCCAAGCCACGAGCGGCAATGTCAGTAGCCACTACTACTTTTACTTTACCTTCACGCCAACGTTGAATTAAACGCTCCCGTTGTTGTTGACTTAAGTCACCATGATACTCGTCCACACTTTGACCTGCTTCTTGCAACTTAGCGGTCACTTCAGAAGCAGTACGTTTGGTTCGTACAAAAATAATTGCCGTTTGAGGATCTTCAATTTCTAAAATAGGTTGAATTGCCTTAATCTTTGACCAACCACGAGGTACCATATAAACTACTTGGTCAATACGAGAAGGAGTATCTTGGGGTTTTTCTCCCATGATACTGACAGGATCACTCATAAATTCATTAACTAATTGCTTAATCTCACGAGGCATTGTCGCTGAGAAACAAGTAGTTTGACGAGTAGCAGGAGTAGTTGATAGAATTTGTTTTACATCATCAATGAAGCCCATGCTTAACATTTCATCAGCTTCATCAAGTACTACGTATTTTAAATGATCTAATTTTAAGTGTTTGCGATGTAATAAATCGATTATACGTCCCGGAGTACCAACAACAATATGAGCACCTTTTTCTAAAAAGCGAATTTGACGCTCCATTGATTGCCCACCATAAACGGTTAGTACATAAATACGTTCTTTACCAATTAAATCTTTAAGAGACTCAGCTACTTGTTGAGCTAATTCTCTGGTGGGAGCTAAAATTAAGGCTTGAACCTCTTTAGCATGACGATCGATACGATCTAAAATAGGCAAAGAATAGGCTGCAGTTTTACCAGTACCCGTTTGGGATTGTCCCACTACATCACGTCCTAAAATCAATTCAGGAATAGCTAAAGTTTGTATTTTTGTGGGGGTAGAAAAACCTAAATTTTCTACTTGAGTAACGAGGGATTCTGATAGTCCTAAACTTGCGAAAGAAGTTGTCATCTGTATGATTAATATGAATTGTTTAACTTAAAGTGTCTCGACAGATGAAGGGGGAAAACAATCACGAGAAGCAAAACTTGTAATGGTAAGGGTTTGAGATTAATGATATACACTTGACTAAAAAAAATACATAATTCAGAAATTATGGCATTAGTCCTTACTTTCCTATTCTTACTTCTAAAGATACTCTTCCTTTGAGATAGCGATTGAGTAAACGGAATGAGTTTTTCAGTTTACTTACAAAGTTTACTAATTTATCTCAATTTCACCATAGAGATCATAGACATCGACTGAGGTAATTTGGGAGAAAATATAAATACTCTCCATTGAGCAAATTGATGCCTTTTAACAAATTGTAACAAACATTGGCAATATTTTACGTTTTTGAAAAAAAATCTTATTATATATCTCTCAAAGCAGCAAAAGCAAAGGACAAACATTAATTATAATTAGTTTTTCATCCTTTATCATATCCTAATAAACAGGTTTTTTGTTATTTTTACCTCAGTTTCGATGTAAAAATCTTTAATTAGGGTGAGATAAACAAATTTTTTGATGGAGGTAGAGCAAAGAAAAAATAATTTGATCTTTAATTCAGGTTATCTTTACCAAAAAATGGTAAAAAAAAACCGACATAGTATGTGTCGGCAAATATTTGTTGTCGTTTAATCTTGAGGAAATCTTTGCAAGGAGTTTCCAATGTTTCTCTGTAAGATTTCTTTACAATAATCGTAGCAGTAAGTACACATTTTGTAAAATCTTTTTGCGATATTTATTTCAAAGAATCAAATTAACTAATTTCTGAAGTGGTGGTTGAAGAAAGATCATTGGTTAAAGATGTGGCTGATATGGAAGTTTTATTGTTATTGTTATGAACCATTTCCCCACTGTTAGGACTAACTATACCCCCAGAAATCAAAACTTTGAAAGCATCTTCAATGGATAAAGAAAGGGTAATAACTTCTTCTGCAGGAATAACGGCATACCAACCAGAGGTAGGGTTAGGAGTTGTGGGGATAAAAATGCTTAATACTGGTTTATCAAATTGTGATTGAATCATATCACTGACTTTTCCCGTAACAAATCCTACACTCCAGACACCTTTGCGAGGATACTCTACCATAACAACTCTTCTAAATTTAGTTTCAGAATCTTGAAATAAGGTTTCTAAAATTTGTTTAAGAGTTTTATAAATTGAACCTGCAAGAGGTATTCCTTGTAAAATTTTTTCCCCTACATCTAATAACCATCTACCAACAATATTTCTCGCCATCAAACCAATTAACAATATTAAAGCCAGAGGTACGGTTAATCCCACAAAGAAATTTAATAAATTGGTAACAATGGGGTTAAGTCCATCAAAGGGATTAATTTGTTTTGGTATTTCGGTGAGAAATTTAATTGCCCAGTTAGCAATGACATAACTTAACCAAATTGTTGTTGCTAAAGGAATAACGACTAACAAACCGGCAATTAAATCATTTTTTAAATCTTGCTTTATGCGTTGCAACACAACTTCCCTATCTCTTTTATTTATTTATGAATGATTATCCCATTATCAACTAAAACTTAATCATTAACAATGTTTTGTCGTGGATTAAGTTTAAGAACATAAGTATTAAAAATAGATTTTTAAGGGTTTTTCTTCATTACCATTTGTAACCCCAACCAACCAATAAAAGTATAGGCGATCGCCAACATTAAACTGCTGATGGATGTGCGTAAACTCTGTTTTAAGGCTAAGGTTTGGGCTTTTCTTTTCTCTTTATCTTCTAATGCTTTTAACTCTGATTGTAGTTTTGTTTGTACTTCTTGTAATTTTGCATTTAGTTGTTCAGGTTTTTGAGATAAATCCAAAATTTGTTGTAATTCATCTCTTTGACTAGTTATTAATTGTAATTGTTGAGGATCAAGTTTTTGTCCTTGTATAACTCCTCCAGCCTCAATGACTTGATTTCTTTGATCAATTTCTAATTTTAATCGTTCTGGGTTTCTGGAAATAGCTTCTAATTGAGCGACAAATCCTTGAATTTGAGCTTCTTGTTGTCCTATTCTTTGAGCAATTTGGTTCATTAAATCGGCACTGACACTACTAATGTTAGTTAAATGTAAAGGTACTAATATCAAAAATATTAAACCTAAAATGCTAGAAATAATAAAAACAGGAAGACGAATCTTGGTAGCTGATTTTTCATTACTATTACTATCACTAATCCACCATCCAATCAGTAATAAAACGATGGCAATTAAAGGCACGATACCTCTATCAACTAAATTGTTGGTGATATTAATTTGCCAATTTTTATCTTGTAACTGTGGAGGGATTAAGAGAAAAAGATAGTCAATTAAAGAGGAAATTAAAAGAATGCCCCCCACTAATTTTAATGAAAGAGTAATAAAAGCAGATGTAATTCTCATAAGGTTAATTTTTACTAAATATCATCAATTGTCAATTATCAATTATCGGTGAATAATTATTTTAAATTCGCCCTTGCATCTATTACTGCTAGAAAAAAAGAGCCGATTGTTAAAGGAATACTAATGGCTAAAATGATAGTAGTATTTGCCTGACCTAGTTGGGGTACTCCTGACGTTAATTCAAATACAGAACCCACAGAAGCAATAGCCGCTATACAGGAAACAAGTAACAAGATGCTACTTTTGGGAGTCATATACATAATTAATTAATTCTTTTTTATCTTCAATTTAATTCTTTTTTATCTTAAATGTTTTTGGCATTACTAACTATCAGCTTTCAGTGGTCAGCTTTGGCAGTATAGTAAAATTGAGACTTATTTTTGAATCTTTAATCATTCGCTGATGATTTAAATGCCATCTTAACTATTAATTATTTATTATTCACCCCTACTGCTTGACTTATATTCTCAAATCCATTTTCTGTTAATTTTTCAGTTAACCCTTGCAAAATTTCTTTTACTATCCAAGGACCTTCATAAATCCAGCCGCTATAAAATTGTAATAAACTTGCTCCTGCTGTGATTTTTTCCCATGCTGATTCTGTGTCAAAAATACCACCCACCCCAATAATAGGTAGTTTACCCCTAGTTTCCTGATAAATAAACTTAATTACCTCCGTTGAGCGATGTCTTAAGGGTTGTCCGCTAATTCCCCCTCCTTCTTCCGTTATGGGTTTACCTGTTGTGGGTAAAATCTTCGTTTTTAAACCATCTTTTTTAATGGTGGTATTAGTGGCAACAATACCTGATAAATTATATTGCTGAGATAATCTTAAAATTGACTTTATCTCATCCCATTCTAAGTCTGGGGCAATTTTAATCAAAATCGGTTTTTCCCCCTGATTCTCTCTTTGTAAACCTTCTAAAATTAACTCTAATTGTTCTCCTCCTTGCAGTGATCGTAGTCCGGGAGTATTGGGAGAACTGACATTTATGACAAAATAATCCGCATAGGCACGTAAGAAGCGAAAACTGCCTACATAATCATCACTAGCTTGATTTAATTCGGTAATTTTTGATTTACATAAGTTAATTCCGATAGGAATAGTGCGAGAATGTCTTTGCCATGTTTTTTGTAATCTTTCTGCGATCGCCTCAGCACCATCATTATTAGCACCCATACGATTAAGAATAGCTTTATCTGCGGGTAAACGAAACATTCTAGGAGAAGGATTGCCCATTTGAGAATGAAGAGTAACTGCACCTAATTCAGCAAAACTAAAGCCAAAACTCGACCAAATTCCAGCCCCTTGAGCATTTTTATCGAATCCGGGTGCTAAACCTAAAGGATGAGAAAAATTCAAATCCCATAGAGATTGAGATAAAGAAGGATGACTATAACAGAAAGATTTTTCCATTTCTTGAATAATCCATTTACCTAAAGCATTATTTGTCTGATAACTTAATTTTTGTAGTAAATTCAGACTTTGTATATGAGCAAATTCGGGGTTGCTTTGTAAGGATGCAAAAAAAACAGGGTATAAAGGTTTAAGAAGATTTAACATTTATTAAGAGTGATGACGAATTTAACTATATTCGAGTAGTTTTAATAGCATTTTTTAGGGAAATAATCTTAAAAACGAAACTAAAATAATTTGTATTTTTCTAAAGAATTAATTAACAAGATAATTTGTTTTTAAATATATTTAAAATAGTTTTTTGTTGATCCCTAGTGTGTCCATTAATACATTATTAACTTTGTAAATTAAGAGTTTATCTAACTTAATCAAAATTTAACTAATTATTTAGATCTGTTAAGCAATAGTTAAAACAATATAAAAGAAAAAAGCCTCAAAAAAACCTTATCGCTTTAGGTATAAAACATTTTCAGGCTAAAAAGCCTTGATCCCAGATAGTTAATAATAGAAAAAGATAAAAAACTGTTAAATCAATTTCATAGTAAGAAAATGAAACCTGAAAATTATTGTAATTTTGCCTGTCGTCATTGTCAATTTTATAACCCAGAAGGAAGACGAGGGGGAATGTGTTCACAATTAGGAGTTTTAGTAAAAGCAGAATGGAAATCTTGTCATTTAGCAAGTCCTGCTTTTGATGTCGAATGGCAAACCCTTCCAGAAATTGCCATATTAGAAAAATCTTTTTCTTTAGGATGTGCTACTCCTCAAGTTAATTTAGAGGTGGAATCTATACCTAGTCATGAAATAAAAGTATCTTCAGACGTTACTATTTCTAAATCTATTTAGGTGTTAGTAAAAATTAATTTTATTAGTATAAATTACTAGGATGAAAGTTTGATTATATTTTAGTGGTTAACAACAGTATTTTTTATTCATTCATTTTCTTAACTCCACTAAACAACATCAACAATCCCCCTAGTAAAATCATCAAAGCAAGAATACCCAGAATCGAATCTAACTTATCTGTTTCCATATTTCCTCTTTTAAAAATTAATTATTTATTCTTATGGTAGCCAAGGATATTGGCGAAAATTTGGCGATCGCTTTTCTAAAAATGCCTGTTTTCCTTCTGTACCTTCTTCCGTGAGATAATATAGTAAAGTAGCATTCCCAGCTAACTCTTGTATTCCTGCTTGACCATCACAATCAGCATTGAAAGCAGATTTTAAACAACGAATAGCCGTAGGACTTTTTTCGAGGATTTCCTGTGCCCATTTTATTCCTTCTGCTTCTAACTCTTCTAGGGGTACAACAATATTAACTAACCCCATTTCTAAAGCTTCTTGAGCATTATATTGACGACATAAAAACCAGATTTCACGGGCTTTTTTTTGTCCTACTACCCGAGCTAAATAACTAGCTCCAAAACCACCATCAAAACTTCCTACTTTTGGTCCAGTTTGTCCGAAAATAGCATTATCTGCGGCAATACTCAAATCACAGATTAAATGCAATACATGACCACCACCGATAGCATATCCTGCCACTAAAGCAATGACAACTTTAGGAATAGTGCGAATTAGTCTTTGTAGGTCTAAAACATTTAAACGAGGTACGCCATCATTACCCACATATCCTGCTTTACCTCTGACACTTTGATCACCACCAGAACAAAAAGCGTATTTACCGTCACTGTGAGGTCCTGCACCTGTAAGTAAAATCACTCCAATATGTTGATCTTCTCTAGCATCGCAAAAAGCTGAGTAAAGTTCAAATACAGTTTGAGGACGAAAAGCATTACGTTTATGAGGTCTATTAATAACTATTTTTGCTATACCATCATATTTAAAATACAATATATCTTCGTATGTTCCAACGGTTTCCCAACTGACATTCATGGATAGTTTCATAAATTTTGGTAATCGTTGATTATTATACTCAGTTCTTGCTATTTTTTAAAATGATAAACTTTCAGAAAAATTTACAGGAGAATCTTTCAATATGGGAAAGGTTGATAGTTTCAAGGTGGTGGTTTTTTGGCTATTCGTGGTTAGCTTTAGGAGTATCGTAAAATCTACAGATTTATTTTTAAATCTTTAATTATTTCTCAATGATTTAAAGATTTCAATGATAATATTTTGCAGATAAATGTAGTTAACTTTACTTAATGTATTTGGCAAAAAAGTTAGAGTATAAATTAATCTCAGGTTGTTAAATGATAATAAAAGAGTCTCAAAAAGTTGGTAAAGTTTACTTAGTGGGTGCAGGTCCTGGAGATCCGGGATTAATGACAATTAAGGGCAAAACTCTCCTTGAATTGGCAGAAGTGGTTATCTACGATGCTTTAGTAAGTGCAGAAATTTTAGAGATGATTAGCCCTGATGCTGAAAAAATTAACGCTGGTAAACGTAGAGGCAATCACTCATTGTTACAATCAGATACCACACAATTATTGATTGCAAAAGCAAAAGAACACTCTATCGTTGTACGTTTGAAAGGAGGAGATCCTTTCGTTTTTGGACGGGGTGGGGAAGAAATGTCAGATTTAATAGCCGAAGGAATTGCAGTGGAAGTTGTACCCGGAATTACTGCTGGTATTGCTGCTCCTGCCTATGCAAATATTCCTGTTACCCATCGAGGTTATAGTTCTTCGGTTACTTTTGTAACTGGTCATGAGTCAGCAGGAAAATATCGCCCTGAAGTTAACTGGAAGGCGATCGCCCTTGGTTCAGAAACTATTGTTATTTATATGGGGATTCATAATTTAAGCTATATTATCCCCGAATTGATTAAGGCTGGTTTAGATGAAAAAACAGAAATCGCCCTGATTCGATGGGGTACAAGACCAGAACAAGAAGAATTATATGGTACTTTAGAGGATATTCTTGATCAAGTAGAAAAAACTGGTTTTACTGCTCCTGCCATCGCTATTATTGGGAAAGTAGTTGGTTTTCGCCAAAGTTTAACAATCATTAAAAATCTTTAGCGAAGAAGTTTTATTGTTATTGTCAAAGAGAATTAATCATAACTAATCTCCTAAAAATCTACTCATTAATCTTTATAGCCATAAAAATGAGTAGATTTAATGTTAATTAAATAACTGTTGTTAATTTTTCTAATGCTTAATTATCTTACAGAATAGTAAAGTTCAGCTCCAATACCACCATACTGTTTTAATTTTTCTGCACCTTCCCCATAAACAAATTCTATTTGTGCACCCGATAAAATAACTTCAACAATAAGAGAGTCAAATTCTTCGGTATCCATAGGATAAGGAAGTACTAAAGTTTTTACTCTAGCTTCGCTTAAAGCTTTTTCTACTCCTTGTTTTTCGATTACCGCAGTACCATTTTTGTTGAAATGATAAATTAAGTTTTCTACCACCATCACATCATAATCTTGCTCATAAGCATAGGCAATGGGGCGAACAATGTCGGCAACTTCGTTGTCAGGAAGTTTGAAGTCCATTGGTTCAATGGCGACTACTAAATCTCTGACAGCAGGATTAAGAGCATTTTTAATTTTTGCTGCTTGTTGTAAATTACCGCCAAAAACAATGCGAGAATCTTCTAAATGGTCAAGGAAATATTCGTTAATTTCTGCGGACATTTCTCTGATGAAACGTAGTTCAAATTCTCTATCACGGCGATCGCTAGCGAGAGTTTGAGATTTACGTCCGAATCGACGAGATAATTCGTGTTCTGTTTCTATTTTGACCTCATTGGTAGATCTAGTTAAAAATACTTCTACTATTCTCCCTTGATCACCGGAAAAGAGGATAGCAGAATATTCTTTATACTGATCAAGAGCAAATAAAAGATGTTTGATTTGTGGCAATCCGTAATAGATAGCAGTTTTCATGGTTACGGGTAAATCAACCCCGATGATGTCTTTAAAATCGGTAAAAACTACGACGGATCTTCCCGTTGGTTTTTGAGTTTCTAAATAATCCATTACCATACGTTCAGTATCAGACCAAATTTTCTGATTATCCCAACGCTTCATTTCTTCAGGATCTAATTGGGACTCAATTCTTTTTAATTCGTTTTTTAATTCAATCTGCCACGCTGGTTGTTCTTTTCTATTATCAGGGTTAGTAGAATCAATATCTACATAAACACTTAAAATAGGATTATTTTGATAATCGTGAGTACTAACAAATTCTCTAAAAGTTTCTAATATTTGGTTTATGCCTGTTTTCATGCTTTTTTTATATATTTACTGAATACTTTAAGTAGTAACTCTATTATTGATCACTATTGTCAATTTTTCTTAATCTATTATCTATAATTAATCGTTTTTTCTGTTAATTTTTATGATTGACAATGATCGTTAGCAGTTGACAGCAGACAGTGGACAGTTAACAATGAGCTTTAAGTAATAAGCGAGAAATTTTAAGACACCTAATTTATAATTAAAATATAATATGAAAATATACTTAATCCGTCACGGTATTGCTGAATCTAGGAATATAGAACAAAATGATCCTGAAAGAATTTTGACGGGTAGAGGAATTACCAAAACCCAAAAAGTCGCCCAAAAATTATCTAATTTAGAGGTTAAGTTTGATGTAATTATTAGTAGTCCTTATACCAGAGCCAAGGAAACTGCAATTATTTTACAACAAGCAAAATTAACTTCTGAAATTATTGAACATTCAGCCTTAGAACCTGAAGGAAATATATTAGAGTGGATTAGTTGGCTACAAAATTTTAATTGTAATCAAAATAGTAGTATTGCTTTAGTCGGACATCAACCAAATCTTGGTAATTGGACAGAATTATTAGTTTGGGGACAAATTCATGGAAAATTAATCCTCAAAAAAGCTGGTATTATTGGTTTAGACTTATTGGATTTATCCAATCCTATCGGTACAAGTGAGTTATTTTTGTTAGCAGGTCCAAAATGGATTACTAATTAAAATTTTATCGAAAAAAACACACAGAAGTACTTAGACTTTTACTTTATTGCGTCAGTTCAAGGTTTAGTATCTTATATGACTTTTGTTGGATACGCAATGAATTAATTTCACTATTATTTAAAATTTTATGATAGAGGTATAGATAAAGATGACAAGTTGTGAATATCAACCTGGTTTAGAAGGCATTCCCGTAGCACAATCTAGTATTAGTTTTGTGGATGGTAAGAACGGTATTTTAGAATATAGAGGCATTAATATTGAAGAATTAGCCCAAAAAAGTACTTTTATCGAAACCGCTTATTTACTAATTTGGGGTAAATTACCCACTAAAGAAGAATTATGTATTTTTCAGCAAGAAATTAATGATCATCGGCGTATTAAATATCATATTCGAGACATGATGAAGTGTTTTCCCGAAAGTGGTCATCCCATGGATGCTTTACAAACTTCGGCGGCGGCCTTAGGCTTATTTTATTCTCGTCGGGCTTTAGCCAAAGAAGAGTATATTAGAGATGCGGTGGTGCGTTTATTAGCAAAAATTCCCACAATGGTAGCGGCTTTTGCTCAAATGCGTAACGGAAATGATCCTGTTAAACCTAATGATAATTTGAATTATTCCGCTAACTTTTTGTATATGCTTACAGAAAAAGAACCTGAACCTTTAGAAGCTAGAATCTTTGATGTTTGTTTAATGCTTCATGCTGAACATACAATGAATGCTTCAACTTTTTCAGCGATGGTAACAGCTTCTACCCTCACAGATCCTTATGCTGTGGTAGCTTCTGCTGTGGGAACATTAGCAGGTCCTTTACATGGTGGTGCAAATGAAGAAGTTTTATCGATGCTAGAAGAAATTGGTTCGATCGAAAATGTTCGCCCTTATATTGAAAAATGTATCGAAAATAAACAGAAAATTATGGGTTTTGGTCATCGGGTTTATAAAGTAAAAGATCCTAGGGCAAGGATATTACAACAGTTAGCTGAACGATTATTTGAATTAACAGGTCATGATGATTATTATGACATTGCTTTAGAAGTAGAAAAAGTCGTGGCTGAAAAATTAGGACATAAGGGTATTTACGCTAATGTCGATTTTTATTCTGGATTGGTTTACCGTAAATTAGGTATTAAAACTGATTTATTCACTCCCATGTTTGCCATTTCTCGTGTAGCTGGTTGGTTAGCCCATTGGAAAGAACAATTAGCCGTTAATCGTATTTTCCGTCCTACTCAAGTGTATATAGGAGAACATGATCAAATTTATATCCCCATAGAAGAAAGATCTTAACAATTAACAATTAACAGTTAACAATCAAATCAATAACCACAAAAGCCTAAATTTTTTCTAATTTTGTATGATTAGGATTAATTATTTTTCTTCCTACCTCAAATTGAACAACTAAAGTATTCTTTTTTCCTAACCCTAATAAATGAGTAACGATTCCAGTGCCAAAAGTGGGATGATGTATTTGATCTCCTTCTTTCCAATCATGAGATTGAGAGGGGGTTTCTGATTCTTCTTTAGCTTTTTGAGAAATCGATTGACGAGAGCGTAAATTACTGGTGATTAAATCTTGGGGTAATTCTTCTAAAAACTGAGAAGGTGTGCAATAATCTACATTTCCCCATGAATATCTTTCTCTGGCGTAGGTGATGAATAATTGTTCTTTTGCCCTTGTTATCCCTACGTAACACAAGCGTCTTTCTTCCTCTAAATCCATAGGATCACGTAAACTACGATTATGGGGTAATAAACCTTGTTCAAAACCCACCAAAAAAACTACAGGAAATTCTAATCCTTTAGCAGAATGTAAAGTCATCAAAGATACTGTCTTTTCTCCTTCTTGAAGATTATCTAAATCTGAGGCTAAAGCGGCACTACTCAAAAAACCTTCTAAGCTAGAATCTTCATTATCCTCTTGAAATTGAAGCATAGCGTTTAATAATTCATTTAAGTTTTCTGTCCTTCCTTCCGCTTCATCTGTACCTTGTTGTTTTAAATCTTCTAAATAACCAGAATTATTAAGTATTTGATTTAAAATTTCCACCGCAGGTGTTTCTTGTATTTTGGCTTGACAATCATTGATAATTTGAGCAAATTGATTAACTTTTTTTGAGGCTTTTCCAGCAATAGTATTAACAGAAGTTTCATCACTAATAATTTCCCATAAAGGAATATTTAATTCTTGAGAAGCAGTTAATAAATTATCAATAGTTGTTTTCCCAATTCCTCGACGAGGAGTATTAATAATGCGTAAGAGACTAACAGTATCAGCAGGATTAGTAATTAAACGTAAATAAGCTAAAGCGTCTTTAATTTCTTTTCTTTCATAGAATTTTAAACCACCCACAATACTATAAGGAATATTTTTATTAATCAATTCATCTTCAAAAGCACGAGATTGAGCATTTATACGATATAAAATAGCAAAATCACCCCAATTTAATTCAGGATTTTCTTGTACTAATTGCAAAATTTTTCGACAAACAAAACTAGCTTCCTCTCTTTCATTATCTGCTCGATAAGTATAAATAGTTTCTCCTTCACCACGGGTTGCTTTTAATACTTTATCAATGCGTTGGGTATTTTTTTCAATTAAATGATTTGCTACTTGTAAAATATTTTCTCTGGAGCGATAATTTTCTTCTAACTTAACCATTGTTTGAGTTTTTTCATCGGGTAAATTATCTCCAAAGTCTTCTTGAAAATTCAACAAAATAGTAAAATCTGCCATACGAAAAGAGTAAATAGATTGATCTGCATCACCTACTACAAAAACAGATCTATTTTGCCAATTCCATTCTTTTTTATTCGTTTCATTATTAGTAGATAATAGTCGAATTAACTCATATTGAATTTGATTTGTGTCTTGATATTCATCAACTAAAATATGTTTAAATTGTTGATGCCAATAACCCAAAACTGATTCATTTTGTTGAAAGATGCGCACAGGTATTAATAATAAATCATCAAAATCTAAAGCATTATTTGCCGCTAATTGACTTTGATATTCTTCATAAATTTCTGCAATAACTCTACCTTTATAATCTTGATTTTGTTGAGCATATTGTTGAGGAGACAAACCTAAATTTTTAATATTACTAATGCTATAACGCATTTTTCTAGGTTCAAATTTTTTATCATCAAGATTGAGCTTTTTTGTGACAATTTGTTTGACTAGACTTTGAACATCAGACTCATCTAAAATTGTAAAATTTCTTTGCCAAACTCTTCCTTTATCATCCTGATATTTATTTATATCAAAACGCAAAATTTTAGCACATAAACTATGAAAAGTTCCTACCCAAAGAGGTTTAATTGTGTTGCGATAAACTTTAGATTTTATTTGTTTTTGCTCTAATTCAGATAATAAATCCCATCTTTGCCCATGTTTTTCTTCGGCAATTCTTTGAGCGAAAATTAATTCAATTCTTTCTTTCATCTCCCGTGCCGCTTTGTTAGTAAAAGTCACGGCTAAAATATTTTCTGGAGCAACTTTATGGGTTAGAATTAAATTAGCGATACGATAAGTTAAAGCTCTAGTTTTTCCCGATCCAGCACCAGCTACAACTAATAAAGGTCCGCAAAAATGTTCTACGGATTGACGTTGACACAGGTTAAGATGATTAAGAAAATCGAGATTAGAGTTCATTCGCTGAAGACATTTTAAATGGACATGATTTAATCTATTTTAACACAGATGCTTTTTGTAAGCCTAATATTTACTTATCATTATTATTATTTAAGGTTAAAAATTATTTTTGTATCTTTTTTTTGCTTCATAAAAGTGATTTATTCCATCTTTATTGTTAAGATTAAAATTATTTTATTAACTATTATTTTTTAATAGTATTAAATAGAATCACGATTTAAAGGTATCATTGCCCAAGTAACATAAGTACCAATAGGACTCCATAAAAGATAAGGTATTAATAAATATAATGCTGATTTATTAGTAAAAAAGACTAAAATTGCCAACCCTAAACCTATTAAAAACCCTCCCCCTCCAATTAACGTGCCAATCATTAAGCTACGCATGGCACACATTACTCTAGTGTAAGCTAAAATTACAATTTCTAAACTGAGATAAAATATCATTAGAATTATTTTTTTCATCAGATTAGTATCTGTATCCCAAGTTATACTTGCAGATAAAATTAGACAAACAAAAATAAAAATCCAAATAAAAGGGATAGCAAACTCAAAAGTAAGCCAATTTGGGCGACGTAACCGAAAAAACCACCTTAAATCATCAGGGGGAATACGATTAATCAATAAACTAATTAAAAATCCTATTCCACCAATCACTAACCAAGAAGGAATCATGTCAATTCACTATTAAGATGTAGAGTGAGCATTGCTCACAATCCCATTTTAATCTAATTAATTTCTGATTAAACTTTCGTAGCACGATTTGCTCCCATATTTTCACCTTCTCGCAGACGTTTACCACGCCAAAGTAATTTTAAGGGTGTACCTTTGAAACCTAATTGTTGACGAAATTGTTTTTCAATATAGCGACGATAATTATTATCTAATCGTTTAGGATCATTCACAAATAAAGCAATGGTGGGAGGTTTACTCGTTACTTGAGTGCCATAGTAAATTCTTCCTTGTTTCCCCTGCCTTGTGGTTGGTGGAGAATGCCATTTAACAGCTTCTTCTATAACTTCATTTATTACAGCAGTACTAACTCGTTTTTTATGTCCTTCTGCGGCATTATCGACTAATTCTAAAATATTTTCAACTCTTTTACCTGACATCGCTGACACAAAAATTCTTTCTGCCCATTCCATAAAAAATAAGCGATCATCGAGCATTTTTTGATATTCATAGATGGTATGGGAATCTTTTTCTACTGCATCCCATTTATTCGCAATGATAACAGCAGCTCGTCCTTCTTCGATAATTCTACCGGCTAATTTTAAATCTTGTTCGGTAACACCGTCTAAAACATCGATTACAAATAGTACAACATCTGCTCGTTTTATGGCTTTGAATGCCCTATTGATACCGAAAAATTCTGCCCCATAATCAACATTTTTTTTCCGTCTAATTCCAGCAGTATCAATGAGACGATAGGTTTTTCCATTTCTTTCTACTACCATATCAATGGCATCACGAGTTGTACCAGAAACAGGGCTAACAATGGAACGATTTTCCCCTGTTAAGGCATTTAAAAGACTTGATTTACCGACATTTGGTCGTCCGATAATTGCTACTTTAATCTCTTCAACTTCTTCTATTTCGTCCATACTGGGCAAGTATTGAATCAAATCTTCTAACAGTTCTGCTGTACCATTACCATGAATGGCTGAAAGAGGATATGGCTCACCTAAGCCTAAATTCCAAAACTCTGCGGCTTGAACTAATCCTTGTTTTTCTGATTCACATTTATTAACAGCTAATACAATGGGGATATTTTGAGTGCGCAACCATGCTGCAATTTCTTCATCTCCTGCAGTTAATCCTTGTTGTCCATCGACTACAAAGATAGCTGCTACAGCTTCTTCTAATGCGGCTTGTGCTTGTTCACGAATAAAAGGCAAAAATTCAGTATCATCATCAAAGATTAATCCTCCTGTATCGACGATTTGAAACTCTCTGTCTTGCCAAAATGCTGGTCGATAAGTACGATCTCGTGTTATACCTGGTTCATCATATACGATAGCATCTTGTTCTCCTGATAAACGATTAACGAGAGCAGATTTACCGACATTGGGACGGCCTATTATGGCAACGATAGGAAGCATGATTTTTAGAATTGAACATAGCCTTACCATTATATCTTATTTACAAGAATAAATCAATTGATCATAAGGATTAAAATTGCTAAAAATTTTTAATTGCTTCTTAATCTTAATTTGGGGGAAAAAATATTATCCTTTGATTATCGTATATCTAACAATCCGAGTTTATTATTATGAAGCATCATACTAAAATTGTCGCAACCATTGGACCTGCTAGTAATTCTTCTGAAATTATTAGAGAGATGGTAAAAAAAGGAATGAGTGTGGCGAGGTTAAATTTTTCTCATGGAACTTACGAAGAACACGCTCACATCATTTCTGTATTGCGTTCTGTGTCAGAAGAATTAGATACTACTATTACATTACTTCAAGATTTACAAGGACCAAAAATTAGAGTTGATAACTTACCCGATGGGCAAATTGATGTAAGACAAGGACAAAAATTAAAGTTAGTACCCGATAACATAATACCTGATTCTGAAAATACGATCACCATCGATTATCCCTATTTAGCAGAAGAAGCACACATTGGTGCACAAATTCTACTTGATGATGGTTTATTAGAGTTTAAAGTTGTGAAGATTGAAAATCAAGGAGTATTGTGTGAGGTAATAGAAGGAGGCATCCTCAAAAATCGTAAAGGAGTTAACTTGCCTAGCTTAAATTTGCGATTACCTTCCATGACAGAAAAAGATAAAAAAGATTTAAAATTTGGCTTATCTCAGGGAATTGACTGGGTTTCTCTAAGTTTTGTCAGAAAAGCTCAAGATGTTATTACCTTAAAAAGTTTTTTAGCTGAAAATAATGCTCAAGATACGCCAGTTATTGCTAAAATTGAAAAACCTCAAGCCATCGATAATTTAGAAGACATTATCAACCAGTGTGATGGAATTATGGTAGCGAGGGGAGATTTGGGAGTAGAAATGAGTGCCGAAAAAGTACCCCTTTTGCAAAAACAAATCATTTCTTTATGCAATCAAAAATCTATCCCTGTGATTACAGCAACACAAATGTTAGATAGTATGATTCGCAATCCTCGTCCTACTCGTGCTGAAGCTAGTGACGTAGCCAATGCGATTTTTGATGGCACGGATGCAGTAATGTTATCAGGAGAATCAGCAGTGGGAGATTACCCCATTAAAGCAGTGGAGATGATGGCTAAAATTGCTACCATTGTTGAACCACAACTTAATTTTGTCAACAATCCACCTTATTATGATGATGCTACTAATGCTTTAAGCGAAGCATTAAATATTATTGATAAAACTTTGTCTTTAAAATTCATTGTCACTTTTACCAGTAGTGGTTATACTTCCATGATAGCGGCAGGAGAACGTCCAAAAGCACCAGTTTTAGCTTTAACAATTAATGAAAAAGTCTATCATCGTTTAAATTTAATTTGGGGTGTAAAACCTATTCTAATCCCTAATGATCCAGCTAATTTTGAAGAGTTGGTGGCACAAGCAGAAAGGGTTATTAAACAAAAAAAATTAGGTAAATCAGGAGATGAAATTTTAATCATGGCAGGGATTCCCACAGGTAAAAGTCAAGGTACTAATTTTTTGAAAATACACAGAATTAATTAATAATTAACAAACGACAAGACAAGTGAAATTAGATTTAACGACTTCATACCTAAAAATCAAAAGATTCTAAACGTTTTAAAGTTCTTTCGATCTCTACTAAGATCAACATCAGCACTAGATTTATTATCATATTGAAAAGGGTTATCTAAATCAGAAATTAACACTAATAAATATATCAAAACTGAAAAAATTAGTCCAGAAATAACTAAATTTTGAAGAAAATAATTAGACTTTATTAAGAGAATAAATACTGATGCATCAATAATAATAATTTGTAAAATGGCATAGGCAGGTTCGATAAAATTTATATCTCTCATGCGTTGAATTTGTCTAATAAGAAAACGTAATTTATTTTGTTCTGATTGTAAACTACTCATTAAGGTTTCATTGATATATTTAGCTAAATCAGCAAAAAATGATTCAAAAAATTAATATTATTAATAACTGATTCAAGGGGCATATTTGTTTCTAAAGCCTCTAATAATTCCTTGCCAAAAATAATCAAAGCATTTTTTAAAGGTTGAGAATTATATTCAGAATGAAGAATTGCCACCAATAAATTAGTATCGTTAATACTCTCTAAAATATTACTAACTTCTAAGGGCAAACTTTCACTATAACGATAATCAGCAATAGTATTATTAAGAGCAAAAGCAATTAAAAAAGTCGTTGCTCCTAATAAAAAAGCCCCTAAAAGATCAAAAGACCAAATCTCTATATTTACTAAATGTATTTCATATTTACTCAACAAAAATAACCCCGTCAAGGGTAAAATTTTCAAGAAAATTTGCCACTTAATGCACTTATCTATTTTTTTCATAATTACTAATCAATAAAAGTTAACATCAATTCTTGTTATAGGCTTAATATTTTCCTTTTCTAATATCTGTTAGCACTTGCTTATCTTCATTAGTTTAATATTAAAATTGAACAAGAATTTTTAGTATATTAAATTATATTCAATCCTTCGATTTTTTCCTCGGACTCATGAGCGATACTCCTTAATTTATCTAACATTTCCTGACTTACATTTTGCCATAAATTTCGTTGAGATGCTTCGATTAATCTTTCTGCAATATCTCTTAATGCCCAAGGGTTTTTTTCTTGAATAAATTGTTGTATTTTTTCATCGAATAAATAACTTTTAGCTACTCCTTCAAACATAAAATTAGGTACGGTTTTCGTGGTAGCTGAATAGGCGAATAAATAGTCAACAGTTGCACTCATTTCAAATGCTCCTTTATAACCATGACGCATAACTCCGTCTATCCATTTAGGGTTAATAACTCGACTACGATAAACTCTGGCAATTTCTTCTTTTAACTCCCTAACTTTTGGGTTATTAGGTTGAGAATTATCTCCAAAATAAGTAACAGGATTTTCTCCTTTTAAATGTCTGACTGCCGCAGTTAATCCTCCTTGAAATTGATAATAATCATCAGAGTCTAATAAATCATGTTCTCGGTTATCTTGATTATGTAAAACTATTTGTAATTCCTTCAATCTTTGCTCAAAAACTTCAGGCATTGAAACTCCATGGCTACCCTGATAAGCATAACTACTCCAGTTTAAATAAGCTTTTGCTAAATCACCGTCATTTTCCCAATTTTGTGACTCTATTAAACCTTGTAAACCTGCACCATAAGCTCCGGGTTTTGAACCAAATAATCGATAACTTGCTCTGTCTTTTGCTTGATTATTTTCTAATCCTTGATCAAGCCAATATTTTGTCTCTTTTTCTACTTGTAAAGCAAGGGGATTATTTTCTTTTTCTCCCGTCAGAGTTGACAAATGTACGATCGCTTTATATAATAATTCCAGTATGTTAGAAAATCCGTCACGAAAAAAACCCGAAACTCTTATCGTTATATCTATACGAGGTCGTCCTAACACTGAAATAGGTATGATTTCATAATCAACAACCCTACGAGTAGCACCATCCCAGACGGGTTTTATTCCCATTAATGCCATAATTTGAGCAATGTCATCGCCTCCTGTGCGCATGGTGGAAGTACCCCAAACAGAAATTGCCAAAGTTCGAGGATATTCACCATTTTCTTGGGTATATCGTTCAATAACAGCTTCGGCAGCCTTTGCACCTACATCCCAAGCCGTTTCACTAGGTATTGCTCGAATATCTACCGAATAAAAATTACGCCCTGTCGGTAAAACATCAGCCCTGCCTCTGGAGGGAGCTCCTGATGAGCCACTAGAAATAAATTTACCTTCTAATCCTCTCATTAAATTAGTTATTTCTTGATCAGTTTTCCTTAAATTTGGTAGTAAGTTATTAGTTATCCAATTAAGAGATTTTTCTGTATGTTTTCCTAAGCTAATTTTTTGATAAATTTTTTTATCTAATAATTGAGCTATCCAAGATTTATTATCCTTCTGATTAATTATTGATTCTATGTTCTGTAAAAACAAATTTGTGATATTTTTTCCTTGAATGAGAGTATCAATTAATTGACAAGCAAGATTTTCGATATATTCTTTACTTTCTTTATCTTCTAATTTATCTTTAATTTTAAATAATGGCTTATTTTCTTTATTATTTATTACTAATTCAGTTAAATTATTTCTTAAATCTTGTTTGATACCCTCAATTAATCCTAAGTTATTATAATTACTAAAACGGGCAATCGCAATAATTAAATCTCGTAATTGTCTTCCGTCAGGGCATTCTCCAAAAATATGTAAACCATCTCTAATTTGAGCATCTTTTAATTCACATAAATAACCATCAGCAGTAGTTAAAAATTCCGAAAAACTATTTTTATCTATATCTTTTATCCCTAAATCTTCGTTGAAGTTAGTTTCTTTTATTAATTTTAATATGCGATCACTAATAACTTTTAAACGACTAGGATTAAGACTTTGTGCTTGATAATATTCATCAATTAAAACTTCCAAATCAAGCAACTCTTTATATAATTCAGCACGAGTTAAAGGTGGAGTTAAATGATCAATTATTACTGCATTTGCTCTTCTTTTTGCTTGTGAACCTTCTCCCGGATCATTTACAATAAAAGGATAAAAATTAGGTAAAGTATCTAAAGTTATTTCGGGGTAACAATTTTCTGATAAAACTAAACTTTTACCCGGCAACCATTCTAAATTACCATGTTTTCCTACATGAATAATAGCATCTGTTTTAAAAATTTCTCTCACCCAATAATAAAAAGCTAAATAATGATGAGTGGGTTCTAAATCAGGTGCATGATAGTTTAAACTAGGATCTAAATCATAACCTCTTGATGGTTGAATACCAATAAAAATATTACCTAATTGTACACCAGAAATGGGGATAAATGATTCTTCCCAAACTCTATTATTATAATGGGAGTTAAACTTATCTGATAATTGACTAATATCACCCCATCTATTAATAATTTCTTGTTGAACTTCTAAGGGTAAAGTGAGAAAATAATTTTGATATTCTTCTAAAGATAAATATTGATTAATTTTTCGGTTAGATTGCATTTCTAAATCATTAGTTACCCCTTCAATTAACTTAAAGATTAACTCGTCACCGTTAGCTGGAATATTATTAACTTGATAACCTTTGTTTTGTAAAGCCTTTAAGATGTTAATACAACTAGCAGGAGTATCTAAACCAACACCATTAGCTATTCTTCCATCTTTATTAGGATAGTTAGCTAAAATCAAAGCAACTTTTTTTTCTGAGTTTTTTAATTTACTTAATTTTGCCCATTTTTCTGCTAATTTAGCAATATATTCTACTCGATTTATTAAGGGTTTATATTCAATAATATCCGTTTCCAATTGAGGATGCCAAGTTGCAACTGATTTAAAAGAAATTGCACGAGTTATTATTCTTCCATCAACTTCAGGTAAAGCAATATTCATGGCAACATCTCTCGGTGATAAGCCTTGAAGATTATCTTCCCAATATTCTTGAGTACTGCCACTTAAAACAACTTGTAAAACTGGAATATCTAAAGTTTGCCAAATTTTAGCGTTAGTTTCATTGCCAATTTTTGCCACAGAAAAGCTAGTAGTATTAAGAATTAATTTTACTTGATATTGTTGTAAAAGTTTAATTAATTCTTCTTGAATATCTATTTCTTGAAGAGAAGATACATATATAGAAATACTCGTTAAATTTTGTTTTTCTAAACTTTTAGATAATGCGTCAATGGGTTTAAGATTACCTGATAAATAATGTGATCGATAAAATATAATAGCGGTGTCAATATTTTGATTAATTATGTCTTTTTTTTCTCTTTCATTTGTGTGCATTGACCACCCTGTATTATTATTTTGAGTAAAAGATGTCAAAGTTTTTTTATAAAGACCTAAACGAGGAATTGATTGGGGTGAATTAAAATTAAATTTAGTATCAAAAAAATTGTCACTGATAAACTTAAAAGCGTTAACAAAATTTTCTACTCCTCCTTCTATTAAATATTGCCAAAATTGATTAACTTTAGATAAGGAAATATTAGAATGATTAATTAATTCAAAATCAGGGCGATCATCTCCGGGTAAAATGATTAAATGAGCGTTATTTTGGCTGACTATTTCTTTACAAACTTCTAAGCCATAACTCCAATAACTTCTTCCTCCTAACAACCGTAAAATAATCACTTTTGCTTGTGATAAAATTTCTTCTGCATAAGTATCAATCGTTAATTCTTGTTGTAATTGCAGTAAATTAACAACTCGAATATCAGGAAAATCTTTAGGTAAAATTTCGACACTGGCGGCAATGCTTTGAATATCGGTGTCTGCACTGGTTAAAAAGATAATAGGTGCAGGATTTTGTTGAATAATAATCACCCCTTCAGATTCAGGATTCCATCCACCGGGTATTGTTGGTATTCTGTGCATTCAGATAATTAATTATTGGTTTTAATTTGTTCTTTTGGTACTATATCCATAATTGCAGTGTTTAACATCATTTAATCAATGAATCACCATCATACCGTCATGTTAATGTTAAGTAGTTCGAGGTAAGATCGATCTCATAAGAGTGATTTGATTTACTCTTAACCTTAAATGTTGAAAATTGAATCAATTTAGGATAAATGTTTATGAAAAACCAAATTAAAAGTAAAAATATTGTGACGACGGTTTCTTTGTTAGCAATGTTAACCACAGGATGTAATCAAGAAAAAACCCAAGCTCCTGCACCAACTGCTATACCTGTTAATATAACCACAGCACAACAGGCTCAACTTATTGATAGTACTGAATATGTAGGTACATTAGAGGCTATCCAGAGAGTTAATTTAGCCCCAGAAATTAATGGTAGAATCAAGCAAATAGCTGTTCAAGAAGGGGATTTTGTTAATCAAGGAGAATTAATAGCAGAATTAGAGCCTACTCAACAAGAAGAAAATGTCTTTGCGGCTGATGCTAATGTCCAAAGTCAAATAGCGGCTTTTACTCAATCTCAATCGGAATTAAGACAACGAGAAGGGGAAAAAGACAGTACTTCATCTCAAGTAGCGGGTTTAAGAGCCGATGTTAGTCGTGCGGAAGCAAATTTAAAATCTGCTCTTGCTGATTTACAAAGGGCAACTGCAGATCTAGAATTAGCTAAGGTTAATCATGAACGTTCTACTTTCTTGGTGAACTCTGGAGTCTTACCCAAACAAGATTTAGATGATAAAACAAGAGACTTAAATACCTCTAAGGCAACAGTTTCGGCTCAAAAAGAAGCAGTACAAGCAGCACGATCTCAAGTCCAAACTACAAAAGAATCTCTTAATTCAGCATTAAGTAATTTAAAAGTAGCCAATGAGAGAATACAAGGTGCAAGAGCTAATGTTGCTAGATCAAAAGCAAATATTGATCAATCAAGAGGAAATAAAGGAAGTATCGAACAAGAATTAATTTTCAACAGAATTGTTGCTCCTGTCAGTGGTATTGTAGGTGATTTTAAAAAGAAAAAAGTTGGTGATTATCTTAACAGAGGTGAAACTTTTACGACGATTACCAGTAATAATCAATTTCATCTCAATGTTAATGTACCTAGTGAGAATCTTAACCGTCTGAAAATTGGTCTTCCCGTACAAATTCTCAATGAAGATAATTCTGCTGTAGTTTCAGGTAGTGTGAATTATATTTCTCCTATAGTTGATCAGTCAAACCAGTCTGTAAATATTAAGGTTACTTTTAATAATAATAATATATTTAAGGATGAAAAATATGTTCGTACTCGTATTATTTGGCAAACTAGTCCGGGGGTATTAATTCCTACTAATGCGGTTAGTAGCTTAGGGGGGCAAAAATTTGTTTTTGTTGCTCAACCGGGAGAATCTGAGTCTTCTTTGATGGCAAAACAAATCCCCATTACTGTGGGAAGAATTCAAGGACAAGAATTTCAGGTGCTTTCAGGGGTTCGTCCAGGCGATCGTATTATTACTTCTCGAATTTTAGATTTAAGAAATAATACTCCTGTCACTGAGGCGGAATTAACTTCAAGCACCAAGTAGAGTTTGCTCAATGTGGTTGTAAATACGGGGAATGGGCAATAGTTTTTAAAGACAAAACTTGATTTTTGGTCATTTAAGCTGATAGTTGATTACTGATAGCTACCCCCTCAAAATAAAATACTTTTTTTAGCAGATCCTAATTCTTAAAATACTCGATGTTGTAAACAAGGCATTTGTTGACGTACCTGTTGTAATCTTTGAGGATTAATTTCCGCAATGGCAACTCCTGTTTGAGAGCCTGTGGTAGTTAAAATCGAACCCCAAGGATCAATAATCATAGCATGACCATGGGTAAAACGACGAGCATAATGATTACCAGTTTGTGCAGGAGCAATCACATAGCAAGTATTTTCGATGGCTCTTGCTTGTAATAAAACTTGCCAGTGATCTTTGCCTGTATAAGCAGTAAAAGCGGCGGGGATAAAGAGAATTTCTGCACCTTCACGGGATAAATGACGATAAACTTCAGGAAAACGCACATCATAACAGATCGATAAACCCAATTTACCTAAATCACCGCCATCATAAACAGGGGGCAAACTAGATCCAGCTTTTACAGTGTTAGATTCATGATAATTGTTTCCGTCAGGCACATTTACATCAAATAAATGCACTTTATCATAACGAGCGAGTTCTAAACCATTGGCATTAATTAAAATAGCAGTATTATGAGCTTTAGATTTATCTTCCATTACAGGAGTAGGAAACCCACCACCTAAAATAGTTATTTGAAAACGTTGTGCCATGCGAATCAAGAATTTTTCACTTTTAATGGCTATATTTTCCACTTGAGCAATTTTTTCTTGATCATCACCTAAAAAGGAGAAATTTTCGGGTAAACCAATTAATTTTGCTCCTTGATTAACTGCTAATTCAATTAATTCTTCTGCTTGAGTTAAATTGTTGTCAAGATCAGGAGTGCTAGTCATGCAAACTGCCGCCGCAATATATGATTTCATGTGTAATTTAATGTGCTTAACAAAATAAAGTTTTCAGACCGTTTCTAACTAATAAATTCAAGATAACTTTCAGTTAGTTCTTTCACCGCCAACTCGTAGAACTGTTGACCGTGTTCAGGAGTTGCCAAAGCCGGATTTGATCCCATTCTACCATCAGGGTAGCAACCACGAAAATTACTAGCCCCATAAATTGGATGTCCTTTTCCTACTTGTTCCCCTAAAACTGCGTTTTTAATCACATCAGGATACACAAATTGAGTCAATGCTACTTCTGAAGGGGTAGCATGAGAGCCTTCTTCTTCACCATATAATTTCTTTGCCAACAAATAAACTTCTCTACCCATAAACCAATTAGCGATTTTACATTTAACTTGATCACTATTAACTAAATTTAAACAGTCTAAATAATCATAAATTTGAGAAAAAGCGGCTTTGAGTGTCGCAATATTACCACCATGACCATTGATAAAAAAGAATTTACGAAAACCTGCTTTAGCTAAAGAAGTAACATAATCTTGCACATATACAATTAAAGTTGTCGGACGTAGGCTGATTGTACCCGGGAAGGCAGTATGGTGGAGAGCCATACCTACATTAATTGTTGGTGCGACGATAGTTTTAACGTTATTTGATACCCCTAAAGCCACTTTTTCGGCACAAATGGCATCTGTACCGATTAATCCTGTAGGTCCGTGTTGTTCTGTAGATCCGATCGGTATAATAATAGAATTATTATGTTGTAAATAAGTTTCAACTTCTATCCATGTACATAAATGTAACTGCATTTTTATTTATTCCCACACATTTTGATTATAGTGATTTTAAATTAAGAGTGTAGCAATATTCAACGACAAGAATTTATCACCACAACAGTTGATTTGGCATGATGAATCTTGTTTGTCGCCAATATTAATTAACTAAACAATTTACAACAATACGAAAGCCTCGGTTCAAATGATGATTATTATTTGACACAAATAGTTTAATCAAGTAATGATAATTTTGGCTTAGGTATTATAATCCTTTAATTAATTTCTAATTGTGCATTATTGATGGTTCATGGTATATTGAAAATAATTGAGAAGAATTCTTATTAAAAATAATCTATCGTATTTGCGTATAATCATGACAGAATCAGCAATTCTCGAAGTCAAAGGAGTTAGTAAAAAATTCTCTGGAAATCCAATCTCAGCAGTGAATCAAGTTAGTTTTAATTTACAAGAAGGTGAATTATTAGGATTATTAGGTCCTTCTGGCTGTGGTAAAACTACTTTACTAAGAATTATTGCTGGATTTGAAAAACCTTCTGAGGGGATGATTGAATTAGGTGGGAAAATTGTCACTGGAGGTATCAACTGGGTTGAACCAGAAAAGCGTCATACAGGTATGGTATTTCAAGATTATGCTTTATTTCCTCATCTTAATGTAGCTGATAATATTTCTTTTGGTTTAAAAACGAAAAAACCACGCCCCAATAGTCAACAAATAAAAAATAGAGTTGCAGAAGTTTTGCAATTAGTTGGTTTAAGTGGTTTTGAGAAGCGTTATCCTCATGAACTATCAGGTGGACAACAACAAAGAATTGCTTTAGCCAGAGCTTTAGCACCCCAACCTAAGTTAATCTTATTAGATGAACCTTTAAGTAATTTGGATGTGCAGGTAAGAGAAAGACTTCGCCATGAAATACGTACGATACTAAAAAGTACTAACACCGCAGCTATTTTTGTCACTCATGATCAAGAAGAAGCTATGGCGATCGCTGATAAAATAGGTGTAATGGATCAAGGAAAATTGGCTCAAATAGGTACACCTGAAGAAATTTATACCAAACCAGACTGTAAGTTTGTAGCTCAATTTGTTACTCAAGCGAATTTTTTACAAGCAACAAAACAAGGAGAAGTATGGTGTACAGAATTAGGTGAATGGTGTATTGATACCCCTGTTAGTTTTCATCAAGGGGAATTAATGTTTCGTCAAGAGGACGTAATTCTACAACCTGATGAAGATGGAGTTACAGTGATTCAGGAAAGAGAATTTTTGGGAAGAGAATATCGTTATTGTTTACAAACTTATTCAGGTAAAAGACTTCATGCACGCACAGATGTAAAAACTCAGTTACCTATCGGTGCAAAAGTTAAACTAAATATTATTCCTAAAACTGCTCAAATTTTTCCTCTTGCTTGATATATGTTTCAAAAAATTTTCACCAACAAAATATACTGTACACTTTTTTTAAAATTATGTTGGCATTTTAAAAAACTTTGAGCTATAATATATAAATGTGAAAACAAAGGGGTCGATGCCCGAGTGGTTAATGGGGGCGGACTGTAAATCCGCTGGCTACGCCTACGCTGGTTCAAATCCAGCTCGGCCCATGTGCCTTTGTAGCTCAGTGGTAGAGCACACCCTTGGTAAGGGTGAGGTCACGAGTTCAATCCTCGTCAAAGGCTTTATTATAATTTCTAAAGTACCAAATTAATTTTCACCATAATTTATAGGTATCGAAATACAATTAGGTGACTGATATCATTAAGTACTATTTATTACCAAAACTGTGTTCTTTTCAAGCTATCTTGAGTTAATTATATAGTATTGTTGTTGTTATAGTATTGTTGTTGTTTTAGTTTCGTACGTTTTGTAGTTGACTTTACGATCAGTGAAAGTGCTGAATTTCGTAAGATCATAACTAAAACTTTCAATTAATAAGTATCAATAAGCTTTGCTAACTTACAAAAAACCCACACTCTTTAAGAATTTAAAAAGTATGGGTTTAGATCACATCATTGATATTTTGATTTGGAAAGGCGATTTATCTAAAACCAACCGCTGCTTGCCAAACAAAAGCTAATAACAAAAAGAATAAAGGGATAATGGGCAATACATCTACTAAAGGTTTAAAAATTTCGTAAGCCTCTGGTAGTTTAGCCAATAACATAGTAGCTTCCATAATAAAAAGAGTTCCTTGCTAAACAGATTTTTCTAATTGGTAATCTATATTATCATTATGGGTGAAAAATCTCACCAATTCTTATTAAAATGTAAAATTGTTAATTGTTAATGAGGATGTGATGAAAAAGTTTTTTGCTGAAAATAGCAAGTAACCTGAGTTCAATTTTAAAATAGGTTATAAATGACTTGGAAGAAAGGCTGACAGGGAAATTATATTTTTTGTTAATCAGTTAAATGATTTTAATAATGTAAAAATATTCGGAGTTTTTATATTTGTCCACTTGTCCACCTGCCTTGTTTTGATCATTTTTGCGATGGTAATCCTAACATTTCAGCGTTACTTTTACCCGGTGCTACCATTGGATAACAATTTTGATCCCGTTTTACCTGAACATTTAATAATACAGGACCATCATGCGCTAACATTTCAGTGATCGCACCTGACAACTCACTGCGTTGAGTTACATCCATGCCTTTAACACCAAAAGCTTTTGCTAAAAGAGCAAAATCAGGCATTCCTATTTCCATATTAGAAGAAGAATAGCGTTCACCATAAAAAGTTTCTTGCCATTGGCGAACCATTCCTTGCCAACGATTATTAATGATAACGATTTTAGCTTTGATATTATATTGAGCAAGGGTAGCTAACTCTTGTAAATTCATTTGAAAACTAGCATCCCCACTAATACAAATAACTTCCTCATCAGGTACAGCTACTTTTGCACCCATGGCAGCGGGTAAACCAAAACCCATTGTACCTAAACCAGCACTAGAAATCCAACGATTCGGTCCTGTTTTTAAAAATTGTGCCGCCCACATTTGATGTTGACCTACATCTGTTGTGTAGTAAGCATTAGGAGCTTGGCGACCTACTTCAACAATCACTTCTTGAGGAGAAAGAGAGTCTTCAGGATGAGGTATTTCTAAAGGATAGTTTTGTTTCCAAGTATCAATCTTTGCTAACCAATCGTCAGTTAAAGTATCTTTGACGGGTAAATCTAATTCTCTGGCACGTTGTAAAATTTGCTCTAAGACTTGACGCACATCGCCGACAATAGGAACATCAGGACGACGATTTTTACCAACTTCGGCAGGATCAATATCCACATGAATCACTTTTGCACCAGAAGCAAATTCATCTAGTTTACCTGTCACTCGATCATCAAATCTTGCACCAACGGCAATTAATAAATCACATTCACTAACAGCAAAGTTCGCATAAGCAGTACCGTGCATTCCTAACATACCCACCGAAAGAGGATTATGTTCGTCAAATGCACCTAAGCCCATTAGAGTAGTCGTAACAGGTAGTTGAAAACGTTCTGCTAATTCTTTAATTTGAGCATGGGCGTTAGATAAGATAGCACCACCACCAACATAAAGTAAAGGTTTTTTAGCACAAGCAATTAATTCAACTGCGGCATTAATTTGACGAGGATTTCCTTTAACGGTGGGGCGATAACCTGAAAGCTTAACTTCACCCGGATTTACTGGTACATACTCACATTCTTCTAAGCCGACATCTTTAGGAATATCTACTAAAACTGGACCTGGTCTGCCTGTACTAGCGATATAAAATGCTTCGGCAATAATCCAAGCAATATCTCTAGCATGACGAGCAACGTAGGAATGTTTCACAATGGGTAAAGTGATTCCATAAATATCTGTTTCCTGAAAAGCATCTGAGCCAATTGCATCTCTAGGTACTTGTCCTGTGATAATTACCATCGGAATAGAGTCCATATGAGCAGTAGCGATACCTGTAACTAAGTTTGTCGCACCAGGTCCAGAAGTGCCAAAACAAACCCCTACTTTACCAGTGGCACGGGCATAACCATCGGCGGCATGGGCTGCTCCTTGTTCGTGTCTTACAAGAATATGGTGTAACTCACCTTTGGCTTCAAAACGATACAATTCATCGTAAATAGGTAAAATAGCACCTCCGGGATAACCAAAAATATGCTTAACTCCGTGACGACAAAGACTATCCATCAACGCATAAGCACCACTACATCGGAGAGGAATTACATCTGTTGATAATTTAAAAGAAGGAATATTAGAAGCTACCATAGATTTTCGTATTTAGCAATCTACAACTATGTCTATATCTTGATTGTAGAATTAGTTGTGGATTATGTGTTTATTTTTTTTAATTTGTTACATAATTATCTTTATTTTACCTTAATCTGTGAAAGCCATAAATGATGATTTCTACTGAGAAATAATTAATTTAAGAAAAAAGGTTGCTAAAAATAAAAATACTGGTTATTATAGTAAAGGCATCGCGGGATAGAGCAGCCAGGTAGCTCGTCGGGCTCATAACCCGAAGGTCGGTGGTTCAAATCCGCCTCCCGCCATATTATCAGCTAAAAAAATAAAAAGTTCAATTTAGTAAACTTTGGATAATAATATAATTATTATTTTCTAGCTGTTTTATTGTATGTGTCAACTTTTGGGCATGAATTCTAACGTACCAACTGATATTTGTTTTTCCTTTGAAGGTTTTTGTGCTAGAGGAGGTAAAACTGATGAACATCGAGATGGTTGGGGTATTGCCTTTTTTGAGGATTTAGGATGTCGTATTTTTTTAGATGATAATCCATCCATTAATTCTCCCATTGCTCAATTAGTGAAACAGTATCCCATCAAGTCGAAAAATGTCATTGCTCATATTCGTAAAGCGACTCAAGGAGAAATTGGTTTAGAAAATTGTCATCCATTTCAGCGTGAATTATGGGGAAATTATTGGGTTTTTGCCCATAACGGTAATTTAGATAATTTTGAACCGAACTTAAGAGGAATTTATCAAACTGTAGGTACAACAGATAGTGAAAAAGCCTTTTGTTTATTGTTAGAAACTCTTCGTCAAAGTTTTCCAAATGGTAAGCCAACTTTATTAGAACTTTATCCTATTCTAAAAACGATCACTCAAAATTTATCTCGATACGGAATTTTTAATTATTTACTCTCTAATGGAGAATATCTTTTTGCTCATTGTTCAACTAAGTTACACTATTTAGTTCGTCAAGCTCCCTTTGCGGCTGCGCACTTAATAGATGAAGATGTTACTGTTGATTTTCGAGCTTTAACCAAAAAAAATGATCAAGTCGCAATTATTGCAACTTTACCTTTAACGGATAATGAAATATGGACAAGTATTTCCCAAGAACAATTATTGGTTTTTCAAAATGGTAATCTTATTATGTAAAACTACAAATATTCTTGTTAAGAATAACTCAAATTAATAATATATAACTATTCCATAAAAGATAAAATTTTTTCAAAAACTTGAGCTATTTTTGTCTGGAATCTTTCACGATGTTTTATTTTTAAAAATGGTCTAATCATTTCTAACTTTTTAGAATTTCTCTGATAATTATTAAGCATCACTGTACGATCATCTATTATTTTTACAGGTTTAAGAGTTCCTAGTTTAATCTCTTTTTTGACCATTAATTCAGAAATTCCTGCCGCACATTGAGTCTGTTCTAAAATAGCTTTTATCATTTCTCCTGTATTTAAAATTAGAGTAGTTTTTAATTGCTTAGGATTAATTTCCCAGTTCATTAAGGCTTCTTCTAATCTTTGTTGAGTACCAGAACCAGACTCTCTCATAATCCAATCAGTATGATTTAATTCGCTTAATTTAATTTTTTCTTTTTCAAACCAAGGATGTTGTTTTCCGACGATAATTAACAGTCGATCACTGCCGATTTCTTCTTGGTGTAAAATATCATTAAAACCAGATTTTACTTCCCCTTCTATTAAACCTAAATCAAATTTTCCATTGGCAGTACCTAAAGAAATTTCTTCACTATTTGCTAAGGTACAATTAATATTAATTTGTGGATAAGTTCGTTGAAATTGACTAATTTTTTCTGGTAACCAATAATTACCAATTGTTAAACTAGAGCCAATCTTTAACTCTCCTCTTTGTAAATTATTTAATTCTTTTAATGCTCTTTCTGTCAAGGCAACTTGATCTAAAATTTTTGGTGCTTCTACTTGTAATAATCTTCCAGCCTCTGTAATTTCAATATGTCTTCCTAAACGATGAAATAACTTGACACCATATTCTATTTCTAAATTTTGAATAGCCGCACTAACAGCAGGTTGCGTAACATATAAAGTATCGGCGGCACGAGTAAAGTGTAAATGTTCAGCAACAGCAAGAAATACTCGCAATTGATCTAAAGTCATTTGTGCCATAGTAAATTATTAATATCAAAAAATGAAGATTAAAAAAGGGGATTAAACCCCCAAAATAATTAGTAATAAAATATAAATTTTTCTTTAAAACTTATTACTTATTACTTATTATTTAATTAGTCGATGGGTGCATTAGCTACTTGTGCATCAACTTCTGTTTGAGCAATATTAGGAATTGATAAGGTTGTATCAGTAGCATCAAGTACTTCGATTAGTGCAGGAGGTGCATCTAATATTAATTCTCCCGTATCAGGATTACTACTAATAGTTAAATTTGTTCCGTCAAGAATTCTTACTGCGGCTGGTTGTCCTGTAGGAATTTCTAAAGATGCGACATTAACATCATTAGGAATATAAACTCCTTCACAATCCCAGTTATCGTCGGTTTCTTCTCCAGTACCTAAATACAATAATGTACTAGGTGTGGCTTTTTTAGGATTCCGTACATAAATACCTATGTTTTTACCTGTTTCATTACGGCAAATGCCCCAGTCTTCAGAGGTTTCTAATACATATTTTTGAAATTGTAAATCACTAATAACTTGCTTTAGTTCTTCTGGTGTGTATTCTTTTTGTTGTGGATCTGCCTGAACAGCTAATATAGTATTCAAATTTTCAACGACAACGGGATAGTCGGGACTTTTTTTGGCAATGCGATCAGCTAAAGCTGGGGAAGCAATAAAAATATTTGCGACACACAATAAACTAACGAGCCAAATTTGTAATTTTTTCATCATTTTCTCCTTATGTGTAAGGTTATTTAGAAGAAATCAAAGAATATATATTCTTGATTTTTATTTGTATTATAATTTTACTTTATTTTATTCTGAGAAGTAATTACTTTTTTCTATCTACAGAATAATCTTAGTTTATTTTACTCTAAAAACGATTCAATATTGATTTTACTTGTTTTTTGATATTTTTTCAATTGTATTTTAAGATAATAGAGTGTTTCGTTGGACGATCAATAATACCTCTTTTTTCAAATAATGATAATAACCTAGTGACTGTAACCCTAGTTGTACAAATAGTTTCAGCAATTTCTTGATGGGTTAATCGTAGATCGATCAAAATACCATTTTTTCTCTCTTCTCCAAATTTTTTCCCTAGCCATCTTAGTAGTTGCATTAATGCTTCATTAACTGGGCGATAGTGTTTGATTGTCATTAACTGTTGTATTTCTTGAGTTTGAGAAATTAAGGCTTGATTGATTTCTGTTTGTTGATGTAGCGATAAATAAGTGATTTTGACATCCGTTAAACATTCCATTTTAAAAGAATGGGCTTTAGAAAGTAACGGGGAAATAATATCTCCTTTGCCCCACAAACCAAATACAACCACTGTACCATCATCAAGCCAACTAAAAGTACGAACGACTCCTGATTGAATTTGCCAAAAGCCATCTCTACGTAGAGGTAAAAATGAACGCCTCAAATATATACTTTGATGTTGTTTGAATGTTGTTAAAGGAGTTCCATTTCGTAATATCATAGCAGTCATATATTGAGACCTTTTTTTGATTTTATGACTTCCATTTTTGCACATTTTATTTTAAAATGTATTTGCTTTCATTTTTAAAGTTCTTACAATTGTTTTCTGGATGAAAGATTTTTATTGTAAAAATTAGCTAAAATGCTGATTTTATGTTATTTGATTATCATTTTTATTTATGGATTAAACAAAAAAGACCATTTGATTTTTATGGGTTGTTCAAATTAAAGTGAAAAAAATAAGAAAAATTATTTTTGTTTTAATCATTAATTAAACTTTCTTAGCCTTTCATTATTAGGAAACTCATGACAGATTTATTTATTGCTATCACCAAGGCGATCGCCACTTTTACAGCTACTAATTTAGATGACATCATGATTTTGACGTTATTTTTTGGTGAAGTGAATGTTTTATTTCGTCGTCGGCAAATCGTTATTGGTCAATATTTAGGGTTTATATTCTTAGTTTTAGCTAGTTTACCGGGATTTTTTGGTACTTTTCTTATTCCTAGTTATTTTCTTAGAGGATTAGGCATTATTCCCGTTATTGTAGGGATAGTTTATCTTTACAAAATCGAATCTGAGGAAAGAAATGAAGAGAATGAATTATCCATAAATCATCATCCTTCTAACTGGCTAACTCGTTTAGTATCCCCTCAAATTTATAGTGTTGCGGCTATTACTATTGCCAATGGTAGTGATAATATTAGTGTTTATTTACCATTATTTGCCAATACGAATATTCAAGGTTTGTTGATTACTGTGATTACCTTTTTAGTGTTAGTGGCGGTGTGGTGTTTTGTCGCCTATAAATTAACTAATATTAAGGCGATCGCCAATTTATTGACCAGTTATGGAAATACTCTCGTACCTTGTGTTTTAATAGGTTTAGGGGTATATATTGTCCAAGAAAATTTCTGGTTATCATCTTTAGCCCTAATTATTAGTTACTTATGGGCTATTAATCTCGAACAAAATCGATTTTCCGAAGAAGAATAATTAAATATACTATGTTTTTTAGCAAGTCAACAAAAGAAAGTTCAGCCAAAGCCAAAGCATTAAACCCTTCTCGCACAAGAGATCATTTAGCAAACGAACGAACGTACTTAGCTTGGATGCGTACGTCTGTGGGATTAATGGGATTTGGTGTCGTAATTTTGCGTCTTCGTGCTTTTCATCCTCCCGAATTACCTCGCCCCGGCATTGGTTGGAAAATGGGCTTAGTTTTTTCTGTCGTTGGCTTACTAACGGTTTTACTCTCAACAATCCAATATTTTATTGTTCGTCGTGACATTGAGGAGGATACATATGAACCACCTGACCGATGGGTAATTTTATTTAGTTTAGCCATTACCTTTTTAGGAGCGGGAATTATTTATATAGTATTTACTACTTCCCCTGATCCTAATGATATATTAATGATGTGAATGAACCTTAATTTATAATGATAAAATCATTACCTACTACAGCGTTTCGAGCTAACAATTTGCCATTTATATCTTCAATATTAAACTTATAAAAATTAAGAGTTTTAACTTTATCAAATATATCTTTAACTAAATTATTTTGTTGACTATTATTTAAACTATACCAATCTTGACTCATAGTAATTATTAAATTATTATTACTAAAATTAGCTTCTATTTTTATAATTAATTTCTTTTGATACTTATTAGTAATATCAGCAATTTGAGTTTCAATGTTTTGTAATAAAGACTGCTCAGGAGTTAATGGTAAAGATAAATATTCTTCAAGAGGATTCTCATTTTTATTCTTTATATTTTCATCATCAAGATTATTGTTATCTTTTATTTTATCTTCATTTTTGATTATATTTTCTTCTATTTTATCATTGATTATTTCTAAAGAATTAGAATTATTTAATAAAGTATTATTATCAATTGGATTCTCATTATTTTCTTCTGTAGAAATATTTTTATTATCTATAATAGGAGTATTATCAATGGTTATTTTATTTTCTTGAGATTCTTGATACTCCATTTGACTATTATTGTCGCTATTTTTAGATAAATTAACAGTAATATTAGGCTTAAACCACCAAATTAATAAATTACTAAAAAGACTGATTATCAAAGCAATAACTAAAATTAAATTTGTCCTATTTTTCTTGTCTTTTTTTAAATCAATATTTCTTTTCTTTTGATTATTATTAATTTCATAATATTCATCATTATCATTAATAATTGTTCGAACTAAATTTTCCTCATTATCAACTTGAGAAGTTCTAAGCTGTAAATAATCTACTAAGGCATTACTAGAATTAAGTAATCTTTCTACAACTTTTAAATTAGGTAAATCTTTGATAGATTTTTGATTAATAATATTGATAGCTTTTTCTAATTGAAGAATAGTTCTTTTTAAGGTTTTTTTAATTTCAATAGATGAATTATTATTATTATCAGAATTTTGGTAATTTTCCACCATAGTATTTAAAAATCTTACTGTCTTAATCTACTAATTATATGAATAATAGCTTACGACAAAAGAACAATAGTTTATAAAAAAAGATATTTATGACCAATAAAATTTTACTCCAAATATGTCTATTTATTTTAGTATTATGTACAGGTTGCGAAAATAGTCAACCACCTTTAGAATTTGCACCGAATCCTCCCATTATTGAAAAAGCTATTATTTTTAAACTTCAAAGACAACATCAATATTTAAGTGAACAGTTACAAATAAAAGCTCCTAAGTTACATGTGACAAAAATCAATATTGAAAAAATTGAACCTACTATGATTAATAATTTACCAACTTATCATTTAGAAGGCACATATAAATTAGATTTCAAGCAAAATAGAGGAAAAAATCGCATTATAAATAATAGTTTTAATTTAGATTTACAAAGACAACCTAAAGGTTATACGTGGAGAATATTAATAAATACAAAAGAAAAAAATTCAGAAAAATATTCTAGTTATCAAATTTGGTAATCTGTATTTTAGTTTACATTTTTAACTTTTAAATCAAACTATTATACTTCTCATTAACTTATTATTATCTTATAAATTTAGCTATGAAACTACTTCTTTTAGAAGAATTAACCCAACAAGGAATTTCGTCATCAGAAATCAAAAGATCTTTAACCTTAAATTACTTCGGAAAAACTTTTCATCGTCAATCAGATTTACCTAAAAAATTCAAAGAAAAAGCCTTAAACTTATGCCAAGAGATGATAAAAAAAGGTAAAGAAAGTTTTATTATAGATACCAACTATTCTTATACAATATGGGTAGAAGAAGATACAGTTAAAGAAATAATTGAATCTCAAGACTTCACAGTAATCAAAAAAGAAATTGAGGAATATAATCCCGAAGAATCTAATCATTTTTCATTATCTTCTTTCAATGATAATCAGACAGAAATTGATATAGAAACAACATTTATAGATAGAAAAGAGATTAATAACCAAACAATATTTTTAGAGGAAGATTATAATCTTTTTCAGTCTAGTGATAGTGAAAATATTCAAGAAAAAACGAAAGAAAATAAGAATAAAAGACAGCTTATATCTGATTCATTAGAAATAACAGAAGATGTAAAAAAATATCGAGGAGCCACCATTAATCAAACGACTGATAACCAAATTATAGTTGAAAATCAAACATTATCTAATCATAAAGTAAAACCTAGAACTTATCGTGGTATTGCTTATTAACTTCATTTATTTTTATTTTGAATTTTTAACCAACAATCTTCCACAATGGTATAAAAGACAGGCACGAAAACTAAACATAGAATGGTCGAGGTTAATAAACCACCAATAATTGCCACTGCCATTGGTTGTCTTAATTCTGCACCTGCACCAAATCCCATCGCAATGGGTAACATTCCTAAAATAGTCGAAAAAGTTGTCATTAAAATCGGGCGCAATCTCGTCATTCCCGTTATTATAATTGCTTCTTGACGGGATATTCCTCGGCGACGAAGTTGATTAGCATAATCTACCAATAATAAAGCGTTTTTATCTAATAATCCCAACAGAAAAATAACCCCTAGTAAAGAAATCATACCAAAGGCACTTTGAGTGATTAGTAAGGCTAACATAGCACCAACAATAGATAAAGGTAGTGATAAAGCCACGACTATTGGTTCTAGTAAACTGCCAAATAATGCCCATAGTAACAATAGCATAAAGGCGATGGATAAGATAAAAATGATACTAAATTGTCTTGCAATTTCTGCCATTCTTGCAGAATCTCCGCCCACCGAAAGGGTAACATCAGGAAATAAAATGGGTTGAATCTTGTTTACTACTTCAGAAGTTAAATCTCCCAAAGCTTCTCCTTTTCCCAAATTAGCAGAAAAAGTAATTGACCGTTTACCATTAAAATGTTCAATCATCGTGATATTATTTTCCTCAGTGAAAATTTCTGAGGGGGAAATAGTTAAGTCTGTTAACCCTGAAAAATTTGCTAATTTCTCTTTAACTTTATTGGCACTTTGATTCAAAGAAGTAAGATTATCACTTATTAACCGAAAAGAAAAAGGTTTCTCATCTCCTGTGTCAACAAATTTAATATCTTCAACGCTGATATTAACTCCTCTAAGACTAGGTAAACTTTCCCTAATTTTAGTTTGCACCTCGAAAGTATTTAATGTTCGAGCTCTTTTTAACTTAACATAAATTTTGCCTAGATTTGGTTGCCCTCGAAAACCAACTATATTAAAAATAGATTCTATTTCAGGAGTGTCTAAAATCAACGTCTCAATTTTTTCCCCGACACGACGAGTACGTCTTAAAATAAAACCATTGGGATTATCTTTTATTTCTCCTATCCAGTTAAAAGTGGAATTATTATCATTGACAGCAGAAGTTTTTTCTTGATTTTCATTAATTTTCCAGTCACGAGGAATTTTTGGCAATTCGGTAGTATAAACAATATTAAATTCTCCCCTATCTAATTGAGGAATAAAACCCTGAGGAATAAAAGGAATTAAAGCGATACCAAGAATAAAACTCACTAAAGTCGCAATTAAAACTATTTTACGGTGAGATAATGACCAAATTAATAAATTACGATATTTTCTGATAATTTTATTACTAATATTTGTCACCCTAGAATTTTTCATCTTTTCCTGATGCTTTTTCCCTTTTAACCAAAACATAGCTAAAACAGGGGATAAAGTGCGTGCGACTAAAAGAGAAATTATCACCGCCGCCGAAACAGTTAAACCAAAAGGTTTAAAAAATTGCCCAACATTTCCGCTAGTTAATGCCACTGGTAAAAAAACCGCCACAATTGTTAAAGTCGAAGCTGATACTGTTAAACCAATTTCATCACTACCTTTGATGGCAGCTTCTTTAGGTGAGTCACCATTGTCAATATGACGCATAATATTTTCGACATCTACAATGGCATCATCGACAACAATCCCAATGACTAAGGCTAAAGCTAATAAAGTAATGGTTTCTAAATTAAAATTACCTATCGCCATGACAATAAAAGTGCCTAGTAAAGAAATCGGAATGGCTAAAGCAGTGATAAAAGTAGCGGTAAAATCGCCAAGAAAAGGAAAAATTATCAAGACTGCTAATATAATCGCCAAGAAAAGAGTATCAATAGTTGCTTGAGTTGCTTCTTTGATATAATCTGCTTCTGTTTGTGCCACATTTATCGTTATATCTGTTAAGGAAGATTCTAATTTTTTAATAACAGATTCAACGGATTTTACCACTTCTAAAGTATTTCCATCTCCCCGTTTAATAACTTGAATTCCTAAACCTTCTTTACCATTAAAACTGACAAAACTAGGAGTAATATTGTCATCTTCAGTCACATCTAACCCTAAAACCTTCACCTTCAAAATACCGTCAATATTTCCTAAAGCCGGAAGAATTTGATTATTCGCTACTTGTGTTATTTCTTCTAAACTTTTTTTATCGCTAGTTAAAACATAACTAATAACGGAAGATTCGTTGAGATTGTAAGGGATAATTTCAATTTTTGCATCCTTTGGTAAATTAACATTTATAATGGTATTTTCAATAATTTTGGTTGCTGAATCGAGAGTATCCCCTGCAAAAAAAAGAGAAGTAATGACTGTTTCATTGGGATAAGTATAAGAAACAATATTTTCTATTGACTCAAGACTTAGTAAAGGTTTTTGTAAAGGATTCGTTAGTTTTTTTTCCGTCTCAATAACAGTTTCCAAATTTCCCGAAGCGCGAATAATCACCACAGGAAAAGTCACGTCAGGAAATAAAGCATATTGAAGAGAAGAAAAAGCCAATAATCCTGCGACACTTATCGCTATCCAAAAATTAATCGTTAACCAAGGATGTTGAATAGCGAGGCGAGAGATATTTAACCGTTGGCGTAAAGAAAAATTCATGAATAGTTTAAGGATAGATTGATTAAAAATTGAGAATTAGGGATTAATTAAGGATTAAGAATTAGAAATATAAACAAAAAAAATTTGACAAAAAATGCTAATTTGTTACTAATGAATCAATAATTGATCTATATAATATTCGATACTTAATATCGTTAAAAAATTAATTGTCAACTGTCCATTGTCAATTGTCAACTACTAAACGTCAATTGCTAAACTATGTTAGAGTCAAATATTTCTCCAGAAAATAAACAAAACAATTTAATAGAAAATTCTTTTAGCGATGAGGAATTAGAAATTTTTGAACAAGAGCCTGTAACTTTTCAATCATGTTTTTGCGGTATCTTGGAAATGTATAGCGATGAAGACACTGTGGCAAATTATCTCAATGATCATCAAGGCTGGTTTGTTAGATGTGCCTCTCCCATGAAAGCAGAGCCTTTCGGGGAAAACGGCTATACTTTAATTATTGGTCATTATGGCGCTTTTGGCTACAACGTCGAACCACAAATGAGTGTAATACTAGAACCTCCACAATCTAACCATTATTCTATGTATTCGGTGAATAATCCTGAGTTTAATCATCAAGGTTATGAGGTAAATTATATTTCTAACATGGAAATAGAATCAATCCCCGTATCTCAAGCATCCACAGGCATCGAAAAGGTTTATTGCCAACACGGGAAAATTTCTTTGCCTGAAATCATCACGAAAATTAATTGGCAGTTAGATTTAGAAGTAAAAGTTAAATTTCCTAAATTTATTTATAAATTACCTATGTCAGCCATTAGAAGTACAGGAGATCGCCTTTTAACTCAAATAGTCAAACAAGTATCACCTCGTTTAAGTTATAAAGTACAAAAAGATTTTCATTCTCGTTTTGATTTACCAATTCCGCCGAAAACTGCCCGCACTTGTAATGCCGTCAACTCATCTATGATTAAAAAAAATCAGTAATAACTAAAGTTTTTATGTGATAATGTCACCTGTCAATTAAATTTAAAATATGATCGAAAATAATCTAAGTTTGTGGGAAAAAATAGAATTAGTGACGCAAGAAGCCTTAGTCAAAAAAGTCTTACATCCTATTCCTACTCACTATCAAATTGTAGAAGAAAATGGCATCAAATTTATTGTTAGAATTTTAGATAATTTAGATAAAAAAGAGAAAGCGAAGAAACAACAAAAGGAAAAACAAAAAGAATCTAACTACAAATTTAATCCTTTTCTACCCTATGAAAAAGATTTATTTATTACTGATATTAATGAAAATTATGTACTAATTTTAAATAAATATAATGTAGTTAATCATCATTTATTAGTTATTACCCGTGAATTTGAATCTCAAGATACTATTTTAACTCTTGAGGATTTTACCGCTTTATGGATAGTATTTAAGCAAATAAATGGCTTAGGTTTTTATAATGGTGGCAAAATTGCTGGTGCATCTCAACCCCATAAACATTTACAAATAGTACCTTATCCTTTAGTGCCAGAAATTGATACTTTACCTATTAATAATTTAATTTTAAGTAATAAAAATGAAGATAATATTATCACTTTAAAATCACTACCATACTCACAAGCTGTTAGTTTTTTTGAGGATATAACTCACAAGTCCCCACAAGAATTAGGTAAAATAACTTTTGATTATTACTATCAAATATTAGCTAAATTAAATATAAAAATAAAAGATAATAAACCTTCAATTAATTATAACTTATTAATAACAAAAGATTGGATGATGGTAATACCGAGAAAACAAGAAAAAATAGAATCAATATCAATTAATTCTTTAGGTTTTGCAGGAGCTTTATTAGTAAAAAATAATATAGAATTAGAGTTTTTACTTAAATATAAACCTTTAGAGATTTTGACGAAAACAGCATTTAATAATTAATGATCAATACTATAAAAAGTGATGTTTAACCTTATTAAGAGTTATTTTAGAGAAAAAATTAATGGAAAGAATTTCAGTATTGGGATTAGATATAGGCTTGAGAAGAATCGGAGTCGCTGGTTGTGATGGCTTAGGAATGTTAGCAACAGAATTAACTACCGTTATTCGTGCTTCTTTTAAAGATGATGTGGAAGCATTTCGCAAAATAGTTGCCCAAAGAGAAGCAAATCGCTTAATTGTTGGCATCCCTTATACAATGAATGGTGAAGTTGGATTTCAAGCTAAACAAGTAATGAAATATGCCAAAAGATTAAGTAACGCCTTAGAATTGCCTTTAGAATTTGTCGATGAAAGATTAACTTCTATTGAAGCAGAAGAACAACTGCGTGAAGCTAAAAAATTTTCTCACTATAATAAAGGCTTAATTGATAAACGTGCTGCTGCCATTATCTTACAGCAATGGCTAGATAACAATTAACAATTAATAATTATGAAAAGCTGAAAATTTATCCTATTACACCATTATCTTTTGCCTACCAATAAATTTAGTTTTTGAGAAACTTTATGAGAAAAATGTAACAAAAGGGAATTTATCAGGTAGAATCAAGACGAAATTGTGACAAAACTTTATATTAAAAGAATTAAATTCGGAGGACAAAACTATAAATAATTCTACAGAAAACCTCGTCTCCAATAATATTATCTCTAATTCTAATCCTCAACCAGCATTAGAAATTATTGGTAGAAATCCTCTTCAAGGCACAGTAAAAATTAGTGGTGCAAAAAACTCTGCTTTAGCTATTATGGCTGGTACATTACTTTGTGCAGATGATTGTCGTTTATCTAATATGCCTAGCCTTGCAGATATTAATACAATGGGGCAAGTTTTAGCTTCTCTTGGGGTTAAAATAAAAAAAATAGGTTCAAATTGGGAATTCAATCCTCGTGATTTAAAAGCCATTAAAGCCCCTTATGAATTAGTTTCTCAGTTACGGGCTAGTTTTTTCGTCATTGGTCCTATTTTAACTCGTTTAGGTGTAGCACAAGTTCCTCTACCAGGCGGTTGTGCCATCGGTTCTCGTCCTGTAGAGCTTCATGTTAGAGGATTACAGGCTATGGGTGCGAATGTAACTATTGAACATGGTGTCGTTAATGCCTCTGTAAAAGGTAGTAGTGGACGTTTAAAAGGTGCAAATATTTTTTTGGATTATCCCAGTGTTGGGGCGACAGAAACCATCATGATGGCGGCAACTTTAGCTGACGGTGAAACTGTCATCGAAAATGCCGCTAAAGAGCCTGAAATTGTCGATTTAGCTAACTTCTGTAATAGTATGGGTGCAAAAATTAGTGGTGCTGGTACAGATTCTATTGTTATTAAAGGGGTTGAACGTTTACATAGTACTGACTATCAGATTATACCCGATCGCATCGAAGCTGGAACTTTTTTGGTAGCTGGAGCAATTACTCACTCAGAAATTTTTGTTACTTCCGTCAATCATGATCATTTAATTCCTGTCATCGCCAAATTATCAGAAATAGGTTGTAAAGTCATCCAAGAAGATGAAAATACTTTACGCACTCTTCCAGGTGAATTAAAAGCTAGTGACATTGAAACTTTACCTCATCCGGGTTTTCCTACTGATATGCAAGCACAATTTATGGCACTTTTAACCATTAGTGAAGGTAATAGTTTAGTTACTGAAACAGTCTTTGAAAATCGCTTACGTCATGTAGCTGAACTTAAACGCATGGGAGCAAATATCAAAGTCAAAGGTAATTCTGCTCACGTAGTTGGTGTGTCAATGTTATCAGGTGCTCCTGTTATGGCAACAGACTTAAGAGCTTCTGCGGCACTTGTTTTAGCTGGTTTAGCCGCTAATGGTAAAACTATTGTACAGGGTTTACAGCATCTTGATCGAGGCTATGAAAACTTAGAGCAAAAGTTGCAAGGTTTAGGTGCAAAAATTCAACGTTTGAGTGATTATCAATCTTAATTTTTAATTAGATTAGGAAATAGTAATTGATTTCTCATTACTTGGGTGAATAGCATTCACCCCTCAAAATTTTATAATTTTTTCATTCTCTTTTCATCGCCTTTATGAAATAGCACTATGCGATCGCTAAAAACTAGATTTTCAAGCAAGTTTAGTCTATTTGTATAATAAATTAATTATTAAAAAAAGCTCCTCTCGCTTTGTGGGGAAAAAAGATAAAAAACCTTTTCCTTGTTCACTGTTCATTCTTAATGGTCGATCAAGATATACAATTATGATAATAGCAGAAACGTAGTAATAATTATGAGTACAGTGTTGCTTGTCGAAGATAGTTTATCGACAAGAAAAATGATTAGTGAATTATTGATAAAACAAGGGTTAAAGGTTGAAATAGCAGTTGATGGAGTAGAAGCCTTAGAAATATTACCAACGATTAGTCCTGATCTTGTGGTGTTAGATATAGTCATGCCAAAAATGAATGGTTATGAAGTTTGTCGAAATATTAAATCAAATCCTAATACGAAGAATGTACCTGTTTTGATTTGCTCGTCTAAAGGAGAAGATTTTGATCGCTATTGGGGTATGAAACAAGGAGCAGATGCTTATATAGCAAAACCATTTCAACCAAAAGAACTTATTGCCACTATTAGACAATTACTCAAAGGATAGTAGTGTTAATTTAGTGTTTACCTCAAGTTTCAAGATCAATCAAGAGTAGGAGCTCAAAATAATTGAACAAATAATTAATTAATTCAAACAGTAAAATAAAATATAGACTAAAAATATGTAATTTATTCACTTAACTATCTAAATTTGATAATTATAGGCAAATAATTTTCATTATCTATAATCCTTTAAACCTTGAATCAAATTATTTTTTTCCCAAATGCCCAATTATCTATTCTGTGTCTAGGATCTGAAAGATTCACTCCAATGCTAAATAACATATTGTAATGATATTGAGAAAAATTTAATACTTAGTAAAAAAATGGCTGATAATCAAAACTATCCAGAATTAATTAATAATTCTCAAGTGTCTCTTGGTATAGAACAAGATGTAGAAGGAGTACAAATTCCCGATGGTGAACTACATCTTCGTTTTACTTTGCCATCAGGAGATAAATTTGCACTTCCGGCGGCTGGTATTCGAGAGGTAATTCAACAAGAGCCAGAAAGAATTACTCCTATTCCCAATGCTTCACCATTACTATTAGGTACGATTAATCTTCGGGGAGAAATTATTTGGGTAGCTGACTTAGGACAGTTTTTGGGTTATCCTAATATGTTAAATACAGACAGGAGCGAAATTCCCGTTATTGCTATTGAAGAACAAGAAACCATTTTAGGGTTAGCAGTAGATAGATTAGGTGCAATGCAGTGGTTAGACGTGGATACTTTGCAAATCACTCAAAATGTTCCGGATCATATCTCACCTTATATTCAAGGAGAATGGTTAGATGAGCGAAATAACTATGTTCGACTTTTAGATCAAATAGCTATTCTTCGCTCTGCTCGTTGGGTAGCATAAACAGAAAGCATATTTATTATATCAGTCACCAAGATTAAATAACGAACTTAGCAATTGACGGAGAAGGCACAATGGTATCGGAAACTGATTATCAACAAAGATATGGACAAGCTCAAACAGCTTATCTGGAAGGTGATTTAGAGACTGCTAATAATATTACAGACTCAATTATCGAAGATTATCCTCATGATCCTAGTGTTTTATTACTTAAGGGTCATATTCATTTACGTCAACAAAAATATGAAATTGCAAAAGCAACTTATGAAGAAGTATTGAGTTTAACAGATCATCAAGATTTAGTTAGCCTAGCTCATCAAGGATTAACGCAAATACAAGAAGAAGAATTAGATAATTTTTATCCTGACGAAGTAGAAACTCCTGATTTTGAAGATGATATTGAGGAAATTGATGATGACGAGCCGAATGATAATTGGACTAGTAGCATTCAATTTGATAGTATTGACTGGGATGTTGAAGATTTAGAAGAAGAAGAAATTGAAGATCCAACCTTACAACAAAATGCACCTTTAAATAGAGATTTTTCCTCTCCTCCTCCGAAAGCAAAATCTTCTTCTCCTTCAGACAATGATAGTTTTAATCCCTTTGATGACGATGATGATGATGATACGGCGGCGAATGTAGTTATTGATTTTTCCAAGAATGACAATCAAAATTCAGAATTTGAGCCTTTGGCGGATAATTTATTGGAGATGGATATTGACGAGTCTGATTTTGATGGTTTTGGGAATGATGAAAATGATTTTGATGCCAATGATTTACAAGAAACTGGTACTCCTACTTTTGTAGTTTCTTCTGATGAACCTGAGTTAAGTGATTTAGAAAAAATGTTAACTGGAGGTTCAGAATTATTAGGTAATTTTGATGAAGATTTCGGCGATTATAGTTCTGAATTAGAGCCTTTAACTTCTGCGAAAAAATCTACTTCTTTTAATACTGAAATTGATGAAGATGATCCTTTAGTGCCAGACGGAGAAGATAATTTCTTTTTTGCTCCTGATGAATTGGACGATATTCCTGATATTGGTGCTGATGAGTTACCTGTTTCTAGTATTTTTACTAAAGAGCAACGGGCTGATAAAAGTTTTAATAATATTATTGATAATAATGATAGTGTTTTTGATGATGATTTTGAAAATGAAATCACGGGTAGTTTTAGCTTTGATACTGATCGCATAAATCTTGATATAGAAGATGACGAAATAAGTGTTTCTTCTTCTTTGACAGATATATCCAGTACTCCTTTGTCTGTAAATGTTACCCCAGAAGTAGAAATTCCCCAAGGAAATCTTGCCCAATATTTTGATGTACCTTTATTTTCTAAACAATTAGTTCACGGTGGCGTGACGGGTTTAGTAACTTTTTTGGTAGTGTTTTTCGTAAGTATGTTACCTGCAACCATTACGCCTCAAACTGCAGAAATTAAAAATACAGTCACGAGTGCACAAAAGAAAGAAAATCAGAAACCATCGTCAACCACACAGCCGAAAAAAGAAACGGCAAAACCCACATCAAAACAATCTGTTAGCTATCCTTTTGGCAGTAGATTTTTCTTAAGTTTATTGGCAGGAATTGCCAGTGGAGGTTCAACGGTGGCAATGGGTTATTTGATGAGCAATCATATCAAACGTTATACTAATGACCTTCAAAATCAATTTGAGTCGGTTTATCAAGGTAATTATGAAGTAAAAGCCACAGTTTACTCTCAAGATGAATTTGGTACTCTAGCCGCAGGGTTTAACCAAATGGCGAAAATGATCAATACCACTACCACCGAAGCTCGAAAACGTGCGGAAGAAACAGAAAGAGCAAGAGAAGATTTACAACGCCAAGTTATCCGCCTTCTTGATGACGTGGAGGGAGCTGCTAGAGGAGATTTAACGGTACAAGCAGAAGTCACCGCAGACGTATTAGGTGCGGTAGCGGATGCTTTTAACCTAACCATTACTAACTTAAGAAAAATTGTTAAGCAGGTAAAACAGGCTGCCGTACAAGTAAATAAAGCTAGTACAGATAGTGAGGTATTCGCCCGAAATCAATCCAGTGACGCTTTAAGAATGGCTGAAGAACTAGCCGTAACTCTCAATTCCGTCCAAATGATGACGGACTCAATCCAAAGGGTAGCAGAAAACGCTAGAGAAGCGGAAGAAGTTGCTAGATCTTCTAGTGTTACAGCTCTTAAAGGTGGTGATGCGGTAGAAAGAACTGTGGCAGGTATTTTACAAATTAGGGAAACAGTATCAGAAACCACCAGAAAAGTTAAAAGATTAGCGGAAGCATCTCAACAAATTTCGACCATTGTCGCTGTTATTTCTCAAATTTCTTCTCGTACTAACCTTCTAGCATTAAATGCTTCGATTCAGGCGGCACGGGCGGGAGAAGCTGGTAGAGGATTTGCTATTGTTGCGGAAGAAGTGCGGCAGTTAGCTGATCGTTCTGCTAAATCTTTGCAAGAAATTGAACAAATCGTATTACAAATTCAAACGGAAACAGGTTCGGTAATGACGGCGATGGAAGAAGGTATCCAACAGGTAAGAGATGTAACTGATCGTTCTGAACAGGCAAAACGAGCTTTAGAAGATATTATTCAAGTATCTAACCGTATTGATGCTCTAGTAAGATCAATTACTGCTGACACCGATGAACAACGAGAAAATTCAAGGGGAGTGGCAAAAGTAATGCAAGCGGTAGAATTAACTGCTCAGGCAACTTCTCAAGAATCACAGCGTGTTGCTGGGTCGCTCCAAAATCTTGTGGGTATTGCGAAGGATTTAATTTCTTCTGTGGAACGTTTTAAAGTAGAAGGAAAATAATTAGTAATGAGAAATGAGGAAATTGGAATTAATGACCCATTACAAAATAAAAAATAAAATAATTATAAAATCAAAAATGATCAACTCTTATAATTTGTATATCCTTGCTCATTGCCTCACTTCTGCTGGAAGTCTAATGATGTGAATAAAGTATTTGAACGCTTATTATCAGGAATATTTTTGACAGGACAAATTTTGGTTCATATATTACAAACAAAAATCTATCGTAGTAATACTTTAGATCAAATGGCTTTTATCGGTCCTGCGTCCGTACCTATTGCTTTAATTACTGCGGCATCAGTGGGTATGGTATTTACTATTCAAGTGGCTAGAGAATTTATCTATTTTGGGGCAACCAGTGCCGTTGGTGGTGTATTAGCACTGGCTTTAACTCGTGAATTAGCACCAGTTTTGACCGCGGTAGTTTTAGCTGGAAGGGTTGGAAGTGCTTTTGCGGCAGAAATTGGTACCATGAAAGTAACAGAACAAATTGATGCTTTATATATTTTAAAAACTGATCCGATTGATTATTTAGTGACTCCGAGAGTCATTGCTTGTTCTTTAATGTTACCAGTTTTGAGTATTCTTTCTTTATTGGTGGGTATGACAGCAGGATTAATTATTTCTGATCTTCTTTATGATATTTCTAGCTCAATTTTTCTCGATTCTGTGCGAAATTTTCTCAAAACATGGGATATTGTGGTTTGTTTGATAAAATCATTGATTTTTGGTGCTTTGATTGCTATTATCGGCTGTAATTGGGGTTTAACTACCAGCGGTGGTGCTAAGGGTGTAGGGCGATCGACTACTGAAGCGGTGGTTATTTCTCTAATTTCTATTTTCATAACTAATTTTTTTCTTTCTTGGTTAATGTTTCAAGGTACAGGAAGTGCAGTGATAGAGTAATGAGTAAGTTGACAGTTGACAATAGATAATTGATAGTTAATTAAGAAAAGATTTTATTTAATAATCAATTTATGCGTATTCTTATCATGGGAGGAACTCGTTTTATCGGTGTTTCTCTAACTAAAATTTTAGTAGATCAAGGTCACGAAGTAGTTTTGTTTAATCGTGGCAATAAGCCTTGTCCCGTAAATGGTGTTAGTCAGATACATTGCGATCGCAAAGATATAACCCAATTACAGGAAAAATTAAAAGGACAAAAATTTGATGCAATTTTCGATAACAACGGACGAGAATTAAGTGATACGAAACCTTTAGTGGAACTATTCCAAGATAAAATTTCTCAGTTTATTTATGTTAGTTCAGCAGGAGTTTATTTGCCATCAGAACAAATGCCCCATAGAGAGGATGATGCTGTTGATTTACAAAGTCGCCATAAAGGTAAATATGAAACAGAACAATTTTTGAAAAATCAAGGTATTCCATTTACTTCTATTCGCCCTGTTTATATTTATGGTTCGGGCAATTATAATGATTTAGAAGCATGGTTTTTTGATCGATTAGTGCGAGATTTACCGATTTTAATACCTTCTAATGGTTTACATTTTACTCAATTTGGTCATGTGGAAGATTTAGCTATTGCCATGAGTAAAGTTTTAGGTAATTCTAATGCCATTGGACAAATTTATAATATTTCGGGAGATCGCTATGTTACCTTTAAAGGATTAGCTTTAGCTTGTGCCCAAGCCATAGGCAAACAACAAGAAGAAATAGAGATAAAATATTATGATCCTAATCAGTTTAATTTAGGAAAAAGAAAAGCATTTCCTATTAGAATGCAACATTTTTTTACTGATATTTCTAAAGCTCAAAAAGAATTAAATTGGCAACCTAAATATGACTTAGTATCAGGTTTAAAAGAGTCTTTTGAAAATGATTATTTACCATCGGGAAGAGATAAAATCGAAATAGATTTTAGTTTAGATCAAGAAATCTTAAATCAGATTTAATGTTTGTGGGGGGAGTAAGTTCAGATGTATCTGGGTTTACTGATGAAGGTGAGAGATGGTTAATGAGTAAGAGTTTCTTTGATTATTACTAATTTTCAAAAATGCAAGTTAAATTGGTTTTAGCTAATTAATAGCTAGTCGAAATCAATTGTAGAAATACTCTCCCTTCATCTTCTAACCTTTTTGCCACTGAGATGCTTTTAAAATTCGGGGTGAATTTGTTTAACCCTCACCTCTTCAACTTCATAACATTATGACTGTAATGAAAGGGAAACAATGACAACCTTCATGCTATACCTACACCATTGATAGTGTTTAAACGTGATCAAAATAATTATTCTGGATAACTTCTATTCTTGCTCTAATTATTCAAACAGTTGCTTATAGTAAAAAATTAAGCTAATCTAATTGTATTATTAACCATCAAATAGTGTAAAATCAGTAATGACTTCCGCATCACAATTTTCTGATCAATCTCAACAAAATCCTCCTTTAACAGATATAGAAGAATTAACTATTTCTTTTGTTATCAAAAACTTAAATCCAACGCTTTTAAGTTATGATTTTCTGAATATGAGTGGTATCGTGCCTAGTGATTGGGAATTAGCTAAACAACCGATTACTAATCAAAGAGGATCACAAGTTAGTTTTAAAAATGGTGTGAATATTATTGCCCAACCTAATAGCGTTAGTTTTATTGAAGGATTAGGTGCAAAAGAAGTTAAAGATCTTCAATTTGCTAATATCGCTAAAAAATATGTTGATAAGATGTCTAATGCTGAATATCAAGGTGTAAGTATTAGCCCTAAAATTATTGTCCCATTTTCTCAAGATGAAGAAGGCGGTAAAAATTTTATTAATGATACCTTATTAAATAAAGGATTATGGCGTGATTTTGAGAATGTTACTCCTCAAGCATCTTTAAATCTTTTTTACGAATTAAATGATCGTCAATTAGCATTAAATATTAATCCTGCAAAGTTACAACAATCTAATGATATAAGTATTTCTGCCGTTTTATTTGCTGGTAATTTTAATTATAATCTAAGCAATTTAGTAGGAGAAAATCGCTTAAATAAAATAACACAAATAATTGGTACTTGGAGTCAGGATTTACAAACTTTTAGAGAATTAATTTATCAAAAATTCTTACAAAAAGCTGTTGCTGAAAAAGCCAGTTTATTTGAAAGTTAAAAATTAAAAATTAACAATTAACAATTAATATTATGATCAATTTTTTCATTATAATATTTTAAGTGAACCACCTTTTCAGTAACTTAAAAACTAACTATAAAGTTTAGCAATATCCCCCAAACTTTTAGCAATAATACCATCACCTTTAGCTGTCATTTCCCAGTCATCATCAACACGGGTTAACTCTGCCATAATCATTCCTGTTTTTCCTTGATAACCATTTTTAGAAAGAGTATAACGGACGATTTCTTGATTATTAGCAATATTTACTAAACGAACAAAAGCATTTTCAACTTGTCCAAAATCTTGCTTTCTGGTAGTGGCTTCATAAATATTCACCACAAAAACGAGCTTACTAATATTACTAGGAATTAAAGGTAAATTGACATTAATTTCTTCATCATCACCGTCACCAGAACCTGTTAAATTATCTCCTAAATGATTAATAGCTGAAGAATTATGACGTAAGTTACCAAAATAAACTATATCACTATTCGACTTAAGTTTACCTCTCGAATCTAAGCATAAAACTGAAGCATCTAAATCAAAATCAGATTGAAATAAACCTCCTAATAAACCACTTTTTTTTGCCACATCCCAACCTAAACCACACATTAATTGTTGTAATTTTGGAGCTTCTTTTTTGAGAGAAATTTTTTGACCTTTTTGTAAATTAATAGCCATAATAATTAGTTGATAGTTTATATTATTGAGTCTTACTTATTACTCATTAATTAATTATTAAATATTTCTGAAAAAGAGATTTAAAGTCAATTTTTGCTTATAAATCATAAATTATTCTTCTGATTGCCTGTTGTCTGACTTCTAAAAAAAGTCTATTGATAACGATTAAGTAGTGATTGTAAACCCCCTTGATAACCAGCACCAACAGCATTCATCCGCCATTCTCCATCTTTACGATAAATTTCTGCCATAATTAAAGCCGTTTCAATGGAAAAGTTTTCCTCTAAGTCATAGCGTAAAATTTCCTCTTTGGTTTCTACGTTTACTAATCTGACAAAAGCATTTCTTACTTGTCCAAAATTGTGTCCTCTTTTTTCTGATTCATGAATAGTTACAGTTATAACTATCTTCTGAACATCTGCGGGAACTTTTCGTAAGTCAGCAATAATTCCTTCGTCATCTCCTTCTCCTTCCCCTGTCAAGTTATCTCCCATGTGTTTGACGGATTTTTGAGGATCTGGGCTGGTAAGATTGTTATAAAAGATAAAATGATTATCAGAAATTAGTTTCTCATTGGAGTTTAATAAAAATACAGAAGCATCAAGATCAAAATCTCCTCCTGTATCCGTCACGTTTGTATCCCAACCTAAACCAATAAATGCCGCTGTCAATCCGGGTGCAACTTTATCTAATGAAACTCTTTGTCCTTTTTGTAATGATATTGTCATAATTAATAATTAATAATTAATATTTGATATTTAATTCCTAATTCCTGATTTTTGATTATTGATAACGATTAAGTAAAGCCTGTAAACCTCCTTGATAACCAGCACCAACGGCATTCATACGCCATTCTCCATCTTTACGATAAATTTCCGTCATGATTAAAGCTGTTTCAATGGAAAAGTTTTCCTCTAAGTCATAGCGTAAAACCTCATCTTTGGTTTCCACATCTACTAATCTGACAAAGGCGTTTCTTACCTGCCCAAAATTTTGTCCTCTCTTCTCTGCCTCATGAATTGTCACAGTTACGACAATACGATTTATATCTGAAGGTACTTTACGCAAATCGACAATAACAACTTCGTCATCTCCATCTCCTTCTCCTGTCAGGTTATCTCCCATATGTTTTACCGATTTTTCAGGATCTGGACTGGTAAGATTATTATAGAAAATAAAATGCTCATCGGATATTAGTTTTTCTTTCGCATTTAACAAAAATACAGAAGCGTCTAAATCAAAGTCATATCCTGTATCAGTTACATTCGTATCCCAACCTAATCCGATAAAAGCGGCATTTAAGCCGGGGGCAATTTTGTCTAGGGAGACTCTTTGCCCTTTTTGTAATGATATTGCCATTAATCTTTTTTACAACAAAGTTTTCTTCTATTTATATATCAGTTTCATTTTTCTATTTTATGCACTGTTGAGAAAAATTTTGCCTTAATTTTGAAAATTAATAATCATGACACTTGAGTATTAACTTTTTTTCTATTTTTAGTCCAAAACCTAAATCATTTCTTTAAACAATTCTAATACTTTTTGCCATGCGTCTTGTGCCGATTCTTGATGATAACTTGCCCTTGCATCGCAAAAAAAGCCATGATCTGCATCAGGATAAAGAAATATTTGATGAGGAATATTAGCTATTTGTAATTCACGTTCAATATACTTAACTTGATCTTCAGGAATACTAGCATCTTTTAAGCCAAAAAAACAGTTTATTTTGCCTTTTATATCTTTCGTTCTCTCAATAGTAGCAAAATTTTCATTAGGACACCAATTAGCGATTCCTGCCCCATAGAATGATGCTGTAGCTTTAACGTCAGGTAAAGTTGCTCCTAGATATACTACATGACCGCCAAAGCAAAAACCAATTGTGCCTACTCCTGTTTTTTTGACGTTAGGTAATTGATATAAATAATTAATCGTAGCTTGAATATCACTTAATAATTCCTCGGCTTTGGTATTGTCTTTATATTTTCTCCCTATTTCGATACCTTTTGGGGTATAACCAGAAGTAAAATTAGGTGCTTGACGTTGATAAATAGCTGGAGCGATCGCAATATAACATTCTTTTGCAATCCGACAGGTAACATCTTTAATATGATCATTTACACCGAAAATTTCTTGGATAACAATCACAGCCGGTAAAATTTCGGTGGTATCTGGTTGTGCTAAAAAACCTTGAATTTGTAAGTCTTGATTCGGGATAATAACATCAGAAGTAATAATATTCATAAGTCAGAATTGGGCTATTAATGATGAATTATTTAGTAATAGAAACAGGCTCAATCAAAAATAAACTGGCTTTTTTCGCCACATTCTCACGAACTTTCATGGGATATAACTTAACTAAATTATCAGCCACAAAAGCATCTCTGACAATTAATTTTTCCCCCGAGTTAAAATTAGTTTCATAAAAAACCTCTTTAATTCCTGCGGAAATAACTAACTTTAAACAAGAAATACAAGGCTCAAGAGTAACATAAATAGTTGCTCCGTTAGTAGCAATACCGTGTCTAGCCGCTTGGGCAATGGCATTGGCTTCTGCGTGAACAGCTCTTGATGGTAATATTTTACTAGCATCACAGCTACTTAAACCCTCATAACAAAAACCTTGAGCGGTGCAATGAATTGAGCCTGATGGAGAGCCATTGTAACCCGTCGCTAATACTTGGCTATTTTTGACAATAACTGCACCTACAGGAAAAGCTAAACAAGTAGAGCGAGTAGCCGCTAATTTAGCCATTAACATAAAATATTCATCCCATGTTGGTCGATCTTTTTCTCTATCTTCCATTAATAATTTTTAATTACTCACTCTCTAATTGTTCTAGGGCTAAATTGATATTATCACGAACAGATCGTGCGGAATCATAGAGAGTCCTTTTTTCTTCATCTGTAAGATTAATTTCAATAATTTGTTCAACCCCATAACATCCTAAGCGACAAGGCACACCTAAATAAATATCATTTAAGCCATATTCCCCTTGAAGATAAACGGCGGCAGATAACAGTTGAGATTGATTTAATAATACTGACTCAATCATCTGAAAAGCTGAAGAAGCAGGTGCGTAATAAGCACTACCAGTTTTCAGTAGTTTAACAATCTCTGCACCGCCATCTCTTGTGCGTTGCACTAATCTTTCAATGGTTACGGTGTCCATTAATTCAGTGATAGGAATGCCACTTACTGTACAATAACGAGGCAATGGTAACATTAAATCACCATGACCACCTAATACCATACCTTGAACATCATTAACAGACACTCCCAATTCCATAGCAATAAAAGTCTGTAAACGAGAAGAATCCAACACTCCCGCCATTCCCACTACTTTATGAGACGGTAAATCAGTAGTTTTCCAGACTAAATAAGTCATCACGTCAAGGGGATTTGTAATTACCAAATAAAGTGCATCAGGAGAATAAATAAAACATTTTTGAGCAGCTTCGGTGACAATTTTGGCATTAATTTTTAGTAAATCTTCCCTTGTCATACCCGGTTTTCTGGCAATTCCTGCGGTGATCACGATGACATCAGAATCAATCGTATTTTGATACTCATTCGTACCAATAATATTACGATTATGTAATTCTATACCTCTAGCTTCCATCAAATCAAGGGCAATTCCTTGAGGTAAACCTTCGACAATATCTAATAAACAAACATCAGCAAGATTATGCTCAATGACTCTTTGTGCTAAAGTTTTACCCACATTACCAGCACCAATAATTGAAACTTTAGGAATTTTACTACAAACAGGGAGAGTGAGAGATTTATTCATGATTTACTCTACTAATTCAAGGTGATCAATTTTTAACCATACACTAGGAGTAGGAGTATAAAATTTAACTAAAGCATATTCATCCTTCAAATCTAAAATTTCTCCTTTGCTTTCAAAAATGTAAGCTGGAAATCTATTATCACTAGCTTTTGCTTCTAAAGTGTTAGCTAATTTTTCAGGGATAGCTTTTACAAATGCACCTTTTTTGATCGTATTTGCCATAATCTGAATTGGAAAACTTTTTATTTATAGTAATTAGTAATTATCTTCTAATTTTGTCATAATTTATCATCAAAAGTGAATGAATAAGTTTTAGGAATCAAAACCTTGAGCTAAATTTGATACAAAAATCAATTAAAAATTGAGAATCAAAATTCCCTGCTTTTATCTGCGCTCGATATAAAAAACTATGAAAGCACTATATAGATAGGGAATTCAGGCTATGGGCGAAGACACATCTAAATTTTACAGGTGATTATAAACAATCCTTAAGTTAAAAGGGTTTTAGCTAATTGGTTGTGGTTGTGCTTGTAAAATGTTTTTATCTTTTATTTCAAATCGACTGAAATTTTCTTGGAATAGTTGTGCTAATTTATTTGCTTGATTATAATAGGCATGACGATCGCTCCATGTATCTTCAGGGTTTAAAATATGAGGGGAAACATTTGGCACAGTTTCAGGTATTAAAACTTTAAAAATAGGATGAGGAAAAAATTTGACATTGTCTAAATCACCATTTAAAGCGGCTGAAACCATAGCCCGAGTTTCTTTGATAGAGATTCGATTACCTACCCCATAACTTCCGCCAGTCCATCCTGTATTAATAAGATATACTTTAGAATTATGTTTGTCTAATCTTTCTCCTAACATTTTGGCATAAACTACTGCCGAAAGTGGCAAAAAAGGTTTTCCAAAACAAGCGGAAAAAGTTCCTTGTGGTTCAGTTATACCTCTTTCTGTCCCAGCTATTTTACTTGTGTAACCTGACATAAAGTGATACATAGCTTGTTCTTTGGTTAAAAGAGAAATAGGTGGCAATACCCCAAAAGCATCGGCGGTGAGAAATATAACTATTTTTGGATGACTTCCTATACTCGGAATCACACAATTAGGTATGTAATCAATAGGATAAGCTACTCTTGTGTTTTCTGTCCAACGTCTATCATTATAGTCAAGATTGCGATTAAAAGGATTTAAAACTATATTTTCTGTGATTGCACCAAAACGAATAGCAGACCAAATTTGAGGCTCATTTTCAAAGGAGAGATTAATGGTTTTAGCATAGCATCCTCCTTCAAAATTAAAAATACCATCTTGAGACCAACCATGTTCATCATCGCCGATTAAGCGTCTTTGAGAATCTGCACTCAGGGTGGTTTTACCCGTACCTGATAAGCCAAAAAACAGTGCTGTATTACCATTTTCGTCCATATTAGCGGAACAGTGCATTGGTAAAACATCTTTTATGGTCATAAAATAGTTCATCAAAGAAAAAACGGCTTTTTTTGCTTCTCCAGCATATTTTGAGCCACCGATGATGATTAATTTTTTGGCAAAGTTGGCGACAATAAATGCTTCCGAGTTGATTCCATCATCAAAATCAGGATCTCCATGTAATCCAGGAACACAAATAACGGTAAAATCTGCTTGGTGATTATTTAATTCTTGTAGAGTTGGGCGAATAAACATTTGATGGGCAAATAAATTTTGCCATGCTAATTCATTGATAATACGCACACTCATGCGATAATGGGGGTCAGCTCCTACATAACCGTCAAAAATGTAAAGATCTCGTCTTTGACAGTAAGAAATAACTCTACGGTACAATAAGTCAAAATTATGCTCAGAAATAGCTACATTTAGTTCATTCCAGTGAATTTCTTCTCTTGAAGTTGGTTCATCTACAATAAATTTATCTTTAGGCGATCGCCCTGTATATTTACCAGTTTTCACGCATAAAGCACCATTATCAGCTAAAATTCCTTCTCCTTTCGCTAAAGAGTGTTCTATTAATTTAGGAACAGATAGATTACGATAAACATGGGTAGGATTTTTAATGCCTAACTTATCTAACCCATAAACAGAGAAATGAGGAGGATAAATACTTTCATCATCATAGGGCAAAGATGTTTCTTGAGTATTCAAACGTTTCTCAATAAGATGCGATATATAAGATTTTTGTTCAGCCATTTCGGGAAAAGGTAAAGAGGTTATCGCCATTGGTTTAACTCCTTAAAAATATTTTAAAAAACCCATTAATAGACATCTCTCATAATTAATTGTCATTTAGAAGAACTTAAGCTCTTACTAAGAGAAAATAAAATCTTTTTTTAGAGAAGTCTAATAAAAATGCATGGATAGACGAAATCATGAATAATCAGTATTGATTATTTTTTTGTATGCTCAGTTATAAATAAGTGATGATGATAATTAATAATCCTAAAAGAGTCTAGGTTACCAGACTTGATCAATCTAAATTGGGAGAACACCTAGTAATTTATTGATGAATCTAAATAGCAAAATAAATTTAATAGATAAATATTTTTAGATAAATATTTTACTGCCTTTATCCTAACAAATTAAATAGCTTTTTAAATTATTTTTTGTTTTATTTTATCTACAATTCTTGATCTTTTTTCTAGTAATAAAACTTAACTAATTCTATTTACTTTTCTTCAGAATTTGTTATGAAAGATTTAATATTTTTTTAAGTCAAATCCCGATCAATATCGAAACTAGGTTAAAATTGAAGAATAATAATTACCTCATAATATAGATAAATTGTTAATTGTGTCCATAGAAAACATACCATTTAACACCATTGAAGAAGCCTTAGCAGATATAAAATCAGGTCGCTCCGTTGTAGTTGTAGATGATGAAAATAGAGAAAACGAAGGGGATGTGATTTGTGCAGCACAGTTTGCTACCCCTGATATGATTAACTTTATGGCAGTAGAAGCAAGAGGTTTAATTTGTCTTGCCATGACGGGAGAAAGATTAGATGAACTAGATTTGCCTTTAATGGTGACAAAAAACACGGATAGTAATCAAACCGCTTTTACAGTAAGTATTGATGCCACAAAACATTTAGGAGTTAGTACTGGTATTTCTGCAGAAGATCGAGCAAAAACAATTCAGATTGCCATTAATCCTAACACACAGCCTGATGATTTAGCAAGACCGGGGCATATTTTCCCGTTACGAGCTAAAAAAGGAGGTGTTTTAAAACGGGCAGGGCATACCGAAGCCGCCGTAGATTTATCTCGTTTGGCTGGTTTATATCCAGCAGGAGTAATTTGTGAAATTCAAAATCCTGATGGTAGTATGGCACGTCTTCCAGAACTTTATCAATACGCCCAGCAACATAATTTAAAACTGATCAGTATTGCCGATTTAATTAGTTATCGCTTGAAATATGATCGTTTTGTTTATCGAGAAACAATTTGTAATTTCCCCAGTCAATTTGGAAACTTTCAGATCTATGCTTATAGAAATACATTAGATGGTACTGAACACATTGCCATTGTGAAGGGGGATATTCATCAATTTGGACAACAACCCGTCATGGTAAGAATGCACTCTGAATGCTTAACAGGTGATGCTTTAGGCTCATTACGTTGTGATTGTCGAATGCAGTTACAAGCAGCATTAAAAATGATTGAAAATGCAGGTTTGGGAGTTGTTGTTTATTTACGTCAAGAAGGGCGAGGTATCGGCTTAGTTAATAAACTTAAGGCTTACACTTTACAAGACAGGGGTTTTGATACTGTAGAGGCTAACGAAAAATTAGGTTTTCCTGCGGATTTACGAGATTATGGCATGGGTGCGCAAATGTTAAATGATTTAGGCATTAATCAAATCCGTTTAATTACTAATAATCCTAGAAAAATTGCTGGTTTAAAAGGTTATGGTATTGAAATAGTTGATCGTTTACCATTATTTATTGAAGCAAATGATTATAATTCTAATTATTTGGCTACTAAAGCTGAAAAATTAGGACATTTATTATTACAATCCTATCTCTGCACCGTGGCAATTACATGGGAAAATCCTTTAAAATCAGCTACAAAACGTTATCAAAAATTAGAAAATTTACGTAATTTAGCTCGGAGTAATAATTTAATTGTACAAGAAGAAACTCGTCCTGTTTCTATTGCTCTATTTAGTCAACCATCTATGATTTTTCACTTGGGTTTTGATAAACCAAATATGGTGGAATTAAGTTGGTATAAAAATAAAAATCATCCTTATTTAAGTGCTATTTTAGAAATACTAACTCAAATTACTTCATGGGAAAGTTTATCTACTTTACAATTTTTAATGGCTGATGCTGAAGATCCCATGTTAGGCTTGAAAGTAACTTTGGATAGGGAAAATATTGATACTGATTTCTCTGTAGATAAATTAAGTAATAAGTTAGAAACTCAAACTATTTATGTCTATCACAAACAATAGGTAAAATATTTATTCGTGATTTATCATTTAAAAATATACTTTGTTCAGAAATAATATAGTTGAACATTATATTTTTAATAATTATAGCAATTCTAAATCAGTTGTCAAACATTTAAAAGTAACAATAATTTATATAATGATTATATAACCAAGGGTTTAAATCTCTTGCATCTAAATTTTTGAGATTTATTTTGATACAAATTATTTAGAAATGCTTTTTTTTGAACTTAAATCTAATTGATATGAAATACAAGAAATTATTTTAGTTTTTAATTGATTTATCATAAAAGAATAAATATAAGTTATTGAATGAATTATGGTTGAGCAACTAAATACACAAGCCTTTTTTCCATATTTAAAAAATAAGTTGCGAATAGAATTACTCAAAAGTAAATACTCTTTTGAAAATCCTCTATGGAATTCCATTTGGGCATCTCATATTAATTTTTTATGGTTTGAGACTAAAAATTGGGGTGATGCACTTAATCCCATGATGATAGAGCTAATTTCAGGAGTTAAAGCTAGGGGCATTGATATTAATCTTAAACAAGAATCAGATTGGAAACCAAACTTGAAAGGTAAATCTCTTTATCTTGTTATTGGTAGCACTCTACATCATGCTGATTCTAATACTATTGTTTGGGGTAGTGGTTTCACGAGTCAGGGAAATATTTTTGTTGAAAAACCAAAAGAGATTTGTGCAGTAAGAGGTCTTCTGAGTGCTAAGCTCGTCAGAAAACTAGGAGTTAATTGTCCTGATGTTTATGGAGATCCAGCTTTATTATTACCCCGATTTTATCAACCGAAAGTAACAAGTAAGTATAAATTAGGAATAATACCTCATTTTTTAGATTGGCATGATCCAAAATTAAAAAAATTTTATAATCAGCCAGATGTTTTATTAATTAATATTAAAGATTCCTTAAAAAAAGTAGTGCGAAATATCTGTAGTTGTGAAAAAATTGTATCGAGTTCTTTACATGGATTAATCGCATCAGATGCTTATGGCATTCCTTCTGGTTGGATTCGTTTATCGGATAAAATACCGGGCAAAAACTTTAAGTTTCAAGATTATTTTAGTTCTTTGGGACTATCAGAACAACAAGTTTATACTATTCAATCAGATACAACAATATCTCAATTATATAATCTTTGCCAAAATAGAAGTGTAAATATTGATCTGGATAGACTAATGGAAGTTTGTCCTTTTAGGTAAGGAAAATAAATTTTAAGATTGTAATAAATATTATGATTAAGTTTTTATTAGTTATTATTACTATTTAATTTCATTTTTATGAATACTCCTTTTATTAGCATTGGTATTCTTGCTTATAATGAATCTTGTGTAATCACAAAAATGTTAAAATCTCTTTTTGCTCAAAGTATTTTTCAGAATCATTCTTTTGATAAAAATATTGAAATCATAGTAGTGCCTAATGGCTGTACTGACAATACAGGGAGCGTTGCGGACCATGTTCTCAAATCATGGCAAGATAAATTATTAAGTTCTCATAATGTAAGAATATCTTACCAAATTCAAGAAGTTACAATAGCGGGAAAAAGTAATAGTTGGAATTTATATATTCATAATTTTTCTGATAAAAATGCGAAATATCTCTTTTTAGCCGATGCAGATATTGAGTTTTTGAATAAAGATACTTTAGCAAATATGATTAATACTCTGGAAAATAAGCCTCAGACTAATATTGTCGTAGATAAACCAGTCAAAGATATTAGTGTGAAAGAAAATAGAAATTTTGTTGAATCTATATCTACCATTGTTTCGGGGAAAGATATGGTTAAAAACCAACGGAAAAATGAACCTCTTTGTGGACAACTTTATGGTGGAAGAAGTTCTATTTTACGACAAATTTGGATGCCCCCAGAATTGTTGGTTGAAGATGGCTTTTTACATAGAATGATAGTTACAGATCTTTTCACTCAAAATAATTTTATACCTGAAAGAATTATAGTGGCTGAAAATGCTTCTCACATTTTTGAGGCTTATACAACTATTTCTTCACTAATACGCCATGAAAAACGTTTAATTTGGGGTAGTATTATTAATTCTTTTATTTTTGATTATTTATGGGAAAAATCCCAAGCTGGAGAAAATATTGGATTATTAATTAAGCAAAATAATGAACAAAATCCACTTTGGCTAAGAGAATTAATTACACAAAGAATTGAACAAGAAGGATGGTGGTTGATTTCTTCATCAAGAATTTTTCGTCGATTTAAAAGTTTTTCTTCTGATTCCTTTTTCCGTCAATGTTTATTTTTACCGATGAAGATGATAGCTTTTATTTTTGATTTACTTGTTTATATTAGTACAAATCAAGATATGAAAAGAAAAAATTATTGGGAATCTTGGTAATTTTGATTTTGCCAATCAACTTTTTTTTCATTAACTATTTTTTTTTGAAATTCATCACAATTAAGTTCTATACCTAACCAATATCCTAATAACTCTAAATCTTCATTAAATATTGATTTTAAATATTTGATATTTTCGGATTTTAGTTGAGGTTTTTCTTTCATCGTCCACAAACTTTTGATTCTATTGCGAAAATTTTGGGGGATAAAATTTCGTCTAATTTGTTTTAGAATAGGAGCTTCTACCAGAATATCACGCCATTCACTTCGACGCATTCTTTCTGTGGAAACATTCAGTGCATCTATTGTTTGCCATTGTGGTTGATGAGGATAATCAATAAATTTACAAATTTTTTCTAGTTCTATTTGAGGATATTTTAATAATCTTTCAAAGAATATTGGTAGAACTCGATGTTGTCCAAAAGCCTCAAAATATGGCAAGAGTTGCATCGTATATTTGCTATAATTAATTAGTTCTGGATATTGATAAATAGCTTCATTTATATTTATATCTATTACTCTTTGAGACCATTCATGAACATATTGAGAAATAAGGCGATCGAGAGGATGACGCATTACATAAATAAATTTAGCATTTGGTAAATAGGTTTGAATACGGGAAACTGTTTGAGGATAAGTTGGTAATTTAGTATAGTGAGTGCTAGATTCTCCACATAAATAATTATCAGAAGCCGATTCAAAATGAGATAAATACCATTCTATTCCTTTTTGATATTGCTCATCGTTACTAAAAAAATTTGGTTCTTTTAATTCTGTCATGAAAATATCAGGCTGTAAGGCTAATTGTTCATGGAGAGTACTTGTGGCACATTTCATTGCTCCGATGATTAAAAAATCAGGCTTTTTTTTCATGATAATTTTCTTTCAAATTATAAGATTTTAAAGGATTGTAGCAGTTTAACCAAATATCTTTTGCTTCTGAGTCACAAGTTTGAGGAGATTTTTTTTCGATTATTTCTCTAGTTAAAGAAATACTACGTCCTATTAACCACAATAAATTAGCTAACCATAAGCCAAAAATACCATAAAACTTAGCAAAATATCGAGAACGGGAAGCATAAAGATAAGCAGGAGGACGTTTTCTGGTAGCAAGATCTTTTTTCATTGAACCACTACCTCCTCTCAGATGAACAACTCTAGCGAAAGGATAATGAATTATTTTCCATCCTGCTTCTCTAGTACGACGACAATAATCAATATCATCAAAATACATGAAATAATCTTCATCCATCAACCCTATTTTTTCGATTACTTCTGCTCTAATTAACACACAGGCAAAACTTGTCCATTGAACTTCGATAACATCTTCACTAACAGGCAAAGGAATATCATATTTACTTAGTATTTTGGTAACAATACTTGTTTGAGCGGCATTTATCAATTCATTAATGGGTGATCGATCTCGAAAACAACTAATTTGCGGTGTTTCATCTAACCACTCTAAACGAGGACTGAAAATTCCCCCTTGAGGATATTTTTCTAAGGCTTTTAACAAAATTTCGATGGCATTATCACGAAGGATGGTATCACTATTTAAAAGTAAATAATTATTAGCTTTAATAGCTTTAATTCCTAAATTATTACCATAGGAAAAACCACCATTAATCTTTGATCTAATTATTGATATCCATGGTTGCCAATTATTTAAAGAGATCGCTTCTTCCATAAGATTTACAGAATTATCAAGGGAATTATTATCTACAATCACAACATAAGATGAACTTAAATTTTTAACTTGAGGTAGTAGAGAGTATAAACAATCAATAGTTAATTGAGGAGTACGATAATTAATTATAACAATACATAATTGATATATTTCTTTTTCAACATCAATAGCCATAAAAATTATTATCTCTATTTATTACATAATCATTTTAAATTTTTTTTAGTGATTTCATTAATGGATAAAGTTACTTGTTTTTGCCATGATTTTAAACCTAATTTACGGGAAATAAAATCTGCTAAAAATAAAGATATTCCTAAACGATTAATTCTAAACTTGACTTTTGCCCACCAATTTTGTATTTTTAATTTTTTTTTCACCAAGAAGTTAGGATTGACTGATTTTACTCCACTTAATTCATAATCTCTGTTAGTTAATAAATTACCTATTTTTGATTCTACTAATCCAATTTCAAAATCTGACATTTTTTTTCGCCATTGTTGTATTAATTTAGGATCTGGTGAACTATAAGTAGTGTCTTGATCATAAGCCAACATCAGCGAATCATAATTTACTCCTAAAAATTGAGAAATAGAACTTAAAACCGTTATGGGATCTGTAATTAAATTTTCGTATTTAACTTCAATGTATCGATCTGAAGTAATAGTTTTTTTGAAATTATCCCATAAAGACTCTGCTTCCAACCAACGATCAACACCATACCAAACATTACCTGCCCACCCCATGGCGATACAAGAACGTGCTACATCTCTTGGATCTCGAATTAAATGAATGAAACAAGCATCATGCCAAATATATAGTAATCGATCGAAATGACGATGCACTGTTGCACCAATAATCGGTTTTTTACAAGAGTTAAATTTCTGTTCTAAAAAACTATTTATTAATAAAGGATAATCAAGATTTTGATCAATCATAAAACCCATAGATTGAAAAATACGGTTAGTTTCTAACCATTCATAATATTGATGGAGTGAAGGAAATTGACCATTATCGGTAACTAAATCAATGGAATATTCAAATTCTTGAACCCAACCAATGGAAGGATGGTGATCTAACATTAAACGTAAAAGAGTAGTACCAGACCTTTCTGCACCTACTAAAAAACAAGGTTTATTAATCATTTTATTAATTTTGATCTTATTTAATTTCAATGATAAATGATAGTTAATGATCTGATTTTTGATTATTAATAAAACCGATTAAAGCTTTATATTTAGGAGATTCTAATTGATCTAAATACTCTAAAGCTCCCCAACTGCCATGTTTACTAGGTTTGCCTATGTCAACAAAGTGCATAAATAAACCTCCTCCAGCTTTTTCCCAATTATTCAATAATTCAGTATAGAGATCATACATTTCTGGACGACGATTTAAGGCGATGAAAAAATCAGTTAGTTTTTGATTATTTTTAACTTGTTTTACTCCTGTTATATGTTGTCCCCCTTCATAAGCTACTAATTGTAAACCTCTTGCTTGCGCTACTTGGCTATGATAAAGAAATTTTTGATTAATATCTGGTAAACTATCTTTTCTTTTACTGTGGAGTAATTTTCCTGTTTTTAAATGTTCTATAGCTTTATTAAAGCCTCCATCAGATTCTTTTAACCATGACTGTACGACAGATTGATTCTCAGGTATTCCTAAACTACTACCAAAATATCCCGTAATAGCATAAGCAGAAATACCATGTTTATAACATGGATTATTACCCTGTGCAACCCATAAAGGACAATCTAAAACAGCTTTTTCTAATCCTTGCCATGAAGTTTGAGTGGACATCACACAGTTTAAACGATTTTTTTGATCTCCAAAGGTTTTTTGAGCAATATCACACATTTGAGCAGTACGCATTCCATACCATTGCATATAAGCATTACCTTCTTGATTCCAGTGTTTTTTACCTTGTGCTAAAGCATAATGTGCTTGTTTAAATTGCCAATTCCATACTTCATTAGAAAATTCTAAATATATTTTTAAATTGGGATCTAATGTATTTTTCACCAATTGAGTAAAATTAGCGATATATTCATCGGTTGCTTGATGAGGAATATTAAACCAAACATCTTTTTGTAATTTATTTGCTAAAGCGATCATGGTTTCTAAAGCAACACCTTTTTGACTATAGGTTACAATGTCAGGAATTGGTCTATCTTGCCATTGCTTTTGTGGAGAATTATTTGTTTTCATCCAATCCATAAAACGTAAAGTACTAAAAGGCTTGATTTTCTCTAAAAATAAGGGATTAAAAATTTCTCCTTGCTTAAATAATTGTTCATTTTTTGCTTCTATAACTCGAATATTGCGAATATAGTTACCTGTATTTTTAGGATCAGTAGCAGTTATAGTAATTAGAATTCCTCTTTTATCACTAGAATTAACTTCAATAACATCTCGTCCTAATTTTGACTCTGATATAATTTTTTTTCCTGCAAATTGATATTGTAATGTACCTTCACCTTCATATAAAACAATATATTTACCTTTAGGAAAAAGATTTGGTATGCCAACAAATAAAAGAGTACTTACACGAGAATATTGAAGGTTATCATTTTTTTTAGGCAGAGATTTTACCCAACCATTTTGATCTAAATTTAGTAAGTTTTCTTCTTTTGTACTCCATTTGCTTAAACAATTCTCGTCTGATTTTACACACTGAGTAATCCATGATCTTGAAGTTTTAAAATGATCAATAAAAGGGTGTTGAGTTGACCAATCACTGATACCATGTAACCCTACGCCTAAAGATGTTGATGTTTGAACAAGAATATTTTGTTTTTCTTTAGCTAAAGTACTATTTTTGTTAGATATCACACTATTTTGAGTTAAATATTGACAACTAACTATTAAGGAAGATAAAAAAAAGATTATATATCGAGATAAAAAATGATTATTAATTTTAAACATTTAGCCCTCCTTTTTTGATAAAATTAACTATTTTTCAAACTAAGATAAGATTGAAATAATTTTATTAAATTTTCAGTTTCTTGATAAATATTATGATTTTTATTAACTGCTATTTTGCCTTTTTGCCCCATTTCTTCTAATTTTTCAATGGGTAAATTTAAAGCCGATTCTATGGCTATGGTTAAAGCATCTATATCTCCTGCGGGAATTAACCAACCAGATTCACCATTTACAATTAACTCTGGTATTCCAGCTATATAAGTACTAATAACGGGTATTCCTAAAGCTAAAGATTCCATAATCACCACAGGTAAACCCTCGGCAAAACTAGGTATTACCATTAATTTAGCCTTAGTAATTTGTTGTTTAACTTCCTCACTACTCGCCCAACCAGTAATTATAATTTGGTTTTTTACCTCTAATTTTTCTGCTAAATTCTCAATTTCTCGTCTTAATTCACCGTCTCCTACTAAAGTTAAATTACAGATTATTCTTTTCTCTTTTAATCTAGCGATGGCTTTTAATAATAGAATTTGTCCTTTTTGAGGGCATAATCTTCCAACACAAACTAAATTATTTTCTAAAGTAATAGGAGTAATTTTTGCATCAATAAATTTCTCATTTAAGCCACAATGAATGATATGAATTTTTCCCCATTCTGGATAGTCACACCATCGATAAACTTGACTTTTTCCATAACTACTAATTACTACAACAAAAGTAGCTTTTTTTATCTTTTCAGGAAGAGATATAGTTTCCGGTTTATCAAATTCTTCCGGACCATGAATTGTAAAACTGTAGGTAAAATCAAATAAGATATTAGATAGCATCGCAACCGTGGCGGAATTTGTGCCAAAATGAGCATGGATATGGGTTATGTTCTCTTGTTTTAACCAAAATGATAAAACACAGGCCTCGCCTAAATAAGCTAAATTTCGGACAATTCCTCGATCTGATTTATAGCCAATTTTGAGAGTAAAAATTATAGTTTTAATAAAATTAAAAGGATAAAAAATTATAGTTTTTAAAATATTGATTAATAATCCAATCATGCCGACATTAAGAATAAATTTAGTTTCCTTTAATTCTTCTTTATCTTCTATATCAACTAATTTATCTTCACTGTAACGAATAGAATACCTTTTGATTTCTAAACCTTTTTTTTCTAATGCTTGTATTTCACGACGAATAAAACTATGACTGATTTTAGGATATTGATTAATTAAATAGGCTATTTTCATAATTTTCCCTTTTAAATATCTCTTTCCGTGCGAATCCATTGATTTTCTCGTTTCCACAAAAATTTAAAATAAAGAGGTATTTTCCAGAGAATATATAAAGGTATTCTTAATAAGTTTATTAAAGGCAATTCTTCTTGTCCAAATTTCACCCATGCTATCAAAATTCCAGTAAAAATCATTACTCCTGCTATCATCAATGCAATGAAAGGAATATAATTAAGATTCAAAATTATCATCAATACAGAAATTAAACTTAATCCCAACCAAATAGATACCAACAAAGATAATGGCGGAATAAATAAATCGGAAGCAATAATCAGTAAATCTAATCTTTTTTGTTTAATACTTTCTTTGATTAGCCGAGGAATATACTGTAATGCTGTTTGTAAATGCCCGTGTTCCCATCTTCTTCTTTGAATAGTCGCAACTTCCTTTTTTTGTGGCAAAATACTCAAAATTACAGTATTTAGACAAAAATAGGGAGAATAACCAGCTATGGCTAAATCTAATCCTAAAGCCATATCTTCCACAATATTATTACTTCCAAGGTCAATTTTTTGAATTACGTGCCAAGGAAAAGTCATACCAGTGCCTGTTAATAAACATGGTTGTTTCAAATTATGTAATCCTAGAGGGCGCACTAAATTCTTTACCTTAAACGCAAAAGCGGAAATTTTATCCTTGGGAGTTGCTTCGGGAGAATTTTCCATTAGATATAATCCCTGAATAGGTTTATTTTTGGCGATCGCCGTTTCCGTTAAAATTTTAATGGTGTTAGGTTGAACAATGGAATCAGCATCAATAAAAATAACAATATCAGGGGGATTTTGCCTCAGATAATTCAATCCGAAATCTAACGCATAACCTTTTCCTTTTAATTCTTGATTTTGACGTTGAATCACTTTGATTCCCATTCTTGTAACGATTTCCACTGTGCGATCGCTACAATTATCAGCAATAACAATTAATTCATCTGTAGATTTTAATTGAGGAATAATAGTATGTAAAGTTTGTTCAATAACAATTTCTTCATTATGGGCTGGAATTAAAATACTGACAGAAGTTTTATACCATTGATTACTATCATTAATCTTGATCGTTAAAGGAAATAAAGAAGCAAAACATTCAATGAAAAAAATCAAACTGATAAATAAAATTACCAATGACGTTAAATTAATCAAAAATAGAATAACAATTAACATACATTTATCTACAATAGTCCCCAAAAAAAAAGACGAATCAAATATCACTGATTCATCTTAACAAACTAATAATAATTATGTAAGTAAATTTACGGTAAAGTACTATTGATTAAATCTATAACTGCATCATACTTAGGTGAGTTTTGATTTAAACTTTCGGTTAATCCCCAAGACCCAAACTTATTATAACTACCAACATCAGTAAAGTTGAGAAATTCACCACCGCCCATATTGAACCATTGTTGGAAATATTCTTTATAAATGTCTCCCATACGAGAATCACGATTAGCTTTAGCAAACAAATCGACAATGGCGGGATCTTCGCTCTTATCGACTAAATGTTGACCACCTTCATAAGCAATTAATTGAAGATTTTCTTGTTTTGCGAGTTCAACATATTGACCGATTCTATCATAAGCTAACTGTAATGCACCACCTTTCGGACTATTAGGAAGTAATCCTCCTTTAGTAATTTCATCAAATAATTTATTTAATCCACCATCAGCTTCTTTCGTCCAAGATAATAGTGTATCTTTGTTGGCTTTATCACCAATATAATGACCAAAATAAGGTGCAATGGTAATAGCATCAATACCATATTGCTCATGAGAAAGAGGATTATTTGTCCAATTATAATTTAAAGCACGATTTGCAGTTCCGATATTACCAGCTTGAGCCCCCATAACACCCACAACTCTATCTTGATCTGAGCCAAAAACCTGATCCCATATTTGGGTAATTTGAGTGGTGCGACGACTATACCAATCATAAGGACTGCTCATATTTTCTGTCTGAGCTTGTTGAGCTACCCATCTACTTTGTTTGAATTGACCATTCCAAACTTCATTAGAATATTCTACATAGATTTTTAATTCGGGATCGAGATGATCTCTAACATAAGTGGCAAAATTGGTTATGTATTCATCCGTTGCTAGATGAGGAAGAGTAAACCATGGATTAACATCTTCTTTATTGGCTAAGTCAACCATGACTTCAACAGAAACACCATTTCCAAACCAAGTTTGACTATCTAAAGTAGGTCTATTACTCCATTCTTTTTGGGTAGAATCATTTGTTCCCATCCAGTTCATAAAACGAATGCTGTTGAAAGAGTCGATATGATTAATAAAATCAGGATTAAAAATTTCTGTTTCGTAAGTATTTTCTGATGCAACAGGAACAACATTTATGTCTCGGATATAATTTCCTGTCTGATTTGGATCTGTTTGAGTAATAGATAAAAGAATACCAGCTTTAGTGGGATTAACTTGAATTACATCTCTTCCAGGGGTAGAAGATATTAGTTTGGCATCAAAACCATACTTAATTGTACCTTCTCCTTCATATAAAACTACATATTCTCCACCAAGATAATTACCATCAGAACGGGATAATAAAGTTCCCACGGAAGTGAATTTAGCACCATTCTCAGGTTTTGGAAAAGAACGAACCCACCCATTTTGATCTAAATCAAGTAGAGCATTTTCTTGAGTATCCCATATTCCATTACCTTGAGTTATCCAAGAAGATGAAGATTTGAATAAGTTAATAAAAGGTTTTTGGGGAGACCAATAAGCAATTCCACCTAGATTTGTGCCAATAGAAATAGAATTGTTAACAACGGGATTGTTAGGTGGTTCCGTTTGTTCAACAGTTTCTTTGAGAATATCGTTAGCGATGGAAACATTATCAATAGCCATAAACTCTGAACCTTCAACACCATCGGTTATAACCCGAATAGCAATATATTCATAACCATTGTTAAAATTAATTTGTTGAGAAAAAGTACTCCAATCAAATGATTTACTTGCAATGTTTCCTGTATCTAATAAAGTACTAAAATTAATTGGCTTTAAGGTATTGGCAAGAGGATCTTTTGTTTCCCAATTACTGATTTTAAATTCTCCATTAACACCATAAATTTGTATTCTAAGAGTATTACTAGTTCCTTTATTAATGGCATCAAAATTCAAATATTGTAAACCTTGAGTTATTTGATTATTTTTAATGACTTGAGTTAAACCTCCTGCACCAGTATTATCAGCATAAGTATAGCCATTGACACTGTCTCTAATCCATTTAGAGTTTATAGGTACAAACCACCCCTTATCTGCATTATTAAAGTAAGTTATTCCCGTATTGGTATTAAACTTCATATTTAATTCATTAAAATCCGAGTCTATTATGCTAACTATTTCTAACACTTTTTTTTGTGCAATGGAAATATTATCAATAGCCATAGACTCTGAAGACTCTACTCCGTCAGTAAAAGCACGAATAGCAATATATTCATAACCACTACCAAAATCGACATCTTGAGTAAAATTTTTCCAGTCGAATGATTGAGTTGCAACATTTCCCGTATCCATTAAAGTAGTAAATTGAATAGGATCAGTTGTTGCACTAATAGGATTGTCAGCTTTCCAGTTATTGAGTTTAAATTTACCATTAATACCATAAATCTGTATTCTTAAAGTGTTACTAATTCCTTTATTAAGAGCGTCAAAACTAATAGTTTGTAATCCTTTGTTAAGTTGATTATTCGTAATTACTTGAGTTAAACCACCAGCCCCACTATTATCAGCATAAGCGGATTCTTGACTTTTATTCCATTTCGTATTTAAAGGTACAAACCATCCTTGATTCGCATTAGTCCAATCAGTTGTGCCTAAATTATTGTTAAATTGTTGAGGTAAATTAAATAAAGAATCCGTAACTATATTTTGAGTAATCATAATCATTAACTCTTAGTAAATAATAATAAATATTAAAGGCGAAACCATAATATATAATTTTTGGAAAAAAAGAAATAAGTCTTATATAAAATGATTTATAAGAGATTATAAAAACAAAATTAAGAATTTAAACAATTACAAATTTGATTTTTTAAATCACCAATTACTTTTTTCTTTATATTTATATTGTTAATTATTTTCCTTTAGAAAACATCCGATAAATTAACTAAAATTTAATGAACATAATTTTAAAAAATGCTGAATTACATTTAAGTAAAATTACAGCAAAAACCTTAAATAGTTACGATAAAAAGGTTTCAGAATATTAATTACAAAAAAAACCAAGATACAAAAATCCTTGGAAAATATTTTTAAATTGTTTAAAAAAGATAAACTAGCTTTTAGTAAAGGTTGTCAGCTATTTGGTCAAAATTTTAAAAAACTATATATTGATCTATAATCTTTTAAAAATAAAATAAATCAGTAAAAATACTGGTTCTAATCATTTTTTTACTTTAATTGAGTTAAGAATCTTCATTGATTAAGGATATAAACGGATATTGATTAAAAATCAATCTTCCCAAGATAGTTAAAATTAGCTTGATAGTAAATTAGATACATAAACCGATAATGTCATCCTTGAAAAAATTAGCAATTCGTGGAACAATTTGGACTCTTTTAGGCTACGGTACAAGTCAAATTTTACGATTAGGTAGTAATCTGATTCTCACTCGTTTATTAGTGCCTGAAGTTTTTGGCTTAATGGCTTTGATGAATACTTTAATTACAGGATTAACTTTATTTTCTGATATTGGTATTGCTCCAAGTCTGATTCAAAGTAAAAGAGGAGAAGATCCTAATTTTTATAACACTGCGTGGACTTTACAAGTAATTCGTAGCTTTTGTTTATGGATTGCTTTTGTCTTAATGGCTTATCCCGTATCTATTTTTTATGATGAACCACAATTACAGTGGTTACTACCCATAATTGGTTTTGGATCAATTCTTAATGGATTTCGTTCTACTTCTTTACCTCTTCTTAATCGTCAAATCAAACAATCTGAGAAAGTATTATTTGAATTGGGAACACAGATTTTATTTTTAGTAATTACAGTGGGCTGGACATTTTATAGTCCTACTATTTGGTCATTAATAATGGGTACTTTAATTTCAAAAGTTATTAGTACTATTATTAGTCATCGACTTTTACCAGAAGTCAAAAATTATTTCTTTTGGGATTCAACAGCAATAAAAGAACTTTTTTCTTTTGGTAAATGGATATTTATCTCTACAACAATTACTTTTTTGGCGATGCAAGTTGATCGATTATTACTAGGAAAACTATTTTCTATCGAATTTTTAGGTATCTATACTATTGCTTTCACCTTTGCAGACATTCCCGTACAAATCATTGATAAGATTAACAGCTCAGTGGTTTTTCCTGTGGTATCAAAATTAGGAGATTTACCCAGAAAAACCTTAAGACAAACAATTATAAATAAGCGTCAATGGATTTTTGTTATCTCAATACTTTTAGTCGTATCACTAACCACTTTTGGGGATTTTCTAATTACCTTTATGTATGATAAAAGATATGCACAAGGAGCATGGATTTTACCCATTTTAAGTATTGGTATTTGGCCTAATTTACTTAGCATTACCATGAGAAGTGTACAGATGGGTATAGGAAAACCGATGTATGGTGCTTATGGATATTTATTAAAATTTCTTTACATGATTTTATTTTTACCTTTAGCTACTTATATCATGGGAGTTGTGGGAGCAATTATTGTCATTGCCTTAAATGACATTCCATTTTATATTGTAGTGCAGTATGGTTCATGGCGAGAAGGATTAATAACTCTGAAACAAGACTTTCAGATAACTTTATTATTAATAGCTTTAATTACAATAGTCTTAACCATCAGATATTCTCTCGGCTGGGGATTACCGATAGATCAAATACTTTCATAAACATTTAGCTATTCATTCAGGGTAAAAAATGAGTCCACAAGCCCAACTGGTTATGATTCTCTGGCTACCGATAGTCTTATATTTCTTCCACAAATTTCCACCGACAAAAGCTGTTTCCATTAGTTTTTTAGGTGGCTTACTATTTTTACCAAGAAAAGCAGGATTTGAATTACCTTTAATTCCTGACTATGAAGGTATGGTGGCAACTTGTTATGGTATTTTTCTAGGTATTATTCTTTTTGATAGTCAAATCTTTCGTAAATTTAGACTACATTGGATTGATTTACCAATTATTTTATTTAGTATCAGTCCCATTTTTTCTTCTATTAGTAATGAATTAGGATTATATGACGGTATAAATGCCAGTCTCAATCAAGCAACACGATGGGCAATGCCTTATTTCTTAGGGCGACTTTATTTTAGTAATTTATTAACATTAAAAGAATTAGCCATTGATATTATTAAAGCAGGATTAATTTATGTACCCTTGACATTGTACGAAATTAGAATGAGTCCTCAATTACATAATATTGTTTATGGTTATTTTCCTCATTCCTTTGGCCAAACTATGCGTTTAGGGGGGTGGCGTCCTCAAGTATTTATGCAACACGGCTTAATGTTATCCATGTTTCTGATGAGTACGACATTAATTGCTATTTGGTTATGGCAAGGAAAAGTAGTAAAGAAAATTTGGAATTTACCCATTGAAGTAGTCATTCTGATTTTAGGAATAACTTTTATACTTTCTAAATCGATAGGGACTTATGGATATATGGTTATAGGATTAGTGATTATGTTCATCGCTAAATGGACAAAAAATTCTTTTCCTTTAATATTATTAACTTTTAGTATTTGTTTATATTTAATTTTTGCAACTTCTGGAAATTTTCAAGGAGATAATATTATTCCCTTTATTCAAAATATAGCAGGAGAAGAAAGAGCTGGATCTTTACAATTTAGATTTGATAATGAATTAATCTTAGGCGATCGTGCCAGAGAAAGAATCATATTTGGCTGGGGTGGTTGGGGTAGAAGTCGAGTCTATCAGGAAAATTGGACTGGAGAAATCGTTGATGTTTCCACTACGGATAGTTTTTGGATTATTATTTTCGGTACTAATGGTTTATTTGGTCTTATTAATTTAATACTTTTATTACTGTTACCAATATGGTGTTTTGTCTGGTTTTGCTATCCTGTAAAAACATGGTTTTATCCTCAAATAGCATCTTCTGCCGTTTTAGCCGTGATTCTAACTCTATTTGTGGTAGATTCTTTAGTTAATGCTATGTTTAATCCTATATTTCCACTAATTAGTGGTGCTTTATTGGGATTATTTTTGAAAAGAAAAAAAATGTCTCAACCAAGATACAATTTGCTTAAATTAGCTAACAGACAACCTTCCGTTAGATTGGATAAGATGAAATGAATTATAAAAGCTCTTTGCTAAAATATGATTAATATTTTTCTATTTACTGAAAAAGAGTGATAATTATTCATGAAAATTGCCCCATTACCTGACAATGAAAAAGAGCGACTCCAAGCTTTAATGAGGTATGACATTTTAGATACTGATTTTGAAATAGCTTATGATGAAATAACTCAATTAGCCGCATCTATCTGTAATACTCCTATCGCCTTAATTAGTTTAATTGATAATAATCGCCAATGGTTCAAGTCAAAAGTTGGCTTATGTGCGGAAGAAACTCCACGAAATTTAGCATTTTGCAGTCATGCTATTCTTCAAGAAGAAGTTTTGGTGGTGGAAGATGCTTCTCGAGATGAACGTTTTGCTGATAATCCTTTTGTAATAGAAGATCCTCCTCATGTTCGATTTTATGCTGGTGCACCTTTAGTTACCCCTGATGGATTTGCTTTAGGTACTCTTTGTGTTATAGATTCTCAGCCAAAAACTTTAACTTCTCAACAAATAAATGCTTTGAGAATACTCGCAAAACAGGTTATTAATCAATTAGAGTTGAGAATCGCCTTTAAAAAATTACAACAATCTTCTGAAGAATTGCGAGAGTTAAATGCTAGTAAAGATAAATTTTTCTCCATTATTGCCCATGATCTAAAATCTCCTTTTAATACTTTATTAGGTTTTGCAGAAATTCTTAAAGATAACGTAAAAATGATGAAAAATGAGCAAATTATAGATTTGTCATCAGAAATTTATGATTCTGCTCAAACTAACTTTAAATTACTCAAAAATCTTTTGGAATGGTCTATGATTGAAACTGGGAAGATGAAATATAATCCACAGTATTTTGATCTTAATGCTCTATGTCAAGAAATCATGATGGTTATGTTTCCTACGGCTAAAGAAAAACATATTGATTTGAAACTACATAATTTTTCCCATTCTTTAGTTTTAGGCGATCATAATATGTTATCTTCTACTATCCAAAATTTAATTTCTAACGCCCTTAAGTTTACCCCTGAAGGGGAAAAAGTGGACATTGAAATACACGAACAAGAAAATTTCATTCAACTAGATATTATTGATACAGGAGTAGGAATGACATTACAACAAATTCAAAACTTATTTAAAATTGAACACTGTTGTAGCAAAGAAGGAACAAGAGGAGAAACAGGTACAGGTTTAGGATTATTATTATGTGAGGAATTTGTCAAAAAAAATGGTGGTAAAATTTGGGTTAAGTCAGAAGTCGGTAAGGGTTCAAAATTTAGTCTTATCATTCCTAAAAAATTGTCGTAACCTAACCAATCCCTTAAAACTGGAATCTTCTTGTGATATAATTTCTTATCTCTATATTCAATTAATTAGCCCGTGATGGATCATTCTTTTTCTTCTGCTCTGGTATCTCCTTATGTAACTTGGGATCAACTACAGTTAAATAAAACTATTAAATTAGGAGTTATGGCTTCTGGTAGTGGTAGTAATTTTGAAGCGATCGCCCAAGCCATAAATGAGGGAAAATTGAATGGTAAAGTTGAGGTATTAATTTATAATAATCCCCAAGCTAAAGCAAAAGAAAGAGCTGATAAATTTAATATTCCATCAGTTTTGTTAAATCATAGAAATTATCCCCATCGAGAAGCATTAGATGAAGCAATTGTGGAGGTATTTAAAGCTCACCAAGTAGAATGGGTAGTAATGGCAGGTTGGATGCGTATTATTACTAATGTATTATTGAAGGCATTTCCCGAAAAAGTGATTAATATACACCCTAGTTTATTACCCAGTTTTAAAGGTATTAATGCCATAGAAAAAGCCTTAAAAGCTAAAGTGAAAATGACGGGTTGTACAGTGCATTTAGTCGATTTAGAAGTAGATAGTGGTCCTATCTTAATCCAATCTGCCGTCCCAATTTTACCTGATGATACATCAGAAACTCTACATCATCGTATTCAAATTCAAGAACATCATATCATTACTCAAGGTATTGCTTTAGCCGTCCAAAGAGAAAAAAATAATTGATAATGGACAATGTATAATTCGATTGAGAAAATATGCAGGAAACCCGTTTAAATTCTTTAATAGGAAATTTTTTTAGTCAATTTAGTACTTTTTTAAGTAATCCGTGGCGAAAATTATCTGTAATAATTATATGCTTATTACTAGGATTTTTTATGGCTAATGTACTAACTACATCTTCAGGACAATCTGCCCGTTGGGATGTAACCATTGCCCTGATTTTTCTTATATTCACAGAATTGTCTAATTTTTTAATCTATCGCCGCACCAATAATTCCACCAGTAAATCTGCTTGGTTGGAAATGTTAAATTCTTTTAAAATTGGTTTTATTTATGGACTTTATTTAGAAGCATTAAAACTAGGATCATGATACAAAAAAGATCGATTTTAGGTATAAATAGAATAGCTTAATTTATTTTCAAGGTGACTTATGACGGAGAATATTAATTTAGGGCATCAAGAATCAATAGAAGGTGAGTACACAAGAACTCCTCCTTGGGGTACTGTTACATTGTTAGAAAATGGAAATAATTACCGTATCAATAGAATAACCGTTAAACCCGGCCATCATATTAGTACACAAATGCACTATCATCGTAGTGAACACTGGGTTGTGGTAGCAGGTACAGCTAAAGTAATTTTTAATGGGCAAGAAAAGTTATTATTACCGAAACAATCAACTTATGTTCCCATGAATACTAGACACCGAGTAGAAAATCCCGGTGTGATACCTTTAGTGATGATCGAAATTCAAAACGGAGAGTATTTAGGAGATGATGATATTATTCGTTTTCCTGATGAAGACTAGCAAAAATCAGACAATGGTTAATAATAAGAAAAATTGATAATTTCTGCTTCCATATTCATTTTATTTTTGACATTGAAGGGAAATTTATTATTTTTATTATTTATGGTAAAAAATACTATAAATAGGTTAGAATAAGAAATATAACTTACTCTTTTAGGATAACTGTTAATTGTGTTTACTGCCACTATTTCCCCTAATCAATCCTCGTTAAGTAATAGTCCCCAAGATTTATTTAGTGCGATCACTGATCTTAAAAAAGAATTAAATGCGGTGATTTTAGCTCATTATTATCAAGAAGGAGACATTCAAGATATTGCAGATTATATTGGTGATTCTTTAGGACTATCTCAACAAGCGGCATCCACTCAAGCAGATGTAATCTTATTTGCGGGGGTGCATTTCATGGCAGAAACAGCAAAAATTCTTAATCCTCATAAGTTGGTTTTATTACCAGATTTGGAAGCGGGATGTTCTTTAGCTGACAGTTGTTCGGCGGACCAATTTTCTAAATTTAAAGCACAATATCCTGATCATATCGTTATTTCTTATATTAATTGTACGGCGGAAATTAAAGCTCTCAGTGATATTATTTGCACTAGCTCTAATGCCGTTAAAATTGTCAAACAAATCCCCAAAAATCAACCTATTATCTTCGCACCAGATAAAAATTTAGGACGTTATGTTATGGAACAAACGGGGCGAGACATGGTATTATGGGATGGTAGTTGTATCGTTCACGAAACTTTCTCTGAGAAGAAAATTGTTCAATTAAAAGTACAACATCCTCAAGCAGAAATTTTAGCACATCCTGAATGTGAAACTCATATCTTACGTCATGCTGACTATATTGGTTCAACTACTGCTTTATTAAAATATGCTTTAGATAGTAAATCTTCTGAATTTATTATTGCAACTGAGCCAGGTATTATTCATCAGATGGCAAAAGATGCACCTAAAAAACTATTTATTCCAGCACCCCCCGAAAATAATTGTGCTTGTAATGAATGCCCATATATGAGATTAAATACTCTCGAAAAGGTTTATTTAGCTTTAAAAAACCGAACTCCAGAAATTAATTTATCCGAATCTATAAGAGTTAAAGCCTTAAAGCCAATTCAAAAAATGCTCGAAATGTCTTAAATAATGAGGAATTAGGAATTAATTATTAATTATTAATAAATTTCCCCTCCTCTTCTCCTCTTTTCCTATCATTACTTATAAAACTTGAGCTCTTAACCATGCTACGGGTAAATAAAGCATTTTGTGGGAAGTTGGTACAAATGCACGTCGATTAAATACGTCATAGTTATTTTTCACAATAACATCAAGAATACCCTGATATAGCATTAAAGCCGACCACACAGGCCAACGTCCATCAGGATTTAGTGCTTTTATTCCACTTTCAGCTGATTCGTAATATTCCTTAGCACGATTGATTTGGAATTGCATTAAGTTACACCAACGATCATCAACTACCCCATTAAATAAGTCTTCTTCGGTATAGTTAAACCTTGCTAAGTCTTCTAAAGGTAAATAGATGCGATTTCTGCCCGTGTCTTCTCCTACATCTCGAAGAATATTGGTTAATTGATTAGCAATACCCAGTGCAATGGCTTCTTTTTCAGGAATATAGACTGAATTATTATACCAAGGGGCGTTTAAATAACTTTCATCAATTCCCAGTACAGAAGATGACATCAAGCCTACTGTCCCAGCAACTCGGTAACAGTAAAGTTTTAAATCCTCAAAAGTTTCATAACGGTTACGATATAAATCCATTCTTTGCCCCGCTATCATATCTCTAAAGGGCTGAATATCCATAGGAAAACGTTTGAGAGTATCTACTAATGCTACATCAGGATCATCGATAGGTTGCCCTGCAAATACTGATTCTAACTGTTGTTCCCACAAATCAAGGGTTTCAGGAGTAGTCAATTTTGCTTGAGGACCATCAACTAATTCATCTGTACGGCGACACCAGACATATATTGCCCAGATAGCACATCTTTTTTCTTTCGGCATTAATAAAGTGCCTAAATAGAAAGTTTTAGAATACTTTGCTGTCACTTGACGACAGTATTCATAAGATTCTTCTGGGGTGGCTAAGGGTTGTTTAGGTTGTAATTTTTTATGCAGTTGCAGCATTCATCCCTGCTGAATATAGTTAGCTAAATATAAGTTTAAAAATAAGAATAATGACGATTCTACAGTATTGTCTCACTTTATGATCCATTTTTATCACTAATTAAAGACAAAATAAGATAAAAGTAGGGTAGGCATTGCTACCTTTACCTATAATTTTATAGTTTATGCTTGATAATCTGAGAGTCATAAATGATTCTTTGTAGAATTATTTGTCAGGGGCAGAAATATTTTCAAATACTTCTAAGGAATGCCTACCCTATACTAAGTATTGTTGGCAATACCCACTCTAGGCTAAAGCTGGTTGCTTAATAGTATTATTGACGGGATAATCTTTTGTTACCACTTCGGCAGTGCGTTTACCTGATAATACAGCCCCTTCCATGCTTCCTAAATATTCTTGCATGGTGAAATCTCCAGCCAAATAAAAATTAGAAATAGGAGTTTTTTGAGATGGACGATAGGCTTGTCTGCCGGGTGTCGCTTTATATACTGATCTTGGGGTTTTCACCACATGAAATTTCAATAATTTAGTCGGATTCTCTCCCGTAAAGTGTTGAGGGAATAACTGTCTTAATTCTTTCACGGTGGCTTCGATGATTTCTTCGTCGGTTTTGCTAATCCAATCTTGAGCAGGTGCTAATACTAACTCTAACATTGATCGATCAGGGTTACTATATTCTTTACAAGTATTGCTCATGTCAGCATAAACACTTAACAAGGGAGAGCGAGAAAATAATAAATGATCAATATCCGTAAGTTTACGATCAAACCATAAATGTAAATTAATGACAGGGACACCTTCTAAGCCTTCTAATTTTTGGAAAAATCGATTTTCTTTCCAGATGGGGGGTAATATTACTTTTAGAGGATCAACAGGCATAGCGGACACATAAGCATCGGCGGTGAAAATTTCATCATTAGCACCATTTAAACCTCTTAATAAGAAGCCTTTTACTGTTCCGTCTTCATTTAACAAAATTTCCTTGAGAGGGGCATTTAAGCGTACTTCTCCCCCTCTTTCGGTGACATAGTCCACAATTGGTTGACATAATCTTTCTGTGGGTGAACCATCTAAGAAAGCCATTTTTGATCCGTTTTTCTCTTGTAAGAAACGATTTAAAGCGGTTAAGAGAATAGTGGCGGAAATCTCATCAGGGTTAATGAAGTTTAAAGCCTTAGACATAGCAATAAAAACTTCTTTTTCGACACGGGGAGGGATGTTTTGTTTTGCCATCCACTCTGACCATGAATATTTATCCATATCTTCTACATATTCCTGACCTTTAACAATGGCAGGTAACAAACCTAAACCAAATTTAATTTTTTCACCCCACGTTAACATATCATTATTGCGTAAAATGGCAATTAAACCATTAACAGGGGCAGGAAGATCAGGAAAATCGAACCGTGAATAAGTACCAGGGTTATCGGGTTGATTAAAAATCATCGTGTGTTCTTTCCACTGCAAACGATCTTCAATACCTAATTCGTGGAATAACTGCAACATATTGGGATAAGCACCAAAAAAGATATGAAGTCCTGTTTCATACCAGTCTCCATCTTCGTCTTTCCATGCGGCAACTTTTCCGCCTAAAACATCTCTTCTTTCAAGGACAATTGGTGTATGTCCTGCGTCTGCTAAATATTTGGCGCAAGAAAGTCCTGCTAATCCTGCACCTGCTATGGCTATTCGCATCTATTTTTTTACTATTCTACTATTTCTGTTTATCATTTTAGTAGCAATTCTTGACATTTCGTAACATTTTTTTCAGTTTTTTGATAAATTTTTGATTTGCTATGAGTATTTCATATAATTTTGGGCAAATAAAAAATGGATAGGGGTGAATGACATTCACCCAAGAATCAGGAAATTTGCTAATTAGTTTCTAACAAAATTTTTGTTTCGGAAATTCCTGCTTTGTTTAAAACTTTGTTAAATTGATAGTTAATACTGACGATTGCGGTGATGTGAGCTAATAAAATTCCCATCGTTGAAAAAATACTTATTTCAGTGGTGGCGACTAAAGGAAAAGCTGAAAATAGCCAAATAAAAGGGTAATTATGATGATTTTCAGGGGATATAATTAAGGCTAAAAATGGGCTAAAAATCAAGCTACTAACAACACCACTGGCGATTAAAGTTCTTTTTTGACTTTTCAGCATCAATAGTAATTGAAATACTGTTGCATAGATTATTGTTATGGTAGCACTTAATAATAATCCCATTAAAATGGATGTTTTATTATCTTTAAAAGGAAAAATTAAAACGGTGGGAATGGTATATAAAGTGACGATGCCTACATTGACGGCAATGGCTAATGGTGAAGGACTTTTTTCTCCTAAAAGTAATTCATGAATTAGACGATTATGAGAAGAATTTTCGTGACGAAAACGTGACCAATCTTGTAAACTTTGACGATGAGGAGTTAAAGCAATAATTAGTAGTGAGAAGAAAAAAAAGTTAAATACTTGTAAGCCAATCAGTTTTTCATTGGGGGAAGAATAAGAGTTTATTTCTTGTAAGCTAAATCCAACATTGAAAACAATAAAACAAGCAGAAATTAAATAGCTATGATATTTTGTAAGAATGGTATCAGAAGGATTATGAAAACGGCGTTTGATTCCTTGCCATAACCAAAATGTCCAAATTGCGTAATTGGAGATTATTAAGAATAAACTAACAATGCTATTTTGCCACCAAAAATTACCATACCAATTAAGATTATTTAGGGTTTCTATGGATAAGTAACCGATGGTATCAGGAGAGAGAAATGTTGATTTTACTAAGTAGGGTAAGAAGATGATAGGGTTGAAAAGAATAATCCAATCGATAGAAGTGCTACTAAATTTGTTAGCTTCCATGATTGCTCCTGTCATGGTACATAAAAAGAAGAAAATTGCCATGCTTCCTAACCATGCTTGAAAATTTCCTAAGCCACTAGAAACTAAACTAAATAGTAAACAAGCACTATAAAAAAAGAAACAACTTACGGCTAATGCAAGATAAAAACCAATAATTAAAGGAAAAGAGACATTAGCTTTTATTCCAGCCATTAAGTGTAAGGGCATTGCTAATACACCGAATAAATAAACTAAAATAGGCACTCCTAATATTTTTCCTCCAAAGATGGTAAAGGCTGATTGAGGAGTTAGGCGAATAAAATTAAGGGTATTTTTGCTATTTTCTTTGGAGACATCCGCCATTAGCATATAACTACCAACCACCAGAAGGATGAAAACCCCCATGATACTCATCGTCGTAAATAAATCTAACCACCATAATTCTTTAATGATTTGTAAATTGCCTAATAAATCTTGATTACAAATGCGAAAATTTGATGAATAGGATAATTCTGGTTCGGCTATGGCGGTACAATAACGACTATAATTCCCTTCTGTTTTAGGTAATATTCCTTGAAAGTATAGGTATAGTAAAAATTGTCCGACAATGGAAGCTAAAGAAACAATCGTAATGGTTTTTGGTGTTAATCTACCTTTGACTTCTCGGAATAATTGGGGATTCCATTCACTGACATTCTCTATAATATTAGGATATAGTTTTGCTAACATACTCTACATCTCTCCTCAATTCATTTACTTTCTTAACTAGATGATTCTTTCTCCATCATAATATTAATAATTATTATTTACTAATTGATTAAGATTTTTTCAATTAAATCTACGATAGTAATAGGATTAAATGGTTTATAAATAACTCCTAATGCACCTAATCCTTGCCAGTCAAATTGTGTGTCCGATTGAGCAGTTAAAAATATGACTGGAATATGACAAACTTTTTTATCTTTTCGCAACTTGATAATAATTTCTCCTCCATTAATTTCAGGCATTAGATAGTCTAAAAGTATTAAATCTAAATTTTGTAATTGTTTAGCTATTTTTAGTCCTTCTAATCCTGAATTAGCGGTGAAAACTTCCCATTTTCTCATCATTTCTAAAGATATTTTTATTAATTTTTGAATTTCTTTATTATCATCAATAACTAAAACTTTACTAATATTAATTAATTTTATATTTTTCATATTTTCTTTTGATCATAAAATGATTTTTGGTTATTTTGAATCTATATAGCAATTTTAAATCATGTGTAAATAATTAAAGATTAGAAAATCAAGATATAAATCTTAATAATCTTTAAAAGCTAATGCCTAATACCTAACACATTTAAAAATTTCGCAATTATCATCGGATTTCTGTATATTATTTTTTGTTAAAAATCTGTAATTATCTAATTAAACCCTATTATAATTTTAGGAAAATTCGGGAAATAGCCAATAAGTAATAGTTATTTAAATTTATAATTTTCTATCTTAAATAAACTATATTTTGAAGATGTTTAAAGGTATATTTATAATTTATATCCTTGGAGATGAGTTAAAATTCTGGGATATAATTCTAAATCAATTTTGGATTTACTGATAAAGTCATCTGCTCCAGCTTCGAGGAATTGATTAATAATATTTGAAGCTAAATTACTGGTTAAAAAAATAACAGGAATAGATTGTAATAAAGGATCTTTTTTGATAATTTTACATATATCTAAACCATTTAGTTTTGGCATTTCTAAATCGAGAATTATTAATTGTGGTTTTATTTTTTTTATTTCATCTAAAAAAGTTTCGCTTTCGGAAATTATATTAATATTAAGAGGTAATTGATTAATAATTAATTTTTGTTTTAAAATTGAAGTAAATCTTACATCATCATCGATAATCAAAATATTATAGAGGGAATTAACTATAGAATTAGAGTGATTTTGAATTAAGGCACTTTTGATGTTTTCCCATAATATTTCAAGAGAGTTATTTTTACTTAAAAAAGCATTAATAGGATATTTTGAACAATATAATCTGTTTTCTAAGCTATCATCTTTACTATAAATAATAATTTTAGTTTCTTTTTTTTTCTCCCCTAATAAATTTAAAATAGAGTTTTCTCTATCAGAATTGTTTTTCCATTGAGTCTCTAAAATAACTACATCATAAGTTTTCTCATTTAAATAGTTTTGAGCAGATAAAATACTATGACAAAAACTCAGAGAAACTTGAGGATTTTCGATAAACATAATTAATTGATTAGCTAATTTTTGATCTTCATCAATAACTAATATTTCAACTTTTTGTTGATTAAATAATTCTTGATCTTTTTTGTCATAATTTTGTCTTCCTTCTGGGAATAATTCTTTTTCTAACTCATGAATTAAATTTGTTATTTTTATAATATTTTTTTGATCTTTAACGTGAGGATAATTATTTTTTAATAAAACTTCAATTTTCTTAGAAATATTACTAGCATTTATATAACCAATACTGCCTAGAAAACCAACAAAATTATGAACTGTACGAATAGCATCATCAATTTTTAAATTATTTTTACTGTGTATATAATCAAGTAACTTTTGACAATCTTGGCTAACGTTTTCTTGATTTTCTAACCACATTTGTTCAATTAACAATTGTAATTTTTCTTGTTTATTAATATCTGATTGATTTTTAGTTAGTTGGTTATTTTGAAAATAATTAATTAATGAAGATGATTTTTTTATGATATTTTTATCTGACTTATTATTCAAGGGTTTAAGTCTATAACCCATACCATAAAGTGTTTCAATGAAATCCTTATCTAATCCTACGTCAGTTAATTTTTTCCTGAGAGATTTTATATGAGTTCTTAGTGTATTATTAGTAGGTATAGTATCAATATCCCACAATTGATCAATAATATTATCTGTATTAAAAACTTTTTGAGGTGTTGTTAAAAAAATCTCTAAAATTTTATATTCTGTGGGAGTTAAATGTAAATAATTATCTCCATATTTAACTTGTTTTTCTTCAAGAATCATGACTAAGTTTTGCCATGTTAAATTTGTTGTTGATTTTATTTTTTTTTCTCGTCTTACAAGGGCTTTTATTCTAGCTAATAATTCTTGAAAGTCAAAAGGCTTGATTAAATAATCATCAGCACCAGATTCAAAAGCTTTAATTTTATCAATTTGATTATTTAAAGCAGTAATAAATAATATTGGGAGATTAATATTTGTGGCTCTTAATTCTCGACAAATATCAATACCGTTTTTTTCGGGTAACATTACATCTAAAATAAGAATGTCATAACTTCCTTGATCTAATTTATCTCTAATATTAATTCCTGTATTGACTAAATCAATTTTTTCTGATTCTGTAATGAGATAATCTTTAATTAGTTTTCCAAATCTTTGATCATCTTCCACTAGTATAATCTTCATTTTCCATTAAAGTAGATTAATTTTTATGTACTTAGGGATACAATTCTTATCCTATTATCTGTTAATGAAAAAAAAATGAATACTTAACTTATCTTTACAATCTTATTTTTATTAATGAATATTAATGAATATTTTGTTATCTAATTATTATATTCCCCATGGCCATTGTTATTTGTGGCAACCGTCTTTAATCTGGGTACATTTATTCTCAGATTTATTTATTTTTTTGGCTTATTTTTCTATTCCTTTAATGTTAATTTATTTTGTTCATGAAAAGAAAGATATTCCTTTTAACAAAATTTTTATATTATTTAGTGCTTTTATTCTTTTTTGTGGTTTAACTCATCTTATAGCAATTATTACTCTATGGTATCCTATTTATTGGTTATCAGGTTTTATTAAGATTTTAACTGCAATAATTTCTGTTTTAACTGCTTTTGAATTATTAACAATTATTCCTCTAGCTTTAGTTTTACCAACTCCTGAAAAATTAGCTATTCTTAATCAAAATTTAGAGATAAAAATTAAAGAAAAAAAAGAAACAGAATTACAATTAAAAAAATTAAATCAAGAACTAGAAGTAAGGGTTAAACAAAGAACTTCAGAAATAGAAATTATTAACAATAGATTAAATTATAAAATTAAATTAGAAAAATTAGTTACTTATATTTCTAATTTATTTATTAAAGTTGATTATGGAGATATAAATGAAAAGTTTAATCTTTCTTTAAAAGCTATTTATGATACTTTATCTATCGATCATTGTTTTTTATTTATAACTGATAATAGTCATCAAATAACTAAAACTCAATTTTTTTATGGCAATAATATTAACATGATTGATTTAAAATGTGATCTTTGTGTGATTGTAAAAATAATGAATAAGTTGGAATTTTTAAAAATTAATGATCTAATTAATGAAGATGAATATTGTTTATCAAAAGAATCATATATTAACAATAATCAGATTAAATCTATTTTAGCAGTGCCTTTAATTTATGAAAATAATTGTCACGGATTTTTAATGTTAACTTCTTTTCAAAATATCAAACAATGGCAACAAGTTGACCTAATTTTTGTCAAATTAATAGCTGAAATATTTATTAAAGCGATAGAAACTTATGATATGCAAAAAGATTTAAAAACATGGAATATTGAATTACAAAGATCTAATCAAGAATTAGAACAGTTTGCTTATGTAGCGTCTCATGATCTTCAAGAACCACTAAGAATTATCACCAGTTTTTCTGAGTTATTTATAGAGGAATATGGACATAAAATTAACGAAGAAGGAAAGCAATATTTACAGTTTATTATCTCAGCTTCTCATCGAATGAAACAGCTAATTAAAGATTTATTAGCTTTATCAAGAATACAAACAAAAGGAAAAGAATTTATTTTGTTAAATTGTAACCAAATTATTGAAGAGGTATTAGATATTTTTCAGATTTCTATGGAAGAAAAAAAAGCAAAAATTATTTATCAAAAATTACCACATATTATGGGAGATAAGTTTCAAATAACTCAATTATGGCAAAATTTAATTAGTAATGCCCTAAAATTTCATAGTAATAAACCTATTATAATTAATATAACAGTAGAATCATTACAAAATGAATGGCTATTTTGTGTTGAAGATAATGGAATTGGTATCCCTGTAAAATTTCAGGAAAAAATTTTTATAGTGTTTCAACGATTATATTCCAGTGATCAATATGAAGGTACAGGTATTGGTTTAGCATTATGTCAAAAAATTGTTACTCGTCATGGCGGTAAAATTTGGGTACAATCAGAGATAGAAAAAGGCTCAAAATTTTTTTTTACAATCCCAAAATATACTGAAATTCATTAATACAATAAATGTTTTCAAAACCAGTAGAAATTTTATTGGCAGAAGATTCTTTAGCTGATGTAGTTTTAATGAAAAAAATTCTTAAGCAAACTACAACTCCTAAAAATCTTTATGTAGTTAACAATGGCATTGAAGCGATGAATTTTCTACATCAAGAAGGAGAATATGAACAAAAACCTCGTCCTGATTTGATATTATTAGACTTGAATTTACCTCAAAAAAATGGTTTAGAAGTTTTAAAAGAAATTAAATCAGATCTTAAATTTAAAGCTATTCCCGTAATTATTTTAAGTACTTCGGAAAATAATAAAGATATTGTAGAATGTTATAACTATTATGCGAACTCTTATTTAACTAAACCGATAGATTTAAAAGAGTTTTATCAATGTATGGAAGCTATCGATAATTTTTGGTTTAAATTTGTCCGTTATCCCTTAAACTAATACTTTGAGTTGTTTATACCATATGGTTTCTTCTTTAACTCACCTTCATATTCTCCTTGTAGAAGATAATTTAGCTGATGTTATTATTATCAAAAAACAATTTCAAAAATTACATTCTCTCAAAATAGATTTAACTCATGTTTTAACCTGTAGAGATGCCATTTTTCACCTTAAAAGTAATTTCTTTGATGTTATTTTATTGGATTTATCTTTGCCTGATAGTCATAATTTAGATACAGTAAAAACTATTCACTTTTATAGTAATGATATTCCTATACTAATTTTAACAGGTTTAGATGATGAAGATATGGCAATCTCATCTGTAAGAGAAGGTGCGCAAGATTATTTGATTAAAGGAGAGATTAATTTAGATAATTTACAAAGAGCCATACGATATGCTATTGAAAGAAAACAAAAGTTAAAAGAAATCAAAATTCTCAATCAAAAATTATCAGCATCTAATCGAGAATTAGAAAATTATGCACATATTGTTTCCCATGATTTAAAACAACCATTACAAACTATTTTAGGGAGTAGCCAATTAGTTTTACATTTAGAAAAAGAAAATTTAAAAGAACAATCATTATATCTCTTAAATTTGATTTTAAATTCTAGTTATGCAATGAATCAATTAATCAATACTTTACTATCTTATGCACAAATTGAAAAAAATAAAGAAGAAAAAGAAGTCATTAACTGTATAGAAATAATTGATAATGTTTTAGATTTATTAACACAACAAATAGAAGAATCAGAAGCAATTATTAAATTAAATATTGAAGAAAGTCGAAGTCCTATAAATGTTACTTATAATCCTATTCAATTAACACAAATATTTCAAAATTTAATCAGTAATGGAATCAAATATATTCCTGATAATTGTCAGCCAGAAATAACCATCTCAATCAAAAAATCAAAAACAGAATTACTATTTAGTGTCAAAGATAATGGTATCGGTATCAAGCCAGAAAATCATCAGAAAATATTTAAAATGTTAGAGAGAATTGAAACAGACAAAAAATATGATGGTATTGGTATTGGTTTAGCCACCTGTAAAAAAATAATAGATCATAATGGCGGTAAAATTTGGGTAGAATCATCTTTGAACAACGGTTCAACTTTTTTTTTTACTATTCCAATAAATTAAGTATAATTACTCATTTATTCATAAATATTTAAAATGTTATCTAAATAACAATTAACAAAAATAAATTAGTCTTATGACATAGAAAATATAAAGAATTATTACCTATTAAAATAGTCTCCACAAAATCTCCACATTCTTACTTTATATTCATACTTAAAAATAACGATAACCATTCAATGGTTGAGGTATAAGTCTATGAGTGACTTTTTTACAGAAATAAATCAACGTTACCTCTTAGGAGAAAGAAATTTTCATCAGCACAATTTCTCCAAAGCAAATTTAAAAGGTATTAATTTGGCACAAGCAAATTTAAAAAATAGTGACTTAAGTTTTGCGAATTTAGAAAATGCCAATTTAACCGATGCTAATCTCAGTAAATGCAATTTAAAGGGTGCAAATCTTACAGGTGCAAATTTAACAAATGCGATTATTGATGATAGTGATTTAAGTTACAGTAAATTGAATAAAGCTAACCTTTCAGGTATTCATGGTAGAAAAGCGAATTTTCGTCAGGCATATCTTAATAATGTTAATCTACAAAAGGCTTATTTAAGTGGTGCAAATTTTACCCAGAGTTCACTAAATAATTCTGATTTATCTTACAGTAATTTAAAGAGAACAGAATTTCAAAACGCTTTCCTTACGGGAGTTAATTTAACAGAAGCATATCTATCAGAATCAAGTATGTTAGGTACTTGCTTAACTTCTGCTATTATTTATAAAACTTACTTTAGAGAAGCAAAATATAATCATAAGACGATTTTTGATACCAAATTTAACCCTCAATTAATGGGTATGATTTCTGTTGAATTGAATAACTTCACCATCGAAGATGTCTTAAAAGCGATTAACTACCTTAGCAAATGTAGTCAAAAATATTTAGGGGTAAATCTAGTAGTAAAATATCTACATTCCTCTAAGCTAGAAAACGACTGGTTAAATAAATTTCAAGTCGATAATTATGGTAACGTTATATACCTAGGTTCAAAATTCAATTATATTGATGATTTTCAACTAAAATGGTATCGTCAATGGGTAAAAGAATATTTTAATCGTTGTTCTTTTATTATCAATAATTTTAGGGAATTAATTCAAGACGATTTGTCATCATCACCTTATCAAATACATTTGCCTCTTGCCGCCTAATTCAGTGATACATCACTGGGCGTTGCATTAAAAAAAATTCTTTTCCTGAGATTAGGAATTGGTGGGGGTAATTCATTAATTATTCCTGCGGAGGTTAAGAGAAACAGTTATCAATGAAGATGTTTTTTGTATTCTCACCAAAAATAAAAAAACTTGATTTGAAAAATTTTATCAAAAACCTTGAGTTTTTCAATAAATGAAAACAGCCAAAATTTGGTATTTTCTTTGATTATGTGGGTATCTATCAAACTCCTATTTTTATGACTTTTCTACTGACTTATTTAGCACTTTACAACTTCATCGGGATGACAGGATTTGAACCTGCGACATCCTGCTCCCAAAGCAGGCGCGCTACCAAGCTGCGCTACATCCCGTGATTACCTTATCAATGATAACCTATATTTGAGTTGTTCGACAACTTAATTTTTTATCATCTTTCTAAAAATGTTTTACAATCTGATTAAAGCGATCGCACAATCTGAGTTAATGTGCGGCTTTGATGTGCTTTTAGCATAGCGATAAGAAGAAAATGAAAATGTTCTGCTTTTGAAGAACTTTACAGCCGTTATTCCCTGAAATCCAGTAAAATGATAGACAATTACTGAGGATCATGGGAATATTTCGTAGTCACTATGAGTTATTGGAAAACAGGACGGATTATCCAGAAGGGAAAGTATGTGATTGAGAAAGTTTTAGGTGCTGGAGGTGCAGGTATTACTTATGGTGCTAAAGATGTTCAAACAGGTAATCTTGTGGCGATTAAAACTTTAAATGCCACTATTCAGGCACAACCAGATTTTTCTAAACACCAAGAAAGGTTTATTCAAGAGGCTTTTCGTTTAGCTAAATGTAATCATCCTCATGTAATTCAAGTTGATGATGTCTGCCAAGAGAAAGAATTGTGGTGCATGGTAATGGAATATATTGATGGTGGTAATTTAGAATCTTTAGTCAAAAAAAAAGGTGGTTTAGAAGAAGTAGAAGCTATACGTTATATTTATCAAGTAGGTAGTGCATTAAGTTATATTCATAAGCAAGGAATTTTACATCGTGATGTTAAACCAGCTAACATTATGCGTCGTCGTCAGACTAATGATGCAGTTTTAATTGATTTTGGTTTAGCACGAGATTTTATTGAAGATAAAACCCAAATTCATACCAATTCTCGTACAGAAGGTTTTGCACCGTTAGAACAATATTTAAGAAATGCTAAAAGAGGAGCTTATACTGATGTTTATGCTCTTGCGGCTACTTTATATTATATTTTAACTTTACAAATTCCTTTTCCCGCTCAATTTCGTAGTCAAGGCATTAGTTTAATTCCTCCTCAGCAACATAATTCTAAAATAAGCGATCGCACTAATTTAGCTATTCTTAAGGGTATGGAATTAGAATCAGAAAACCGTCCTCAATCCGTAGCTCAATGGTTAAATATGTTAACGGAAAATAGTCAAATTAATCTTTCTGTCTCAGAAAAAAAAGAAGAAAATCCTCCTGTCAATTCTCCCCCAAAAACTCCCGTTAATAACTTACCAATAATGCCTGTGCCTCCTGTGCCTGTGACGAGAAAAGTAAGAAAAGTTACAAAAATACCGAAGGTAATATCAGATAATGATTATCGTTATGATCCTCTTTCTCCCCATCGATTTGAAGATCAAAAGTCAACGGTTATTCCTCAAAAAATCTCAATTATTGAGCCGAATTTAACTAATTCTAATGTACCGACACAAGTCTCTTCTCCTGAAACCATTTCTGAATCGGATTCAATTATTTGTCTTTCAGAAGTCGGAGTCAATTATGATCATTTAGAGGAGTTATTAAAAAATCAACAATGGCAAAAAGCTGACGAAGAAACTCATCAATTGATGTTAAAAGCATTACAAAGACAAGATTCTGGTTGGATAAATAAGGATTTAATGCGTACTTTTCCTTGTCGAGACTTACAAACCATAGATCAATTATGGACAAAATATAGCAATGGTAAATTTGGTTTTTCGGTACAAAAACGCATCTATCTCAGTTTAGGTGGGAAACGAGAATATGATAAAAAAGTTTGGGAAGTTGTTGGCGATCGTTTAGGATGGAGAATAAATGGAACATGGTTATTTCAAGATATACTAATTTATAACATAAAAGCACCTCAAGGACATTTACCTTCCGTCGCCATGTCAGGATTATTAGAAAGAGGAATTTATACTCTCATATCTAGAACTATGGATTGTAATATTAGTTAAATTAGTTCAACTTAGATCTTATTTTTCAGTAAGGATAAAATATTGCTTTGAAAAAAAACTGCGGTAAAGCTAACATTCTTTTCCAGCGAAAAGGCTCTTGATATAATCGATATAGCCATTCTAAATGATTATTACAGAAAAATTCTGGGGCTCTTTCTTTTACATTTCCCCAAATATCAAAACTACCACCAACACCAATCCACACTGCATTGGGAGCTAAATAACGATGATTCATAATCCATAGTTCTTGTCTTGGCACTCCTAAACCGACTAAAATTAATCTAGGTTGAATTTCTTGAATCGTTGCACACCAAGTTTCTAACTGTACTTCTGAAAGATAACCGTGATTATAGATAATATTTATATTAGGAATTTTTTCCTGCCACATTTGAGCCGCTTTTTTGGTAACACCCGGTGCACCACCATAAAAACAAATGGGATATTTTTCACCTCTGTTACCTAAATTTTCTACTAGAGAATATGCTAATTCTATTCCTGCGATTCTTTGTTGTTTTTGTCCTCTACGCCATAAATAAAAGATAATACCAGAACCATCAGGTACAACTAAATCCGCTTTTCTGATAGCATTGCCTAAATCATGATTTTTTTGTGCCATCATTGCCATTTCTGAATTCATTGTGACAACATGAGTAGATTCCGCCTTATCAATACGATTGATTAGTAAATCCTCGTAATTATCACTTAAATGAACAGGTAAATTAAGTACAGGAAAAGTTTTCATATTATTATCAATTAATATGGGAATTATATTTAATCTAAATTACTGAATCAAATAAATGCTGATGTTGTAAAGCACTTTCAGCTAAAAACATTAATTTATTATCTGCTAAATTTGTTACCTTTTTATAAATTGTTAACCATTTTTCTGTAAGTATATTAATTTCACTCGGTAATTCTGTCAATTCATAACCTTCTATATCAGTTTCTTTCATTAAACTCGCCACTTTTGGATCATAAGATAATGCAAAACATTTACATTGTTCACTTTTTGCCATGATTAAACTGTGTAAACGCATTCCAATCATCATATCAACTTCTTTAAATAATCCTTTTAATTCTTGAGGATTTTCTATCATAATAATTTGACAATGATTATCTAAATTTTTGGCTACTTTTTTACAAATTTCTAAGTCTTTTGATTTTTGAAATGGTATTAATATAATATTTGCTTTTATTTCTTTTTTAAACTGGATTAAGGCTTTACTGATTATGTCTATTTTTTCCTCGGTTAAGCTACTATGAGATCTTAAATTAACGGCAATTCTTGGATTAGGTAATAACTCTAAATTTTGCTTAATTTTACTAGATAATGCCCACACAGGATCTGCCGCTAAAAAGTATTTAATTCCCCAAATTTTTAATAATTTAGCAGATGCTTTATCTCTTACACTAACCCCATCGCATTTTCTTAAGACTTGTTTAGTTAACCAACGAATAAATGGAGTTTTTATCGGTCCAATTCCTTGAGCATAAGCAACCGTTTTTAAACCTTTGAACTGTGCTAAAATCATTAAAGTTAAATAAAAAATAGCACTTTTTTTACTGGTAACATCTTGAATTAAACTTCCACCACCCCAAATAAATAAGTCTTTTTTTCCTAATTTTAAAATTTCTTTAATAATATTTAACCGAGAATAACTAATAACATTATAATTTTCACTGGTTTTATTTGGATTTCCCGATAAAACTATAGGCTTAAAATTATTAGGTAATGTTTCTAAAACACATACTAATAAAGCCTCATCTCCCGCATTTCCTTGTCCATAATAACCACAAATTACCGCTTTTTTCATATTATGTCTTATAGATTTAAGTTACTTATTACTTATTACTTGTTTAATTATTCATTATAATTACTTGATCTCCAATAACATTTCCATGGTAAATTAAGTCTTCATGAAGGTTAGTATTAAGAGTAACTTTTATCTTATTTTCCCCTTTAGGTAATTCAGAAATATGATACCAGTTACTATAAATTCTAGTAACTTTTTCCTCATTAATATAAAGATGAGCGTGTCCTTTATTGGGGTTACTATCTTCATTTAACGTTTCAGGATTAAATGTAAAATTAGTTGTTTTAATTTCTAAATTCCACCCTTTCATTTTATCAGGTACAACATTTATTTTGATAGTGGGAATATAAGGTTTATTAGAAATATCTAAAGTTTGATGATGGTGAACATTTTCTGATTTTTCTTGATAATTATTTTGCTCATGGTTATGATTATGTTGAGCTTGAGCTTGAGCTTTTAACACTGTCATCGGAAAAAATAAAGATGATGAAATAAAAATTGAGAAAAAAACTTTATTTTTATTATTCAAAATAGTTGAAGAATGTTTCATTGTTTAGCACTTGTTAACAAAAAAATAACAACTATTATTTAATCATTTTTATTGAAAATTATCTTTGACAATAGGTAATAGTTAAAATCTCGATAACAATCTCAATTAATCCCTTTTTTAATTCTTAATCAATTGCGTAAATATCATTCACCCCTATTTAATTCTTAATTATTGTTAATTGTTTTAAGTCTAGCAATAGTTTTATTTTCAGAAGTGAAAGTTGCTTTTGCTACTCGTTGAATATCATCAGCAGTGACAGCCGAAATAGCATCCAAACGAGTAAATAAATTACGCCAATCTCCGGTTTTTCCTTGATATTCAGCTAATAATCTTGCCATTCCTGCATTGGAATTTACTTCTCTTAATAAACCTGCTTTAGCTTGAGTTTTGACTCTTTCTAATTCATCTTCACTTACAGGTTGAGTTTTTAGTTTTTCAATTTCTGAATGTAAAGCCACTTCTAGCTCTTCAAGGTTGCGATTAGGGGCAGACATAGCATAAAATAACATCAAATTAGGGTATTTGTCTCCCGGAAAGCCTGTAAAACCCTGTGCCATTAAAGCAATTTGCTGATTTTCTACCAAAGATTGATAGAGACGAGAAGTACGTCCATCACTTAAAATTGAACCTATCATATCATAAACTATATAATCTGGGTGATTTGAATCGGGAATATGATAACCTTCAAGGTAAATAGGCTGAGAAGGGTATTCAACTGTTACTTCTTTAGTTTTGCTTTGCTTCGGTTCAATTATAGTAAGATTAGCTGGTTTTGTGATGGTAGGAAAAGCACCAAAATATTTCTGTGCCATGGCTTTTACTTCTTGAGGATTAACATCACCAACAATAGCAATAGTAATATTACTTCCACCATAATAAGTATCAAAGAAATTTTGGACATCGTTACGGGTAAGATTACTTATGTCTGTCTCATAACCAATCACAGGACGTTTATAGGGATGTTGAGTAAAAGCACTATCTAAAAATGCCTCTACCATTTTACCAATAGGAGAGTTATCGGTGCGGAGTTTTCTTTCCTCTAAAATGACTTGTTTTTCTGTGTAAAATTCTCTAAATACAGGATTTAAAAATCGATCAGATTCTAAATACATCCATAATTCTAATTTATTGGCTGGAAAATTATAAAAGTAAACAGTTGCATCGGCAGAAGTAGCAGCATTTAAGCCAACACCTCCTTCTAATTCAATAATTTGTCCAAATTCATTTTGATTAACAAATTTACTAGCTTGTGCATTTAATTCTTGAAACTGTGCTTGTAATTTAGATAACCTTTCATTATTACCTTCTTTTTTAACTTGCTTTATTTCTTCAAAAATTTGATCTAATCGATCTAAAATAATCTTTTCTTCTTGATAATTGGTCGTGCCAATTTCTTTAGTGCCTTTAAAGGCTAAATGTTCTAAAAAATGGGCAACTCCTGTTTTATTTACAGGCTCATTTACTCCTCCCACATCAACATAAGTAACAAAAGAAATAACTGGAGCTTTTTTATTTTCTAAAACAATAAAATTAATATTATTATCTAAAGTAAATTCAGTAATATTTGCTTTAACTTGTTCTAAATAAGGTCGAATTGATTGTGATTGATTACCTATTGATTGTTTCGCTAATGCTAAATTAGGAAAAATACTCCAAATCAAAATACTGATAAAACACCAAGACAATATTTTTTTTAACATTATATTTAATGCTATTTAATTTTTAAATTAAGTGTCAATTATAAATAATAATTCAACTAATTTGTTAATTGTTAATTATGTAATTACTATTTGCTAACTATTTTTCTAATTTCTGAATAAAAAGAAGTTTGAATGACTTGTTCATTATCTTTAATAACAGTGTTACGCAAACGTAAATTATCATTAGCAAACCAAATTCTTTCTGCAATATATTGATTATTTTTCTCAAGAATTAGAGTTAAAGATTCATCTTCCGCTAAAACATATTTACCGATTAAACCTTGATTATCTTTTAAAAATCTGAAAATTGTTCCTGTGTTATCATCATTTTCATCTCTAAAAACTAACATTAAATTTTCGCCCTGTTGTTTGGGTTTCCCCCAATCAGGGGAATTATCCCAACTAGAAAATATCCCCCCTAGACTCAAATCTAAATTAAAATTGTACTGATTACATAATTGAGTAACTTGTGACTCCCCAGAGGATAAAAGATTAATAGTTACATTGGCTTTGCTGTTGTCAACTTCATCCTGAGAAATATTATAAGTAGTGCGTTGAGAAAACCATTCACCCGCCGTTTTATCTAAAAAAGTGTTGATATTCATTAAATGGTAAATTTAAAATATTAATTATTTGTCACAGCATAATCAATTATAAAGTATCAGTTTCTTTCTCAAGATACTTCTATGGATTAAAATTGATCAAAAGAACAAAATTTTATGTATTCATCTATAAGATAATTATGATAATTTTACCCGGCACTATTGTTACCGTTACCAATGTTAATGACATTTATTACCGTTTTGAAGGTTTAGTACAAAGAGTCACTGATGGTAAAGCGGCAGTTTTATTTGAAGGTGGCAATTGGGATAAACTTATTACTTTTAAATTATCAGAATTAGAAATAGTTGATCCTAAAAAGAAATAATAATGATAGATAATTTAGATCTTGCACTAACAATAAAATACCCTAATAAAAGAAGAAGACAGCATAAAGAAAATAGTCGCAATGATTTATTTAAACTTATTTTCAATTGATTTGTTTTACTTTATCGATTATTATTTTTGTGTTGATGCAAGATCTAAGGATAATAGTAATAGTGAAATTGTGAAACTGAGAATCAGTAATAGTATTACTAAAAAATTTATTGATTATCAATTTTTTTCATGGTACTTTTTCCTTAATCTTCATAATTTTTTTTACATTTGTGATTGTAAATAATTAGGTAAACCAATTTTGTCAATCAATCCTAACTGTTTTTCTAACCAGTAAGCATGATCCTCTTCTGTGTCTCCTAACATTACTCTCAATAATTCTCTAGTTTGGTAATCTTGTTCTTGTTCAGAAATGGCGATCGCCTCTTTTAAATCAGCAATAACTTTATATTCTAAATCAAGATCGTTTTGGAGCATTTCTAGTACATTAGAACCGATTTTTAAGGCTTCTTGATCAGATAAATCAGGGGTTGTTTCTAAAAATAATAAACGCTTAATCAACATATCTGCATGATGAGTTTCATCTTGCATTTCATGGTTAATGCGATCATAGAGTTTCGTTAAACCCCAATCATCATACATACGAGAATGAGTAAAATATTGATCTCTAGCCGATAACTCACTACGTAGTAGTTTTTGCAACTGCTTAATAACTTTTTTATTACCTTTCATTAAAATACTCCCAAATATATAATTTAGATCATAGACTGTAAATAATTTTCGACACCAGAATTACTGATTAACCATTGTTGAGATTCTAACCAATCAATTTCTTCTTCAGTTTCTTCTAATAATTCCGTTAATAAATCTCGACTGACGTAGTCTTGTAAAGATTCACAGAGATTAATAGAAGTGCGTAAGCTATCAGCAATTCCCATCGCAATAGTTAAATCATTAGCAATTATTTCAGGTACATTTTCACCAATGAGTAATTTACCTAAACTTTGTAGGTTGGGTAAACCCTCCAGAAAAAAAACTCTTTCAATAATTTTGTCAGCTTGTTTCATTAACTTAATCGAGTAGCGATACTCATAGTCGTTTAATTTATTTAAACCCCAACTTTTACACATTCTAGCGTGGAGAAAAAATTGGTTAATAGCCGTTAATTTTAACTCCAAAACTTGATTTAATTGGAGCTTGACTTGTTGATTTCCTTCCATAATAGTTTTATTGAATTGGTTATTCTATTATAGTCAGATCTCACCTGAACACAAAAACGTCATAAACAAAGTAAAAAAAATCAACACGAATATAGTTAAAATCAATTTTTCTTTCTATTTCCTATCTAAGGATTTACATGTTTACAAAAATTAAATCAATCTCGCACAATTGTTATCTTATTCTTGATCAGAAAAAAATACCTCTTTTTGTTATATTTGCTAATATTAGTTAGTCTTAATTCTAATTTTAAATAATATGTATGTTAGTCCAAGATACCTTATCTCGCCGACAAAATAATTCTCAAGTAACAAAAACGAAATCTTTAACTCAAAAAGATGTTACTAGCACTAGAAAAAATCTCAGAAATAATCATCCTTCTGGGGGAAGAATTGGTTCACCTAACAATACAATTTCTCAAGTTAGTCATAAAAATAGACCTTTATGGCTTAAAAGTTTAATTTTGTTTGGTCATGGATCTTCTCTGGTATGCTATGGCTCGGTAGGAATTGCTTTTATTATTTATGGTATGACAGTTTATGCACCAAAATTATGGACTCAGAAATACCAAGAATTACAAAGTTTACAAAAACAAGAAAGGCAATTTAGTTTCACTGATGAAATTATCAAAAATCAGTTAGCTGAATCCGCTAAGAAATCTGGTTCGGGTTTAGTAAATCCAGATCCAACTCAACCACCAATTTTCTTACCTGATAGTACCCCAAAACCGATAGAATTAGAACCATCTAATTCTCCGATACCCAAACAGATTGAAAAAATTTCCCCCATAGCATATTAATCAAAGATGAACGTCTTTAAGCCTAACTCACATAAATTAATCAAAAAATCGACTTCTGTAAAAAGTTGGTTTAATGTGCCCAAAAATTCCCAAAAAAATCACAAATCAACTATTAAATCTATTAATCTTGATTCTGTGATTCGATTGGGGATTATTTGGTTTGTATTAGTTTTAGGTTCAACAGGGTTAGCATTTAGACTTTACCAATTACAAATAAAACAAGGGGATGAGTTAAGTGAAAAAGCGAAACAACAACAAACCTATAATTTTCGTCCTTATATTCCTCGCCGCTCTGTAGTTGATGGTAGAGGAAACATCGTTGCACTGGATAAGGTTGTCTATACAGTCTATGTTCATCCCATTATGTTATCAGAAGAAAATAGCATTGTAGCGGAGAAATTAGCCAATATTTTAGTTGATCGAGATAAAAATGAAATTTTAAAACTATTAAACAGCAAAAAATCAGGAGTTTTATTAGATAAAACCGTAAGTGAAGATCAAGGTAATAAAATCAAAGAATTAGGATTAGAAGGAATCGATCTTCATCGTCGTTATGCTCGTTTTTATCCTCAAGGAGAATTATTTGCTGATATTATTGGTTATGTCGATACAGAACATTTAGGACAAGCAGGAATCGAATATAGTCAACAAAAACTCATTGAAAGAGATGTCTCCAGCGTAGCAATGAAATCCATGTTAACGGTTAAAAGAGATGGACAAGGAGCAATTATCCCCGCATCTTTACCTGATGGGATTATTGAATTAGACGATCTTCAGTTGAAATTAACCTTAGATTTAAGATTACAACGAGCCGCTAGAGATGCGTTGAAAAATCAAGTTAAGAAATTTAACGCTAAAAGAGGAGCTGTAATCGTTATGGATGTTCATACAGGGGCGATCGTTGCCTTAGCTTCTGAACCTACTTATAATCCTAATCAATATTCTTTGTACGATTTTGCTTTATATAAAAATTGGACTGTTACCGATAGCTACGAGCCAGGCTCGACTTTTAAACCTCTGAATGTCGCTATTGGCTTAGATGAAGGGGTCATTAATTCTAATTCGAGTGTATTAGATTCACCTAGTGTTGTCATTGATGGTTGGCCCATTGCTAATGCTTCGAAAAGTGGACAAGGTTGGGTAAGTGTTACTAAAATCCTAGAAGTATCTAGCAATACTGGCATGATTCATATAATCCAAAAAATTAGTGGCTCAAGATATTACGAAAGATTACAAGAATTTGGTATGGATAGACTAATGGGTTTAGATTTACCTTTTGAAGCAACAGGATATGTAAAACCGAAAGAAGTCTTTACTTCTACAAAAATAGAACCAGCCGTGACAGCTTTTGGACAAGGATTATCTTTAACCCCTCTTAAATTAGTACAATTACACGCAGCCCTAGCCAACGGCGGAAAATTAGTAACACCTCATGTAGTAGAAGGTTTAATAAATCAAAATGGAGAATTAGAATCTATACCAAAACGGGAAATAAAACAACTGTTTAAAGAAAGTTCCGCTAATAGTGTAGTAAGAATGATGCAGTCAGTAGTAGATAATGGCACAGGAAAAGCCGCTCAAATTGATGGTTATCACATTGGTGGAAAAACAGGCACTGCCCAAAAACACGATGGTAGAGGTAGATACCAAGCTAATGCCAAAATTACCAGTTTTATTTCCATATTACCCACAGATGATCCCCAATACGTAATTCTTGCAGTAGTTGATGAACCAAAAGGAGGAAATACCTTCGGTTCGACGGTAGCAGCACCCATCGTCAAAGAAGTTATGAACTCTATAATTCGCCTAAAAGGCATACCTCCTTCTTATCCTATCGGTTTAAAAAAAGAGAAAAAATAATAATTAAGCTCTGGGTATAACAAAAAAAGGGTATTGAAAAAATTTTCCCGTGTCCACTTGTCTCATCATAATCATTTTTCTTCCGTCGAAGTTTAGCTTAATTGTCATCGATGATACCAACCAAAACCTTGATTAAAAGTAATAATCCATCAGAAGATTAATTAAAATGAAAAAATGTTACCTCTGATAGAAGCGTTTTTAAATGGTATTAGTATTGGCTCTGTCTTATTAATTGCGGCTTTAGGATTAGCCATCGTCTTCGGATTGATGGGGGTTATTAATTTAGCCCACGGTGAATTAATGATGTTAGGTGCTTATACTACTTTTGTTGTTCAAAATCTATTTAAGCCTTTAGGAGAACCTTGGTTTAACTTTTATATTTTTGTGGCTATTCCTGCCGCTTTTATTGTTGCCGCCATCGCTGGAATAATATTGGAACGGGGAGTAATTCGTTTTCTTTATGGACGACCACTAGAAACTCTTTTAGCTACATGGGGAGTTAGTCTAATTCTCCGTCAATTGGTGAGAAGTGTAAATTGGTCGATGACGATTGGTTTAATCATATTTTCCGTAATGTTTTTTGGTGCAATGTGGTTTTTATCCCGTCAACAAAACTGGCAACAAATTCGTACTAAATTTCTTTCCATTACTTTACCTTTATCTAGTGCTATTGCCATTATTGCCGGAATTTTAATTAATAATTCGGGAAATCAAGCCTTAACAAAACCATGGTTTAGTGCCAGAAGTGTTGATGTCACTGCACCATCTTGGTTAAGAGGAGGAATTCCATTGGGAGGTTTTCAATTTCCAATGACTAGGGTTTTCATTATTGTGTTAACCATCCTTTGTATTCTAGCGGTATATTGGTTTTTAAATGCTTCCGATTGGGGATTAAAAATTAGAGCTGTAACTCAAAACCGTACCATGAGTTCTTGTTTAGGAATTCCCACCGCCACTGTTGACGCTCTCACATTTGCCCTCGGCTCTGGATTAGCCGGAATTGCTGGTGTCGCCATTAGCTTAATTGGTTCAGTAAGTCCAAATACAGGACAAAACTATATTGTTGATACTTTTATGGTGGTAGTTGTGGGAGGAGTTGGTAACTTGCTCGGATCAATTATTGCTGCTTTAGCCATTGGTATTGTAACTTATATTGTTGGGTCTGGTAGTTTAAGTTTAGTTTTAATGTCTCAAGATTCTTTAACTCCAATAATCGAGATAATTAATTTCTTTGCTACTACCAGTATGGCAAAAGTATTAGTATTTGTGATAATTATTGCCTTTTTACAAATTAAACCTTCTGGTATTTTTCCTCAAAAAGGTCGTACTGCTGAATTATAGTTAGGCAATAGGGAATAAGTAATAGACTAAAATCTGATAAAGTAATAAAAAAATATAAATAATCAGGATAATAATTATGATGACTGCTGAAAGTATGTTATTTAACGGTGCAATTCTTTGCTTTACCGTTGTTTTAGTTGGTTTAGCATGGGGTTTTCTATTATTAAAACTCTCAGGCGAATCTAAGTAAAAAACACAGAAAAACTAGGAGTTAATTGTTAATTGTTAATTATTAATTATTAATTGTTATCTCCAATCGTCCCAATTATCGTTAAAAATGGATGTATTGGGAAATTTGGTGGGATTATTATTTTTATCTAAAATTACCTTTAACTCCTGTAAATTTTTATTTTTAAAGGCAAATCCTTCAGTAAATTCATAGGGTAGAATTCCTTTTTGTAAAGCTAAAGAAGCTGTCGTACCCACTGCAGCTCCTGATGACCATTCAAAAGAATGTACTCGATAAGCGGCGGCGGCTATATGACTGGTTGCAATACTTTTTCCAGCTACTAGCATATTATCAATTTTTTGAGGAATCATAGCGGATAAGGGAATTTGAAACGGATAAGCCTGTCCTTGTCCACGTCTTTCTCCTTTTCTTTCAGTATTACCCGGTTTCTCATGGGGACTTTGGGTCATACAGGGGTGAAAATCAATCGCATAATGTCCAATACCTACAGAATCAGGGTAAATCGTTGACCTAGTACGATTTTTGACTTCATCAGGAGCAATTTCACCACTTAACACAGAAAATCCTTCTAAACCCGATAATAAGGCTTGTAAACGGCGATATTGATCAGGTGTAAGTGTTTTTTTATAATATTCATCTCGATAATTACGACGAGAAATGTCAATTTCATTAACCATAAAACCATTCGGATGAGCATAATTTGGTCGTCCAATAATTCTACGTCCTTCTCTCATATAAGGATATTTAGATAATCCGTGCATTGTACCCATGGGAGAGTCTAAACCTTTTAATAATTTTTGATTAGGATTGGGTTTTTTCACTCCATTTCCCAATTGGGAATCCGTTGTACCTGCTACTAACCAATGATAGAAGCCCAAGGCATTTTGTTCTCCTTTAAACAGAGTTTCTGTACGTAAGCCTCCCATCCAGCCACCTGGGGTTAATTGCCCAGTTTTTTGTAGTTGTTCTCTCGTATAAATTAAATTATCTTTAGATGTACCCGGACGATAATCGTTACCCCATGTCCAGTTTTGCATAGAAATATCTCCTGTGGTGGGTTTAGTAAAGCTAATGCCTTTAAATGTTGTAGTTTCGCTATCTTCGGCTTTCCAAATACGTCTATAAGTATAAACTAGATCAAAATCTGCTAATCTTTCTAATTCATAACTATAAGATGCTTCATACTGTTTATAGAAACTTGGTTCCGGTTGTGGCTGTGGTTCAGCGGTTTGTTGCATCGCAAAAGTATAAGTAAAACCTTGAGTGCAATAAGGATCTTGTGTAGCACTTGATGATGATGGTTCTAATTCTGAACGAGGATCGATACCTAAGCGATAAGGTACATCTGTTAAACCGATTAATTCACCTGTTTCTGTGGCTTCTACTACTATCCAATTAGTTTTTCCTTTTGTTTTTGGGTTTTTCGGTGGTGTAAATTTTATCACCTTTTTTTTAAGTCTGGCAGAATCTTTATAAGTATAAGCATCTTCTATTATTTGGGATAACGGTTCGGTATTTAAAGGAGGTGTATTTGGTTGAGCTTCATGTTGAATGGCGATCGCCTCCATAATTTGTTTTCCTGCGCCACCATTAGCAACAGTTCCCATTTTTAAATCTTTGATCACTGTGTTTGGAAACCATTTTAATTTACCTTTTCCTCTTTTTGCGGCATCTTTTAACTGATTTTCGAGGATTTTATCGGCATCTTTAGGTAAAAAACAAGAATCACTTACCCAACATTGTCCCGGATTTAATTTCCCATAAAATTTTTCAATATTATTTCTCAATTCTAAATAACCACGAGGAAAAAATAATTCTTTTCTCTGTGTACTACGTTCATCTAATGCTGATGTTCCCTGAGAAGAAATTTGTCCTCCTACCCAATCAGTAATATCAGTTAAACACACTGTTTTTCCCATTAATAAGGCTTCATAAGCAGTTGCCGCTCCTGCTAATCCAGCACCTACCACTAAAATCTCACATTCTTCTATTTGTACTGGATTGTTTGGGGTTGCGGCGACGGCGGGGCTAGTAACTGCCATTGCTAAAGGGATAGAAATTAATTTTTGCCAAAAATCTTTACTAATAAATTTAAACATCATTTTTTATAATTCAAAGTCAATAAATATCTTAATTCAAAGATGAATCTACTTTCTCCTTTGTTGACTTTTTGACAAAGACATTTGTTCAAATTTATTGATCAATTTTGATAAAAACTTCTGAATTCAAATATAATAAACGCTAATAATGTTTCATTTTTCGAGCATCTATTTTGTATAATTTCATAAATAATCCTATGTCCCAAAATCTTTCATCGCCATTGAATAGCTTTCAGAAAAAAATGACAGGAGAAATTTTAGAAGAAGCAGGTTTAATTTCTTCTGCACAATTAAAATTAGCCTTAGCAGATCAAAATCAATTTTTAACGTTAAAAATCGGAGAAATTTTAGCTTTAAGAGGTTGGTTAAAACAAGAAACTGTTGATTTTTTAGTGCAACTTTTTTTTGAGCCAAAAATAATTCGTACTGAAAAACAATATCCCATTGGACAATATTTTAAACAAGCAGGATTATTAACAGAAGATCAAATAAATACTATTGTAAAACAACAAAAACAATTGGGAATAAAGTTTTGTCAATTAGCAGTAATGAAAGGTTTTTTACATCAACAAACAGTAGATTTCTTTCTTGAGAATCTTACTCATAAAAAACAAAAAACTTTAATTTTAGATGACGATAAAACTGTCAACACATTAAATATACAAACGATTATTAGCGATTATACTTCCTATGAATTTGTAAAAGATCAAGAGAAAATATCTAATAATAATTTAAAAGATCAACTACTTTCAGAAACTACATTTATTAACGATTCAGAAATTGAATATAGCCCTATGTGGATTGATATTTAACAAATTAAAATAAATTATTAATTTTTGATTATTTATTATCTTAATGCTTGTAAAAGTGCTTGAAATTTAAGTTTAATTTCTGTTAATTCTTGTTCAGGTTTTGAACCCGTTACAATTCCCGCACCAGCATATAAACAAGCTGAATTTTCCTTAATTAAAGCCGATCTAATTCCTACAATAAATTCACAATTTCCTTGAGTATCTAACCAGCCAATAGGTGCAGCATATAAAGAACGATCAAAATTTTCTGAAGATTCAATTTCTCTACAAGCAATATTAATAGGATCTCCTGCTACAGCTGGGGTAGGATGTAATTTATTAATAATTTCAAGAGGACTAATATTAGATACAATTTGAGCATAAATAGGAGTCCATAAATGTTGAATATTAGATAATTTCAATAGTTGTAAAGATGCTTGTTTTGGATTTAAACCGATAATTGATAATTGCTCAAAAATAAAATCACTAACTATTTTATGTTCTCTTTTTTCTTTTTCACTGTTGAGTAAATTGTCTCCAATTATTATATCTTCTTTTTCAGTTTTTCCTCTAGGTGCTGAACCAGCTAAAGCATCACTCACTAATTGATTATCTTGGATAGACAGTAATCTTTCTGGACTTGCTCCAATAAAATTTTCTTCCTCTTTATTACCTATAGAAAAAATATAACAGTCAGGATGATTAGCCCTTAAATTTTCAAGAGATTTAATAATATTAAAATTATTGTTTATTCTCACTTCCAAGGCATGAGCTACCACAATTTTAGTTAATTTTTTAGCTTTAATCGCATCTAATCCTTGATTAACTTTTTTTATAAAAGACTGATATTGTGATTCTTCTAAGTTATACTTTAAAAGATTTTTTTTATGTGATTTTACTTTATAACTCAATATTATTTTCTTGCTAAAATTATCTTTTATATCTGTGTTAATTTTCTTAATCTTTTGATGATTATTATAAGTATTAATTGTTAATGTATAAAGATCTTGTTTTTTAAATAATTGTATATAAGGTAAAAAAATGGTTGCTAAGGAAAAAGATTTATAATAATCAGTAGATTTATTTAAAAAAGTAAAATATGAAAAAAAATGAGGATAAATATTATTTAAAGATTCATCGAGATAGTTGATATTATTTAAAGTATTTTTGATAAACTCTTGACATTGTTGAAAACGATTAATTTCTGCTTTATTTTCTAATGATATATTATTGTTAACTTCTAAACTTTTTATTGCTCCAATAGCGACAATAGCTTCTTGTTTTTTTTTATTTTCCCAATAGAAAGATACTTGATTTTTTTCTTTCATAACCGAGAGAAAAATTAAAGGATCAATGGGATCAATTGTATGAGTAATAGAAATAATATTATGATTATTTTTTTCTTGATTTTCTTTCTCAATTGGTAAAAAAATTAACTCTTTAAAACTATTCGGATAATTTAAAACAGCAAAATCGTTAGGCATTATAGGCATAAAGCTAATACTATAAATATTTGTGATGGACAATTAACTATGAACAATGGACAATGGATAATTAAGAAAAAATAATAATTAATTGATATTTACAACTATCATATCCAATTAAAGATCATGACCATAACCGATGAAACAACATCCCTAATTGTCAATCAATCACTGAGTAAACGTCAACTTTGGTTTGCGGCGATAAAACCTCCCATGTACACTGTAGCGGTTATTCCCATTAGTTTTGGCACTGCTTTAGCTTATACTGAAACGGGCATATTTCAAGCTAACGTTTTTGTAATATTTTTATTGTCAGCTATTTTAATTATTGCATGGCTTAACCTTAGTAATGATGTTTTTGACTCGGACACAGGAATAGATGTAAATAAAGCTCATTCAGTGGTCAATCTGACAGGAAATCGAACTCTTGTCTTTTGGATTAGTATTATATGTTTACTCTTGGGTTTAGGTGGGATTTTGCTAATCAATTATTGGCTTAAAGATTGGATTTTATTATGGTTAATTATTGCCTGTTGTGCATTAGGATATAGCTATCAAGGACCTCCTTTTCGTTTCGGTTATGTAGGTTTAGGAGAAATTATTTGTTTTGTAACTTTTGGTCCTATGGCGATCGCTGCCGCTTATTATAGTCAAACTGAAGTATTTTCAGTATCATCTTTTTGGGCATCAAGTATTATCGGTATATCAACATCAATTATCCTTTTTTGTTCTCATTTTCATCAAATAAAAGACGACATAGCCGCAGGGAAAAAATCACCCATCGTCAGACTCGGTACAGATTTAGGCTCAAAAGTATTAACAATTTCCGTAATTTTATTTTATGGTTTATGTCTTCTGCTGACAGCGATGAAGATATTACCCTATAGTGCTTTAATAGTATTGTTAAGTATGCCCATTGCCTATCAATTAACGAACCACGTTAACCAATATCATAATCAACCAGAAAAGGTAAAAAACAGTAAATTTATCGCTGTCAATCTACACTTTATCAGTGGATTATTATTATGTATTTCTTTAATATTGCCAACAAATATAATTTATTAAACTATTAATTTTTCTCGATCTAAAAAAATCGTAACTTTAAAACAATTTATAACAAGAATCAAAGATCATAGAACATTATTATTAAAAGTTATAATCAGACTATCAAGAAAAAGAAGAACAGAGCAATGGTAGCAGAATTAATCAAAAATAAACAAGATTTATATGACACAGACTATAATCTCTGGGTGTTGGAAACAGTAAACAAATTAAAAAAAAGAGATTTAGATTCTCTTGATTGGAATAATTTAATTGAGGAAGTTTTGGATTTGAGTCGAAGGGATAAAAGAAAACTTGAGAGTTTACTGATGAGGTTAATTGAACATTTACTGATTCTTCGCTATTGGGATTCAGAAAAAGAAATAAATCGAGGATATTGGCAAAGAGAAATTATCAATTTTCGTAAACAAATCAAACGTATTTTAAAAGATAGTCCAAGCCTTAAACCCCATCTTAAAGATGTTTTTGAGGAATGTTATCAAGATGGACGAGACATTGCTTCTCAATATTCTCAACTTACCCTTGATACTTTTCCTGAAAAACCTATTGCACCTTTTGAACAAATTCTCGATGAAAATTGGCTTCCTTAATAGTAAATCCCTAAATATTCTGGTTTATGTCATAAAATTCTATACTGTATAAAAGGAAAATTTTTATCACATTAAAAAATATAAAAAACGGTTTTATTATAGATAGATAGACAAAATATATGGCAAAAACAGAACAAAAACGTACTTTTTTACTAGAATTTGAAAAACCCTTAGTAGAATTACAAGCTAGAATTAGTCAAATTAGAGACTTAGCTGAAGAAAATCAAGTGGACGTTTCAGGGCAACTTCAAGAATTAGAAGACAGAGCCGAACAATTACGAAAAGAAATTTTTAGTACTCTTACTCCTTCCCAAAAATTACAAATTGCCCGTCATCCCCGTCGCCCTTCTACCCTTGATTACATCCAAGCTATGACTGATGAATGGTTCGAGTTACATGGCGATCGCCGTGGCTATGATGATCCAGCTTTAATTGGCGGTATAGCGAGACTAGATGGCAGAGCAGTGGTTATTATCGGACATCAAAAGGGTAGGGATACCAAAGACAACGTAGCCCGTAATTTCGGCATGGCATCCCCCGGAGGTTATCGTAAAGCCATGCGTCTCATGGAACACGCTAATCGTTTTTCTATGCCCATTATCACTTTTATTGACACCCCCGGAGCTTATGCTGGAGTCGAAGCAGAAAAATTAGGACAAGGGGAAGCCATCGCCTATAACTTAAGAGAAATGTTCAGCTTAGATGTGCCTATTATAACCACTGTAATCGGTGAAGGTGGCTCAGGAGGAGCTTTGGGTATTGGAGTCGCCGAAAAATTGATGATGTTTGAACATTCAGTTTACACCGTAGCCAGTCCTGAAGCCTGTGCGGCAATATTATGGAAAGATGCTAAAAAATCTGATCAAGCCGCCATTGCCCTAAAAATTACAGCACAAGATTTAAAACAATTAGGTATCATAGATCAAATTTTACCAGAACCTCCCGGATGTGCTCACTCAGATCCTTTAGCCACAGCTAATATTCTTAAAAAAGCTATTTTAGACAATTTGGAATATTTAGACAGTTTAAGTGCCGAAGGCAGAAAAGAATTAAGGTATCAAAAATTTCGTAACTTAGGAGTATTTTTAGAAACTTAATGAACATTCCTTCATAATACTATCTCCTAATTCAAGTTATTCATCATTAATGCTATAATGTAAGGGGTGATTTTTGTTACAAAACTTCACATTATGAGAAACTACTAACCTGATACTCTATTAATAGAAGCGAGTTAAAGTTTAAATCCAGTTTAGTTTACTAACTTAAGAAAAAGAAAGCAAAATTTATCATGGAATATTCCCCAAATCAACGAACAGCTATCATTACTGGAGCTAGTAGTGGAATTGGTAAAGCAACAGCCATCGCCTTCGCAAAATCAGGGATTAACTTATGCTTAATTAGTCGTTCTGAAGCGAAATTACAAGCAGTGGCAGACATAGTTTCTGAATATGGAGTAAAAGTCAAAATAGTTTCTGCTGATTTAGCTGAAGTATCCAAGGTAAAAGCGAATATAGAAGCTATTGTCCACGAAATAGGAAATATCGATATTCTTGTCAACAATGCAGGAATAGGTTATACAAACTTTCTTCGAGAAACATCCTTAACAGATTGGCAAGAAGTATTAAATCTGAATTTGACTAGTGTTTTTCAATGCGTCATGGGGGTGTTACCGCACATGAGAAAACAAAGTCGAGGTACAATTATCAATGTGGCATCTATTGCCGCTAGTAATTATTTTCCTGAATGGGGAACTTATGCAGTTAGTAAAGCTGCTTTAGTTACCTTTAGTCAATGTTTAGCTTTAGAAGAAAGAAGCAACGGCATTCGAGTTACAACTATTTCTCCGGGCTCAGTTAATACACCAATTTGGGATACTGAAACCGTACAAGCAGATCTCAATCGTTCAGCAATGCTTAAGCCAGAAACTGTAGCCCAAACCATTCTACAAGCAGTATTACTTCCTCAAGAAGCAGTAATTGAACAATTAACGATAACGCCTAGTATTGGGGCGTTATAAATTACAATGAAACTTTAAAACCACGAAATTAATTTTTTTGTGGCGGTGTTTATAGTGAAGAAATTTCTTAAACATCTTAAACTATTGAGCTTTTTACAGTTCAAGTAACGAAAATCCCCACTCAATCACATCATTAAACTAATTTGTTAATTAACTATGACAGACTTTTCCAACGGTTCTAATTCTAACAAGACTTCTCCTGAACTTTCTTCTACCATTAGCACCGATGTATATAATAATATAGCTACTCGTCCCGATCGCAATACCCATAATGGGCAAGTAGCACAAATCAATCTTACCCAAGAAGAAGAAAATAAACAGCAAATGATGGATTCTGTAACTGTCATGTTAAAATCTGTCGGGGAAGATCCAGAACGAGAAGGATTACTAAAAACTCCGAAAAGAGTGGCTGAAGCCATGCAGTTTTTAACTCAAGGTTATAGTCAATCGTTGGAAAAACTTGTCAATGGTGCTATTTTTGACGAAGGTCATAACGAGATGGTATTAGTTAGAGATATTGACTTTTTTAGTCTTTGTGAGCACCATATGTTACCTTTTATGGGCAGGGCTCATGTTGCTTATATTCCTAATCAAAAAGTAGTTGGTTTAAGTAAATTAGCCCGTATTGTTGAGATGTACTCAAGAAGGTTGCAAGTACAAGAACGCCTTACTCGTCAAATCGCCGAAGCAATCCAAACAATTCTGGATCCTCAAGGGGTTGCAGTGGTAATGGAAGCAACTCATATGTGTATGGCAATGCGCGGAGTTCAAAAACCCGGATCATGGACTGTCACCAGCGCTATGATAGGAGCGTTTCAAGATGAGAATAAAACCCGTGAGGAATTTTTAGGTTTAATTCGTCATAAGCCCAACTTTTTTTAAAAAATAATATTAATTCTTGATTATTGGGTGAATACCATTATTTGTGGGTGAATTCCATTCACCCCTACCAAGTTTCGAGTATTATGGTGCTAATCGTTGTCTTTCCCATTGTTGATCATTTTTTAAGGTATAGCATAAACGATCATGTAAACGATTTTCTCTACCTTGCCAAAATTCGATTAAATGAGGTATTACTCTATAACCTCCCCAATGTTCTGGGCGAGGAATTGGTTTTCCTTGGTATTTTTTTATAATTTCTTTTAATTTAATCTCTAATACATCTCGATTTGGTATTACTTCACTTTGGTTGGAAGCCCATGCCCCTAATTGTGAGCCAATAGGACGACTGGAAAAATATTCATCAGATTCTTGGGCAGTAATTTTCTCTACTTTACCCTCAATACGTACTTGACGCTCTAATTCTCCCCATAAAAAAACTAATGATGCCCAAGGGTTTTGATTTAAGTGTTTGCCTTTATGACTGTCATAGTTAGTAAAAAAAGTAAAGCCTTTTTCATCTAATTTTTTTAATAAAACAATTCTTGCACTGGGTTTTCCTTCTTCATTAACCGTTGCTAAAGTCATGGCATTAGGCTCAAGAATTTGTGAAGAAACCGCTTCTTCAAACCAATGTCGGAATTGCTCAAAAGGATCTAAACTGGCAGAAGATTCTAATAATCCCCCTTGAGTATAATTTTTTCTCAAATCAGCAATGGATATATTCATTTATGTTACTAAGGGAAAACTTTTTTAGAAATTTACTTGTCTTTTTTAAGATTATTGTGTAATACTAAAGATAATTTTAGCATATTAATCATTGTCACTGGTAAAGTTTAATTATGAATACGAACCTTAATGACAGGAAAAACACAGAGCTTCGCTCTCTTTCTTGGTACAATCGCCCTTTGTGGGGTAGTCAATCTTTTTTTGAATGGTTTCAATCTCTTTTTGGTGGAGGAAAAAACGAAATTCCTGAGACAACACAGGCAATATATCGTGATCGTTTCAATTCCCTGAAAAATATTTCCGTTATGATTAGAGCTATTGATAATGAGAAATTTACCAGTCGAGAATTTGTCAATTTTTTAATGATAAATCGTCAATTAGAACAGAATACAGGCTCTTATGAAAGTTTAAAAGATAGTATGGATTTATTGCGAGTAGCATTAGAAACCAAAGAAAGTTTTTTGAAAATTGAAGCTACTGAAACTCGTTATCGTAGTTATGCACAACAAGAATTTTACGAATTCGTCTTTGATTTACTACAAAAAAAACTACACACCAGAAGAATTTAAAGAATTAATAGAGCATAAATTAACCAATATTGTCCCTCAAATCAAAAGCGATGATGGTAAGGCAGCAATACAAAGCTATGTTAATTCATTGGAAATTGTTTGTAAAGATCAATTAGGTTTAAAACTTCTTTACTTATTTAAACAATATGATTTGAGTAATTTTGCCTTATTAAGAACTGTAGGTGATATTGCTGACACTTTTTATGATAAAAATTTAGAAAGTATCAAAGAATTTATGGTCATTGTGCAGGTTAATGCGGATATGTTTTTAAAATTAGGACAAATTATTCAAGTTCCTAATATTAAAAATAAACCAGAAACCTATGCCTTAATGTTGCAATATATTGCTTTAAAAAATCGATATGCAAAGTCTTTTGGACAATTTCAATCCTTATTAGGATTATTAAAAGACTGGGAAAAATTTTATAATCCTTTAATTGCCATTCGTCAAGAATATCCTCCTGAAGAATTTAAACAACCTCTTATTTTTAATGAAGAAATACCCGGATTAGCTATTTATAATAAATATGAAAGTTATATTAATTAAGGTTTGCTGAAAAAGTTTTTTGGTGAGAGTAGGCAATGAGCAAATGTTTTAAAAATAAGATGCATTCTTAAAAATATTACTACACAACCTCTTTTTTTTATAAAAAACACTATTTTCGCTAAAAAATTTACTCTCAACTATTCTTAATTAAATTTGTTAAGGGAGATGTTATCCAATTGAAGGCAACTTCTAATTGATGCTCAAAAGTCGGCAGACGATAAAGATAGACTAAACGTCTAGCTAAATAGGCTAAATCACCATTTAATGAAATCCCCAAACCGCTTAAGGTTGCATTATCTATCCCCAAAGCTAACATTTCCCCTAATGGTTGATATTGAAAAGGTAATAAAGGTTTTTCTTCCAAACTTGCCCAAATATTCCATGCACAGTAATCAGATTGTTGAAAAGCCACTTGGGCTGTAGGCGGTAACACTTTTCTTTCTTGATCGTAACATTCTACTAAATCACCGATAGCAAAAATTTCAGGATAATTTTCTACCTGTAATTGTGAGTTAATATTGATTTTTCCCTGTTTATTTTGGGGTAATGGTAACTTATTAATGATTTTGACAGGCTTTGTGCCTATTGTCCACAATACTATATCGACTGGAATAGTATCACTTTTATTTTTATAAGATAATGTGATTTCCCGCTCTTTTATTTCTTCTATTTCTGTTTCTAAATCTAGCCAAATTTGATGATCCTTAAGAGCTTTTTTCGCAGTTTTTTGGTTAAATTCAGGAGAGTTTACAAGAATATCACTACCTCGATCTATAATTCTAATTTTACCTTTATTTCCTAATCTATCAGCTATTTTTAATGCTAATTCTACACCACTATAACCTCCCCCAACGATCGCAACTCTAATAAATTCTTGCTCAGAATTTTCTAATTGTCGTAATTTTTCTTTTAGTTGATAGGCATTTTCTAAGCTGCGAAATGGAATTGCATATTCTGTTGCACCTTTAACTAAATCTGTTGGGGTTGTTCCTCCCAAGGCAATTACAAGACGATCATATAATAAACTATCATGATTAGTTAAAATAACTTTTTGTTGATTAATATCAATGTCAGCGACAGTATCTTGAATATATTTAATCCGAGTATTAGCTAATAAATCGGCATAATGAGGTGCGATTTCCCAACTTTGCATTTCTTCCGTGATTAACTCATAAAGTAGTGGGGAAAACACAAAGCGATCATTTTTCTCAATGATAATAATTTCTGGTTGTTGTGTCCAGTCTAACTGTATCAATTTTAAAGCAGTATAAAGTCCTCCAAATCCACCCCCGACGATAATAATTTTTTTCACGTTACGATTACTCCTGATAAACCAAAACCTATCTTTTATTCTATAGCACCATTCAAGATCTTTAACTAAGGCTATACAATCATCTTTTAGGTTTGGTTTGAAATTATTTGCTACAAATAACAGCTCTATTCCCTTACTAATTGATTATCTTCATTGAGATGATATGTTTTTTCTTTGTTTACTTTACCTAAACCTCAGAAAAAATCGGCTAAAGCAGGAGTAGATAATAAAAATATTTCCGTTGCCCTTTTTATTACTTTTTCATTGGCTTCTAATTTGCCTAAATCCAATAATTCTTGAGGAGTTAAAAATCCTGTATAAAGTGGTGCTAATTCTTTCACATTTAATTTTATTTCTCCTTTTCCTCCTTGTATAACCTTTCCTTTTCCTCTAGAAATTTCTAGTTTAAAATTATCTGTATTTGATGGTATTAATTCATCAGTAATTGTCAAATTTAACTCTGTTTCTAAATGATTAGGATAAGGACGCAATTCTAAGGCTTTAACTACATTTATAATCCTTGAAAACCAGATAAAATGACTTAAAATTTTTGCTTTTTGTTCAGGAATTAATAATAATTTAGCTTGGTTTATTCCACCATACCATAAGCATTTTTTTACTTGTGAACTATGATCTTGAATGAAAGTCCATAAACGTTTCATTGCTAAATGATTTAAAGCAATCCAATCTTTTATAACTAAATAAAGTTCTCCTTCAATCATTTTTTGCTGAAAAATAATATATCCTTGTCGGTTATTTTTTTCTCCTACCCAATAAGCATAAATTTTACCCTCATTATCATCAAGAATGGTTTTCCAAATAGTTAAATTTCTATCTAAATAACCGTTAATTTTACTTGCTTGTTGTTTATATAAATCAATAAATAATTGAGGTTGAGGATTAGGTATTTTTTCTATCAATAATTCATGGGAATTTAAACAAATATCAGATAAAGAAATTTCCCATTGACAATAATTTCCAGCCTGCTCATAACCTATTTTACGATACAGACGTTGTGTAGCAGGATAAAGAGTAGAAAGGGGAATATCTTGTTGATAAAGCTCTTTGACAGCTTGACTCATTAAAGTAAATGCCGCTCCACTACCACGATATTCAGGTGCAATTCCCACCCCAGCAATACCCCCCATGGGAATAGATTTTTCACTAATCCACTGTGCCATAGAGTATATAACTAATCCTCCTACAATATCTTTACCTCGGCGTAAAACACGCAAGTCATCAATATTAATTCTATTTCTATAAATTTCCCATTTTTTAATATCAGCGTTGAAACATTGAGAAAGAATTTCCCCTAGTTTTTGCACTTCATCAGCATTATCAACCTTTGTATATTCAAACTCAAAATTCATTTAATTTAACTTTTGCTTATTAATAATCTGACTATTATTCAAAAATACTAAAAAAATCACAAACTTAATCTCAGAAAATAAATTTAAGTTATTATATAAACAATAACAGTCTTAGTACCTCATCCAGTTATTTGATCCTATTGGCTAATTACATTTTTATGCAATGAAAATCTCACCAAAATTACTGGTTATTTGTAAAGGTAAATCTTGTTCTAAAGATGGTGCAAATAAATTATTAAACATCATCAAAAAATACGAATCCGAGGAATTTATCGTTACCACTCAATATTGTTTTGGGAAATGTGGCAACGGACCAATTATTTTCATTTTACCTGAAGAAAAACTTTATGAGAACGTAACAGAGAAACAAATTTTGCCAATGATAAATAAACCGTAAATTAATTAAATTAAAAAAAGTAAAACTTTGTAAAAACTGAACATCGAAGCTCTAAAAAATTGAGGAAACATCCTTCAGGCAAATAATTTGAGCTTATTACTTTATCTTATTAAGAAGAGACAAAACCAATAATAAGTAAAGGAATTAATATCAATAAAAACACGATCAGAAAAGTCGTTTCAGGACTCCAAGAAATCTCGTTCGGGTCATGTTGATTCATTTTCTCATCACCTCTAACTATAAATAGAGTATATTATTTATTCTATCATTTATTTTAGCCGTAGCGATCGCTTTTTAATAATTGATAAGAAAAATAAACTTAGTTAATTCTTGAATTAGACATAAAATTAATAACTACAAATTATATTTATTTATGTCTAATTGCTGATTCAATAACCCTCAAATGTGGTTGGTTCTGGAAATTAAAGATCATAAAAAGATTATCAGATTTTTTAGAACATTAAGAGTATTTGAGGGTAAAACAAGTCTTGAGCACTAAGCCACACCTTGTAAAGTAGGAATATACTCCTCTTTCATGGTAGTAGTATGTTGATTTACAAACGCTTCAGGAAAACCTCGATCGATTTCTCTCATGGTTGCCTGTTTAGCTTCGAGTGCAACTTGTAATACTTTCATGGCTTCTTTAGGTTGTCCAGCACCACAGAAAAATAAATCTGCGGCAAAATAACCATATTCAGGCCAAGTATGAATTGCAATGTGAGATTCCGCCAAAGTAACGGTAGCTGTTACCCCATGGGGACTAAATTGGTGTACACACATGTCTATTAAAGTCGCCTTTCCAGCCTTAATAGCATCTAACAAGCCTTGACGGATTCTTTCTGGATCATTCAAAAGATCTGCTGGTGCTTGCCAAGCATCTACCACTAAATGTGTACCCACTTTGTTCATTCTTGTCAACTCACTCCATACTGTGTTTACTAATAGGGACAATTGATTTTAACAGATTTTTTCTCTTACCTCAGCCAAAACCTAGTTTATGTTTTTTCTTTAGTTGTAATAAAACTTGAGTATTCATAGTAAGGTTAAGAAAAGGTAAAGACAAAAATTATCCAAACAATCATCATATAGAATCTTAAACATATTTGTCAATAGTTTTACTAAATTTTTTTTATACATAGCATTAGTAAATAGTTACAGCAACTTAATTACAGATTAAATATTAATTGTTGATGGTTAATAGTTGAGTGTTTGCTAAAATAGTAATTTACGAACAAAAACAGAAATTGATTTCTGGTAGACAAAAAGATTAAAATGCTCAATCCTAATTTAGAAGCGATAGAACTCAATAAAGAAGAGTACGAGCGCTATGCTAGACATATAATTTTGCCTGAAGTGGGTTTAGAAGGGCAAAAACGTATTAAAGCGGCGAGTGTACTCTGTATCGGTACAGGAGGATTAGGTTCGCCTTTGATTCTCTATTTAGCCGCCTCTGGTATTGGTAGAATCGGCATCGTTGATTTTGATATAGTAGATACCTCCAATTTACAAAGACAAATTATTCATGGTACATCATGGGTAGGTAAACCAAAAATAGAGTCTGCGAAACACCGTATTTTAGATATTAATCCCGCTTGTCAAGTCGATTTATATGAAACTCGTTTAAGTGCAGAAAATGCTCTATCAATTCTTGAACCCTACGATATAATCATTGACGGTACAGATAATTTTCCTACTCGTTATCTTGTTAACGATGCTTGTGTATTGTTAAACAAACCTAATGTTTACGGCTCAATCTTCCGCTTTGAAGGACAAGCAACCGTTTTCAATTATGAAGGTGGTCCGAATTATCGTGACTTATATCCTGAACCACCACCACCCGGAATGGTGCCTTCTTGTGCTGAAGGTGGAGTTTTAGGAGTATTACCCGGCATCATTGGAACAATTCAAGCCACAGAAGCCATTAAAATCATTTTAGGAGCAAATAATACTCTCAGTGGACGTTTATTGTTATTTAACGCTTGGGATATGAAATTTAGGGAATTAAAATTACGTCCGAATCCCGTGCGCCCTGTCATTGAAAAACTCATTGACTATGAACAATTTTGTGGAATCCCTCAAGCCCAAGCACAAGAAGCAAAAGCAAAAGAAGAATTCCAAGAAATTACTGTTCATGATTTAAAATTCTTATTGGATAGTCATCCTCATGATTTTGTTTTAATTGACGTACGTAATCCCAATGAGTATGAAATCGCCAAAATTCCTAACTCGGTTTTAATTCCTTTACCTGATATTGAAAATGGTGAAGGTGTACAAAAAATTAAAGAATTAATTGATGTTAATGGTCATCGTCTCATCGCTCATTGTAAAATGGGTGGACGCTCAACTAAGGCTTTACAAATCCTTAAACAAGCTGGAATCGAAGGCATTAACGTTAAAGGCGGCATTTTAGCATGGAGTAAAGAAATCGACTCTTCTGTGCCAGAATACTAAATAATTGACAATTGACAATTGACAGTGGATGATTGCTGTTTTTTAACTTGATAGTTAAACATCAAAATAAATCTCTCATCGTTAATTGTTAATTGTTTGCTCTTGATTGCTATATTATTTGAGATATATTAAGAGATAGTTTTCACTAAAAATATCTATTATGAAAAGCATTTTTAAATTAACAACCCTGATTCTTGTTTCTCCATCTCTATTTACTTTTGTTTTCCCTAACAGTGCAAAAGCAAATAATCAATTTGACGTTTGTCTTAAAGATTTAATCACCGCAGGTGTTACTACAGAACAAGCTCAAACAGGTTGTGCTGATGCTTTAGTGCCTAGGGAATTATCTACTTGTGTGCGTACTATTGCTACTGGTACGGACATCAAAGCCATTGATGCTCTTAAAAGTTGTTACCAAGTAAGACGACCTGTTGATATGGGTAATTGTGTAGTTAACATTAATAAAACTAGTATTTTAAAGACTACATCAAAAAGTACCTTAGAGAAAAAAGAAGTAGTAACCACAGAAACCGAAACTAATTTATTTGCCACCACTGAGGATAATACCTTAATGACTAAAATATCTCCTGTTATGATGGCATTAAATACCTGTCAAGCTAGTCTTTTACCAGCCAGACATTCCGAATGTGTGATTGCATTGTCTCGTACTCCACAAGTAACTGATCCTACTAAAGCGATGACAACTTGTTTAAGTGCGGAAGATTTCCCCAGAGACTTATTCCCTTCCTATCAAAAATGATCAAAAAATTAACAGTTAATAATTGATTAATAACTTTAACTTGTTAATTATTAATTGTTAATTATTCCTCGTCCCATTTCTCAACTATAATTATGTCACTTACAGGATCTTGCATCGAAAAACCAAAGGCTAATAATTCTGACTTGAGAAATTTCCATTCATCTCCAAATAATAAGGCAATTTTACCGATGTTATCTTGGGGCTGAATAATTTGTGAATTGACGAGGGAAGATACTTTTTGTTGCAATTTCACCATAGGATGAAGTACTTGCTTATTCCGCATAAAGTTTTTTCTATATTACTGATACTGTTATAATTATTGTTGGTTTTATTATTTGTTCAAATCTTCACGAGAATAGCTATTTATTTGCTGATTCTTATAATTCTCATGAGTACAACTTTATCACCAACTTTTATTTTAAGCAAATTTGAGTAGAAAATTATTGCTTGAGATTATCTTACCACATAATAGCATATTTTGCAAAAATATTTCCGCCTAATCATAAGTAATTTTTTACTAATTATCAACTATTAAAAATGAATTCTTCTCCTAATTCTCAAGATATTCAAAATCTTTTTAATGACATTGCACCAGTTTATGATCAAATGAATGATTGGTTGAGTTTTGGTTTTCATCGTATTTGGAAATTAATGACGGTAAAATGGAGTCATCCACAAACGAGGGAAACTGCTTTAGATTTATGTTGTGGTACTGGAGATTTAACTTTTTTAATGGCAAAGCAACTACAAAAAGGAAAGGTTATCGGAGTCGATTTTTCATCAGAGTTATTAGCAGAAGCAAGAAAAAAGCAAAAAACTAAGTCTTTTAATAGTGAAATTGAGTGGTTAGAAGCAGATGTGTTAAATTTACCATTTGAGAATAATTCTTTTGATTGTGGAACAATGGGTTATGGTTTAAGAAATGTTACTGATATTCCTGCTTGTTTACTTGAGATTCGACGGGTGTTAAAACCTAACGCAAAAATGGCTATTTTAGATTTTCATAAACCAACAGAAGATTGGATTGCTAATAGTCAGAAATGGTATTTGGATAACGTAGTGGTGAGAATTGCCGATTTTTTGGGGGCTTCTTCGGAATATGCTTATATTTACCCTAGTTTAGAGCGCTTTCCTAACGGTGAAACTCAAATTCAACTAGGTTTAAATGCTGGTTTTTCTCAAGCAGTTCATTACCCTTTATTTGGTGGTATAATGGGAGTCTTGGTATTAACTAAATAGTAAAAAAAATTAACAATGGATAAGAAAAAATTGATAATAAACCGAAGAAAAAAATAACACTTTTTTACGATAGTTTAATTGTATTTTAATTTAGTTATTTATGTTGATTTTAAGTTAAAACTTGAGATAAATATAGCTTTTATTTTAATACTTTGTCGTATAAATCTGATAACTATCAATTTTATTTCTTATTTGTATCATAGTTTATTAAAAAATAAAATATTATATTTATAATTAATTAGTTAAAAATAATGCCGTTGGAATTTTATAATTGGTGGCAAATCGCACTTCCTCCTATAGCTGGTTCAGTTATAGGATATTTTACTAATGATTTAGCAATAAAAATGCTATTTCGTCCTTATAAACCTTTATTTTTATTTCAAAAACAATTACCTTTTACACCTGGTTTAATTCCCAGAAATCAAGAAAGATTAGCCAAAAGAGTTTCTGATACTATTATGAACTCTTTATTAACTCCTGAAGAATTACAAAAATTAGCTAAAAGATTATTACAAACTGAGCGAGTTGAAGGGGCAATTTTATGGTTATTACAGTTAACATTAAAGCAAATCAAAGAAGATAAAGAACAAAAGTCAGCAAAAATATTAGCTGATATTTTAAGAGATTTATTTGGTGATGCTTTACCAAAGTTATTAAAAGTTTTAGCCAGAAAAGATGACTTTTTATCTACTCAAATTGATCAAATTTTTGACCGTGTTTTATTAGAGTTTAAATTAACGGAAGCACAAGCTAGACAATTATCAGATTGGTTATTACAAGTTATTTTTGCACCAGATTTATTACGTCAAGCGTTGGTTAATTTTTTAACAGATAGAAATATTAATGTTATCGATGAGGGTTTCAAGGAAAAAACTAGCGGCACTTATTGGGTTGTCGCAAATTTATTTGGATTAAAAAATGCTTTAAATCGTTTGCGCACTTTCTGTTTAGACGAAAAAGAAATGGCTAACTTACGCATTAAAGAGTTACTTTTATCTCTGGAAATTAGAAATAGATTAAAAGAATTTTTTTTAAGTTTTTCTTTACAAAATTTACCCGTAGCTACTGTTAAACAATTAAGGCAAACAACTAATAAAGCCGTCAGAGATTATATTCAAGAAAAAGGTGCAGATTTTTTACATGAATTTGGTTTATCTATTGATTGGGATAAAGTATCAATTTTAATTATTAATCGTTTACAAGCATCAATAGTAGTAAATACTTCTTTAAGTTTAATTAGTGAAGAATTAGCTTTAATTTTAGAGCGTTATTTAGAAGAAGATTTAGAAAAAATTGTTGCTCAAGCTATTCCTATTTTATCTATTGATCAGGTTATTATTGAAAGAGTAAAAGCAACAACTCCTGAACATTTAGAAGAAGCGACTCAAAGTATTGTTCAAAGTGAATTACAAGCTATAGTTAATTTAGGTGGAATTTTGGGTTTAATTATTGGTTTATTACAAAGTGCTATATTATTAATAAGTTAGCCTCTAATTTACTTAATTATTTAGAATTCTTATATTTATTTAACTTTTCTTGACTAAAACTAAAATTTTAACCATGAAAAAACATCTCCATTAGTTAATTTTAATTCTTTGATAAAATCTGGTACTGGTAACACATCAAAATTAGTATCAAAAAAAGCTACTTTTTGGGGATAGTATGCAAAGATTATCTTTTCTTGAGGATCAATAAATCCATGCTAACTCACAACCAGACTCAAGACAACGAACTATTTTTTTAATGATTGTACTCTGATTTTCATCGGGGGGAAACAATTTCAATCATCCAATCAGGCATAATAGAAACTATGTTAGTAATACCGCCATTTTCTTCTTTAGGAATATGATCATAAGTCAAAACTACTATATCAGGTACAATGGATTTACCACCGAAAGTACATCTCAATTAAGGAAAAGCTAAAGCAATTTTAGATTCTTCGACTACATCGTTAATCATTTTAGTTAATTTACCTTGAATGCGGCTATGTTTTCCTTGAGGCATTGCTTTTTGGTTGACACTCCATCGGGCTAAAGCCACGAGGATTCTTAAGAAGTTAACTTAAACTTACATTCAAGTCACTTATTCTTAAAGGGCTAGTCAAAAGCCCCTTACACACTTGGGAAAATCCCTCATGGTTACTTTTACGTCCTATATTCCATGCCCCATTAGCATCGGCATTAACCCTGATACCATCCTTCGATTCATACAATCCCCTTTTTACTCGTTTACCACTAAAGGTATATTTAGCCGTGTTATCAGGATTATAGTTAGGAATAGGGTCATTGTCTAAAGCACTTGCTTTACTGGTATAAGATTCTTCCTGCTCTATGTACTGAATTCCATAAGTTTCACATAAAGATTTTAACTTCTCTTTTAACGAATAAAAAGGTATTTGAACAAAATTCTGATTATTCCTTTTTCCAATGTTAATATCTTGTTTCCAACCTTTGTTCGTCCCTACTATTAGAGTGCCAATATCTAACCTGAGACAATTTTCAATAATATATCTAGCTGTTTTGCTTAGATAATCTCGAATTTGATTATTCCTTTTTAATAATAATCGTCCTTGTCTTTTAGTTACTCCTTTAGTACCTTGTTTGTCCTTGATTGATTGTAACTTAGCGTTTGATTTATTGTACCAGTGGTTATAACTTTTTAATTTGTGACCATCGATAATAAACGATGCCCCATTGGTACTTACACAAGTTGCTAAATTATTAAGTCCCAGATCTATACATAAGGCATTGTCAGACTTAAACTCAACAATTTGTAGTTCTTCCTCAGTAATAAATTCTACCTCAAAAAACTGGCAATTATATTTAGGATGTATTCGTACTTCTTTTAAACTTTTATCAACTAATCTGTCAGGGAAAGGTAATTTAACTTCACCATATTTAGCCTTAAACTCCCTAGACGTAGGTACTTTAAAAAATCCATCTTTAACTTTAATTCTAGGGATAATTAAGCTAAAATAGCCATCTTTTTTAAGGTAGCGTGGCAGAGATATTTGATTGAATTGGTAATTTCCAGACTTAGCCTTTTTAATTAAATTAAAAAACGAACGGAAACTTCTATCTACAACTTTTAAAGTTTGTTGAGCAATATCAGTATTTAATAATTGATAATTTTCATTAGTTTTACATTGATGGTAATTCGATTCGTAGCGAAGAAATGCTTTCTCAGCAAAAAAGAACTGCCTAACAGAGTATAGCCCTACATTGTAGAGGTTTTTTGACAATCTACAAAGTTCTTGTAAAGCTAAATACTCTGTTTGAGACAGTCCTCTAATTTGATTTTTTTGAGTTTTAAACATAGCCTTTAATTTCTCGCTATATTTTCATTATATGTCGAAGAATAAAAGTTGTCAATATGGTAAAGTAGAAATAAATATAAAGCCGCACTTTTAGGGCGGGGTTTCTAACCCAAGAATCCTGATGATTTGATTATTAAGATTCTTGGGTTGGTTTAGTTTCGGGGCGTTGTAAAAATTTAGCTAAAGTTATCGGTTTTTCAGCAATTAGTCTCACTATAAAATCTCCCTTATATTTTTCTTTTTCATTGTAACTATAGAGCATTAAACTTCAACTAAAATTGCCAAAATAAGGTAACATTTAAACTTTAGTTTTTTATTTTTATGGATAAATATTAATTTTTATGGGTAAAGTTAAAGTAGGTTTATTATTCGGTGGAAAGTCAGGAGAGCATGAAGTTTCTATAAAATCAGCACAAGCGATCACCAAAGGGTTATCCGTGGGAGAAAATGCTGAAAAATACGAAGTTATCCCTATTTATATTCAACTTTCGGGAGTATGGTTAGGGGGTGAAACGGCTAAGAATGTTTTAAAAACAGGTATCTCTTTCCATGATGATAATAATTCTAGTCCTCAATGGCAATTTCCTGATGAATGCAATCAGGTTCAAGTTTGGTTTCCCGTATTACATGGACCAAATGGTGAAGATGGCACAGTACAAGGGTTATTAACTTTAATGCAAGTCCCTTTTGTAGGCTTAGGTGTTCTTGGTTCGGCGGTAGGTATGGATAAAATTGCCATGAAAAATGCTTTTGCTCAAGTTGGCTTATCTCAAGTAACCTATTTAGCCGTTACCCGTGATGAGATTTTTAGTGGTGCTTGTGGTTTTTCAAAATTATGCGATGGCATTGATACAACATTGGGTTATCCTTGTTTTGTGAAACCTGCTAACTTAGGTTCATCGGTAGGAATTACGAAAGTAAGAACAAGAAGTGAACTAGAAAAAGCCTTAGATGAAGCGGCTAGTCTTGATCGTCGTGTGATTGTGGAAGCAGGAGTTAAAGCGAGGGAAGTAGAATGTGCAGTGTTAGGTAACGATAATCCCAAAGCATCTGTTATTGGTGAAATTACTTATGATGCAGATTTTTATGATTATGAGACTAAATATACTGATGGTAGAGCAAATTTAATCATTCCTGCGGATATTCCACCTCATATTGCTACCAAAATTCAGGAAATGTCAATCAAAGCCTTTCAAGCTCTTGATGGTAGAGGTTTATCAAGGGTAGATTTCTTTTATATTCCTGAGACGGAAGAAATTTTAATTAATGAAATTAATACTTTACCCGGTTTTACTGCTTTAAGTATGTATCCACAATTATGGGAGGCTTCGGGAGTTAGTTTTCCTGATCTAGTTGATAAATTAGTGACTTTAGCAATGAATAATTGATTATTTTCTTTAAGTTTCACTATCAATTATCAACTATTAACCATTAAACTCTGCCTCGTAACATCATCGCCATTTCGTTACGGGTAGGAGATCTTTCTAAGGCAGTTTCTTCAGTGATACGCCCTTCTTGATAAAGTTCAAATAGGGATTTATTCATGGTAATCATACCGTCAAATTCACCTTCAGCCATCAACATTCCAATTTCTTCGTATTTGTTACTGAGAATATAATCTTTTACCGTTTCAGTATTGATTAAAATATCATGATAAGCGGCTCGTTTACCGTCTGTCGTACGACATAGCCCTTGTGCAATAATACCGACTAAAGATTCGGCGATCGCTGATCTCATAGCTGGTTGCTCTTCGGCGGTATAAAGGGTGAAAATACGTTCAAGGGTTTTAACCGCACTATTGGTATGTAAAGTACCCATAACTAAGTGACCTGTTTGAGCCGCTTTAAGGGCGGTATTCACAGTTTCCTTATCTCGCATTTCCCCTACAAGGATAATGTCGGGATCTTCCCGAAGAGAGGCTTTTAAGGCGTTATCAAACTTAAGGGTGTGCATTCCAACTTCTCGTTGTTTAATGAGAGATTTACGACTTTTATGAACAAATTCTACTGGATCTTCAATGGTGATAATATGTTTTGCGTGTTCACTATTGATATGATCCACCATTGCCGCTAGAGTGGTTGATTTACCTGAACCCGTTGGTCCTGTAACCAAAATTAAACCTTTATGGGCATCACAAATATCTCTGAAAATGGGAGGAAGACGCAATTGTTCTAAAGTTAAGATTTTGAGAGGAATTAAACGTAACACTAAAGCAGGTCCTCTTAAAGTATCAAAAACGTTAATCCGAACCCTTGCAAAATCGTATTGAGTCGCCCCATCAAATTCTAATTCTTTTTTAAACCTTTGTATTTCATCATCTCGTAAAATTTCTCGTAACCAACTCATGAAAGTATTAAGATCAATTTCGGGATACTCCTCTAAAATCATCATTTCTCCACGATCACGCATTCGAGGAAATTCACCCACCCCTAAATGCACATCAGAATAACCATTGTCATAGGCTATCTGTACTAACTCATGGAGGGACGGTTGTCCCGGTGCTCTTCCTACTGGGGGAGTTGAAGAACGAGCTGCTCCTTGAGGACCGGCTCTTAAAGATGCGGGTGCAGGAGATCTGTCCATAACTGAACCTTTACGAACATCTGTTTCTCCGGGTTTAGCTGTCATTCGAGGAGGTGCTGAAGAAGAATTTAAAGGGGGAATTCCTCCTACGGGCGTATTATTTTGAGCTTTTGATTGTATATTTTTATTATTAAGAGGTGATCGAGGAGAAGAAGATAAAGGAGGAGGACTTAATGGGGGAAATTTGCCCTGATTGTTTAATGGTGGTAACATACCGGGTGTATTGATTTGCGTCTTTTCTTCCGAGTCAAAATCATCGTCATCTAAATCAGGAATATTAAATGGTTGAAGGGAATTTGTGTTTTTTCCTAAAGAGATAACAGAATCATCAGGATTAATATTTGTTTTATCTTCTATATTAGTTATTCCTTGAGGCTTTGTTTGGGAAATTAAGGGAGGTACTGGTAAAGGTTGCTTTCTTTGGCGATCAGAAGATTGTGTCATGATTATTCGTTCTCATTCAGAAGATCTCACTTTCATTGTATATCAGTTGCTAGAACATTAATTGCAACGAATAATTAACAATTAATTTTCTCGTTTTTTGCGATTATTATGGTAATTCTATTTATGTTTTAGTTTTAATGGGGAATTTTACCCATATTCAAAATTAAAGAAAGAGGAATTTAACCCTAACCATCAATTTCCCATGGAAGAGATAATAAAGGGAAGTTAAAAGTGGTGACCAGTTTTAGGGAGTGGATAGTAATGGAATATGTCTATTTTTTAGGTAATGCTAGTTTAATACTTAGGGTTATTAATTATTTTGAAACCATGACTTTTTTAAAATCTGCCTCTTTGACGGTGATTCATCAAATTAATGGTTGGGTTATCAGAATCAAAATCCCTTTAGTTTTATCTTTTCAAGAAGATTGTAATATTAAGGCATTTTTGACAGAATTAGGCACACCATATAATCCAGGTGTTCGTTTAGAGATAGTGTTTTGGAGTTTAGACATGGGGGACTCTCCAGTGAGGGTAATGCGTAATTATCGAGTTGCTATCGTTTCTCATGGGAAACCAGATCTTGATCGTATTGAAATTTTTCGCCAAGAATTTACTCGTGGCTTAGGATACCAACCAGAAACTTTTGCTTAACTTTAAGATTATTAAAATTTATTTTTTCAACTTATTTACTAAAGTTAATTCAAGTTGTAATTGATTTACATATTAAAGCCATCTTTTAGCTTAAATTATCTGAAATCTAACAATTATTATTACGAAAAGAAATTTATTACTTATTCTCAAATCTCCTGCTATAGTATTTTTTATTGCTAATAGTTTATAGTTTTGTAATTGTGAAAAATATTAGTCTCCATCCTGATACGATCGCTGAAGTTAAAGAAAAAGTTGATTTAGTAGAAGTGGTTTCTGATTACGTCGTGATGCAAAAAAAAGGACGAGATTTTGTTGGTTTATGTCCATTTCACGACGAAAAAAGTCCTAGTTTCACCGTAAGCCAAAACAAGCAATTATACTACTGCTTTGGTTGTGGTGCTGGCGGTGGTGCAATTAAATTTTTGATGGAAATTGGTAAACAGTCTTTTCGAGATGTGATTTTTAATTTAGCGGGGCGTTATCAAATACCAATTAAAACTTTAGCCGTTGAAGATCAAGAAGAAATACAAAAACAAATTTCATTGAGAGATCAACTATATGAAATTTTAGCCGTAGCTACTAATTTTTATCAATATAGTTTACAACAAGGAGAAGGACAAGAAGCCCTACGATATCTTAAAAATCAACGTAATTTATCACCAGAAAATATCGAAAAATTTAAGCTGGGTTATGCACCTGAAGGATGGCAAACTTTATATCATTATTTAGTAGAAATTAAACACTATTCAGTTATCTTAGTTGAACAAACTGGATTAATTAAAAAAAAATCAAAAGGAGAAGGTTATATTGACTATTTTCGTGATCGTTTAATGATTCCTATTCAAGATATTAATGGAAAAATAATCGCTTTTGGTGCAAGAAGTTTAGATGGTAGTGAACCTAAATATTTAAACTCTCCTGAAACTAACTTATTTTCTAAAAGTAAAACTTTATTTGCCCTAAATTTTGCTCAAAAAAATATTATTAAACAAGATAAAGCAATTATCGTTGAAGGTTATTTTGATGCCATTACTCTTCATAATTATGGAATAGATAATGTAGTTGCCGTTTTGGGTACAGCATTAACTGAACATCATATAAAACAACTTTCTCGTTATACAGAATCAAAAGAAATTATTGTTAATTTCGATGCAGATAAAGCAGGTTTAAAAGCAACTCAAAGAGCAATAAAAGAGGTAGAAAATTTAGTTTATAGTGGACAATTAAAACTAAAAATTTTAACTATTCCTAATGGTAAAGATGCCGATGAATTTTTACAATCTAGTGAAGATTCTGGCGATAAATATCAAGAATTAATTAATAAATCACCATTATGGTTAGACTGGCAAATTGAGCAAATTATTAACAACAAAAACTTACAAAATAGTGCAGATTATGAATTAGCTTTTCAATCTTTAGTTAAGTTATTAAATAAAATTACGAATAATGCCACTAAAGATTATTATTTATCATCTTGTGCCGAAATTTTAAGTACTAAAAGAAGTCAATATTTAGGACTGAATAGTCAAGATTTTAAAAAAATTCATCAGAGTTTACAGTTTGCTCTTAAACAGAATAGTTATAATTCTTATTACAAGAAAAAAAACTATAAAAATATTGATAAATCTATTCAAAATAATCAAGTAGAACAATCAGAGTTTTTATTATTATTAATTTATCTTCATTGTCCTGATTATAGGCAAATAATTATTAATCAATTAGATGAAAAAGATTTAGTATTTAGCTTAGTTTCCCATCGTTTTTTGTGGCAAAAAATACATCAAGTTTCTTTGAGTTTAAACACGAATAATGATCATAATTATTTATTAAATACTGTACAAGAAAATATGGTTAATAATCCAGATATGGCAAAAAAATTAAGTAACTTTTTTAATCTTAATGAAAATCAAAAACAATTTTTATTTCAGCCCGAACATTATATTCAAGCTGCCATTGCCTGTTTAGAAACTGTTAAACTTGAAAAATATAAACAATATTGTCAACAAAAAATAACAGAATTAACTCAAGAAAAAGATTTAACTAAAATGACCTATTATTATCAAGAAATTATTGCTACCGAAGCAGAATTGGTAACACAAAAATCTCTAAGAATGGATTAAATAATTAATTGATTATATATTGATCTGAGTCTGTAAAACCTAAAATTCTTTATCAATAATAAACTTAATTATTACTACCTAAAAAATTAACTATCATAGGTGAAATTTCCTTAGAAAAATGTTCTTGAGGATAATGTTTTGCTTCTTCAATAGTAATTAATTTAAGTTTTTTATTGCTATTAACTAATTCTTCTACTGGGGTAATTTCTAGCCAAGGATCATCTTTTCCCCAGATAATTAAACAAGATTTTTGCCATTGTTGTAAACCCGTTTCAATCTCCCTTGTTACTTGCTTTAAGTTTAATTTTTTTACCACTGTAACTAATGTTCTACCAGCTAAAGAGGAGGTAACAATTGGTTTACGATAAAAAGCTAAATTTTGATCAGAAATGACAAAACCTGACCCTTTTTCTAAAGTTCGATCAACAATTAAGGGATCTTGTGTCACCATATCACCTAAAAAAAGAACTCCACATTGTGCAATTTGCCAAGGTAGTTTTGCAGAGGAAGAAATAGGGGTATTTAAAATAATTAATTTATCAATTTTTTCAGGATATTGCAAAGCATATTGAATTCCAATCGTTGCCAAAAAACCTTGCACTACTAAAGAAATTTTGTCTAATTTTAAACCTTCTATAAATTCTGTAAATGCTTTGATATAACTAGAAGGAGTATAGTCAAAATCTCTTTTATCTGGTTTATCTGATAACCCCCAACCTAACCAATCAGGGGCTATAGCATGATAACCATATTCTGTTAAAATAGGCATAATTTCTAACCAAGAAAAACTTTGAGAAAGTAAGCCATGAAGAAAAATGACGGGGTTTTTTTTCTTATCTTCATTGGGCAAACCTTCCCGATAAAACCATTCTAATGAACCTATTTTTATTTTATTTTCTTGAATATTCATATTTTGCTGATAATTTTTTATTGTCAATTATTAATACTAATTTATCTATTACCAATAAAACAAAGGGCTTGTTTATTATTTGGACAAAATTGACGAGATACAGGATTGTTATGAATATACAGTTGTTGTAAATTATCTAAATTAAATAAAGATTCTACATTAGAATTAGTAATATTATTATTATTAAGAGATAATTCTTCTAAGTTTTTAAGTTTAGTTAAAGGAGTCAAGTCAAAAATTTTATTGTTATCCAAATATAACTCTTTTAAGTTGGTTAAATCTTTTATCGGCTTTAAATCCTGAATCCGATTTTCTTTCGCATATAATTGTTCTAAATTAGTTAAATTTTCAATCGGTTTTAAATCACTAATATTATTTTGATTTATATATAAAGTTTTTAAATTAGTGAGTGAAGATAAAGGCTCAATATCATTGATTTGGTTATCACTCAGATAAAGTTTTTCTAAATTAGTTAAAGATTTTAGTGGGGTAATATCTGTTATTTGATTATGACCAATAATTAATTTTTTTAAATTAGTTAAAGAGTTTAAAGGAGTAATATCACTAATTTCATTATCATATAAAGTTAACTCGGTTAAATTGACAAAACTCGTAAAAGGGCGTAAATCAGAAACACCTTGACTGCTAATATTAATAGTGAAAATTTTGGGCACAATTTCCGCCGCCTGTTGACAATTTTCTACTTTTAAAGTCTTGATAATAACATTAATAGTCTTTTGAGTAGCCGTTGGTAAAGATTCTTCTTGACGACACCAATCACTAAAACTGATTATTTTTGAACTAGTTTGAGCTATTGCTGATGAATAAATAGTAGTAGTTAGTGCGAAACTAAATATTAAACTAGATTTTAAGAAAAACATTTTATTATTTTTGTATGGCAAATCGATAATGAATAAAAAGATCCTAACTGAATCTTTGACCTTTAGAATAAACAATAAATATTTACTCAATCATTTTAATCTTAATTGTGACATGACTTTGTAAATTGTCCCGACACCAACTTTTTTCATCATTAGTAAAACTTAATTATTCATCTTTAAAATATAAATGAAAGCAATAATGGTAGTGGGAACTACATCCCATGCAGGTAAATCATCTCTTGTTACAGCTTTATGTCGCTTATTATGGCGTAAAGGTTGGTTAGTTACACCCTTCAAAGGGCAAAATATGGCATTAAATGCCTATGTAACCCCAACAGGAGGTGAAATTGGTTATGCTCAAGCACTACAAGCCTGGGGAGCAAAAACCACACCTAGGGTAGAAATGAATCCCATTTTACTTAAGCCTCAAGGTAACATGACATCTCAAGTAATTATGAAAGGAGAAGCTGTGGGAGTTACTAATGCTAAAGAATACTATCAAGATTATTTTGATAGAGGTTGGAAAGCGATTACAGAAAGTTTAGATATCTTAGCCCAAGAATTTGACTTAATCGTTTGTGAAGGTGCAGGTAGTCCAGCAGAAATTAATCTTAAACACCGTGATTTAACGAATATGCGAGTAGCAAAACATCTCAATGCGTCAACTATTCTCATTGCCGATATTGAAAGAGGTGGGGTTTTTGCTCATATAGTCGGAACTTTAGCATTATTAGATCCCGATGAACAATCATTAATTAAAGGCATCGTTATCAATAAATTTAGGGGAGATCAAAGTATTCTAGATCCAGGTATAAAATGGTTAGAAGAATATACCAAAATTCCTGTATTAGGTGTGATTCCTTGGTTTGAATCTGCTTTACCCTCAGAAGATTCTCTCGGATTACTTGATCAACCTAGCAAAAAGAAAAATCATGAGTTGAAAATTAATATTATCAAATTACCTCATATTTCTAATTTTACTGACTTTGATCCCCTAGAAGCGGAAAATAGTGTTTTAATTGAATATATCGAACCTCATCAAACCCTTGGTTATCCTGATGCTGTTATCATCCCCGGCACAAAAACCACCATCCCAGATTTAAAAATTCTCGAAGAAACAGGCATGATGTCACAAATAAAAGAATATGCTGACTCTGGAGGTACTATTATAGGTATTTGTGGTGGATTTCAAATGTTAGGACATCAAATATTAGATCCTGAACATCTTGAAGGATATGATCCCGTTTGTCAAGGATTAGACTTATTACCCATAAAAACCACTTTAAAACCTGAAAAAATCACTCGTCAAAGAGAAGTTGCCGCTAACTATCCTCAAAAAGCTCTTCCTGTAGATGGTTATGAAATTCATCAAGGCTATACCGAATTAATTCCAGCTTTAAGCAAACAAAGAAAAATCCGCTATTTTTCACTATTTGATGATGATACCCTTGGCTTAGTCAATGAAATACAATCTATCTGGGGTTGTTATCTTCATGGCATTTTTGATAATGGTGCATGGCGCAGAGCATGGTTAAATAATTTAAGACAAAAGCGAGGTTTATCATCATTACCCACTGGTATCAATAATTATCGCCAACAAAGAGAAGAATTACTCGATTCTCTGACAGATTTAATAGAGCAACATCTAAACTTAGATCCCATTATGAAGGATTAGTTTATAATTTATCAGCAGAAAATAAAAAGTAATTTTTTATGGTCAATCATGAAGAAATATTACAAAATTTATTTTTTAGTAGCCTAAAGAAAAAAAAAGATTTATATTGTTATTAGGTACAAAAAAAGGAAAACAAAAATCTTTTATTCAAGTGACGTTAGGGTTTGTGCCTTCTGCTCTGATTGTCTTTGCTAATCTTCTGTCGAAACTGTGACTTCTGAGATGGTTTAGCTCGACTGTTGTGGTTGTAGTGTAAATAAAAATCAAAAGAAGAGGCGTTTCTGAGTATAAGGTAGTTAATCACTACTTATTTGAGTTCCGTTTGTTGGGTTAAATTCTGAGATGTAATTCACGAATACTCAAGCCACAGCTAAAACTAGATTTGATTAGTGATTTTGTGTAAACTTTTAGCAACTCAATTTTTTTGAGGTAAGTTTTTGAATCTTAATTCATCCAATATAAAATAGCCCACCTGATTTCTATGGTGGGTTTAATTTTGTGTGAATCAATATTTAATACTGGATTTGTCAAACAAAGTATCAAAAATAGAATTTGATGAGAAAATAACCTCATTCATTATTCATTAGTGTTTGTTTGTTTAATTAAAGAAGTCGCTATAAAAGGACTTAAACTTAAAATTAATAACATTCTCGTCATTTGCATGGTTAAAACAAAACCAGAATTTCCTCCTAATTCAATGACTGTAGCCATCATCGCACTTAATCCACCCGGAGTTGATCCTAATAAAGCGGTTAAAGTATCTACTTTTGTTACTAAATGAAACCAATATCCTACTAGACAACAAACCGTAATCAGAATTATGACTAAAGCTGTTTCTAACAATACGGCTTTGAATAACTTTTGTAAAGTTTTGATTTCAAATTTCACCCCAATGGATAATCCTAATAATAGTAAACCTCCTCGAAAAATTGATACTGGCAAAGTGATTTCGTAAGGGAAAAAACAAAAAAGTAGTAAACAGCTAAAGAAGGGGGCAAGAAATAAATTTGAGGGTAATTTAATGATTTTACCAATTTGAACACCTATAAAGGCACATAAAGCGATGATAGTAATATTTATCGGTAGAGGTAGAGATGGCAATAAATGATGATTCTGAGAAATTATTTGAGTGGGAATTGAGGGAATTTCTGTAATATAAAAACTAGCAATAATGGGTACTATAACTGATACCATTAAAATTCTCAAATATTGTAAAACAGCAACCACAATGGCATCTGCACCTATATCTTCACTCATCGCTACTAAACTAGGTCCAGCTCCGGGAGTGCACCCTAAAAAACAACTAGGTAAGTCAAGTTCAGAAAATTTATATATTACATATCCATTAAATAAACTGAAACTAGCTGTAACGATTATACAGATTAATAAAGGGAAAAAATAATTTTGTGCCGTTGTTAAAGTTTCAAAAGAAAAACGACTGGCAGTAAAAATGGCTATTATTGCTTGTCCTGTAATGCTGAAAAATTTTGGTAAAGATTGAGCTTCTTTTTTTACCATTGCCCATATTAAACCTAAAATCATGGGAATTAATAGCCATGGAATGGGAAAGTTTAAGCGATCGCCAATAAAAGTAAAAACAATAGCGAAGAAAAAAAGGGCAATAATTTCAACAATATTCCCATAACTAAAATTAGAAAAGTTCATCTAATAATTAACCATTAACAATGAATAATGCAATACTCAATAGATACAAAAAGATAAACTAAATTAAGTAGATCTTTATTATGATCTATATCGTTCAAAGGTTGATTAATTATCCATTGTCAATGGTAGATAAAGATTTAGATAGAAACTTCGCTCAATTCACGAGTAAGATGGTCAAAAGGTGCATCAACAAAATCAACATTGTTAATTCCTGCTTCTAAAGCCATTTCCTTAATCATTTCTTTCATGATTTGAATACCCCGTACAGTGGGAGAAATAGGTACACCAAGAGAATTATAAGTTTCTCTCAAACCTTGTAAAACTCTCTCATCTAAAACAGTATTATTACCTGCTACTAAAGCATAACTAGCATAGCGAAGATAATAATCCATGTCTCTTAAACAAGCAGAGTAACGACGAGTGGTATAAGCATTACCACCTGCTCGGATTAATTCGGGAACTTCTTCAAATAATTTTCTTCCAGCATTTTTAACTAACTCAGGGGAATTAGCATTAATAATGGTAGCAACTTGAAGTCTAGTAGTGCCTGATTGATAATAAGATTTGATGGAATCTATAGCGTCACGATCTAAATAACGACCGGAGACATCATAATTTTTAATTAAATTAGTTACAGCATCTAGTAACATTTTTTTCTCCCAAACAAGATTTTTATGAGTAACTTAAAGAGTTATTTATGATCTTAATATGATCTTGAAATCCTCGCCAATGGCAAAGGGATCAAGATTTAGAGTTATTCACAGATATAATCAATCATTGTTATTAGGGAAAACACTACTGCTTAACTATCTAAAGGAAAAGACGGCTTCCCTATACAATAAAAATTATAAACTGCGAAACTATTATCTTATTTCTTAACGTCTGTTGATAGGAAAAGTATAAAATCTTTACATCTACCTTAATATCTATGAATATTCGCAAATCTATTAATCAATTTTTTTCTCATTTAGTTGCCTTATTGATGGGAGTTGTCATCGTTTTTAGCGCAATTAATCCATTAACGGCAGAAGCTCAAGTTAATAATAATGTTGTTGCTCAAGTTCCCGTAGCTTTGACTGAAGATAGTTTTATCGCCCGTGCCGTAGAAAAAACTGGAAATTCAGTAGTCAGAATTGATACAGAAAAGGTAATTACTAGATCAATTGATCCTATTTTTGAAGATCCTTTTTTTCGCCAATTTTTTGGAGATCAATTTCGTAATCGTATGCCTCAAGAAAGAAAAGTTACTGGTTTAGGTTCAGGTTTTATTGTTGATAGTCAAGGAATTATTTTAACGAATGCTCATGTTGTCAGTGGTGCAGATAAAGTTACTGTGACTCTCAAAGATGGAAGAATTTTTGAGGGGGAAGTTAAAGGTAGTGATCAAATTACCGATTTAGCGGTGGTTAAAATTAATTCTCAAGGACAAAATTTACCTGTTGCTTCCCTCGGTGATTCTTCTAACATCAGAGTTGGTGATTGGGCGATCGCCGTTGGCAATCCCATTGGTTTAGATAATACCGTCACATTGGGTATTATTAGTACTCTGAATCGTCCTTCTTCTGAAGTAGGCATTTTAGATAAAAAAATCGACTTTATTCAAACGGATGCCGCCATCAACCCAGGAAATTCAGGAGGACCACTTTTAAATGCTCAAGGAGACGTAATTGGCATCAATACCGCCATTCGTGCCGATGCTATGGGTATTGGTTTCGCTATTCCTATCAATCGAGCTAAAGAATTACAAACTACTTTAGTGGCAGGAAAAGAAGTACCTCACCCTTATGTTGGTATTCAAATGGTAAAAATTACTCCTGAATTAGCCAGAGAAAATAACAAAGATCCTAATACTACATTTTTGATTCCTGAAATTGAAGGTGTTTTAGTGGTAAGAGTTTTACCTGATACTCCTGCGGAAACTGGTGGTATTCGTCGAGGTGATGTCATCATTAAAGTTAATAATCAACCCATAAAAGATGCTAATCAACTACAAAAATTAGTAGAAACGACTGGTATTAATCAAAATCTCAAATTTGCGATCGTACGACAAGATCAAAAATTAGAATTAACGATTAAAACTGCTCAAATGAGATAAAAGAAGAAAGAAAAATCGTGAAGACGAGACAGGTGAATAAGTTGACAAGAAAAATCTGATTGCCCATTGCCTGACTTCATAAGAGTTGTCGATTACCTGTTAAGCTAAGACCCATATAAGTTGCATATTATGTTGTTATGGATAAATCAATAAATCTTCCCTGTCTTCTAGTCTCCTAGTCTTATCTTCATCAGTAAATATAAATGCGTTTGAGCTTACTTATTCTCCTCTTTTAGCTGACAAGGAGAAAATGACAATCGATGGAAAGGGGTTACACCATATTTTTCAATGGCTTGTAAATGCTTTTTTGTGCCATATCCTTTATTATTTTTAAAATCGTATTCGGGATATAGCTGGTCATATTCCATCATTTTTTGATCACGATAAACTTTAGCTAAAATACTCGCAGCCGCAATAATAGGCGATCGCAAATCACCTTTAATCAGAGCTTGTTGAGGATATTTTAATTGAGGTAATAAAGCATTACCATCAACTAAACATAAACTAGGAATAACTGATAAATGTTCAATAGCTTTAGTCATAGCTCGTAAAGAAGCCTGAAAAATATTAATCTCATCAATAATCAAATTATCAACTGATGCAATATGATAATCCTTGACAATCTCTCGAATTTGGGGTGATAAAACCTGTCTTTTTTTCGCCGTTAATTTTTTACTATCTGTGACTCCAATATTTTCTAACTTATAAAAATCATCAAAAGGCAACACTACAGCACAAGCTACCACTTCACCAAATAAACATCCTCTACCTACCTCATCAACTCCTACAATTAAGGCAGAAGGATCATTAATAAAGGTATCAACACAAAAATTAGAGATGGTATTTACTATTTTTTTCATGTTTATAGTATATTGCTAGTTTAAAACTTGTGTGTTGTATTTAATGTAGAGTGGGCATTGCCCACAAAAAATCACAATATAGTGTAGTGTTCAAACCTCATAAAAATAGTTGTTCTGCATAAGTTATCAAGCTTTTATAAAAAAACTTTCAATAGATTTAAAAGCTAAACTACTCACTTGTGACAACAGTAGATGTACGACGACGACGAGTTCTTACCACAGGGCGATCTTGTTCTAAGGCTTCCTTAATAATAGTTTCTGAGATGGTTTCAGCCTCAAGACTATTGTTAAGAGAAAAAGAAACTTCTTCCTCTATATCATCAATTTCTATGTCATTATCATTATTATTTTCCTCTAACCTTTCTGATTCTGACTCTAACAATTCTGAAGAGAATATTTCTTCTGATTCTTCATTTTCCAGAGGAGAAGGAACTATATCGGTAATAACTTCGAAGAGTGGATTTTCGGAAATGTCTTTATCAGACTGATAAACTGAATTTTTGGAAATATCTTTATCAGAGCTATCTTGAGAGGAAAAATCATCAGGAATATTAGATTCATCATTTTCAGAAGAAACATATATTAATACAGACTTAGGATCTTTAAATTCTTGCCCTAAATGAATCAAAGGAGAAACCCCCATTAAAGCATAAATATCTTGCTCTGCTGGTGTCATTTTCACCACAACTTTTTCCATCTTACTTTCATCTCGTCGGGGAGTACGAGGTAAAACAGCCCGTTCTTTTCTTTCAGGTTTAGTCTCCGATTCTGTAACAATACCATTACTTGCTACTAAAATTGGTTCGTCTTTACCACCAGTTTCTCGACGACGGCGGCGACGACGAGTACCATTTGTTTGCTCTTGATAACTAGGATGATTGATTAATTCAAGATCTTCTTGTTCATTATTATAATCTTCTAAGAAAGTATTTTTATCTTCTATTATGGTTTTTTCAGGGTTTTTATTAACAATAATTGGTTGATAATAACTAGGTGGCAACGATTCAACTTCATGATGATGACCGGGTAAATGTGCAACTAAACCTAAACCGCCACAATGAGAACAAGGTTGACCAAATAATTCATAAATGTTTTTCCCTTGACGTTTACGGGTTAATTCCACTAATCCTAACTCTGATAATTGAGCAATTTGTGGACGTGCTTTATCAGTTTTTAAGGCTCGATTAAAATGCTCTAATAACTTTAATTTGTCACGACGAGAATCCATATCGATAAAATCAACAATAATGACACCACCAATATTGCGTAACTTTAACTGACGAGCAATTTCTCCAGCCGCCTCATAATTTGTCCATAAAACCGTTTCCCTGGAAGTGGCAGAGTGAGTAAAAGAACCGGAGTTAACGTCAATAACAGTTAGTGCTTCTGTGGGTTCGATGATAATATAACCTCCAGAAGGTAAATCAACTCGTGGTTTTAAGGCTTCTTTAATCGCTGCATTAACTCGAAAATAATCTAAAATCGGACGAAATTCTTGATGATAATCTATAACAACTCCTTCAGGATGTTTCCCTCCTCCCCAATTCATTAACTGTTTTTTGACTCGTTTAACACTTTCTTCTGAATCAACAACAATACGATTAACTTCATCAGCATACATATCCCTTAGTACTCTTTGAATAAAGTCATCATCTCGATTAAGTAAAGCAGGAGGATTAATTGAATTAGCATCTTGTTGTATTTTTTCCCACTGTTTTTGTAATAATTCTAAATCTTCAATAATAGCTTCCTCTGGTGTTCCTTCAGCTTCTGTGCGTACCAACAATCCCATTCCTGCTGGTTTTAATAATATTGCTAAAGCTCGTAAACGATTACGTTCATTATCATTTTTGATTCTACGAGATAAACTAACCCCTTTACCATAAGGCATCAATACCAGATAACGACCCGGAAGACTAATATTTCCCGTTAAACGAGGGCCTTTTGAACCAGTAGGCTCTTTCATTACTTGGACTAATACAGATTGTTGAGGTGATAATAATTCAGTAATCGCCGCAGAGGTTTTTCTTAATCTTAAAGGACCTAAATCAGTTACATGAATAAAACCATTTTTTTCTGCATCCCCGATGTTCACAAAAGCGGCATCTATACCTGAAATTATATTTTCTACCGTACCTAAATAAATATCTCCTACCTGTTGATTTCCTGTAGCAACTACTAATTCTTGAATTTGATCCTCAGCAAATACTGCCGCTATATGATTTTTTTCTGCAATAATAATTTGTTTTGGCATTCAATTCCCTCAAAAAAAATTTATAAAAGTGTTATTATTCCTTATGGCTTTTTACATTTTGTTTAACTTGATAGAGTCACTATTTTTTTGACCACATTTATTACTTACTTATCAGCTGTAAATTCAGAGATTCAAACCTTCAAGATAAAATTTTCCCTAAATTATCCATAGCATTTCTCAAAATCCTAAGATACTGAATTATTTATCTAAAAGCTTTTATACAATCAGTATTTTCGTTTTGAGTTCGGTTATATCTATTGATCATGATTTACTCAATAAAACAATTCTACATTTATGTCTTAATCTTATAAATATTGAAATCACTGTTTCTTAAGACTGATGGAAATTTAAAGATCTGGTTTTATCTTTGTTATAAATCTCTATTATTAATTAAGAAAAATATGTAATTATTCATAGTCTCTATCAATTCTTTTGACATTAATTTATCTCAAGAATAAAAAAGTAAGTCAAACTTTTATCGTCTATAATCTTAAGACTTTTATTATTAATCAATTTGTTATTTATTGCTTTGATAGTGGTGTATAAGTAGTGATAAACAAGAACAGAAGAAAGTTAAACAGTAAAAACCATAGCTGTAAAACTCACGATTAAAGTGATTTACGATTGCTTGTTTTCTGTTGCCTATCTCCTGCCTTCACCGAAAATCAATACTTTTACAGGAATACTATTGCTTTTTACTTTAGCCATAGCAATCAAACTTTGGTTAGACTCATAATAACGCTTTAGGCGTAGTATGTCATTTAGATTCATGAAATATTGGAATTAATTGTTTCGGTCAAACAAATATCTTTATTTAATTTTAAGATAATTTGGAATATGTTATCCCTAAGCTGTATCCTTTTTCGGAATAAGTGCAATTATAACAAAAAAAGTACCTACGAACAATTATAACGGAGTTTTTCTCTTGCTATGATTACAAATGATTGATTTTTTGACAATACCATAGAGTTGAGTCTATGTTCTACGACTATACTAATAATAATTGTTACAGAGTTTGAAGTTATATATCAGAAAAGGTGACGGAGATTATATACTGCGGTAAAGTAAACCTTAAATTGAGAAATCATTGATAAAAATTCAGTAAGGAGTCTTTATTTTATGTCCCATAGTGTAAAAATTTACGATACCTGTATCGGCTGTACCCAGTGTGTTCGTGCTTGTCCTCTTGATGTACTAGAAATGGTACCTTGGGATGGTTGTAAAGCTGCACAAATTGCGTCCTCTCCCCGTACAGAAGATTGTGTTGGCTGCAAGCGTTGTGAGACTGCTTGTCCTACCGACTTTTTAAGTATCCGTGTCTATTTAGGTGCGGAAACCACCCGCAGTATGGGTCTGGCTTATTAAGAAACTCGTATATAATACTAGCAACTGTTGTCATTTTCTTGGCAGCAGTTATTTTTTAAGTCCTAAGTCATCGATTGATTTATTGTTTATTTTTAATTATTTATTTTTACCGTGAGTACCAAAAAAGTTATTTATACTAAAAATGCTCCTTTTCCTTTAGGTCCTTATAGTCAGGCTATCGCAGCTCAAGGAGAATTTATTTTTATAGCAGGACAAATTCCTCTAAATCCCGAAACAGGGGAAATAGTAGGAGATGGAGACATTACAGCTCAAACCAAGCAAGTAATGAAGAATATTGAAGGTATTTTGATAGAAGCGGGAGTTCAATGGTCAAATATAGTTAAAACAAGTGTTTTTCTCAGTGATTTAGCTAACTTTACTCCAATGAATCAAGTTTATAGTGAATACTTTTCCGAAAATCCCCCCGCACGAGCTTGTGTAGAAGTATCTCGTTTACCAAAAGATGTTTTAGTTGAGATAGAATGTATTGCAGTTAGATAACTAAGAATTTCTCCTATCCCCTAATTTTTATTGTTCATTGCTTTTAATGTTATCTTTAGGAATGAATTTATTATCCTTATTTTTATTTATAATCATTAACACATTATGAAAGCAATGATTTTAGCGGCGGGGAAGGGAACTCGTGTACGTCCTATTACCCATACTATTCCAAAGCCTTTAATACCTATTTTACAAAAACCTGTAATGGAATTTTTGGTGGAATTACTCCGTAAACATGGTTTTAATCAAATTATGGTTAATGTAAGTCATTTAGCTGAAGAAATTGAAAACTATTTTCGGGATGGTCAACGCTTTGGAGTTGAAATCGGTTATTCTTTTGAGGGAAGAATTGTTGATGGAGAATTATTAGGAGAAGCTTTAGGTTCGGCTGGAGGCTTAAAAAAAATTCAAAAATTTAATCCTTTTTTTGATGATACTTTTGTCGTTTTGTGTGGTGATGCGTTAATTGATCTCGATTTAACAGAAGTTGTTAGAAAACATAAAGAAAAAGGTGCGATCGCTACTGTCGTTACGAAATCCGTACCTAAAGAAGAAGTTTCTAGTTATGGGGTAGTTGTCACTGATGAAAATGATCGAATATTGGCATTTCAGGAAAAACCATCAGTAGAATCAGCTTTAAGTACTCAAATCAACACTGGTATTTATATATTTGAGCCTGAAATTATCGACTATATACCTCCAGATCAAGAATATGATATTGGAAGTCAATTATTTCCGAAATTAGTAGAATTGGACTTACCTTTTTATGCTGTTAACATGGAATTTGAGTGGATAGACATCGGAAAAGTACCAGACTATTGGGAGGCGGTAAGATCTGTTTTAAAAGGTGAAGTAAAAAACGTACAAATACCCGGAAAAGAAGTTCAACCCGGAATTTATACTGGTTTAAATGTATCTGTTAATTGGGATAAAGTGGAAATTACTGGTCCTGTATATATTGGCGCAATGACTCATATTGAAGATGGAGCAAAAATTGTTGGTCCAACGATGATTGGTCCTAATTGTTGGATTTGTGAAGGTGCAACCGTTGATAATAGCGTAATCTTTGAATATTCTCGTCTTGGGTCGGGAGTTCGTTTAGTTGATAAACTGGTATTTGGTCGTTACTGTGTAGATAAAACTGGTACTGCTATTGATGTACAAGCGGCTGCCATTGACTGGTTGATAACGGATTCTCGTAAAGATTTAGGAGATAATTCCAAAAGTGGAAAAATTATCCCAGATTTAGTTAATAGCAAATAAATAATTAGGGATTAGGAATTAAAAGTTAGAAAAAATCAATTTACTTATTTTTTAAAATTTGCGTTTAATCTTATTTAAAATTTGTGCTTAATACAACATCATCATTATTTTTAGAAAATTCTCAAGAATCATTAACTGTTACAACCACAGGAGAAAGGATTGATGTCTGGTTAGCTGATCATTTAGCAAGTTTGTCTCGATCACGTATTCAAAAATTAATCGAAGATGGGCAAGTATTACTTAATAAGTCTATTTGCACCCAAAAAAAGACAATTTTAAAAGAAAATGATCAGATAGTCGTTCATATTCCTCCTCCTGTCGAATCTTCACTCATTCCTGAAGTTATTCCTTTAGATATTCTTTATGAAGATGAATATTTGATTATTATTAATAAACCAGCTAACTTTGTGGTACATCCTGCTCCCGGACATAGCAAAGGAACTTTAGTTAATGCCTTATTAGCTCATTGTCCTGATTTACAAGGTATAGGTGGTGTTGAACGTCCGGGGATTGTTCATAGGCTAGATAAGGATACCACAGGGGCAATCATGGTGGCTAAGACAGAGCCTGTCTTACATAGTTTACAATCTCAAATAAAGGCAAAAACAGCAACTCGTGAATATTTGGGGGTTGTTTATGGATCTTTTTCAGCAGAATCTGGCATGATTGATTTACCCATTGGCAGACACCCAGCAGACGGGAAAAAAATGGCGATCGTACCTGTAGAGAAAGGAGGTAGAGAAGCCGTTACATATTGGAAGGTAAAAGAAAAACTAGGAAATTATTCTCTTATTCATTTTACATTAGGAACGGGACGAACTCATCAAATTCGAGTCCATGCTAGTCACCTCCGACATCCCATTTTGGGTGATCCTTTGTATAGTGCTGGTCATTTTGTAGGAGTCAATTTAACTGGTCAGGCTTTACACGCTTTCCGATTAACTGTAACTCACCCCATCACTCAAGAAAGAATTGAGGCGATCGCACCTTTACCTTTAGAGTTCGAGACACTTTTACGGATTTTAAGAGAAAAATCAGGAAATAAACAATAAATATTCCCAAAAATAAAAAATAAATTTATAAATATTACTTTACTATACCTAGAAGTTTACAACTGATTAGCTAACGCCTCTGAAAATCTCATATAGTAGGATTACTGTATTTATTTTTTGTGATCAATTAACCATTAAAAAGTAGAACTATTCCAACCCCACATTGAACCTTTAGCATCAGTAAATTCAATATAAATACGGTTTTTTGCTATGGCTAAATTATCATTAATTTCTTGACAAAAATCTTGACTCATTGCTTTAGTTTGATTAGGATTCATTGTACCAACACTTTTTATTTTTACATAGCAAACAGGCTCAAAAGTTCCTGCAAAACTCATGATAACATCAGATTCAAAAGCTGTCATAACATAAGATTCAGGTTTTCCTAAATGTTTGGCTAATTTACCTGATAAGCTACTTAATAAGTTTTTTACTTTTGCTGAATCTGGGGTAGAGATAGAAGTTTGAACTTTAATTAAAGGCATGAATTTATAACGTTATTAAAATAATTTTTGATCTAAAATATTCAATTTTAATCCTCAATCATAATTTTGTCAATTAATTAAAACTAATTTTGTTTTTACTATTATATAATGAAATTTATTCACCTAAAAATCAACAAGGTAACTAAACTATGTTTAAAAATATTGCTTCGGATGTATTAGGTTTAAGTGATATAGGTACAATTATTTCACCCAAGGATTATCATAAGGTTGAATCTGATGATTATATTCTCCATGAAGACGGTGAAAAAATCTATTTTCTTATTAAGTCTAAATCAGATGAATATTGTTTTACAAATTATGCTTTAATTCATCTTGATGGTTCTTCTGCTACGAGCAAAAAAAGATTATTAAAACGTTTTAGTTATAAAAATAATCCTATTAGTGATGTTACTTTAGAAACGGCTGGAACAGTTGATTTAGACATTGAAATTAAATTCCATATTGGCAATATTTCTTATTCAATTGATGTCATAAAACAAGATATTGAACCTTTAAAAAATTTGTACAAAACTTTAGTTAAAATCAGTTCCATTCAACGAGAGAATAAACATTACTTAGAATATGCAGAAAAAAGTCTGGATTTAGCTAGTAAAAGTTTAAAACCTTATACTAATAATGCTTTACCTGATGAACAATTTAAAGCAATTAATGTATATAGTTTTAATTGGTTAAAAAAGACTCATGAACAGTTTATCAGAAAAGATTTTAGCGAAATTTTTGATCTATTCATTAATCAATAAATTATTGAGTATTAATATTTAATATTTATTTCTAATAAATCTAAACCTTGAGTAAAAATATCATCGATGGGTAACATTTGATTATCTTTTGTCATCATTTTATGATCTTTTGTTGCCCGAATTATTCTACCATCTTCTAATTCATATTCAAAAACTTCTTGATCACCTCTGTTATGCCATTGAGCAATATTTTGAGTATAAATAAAGCCATTTTTATCGACACTATAAACTTGACAATTAATATTTTCTTTGACAATTTTACCAATAGGAATTGCACCATATTCTACCGTTAAAATTTCTGTATCTTCACTTAAACAATATTCAGCAAATTGCACCATTTGTTTAAATAAATTCTCAGCAGTTTCTTTTTTAACTCCATTTTTCATCGAACCATCAATAAAAATTTCTCGATGTTTTTCCATTTCTGAGGCTTTTTTCTTACCCATCGCACGGCGTAATAAGTCAGCTTCACCTAAAGAATATCCTGCTAAATCTTGAGCCATTTTCATAATTTGCTCTTGATATACAAGTACTGCATAAGTTTCTTTTAAAATCGGTTCGAGAAGAGGATGCTCATATTTTATCTCTAATCTTCCATGTTTTCGATCGATAAAAATAGGGATCAAACCAGCATCAAGAGGTCCAGGACGATAAAGAGCTAAAATAGAAGAAATATCCTCAATTCCTGACGGTTTTAAGTCTTTAACAATTTGTTTCATGCCATCAGACTCTAACTGAAAAATACCTTCCAAATCTCCTCTTTCTAAAAGTTTATGAGTTTGTGCTACATCATTAGGTAATTTTTTACTTGTGCCTTTCGCCAGAATTTCTAAGGCTTTTCTTTCCCCGATAGGTAATTCATCAACATCTATATCTAAGTTTTGATTTTGCTTAATTAATTCGGCAGTTTTTTGAATTGTTGTTAGATTTTTTAAGCCTAAAAAGTCCATTTTTAATAAGCCTAATGATTCTAAATCTTCCATAAAATATTGAGTAATAACCGCTCCTTCATTATTTTTTTGTAAAGGCACAATTTCATCTAATCTCTGACTAGAAATTACTACTCCTGCGGCATGAACTCCAAAAGTTTTATTCGTTCCTTCAATTCTAATTGCCATGTCTAACCACTTCTTAACATGAGGCTCTTGATCATATTTTTCTTTAAATTCTGGTGATGGTGTTTCTTCAGAAATCATCACTTTTAACTTAGTAGGCTTACCCCTAGAAACTGGAATTAATTTTGCCATATGATCTGACTCAGCATAAGGAATAGCAAGAACTCTAGCCACATCTTTTAATACTGATTTTGATGTTAAACGGTTAAAAGTGATAATTTGTGCCACTTTATCTTCACCGTATTTATCTGTGACATATTTGATCATTTGATCTCTTTTATCTATGCAAAAATCCGTATCAACATCGGGCATAGATTTACGTTCAGGATTTAAAAATCTTTCAAATAATAAACCATGATGAACAGGATCAATATTAGTAATTCCTAAAGCATAAGCTACCAGAGATCCTGCCGCTGAACCTCTTCCAGGACCTACAGGAATGTTATTATCTCTTGCATATTTAATATAATCCCAAACTACTAAAAAATAGGTGCAAAAACCCATCTTTTCCATCATCTTTAATTCATACTCTAAACGCTCTCGATATTCTTGAGAAACTTCATTACGTTTATAGCATTTTAATCTTTTTAATAAGCCTTCCCATGTCACTTCTTCTAAATAACTTTCAGCAGTGTGTCCTGATGGTACTTCATAATTAGGAATTCGAGGTTCTCCTAATACATTATAATGCTTAATTTTTTCGGCTATTTCTAAAGTGTTTATAATGGCTTTTTTGATAGTTTCATCATCAAGATGATCTCTAAATAATAACCTCATTTCTGCTTCCGATTTAAGATATTCTGTTCCCGAATAACGTAGTCTTTTTAATTCCTCAATATTCTTATTTGTTTGAATACATAAAAGGGCATCATGGGCTTCTACATCATTACAAGAAATAAAGTGAGAATCATTAGTTGCAACTATTTTTATATCTAATTTATTACTGATTTTGACAATTTCAGTATTAACAATTCTATCTTCTTGAGAACCATGATCTTGAATTTCTAAATAAAAATCATCTCCAAAAACTCCTTTGTACCACTTAGCAACTTCTCTAGCTTTTTTATAATCTCCCTGTAAAATTGCTTGAGGAATTTCACCCCCTAAACAAGCACTTGTTACAATTAAACCTTCACTATATTCTTTTAGTAGCTCTTTATTAATACAAGGACGACTAAAAATACCTTTTCCCTGCATTCCCTGAAGGTGAGAAATAGTAGTTAATTTAACTAAATTTTGATAACCTTTTGTATCTTTTGCTAAAACAATTTGATGATATTTTCTGATTTTTTTATGTTTTTCTATTATATCTGCATTAATTACATACATTTCATTGCCGATTATAGGCTTAATGCCTTTATTCATACAATGTTTGATTAATTGTATTGCTCCATACATCACACCATGATCCGTAATGGCGATGGCAGGCATATTTAATTCTTTAGCACGATCAATTAGAGCAGGAATTTGAGAAGCACCATCAAGAAGACTATAATCAGTATGGATATGTAAACCAACAAAAGACATTAGTTAAACAATTGAAAACTACTAATCTATCTTACTTAGATCTTGACCTTTTTTGATAGGAATGATGACTTCTTCTATCGGTAAATCTTGTTCTTTTTCTTCTATGTCAATATCTTGATTAAGATTTTCATCCCAGTCAGAATCATAACGATTCCAAGGTAAAATCGGTTTATTGGGTAAATTTTCTGTTAACACAGTTATATTATCAAGATCAGGATCTGGTAATTTGAATTTTGGCTCATCAGCGTTTAAATCCGATGTTTGATTATCATTAGAATCATTATTCATAGTATCTCCCCAATAATGTACTGAAATTAGCTTATTTTCCTGTTAATTCTATTTTACTGAAATCTCATACCAGATTTAAAATTCCATTCGGCAAGTCAGTAATTAAAAGCAAGAAATAGTAAGTAATAATCTTAATTGATGTCTGAAGTATATTGCTACTTTGTGATCACCTCAAATCTTAATTTGACGATAAATATTATTACACAGTAAAAACAGCAATAAAATAGGTAAATAAAATATTAATCATGATAGAAATAGCAATAGTTAATGTGGTATAAGCCGCATAAATTAAAGATTGAGAAATATCATCAATTCTTATTTTATTTGCTTTATAAATTTCTACAAAATTCGCCATCATTTGTAATTGATATTCTTCAGGGGATAAGGCTAAATAACGTTCTAAAAATTTATTATCTTCTAAATTAGGACTAATAATTACTTGACGAGGTAAAAAAGCATTAATTAATAAAATAAAATTAACTAAAAATCCTAACACTTCTACTAAACTAAAAATACTAGGTACATAAATTAAGCGAGAAATACTTAAACTTGTTAATAATGCACCATTTACGACAAAAAGAATATTTAATTTAGTAGTTAACGTATTAGCTTGTTCGTGTTGTTGTTGCGATACAGTTCTTATATCTTCAGCCGCTAAATTTAAAGTTACTTGACTTAATGAATCACTAACAGAAAGCATTTTAAGATGCTCATTAACTAGAGAATTAAGAGGAATAAAAGCTGTTACCATAATAGTTAATAATGAATAATTAATAGTGAATAATTGATAATCAATTTATAAAAGTTAGAGATTAACTCATGAAAACCTAACAAACTGTTATGATATTTTGAAATAGAGTTTTATTTTTTATTGCATAAACAAACCAACCCAAAAATTAAGCAACTTTAGCAGAGTTTTTAGTTGAAAAAATGGGTTTTTCTGTTTATATAAAACCTTGTTCAAGCATCATCACTAAAAGTAGGCTGAGGCACTGCCACATTTTCACCACAAATAGTTGTATTTTCATCTTAAGGCTATATTTTTATTATCGTTGATTATGATGATTTTAGTAATAAGTAAAACAAATTATTTTTTTTATGTTTCTAAATAACAAGTAATTTAACTTAGAATGTTGATATTCAATAACATACTACTTGCAATTATAAAATGTCTAAATATTTCACGAGTTTTATTTCAACATTATTACTAACTACCTTGACAGGGGTTGTTATCGGGTGTGGTGAGAATAATATTTTTGACTCTGTAACCAGTTCTCAAACTACCATGACGAATCATACTATGATGGGTCATAGTGCTATGAATTTAGGTCCTGCGGATGCTGAATATGATTTACGCTTTATTGATGTTATGATACCTCATCATGAAGGGGCAGTCATAATGGCAAAAGAAGCGTTAGTAAAATCTTCACGGAATGAAATTAAAACCTTAGCAACGGAAATAATTGAAACTCAAGACAAAGAAATTTCTGAAATGCGACAATGGCGTAGTAGTTGGTATCCTTCCGCACCAGATACTCCTATGGCTTGGCATTCTACGATGAATCATTCTATGATAATGTCTGAAGCTCAAATTGCCTCCATGCGTATGGATATGGATTTAGGTAAAGCAGATAACGAGTTTGATTTACGGTTTATTAATGCCATGATTCCCCATCATCAAGGGGCAGTGAAAATGGCAAAAGACTTATTAGCAAAATCTCAACGCCCAGAAATGCAAACTTTAGCCCAAAATATTATTAATTCTCAACAACGGGAAATTGAGCAGTTACAACAATGGCATGAAAAATGGTATTAAACAATTTTTTGTTAAGTTAATTTAAAAAAATGATTAAATATTGTCAGATAACTTTAGAAATCTCTAATTTCATGGCATAAAGTGTCAATAATTTGATGTTTAAGGGAAATAAGCTCAAATTATTCCTCTCCAAAGTATAATTAGTCTTATAGAGCAAAGATTGAGGCAAAAATGTGCTATTATCGAAAGGATTTGAAGTTGAAGTTTATACAGGCACTCCCGAAGGTGAAGTAATAGGGCTTTCGAGTCAAATTGTTAAAGATTTACATGGTTTTGTCCGAGAACCTGATAGTCGTAATGTAGAATATACTACTGCTCCTTTATGTAATTACGATCGTTTATTATGTGCTTTATTACGTCCTCGGCGAGATTTACGAAAATACCTTCAATCGTTGGGTAACTATACCATTATTCCGGGCAGTACTTTATCATTAGGCGATAGTAGCAGATTTTTTCGCTCAGATCCTGACAATCATTATCATGACTACATTGAGCAAACTTATCATACAAAAATTGTCACTGCTAGTATTCATATTAACATTGGCATCGAAAACATTGAAAAACTATTTCAAGCCTATCGTTTAATTAGATTAGAAGCACCTTTATTACTAGCATTGAGTGCGTCTTCTCCTTTCTTAGATAACGAAGTGACAGGTTTTCATTCTACCCGTTGGCGTTTATTTCCTCAAACCCCCGACAATGTACCTTTATTCACAAATCACCATCATTTTATTGAGTGGACAAAACAACAATTAATTTTAGGTACAATGCAGAACGTAAGACATCTATGGTGTTCTGTACGTCCCAATGGAGATAATCGTCCTTATAGTTTAAACCGTCTTGAGGTGCGAATTTCTGATTTAGTCTTAAACCCCATTCATTTATTAGCGATAACGGCTATTTTAGAAGCAAGAGTCCATCAAATTTTAAATGATGATACCTTTGATCCTTTACTACAAAGTAAGATTAATCATGGTGATTTAGAGACAGAATTGTTAAAAATAACAAAACATAATGAACAAGCCGTCAGCGAAAATAGTTTAGATGCTCAATTATATCGTTGGCAAGATGGTAGTAAAATTATCGCCCGTGATTGGTTAGAGGAATTAATCGGTGAATTATATCCTATTGCAAAAGCTAAAGGATTTTCTTGTTTCTTAACTCCTGCTTACAAAATCTTGAGTCAGGGCAATCAAGCACAACAGTGGTTACAACAATATCAACAAGGATTATCCATTACGGAAATTATCCAAAATGCGATCGCTACTGTAAACTTAGAGGAAAAAGATTTAGAAGACAAACTCTGTGAACAAATTTTAATCGCTTAATTGCTGATTATTTTAAAAATGCACAAATATTTATATGGTATTGAGAATTTTTTACTTGTCTTCCTGTTTTGTCTTTATCATTTTCCTTCTGTGAAACCAAGGTAGTGTATTAATTGAGGGCAAATACCATTCACCCCCACATTACCTATTTTAAAGGAGAACGAGGAGAATAATTTTTTAAATGTTGATAACCAGTGCGAGAAATTTCTTGAATTAAAGTTCTGGCAGAATAATCATTGTAAGGACGTTTCACTAATACTGCACCAATATAACGTTTTCCTGTCGGTATATCAACAATTCCTGCATCACCTAAAATAGTGCCAATATCACCTGTTTTATGAGCGATAGAGGCTTCTTCTTCGATTCCTTGGGGTAATAATGTTCTAGTTTTAGTTTGTCTCATAATTTCTAAAAGACGATCGCGCGATCGCAAAGAAATTAAATCCCCCTGATTAACTTTAACTAATACCATTGCTAAATCTCGAGGATTCGTGGTGTTCGTGCCTTCTAAATCTGGTAACGGGTTATTAATTACCGTCATATCTAAACCCCATTCTTTGAAACGTTTATTTAACTCATTCTTACCTCCTAAACGTTCAATAATCATATTAGTAGCTGTATTATCACTGTTAATGATCATTTCTGTCACAGTGTGAATTGCAGAAAATTGAGTGCCAACAGGTTGATATTGCATTCCTCCTGAACCACTACCTATATTTGATGAAGTGGTAGTCAGTTTTTCATCAAGATAAATTTTACCAGCATCCACATCTTGAAAAAATGCGACTAAGATGGGAATTTTAATGGTACTTGCCGCCGCAAAATTTGACGTACCGTTAAAATTTACATACGCACCATTATCTAAATCCACAAAAAAAGCTCCCGGTTCTAATTTCGGGTATTTAGCTTTAAGTTCAGCAAATTTATTTTTAAGAGGTATTAATTCTTGAGTAAAAGCTAGAGATTGATTATTTTTTTCTTCATTTATGACTTCAACTTTTTGATTCGTTTGGTCTTCTGTAATTTCTTTTGTAGATGATGGTGTAGTTATTTTTGCCGCTAAACCATCGATAAAAGGTATATTAATGGCAGGAAATAAAGGTTTTGTTAAATCAAGATTTGCCAAAATACTACCGAAAAGAGTACCCATTCCCACGCCAACAATAGCTAACCGAAAAACATTATTAAGAATAATATTCCCTAAATTAGAAGAAGTTTCCTGATCAGTAACGGTAGTTGGTTTAACGGTGGAAACAATATTATTTTTTTTAATAATGCTATTATTTATCGCCGAGCTACTTAGGGTAGAAGGTTTTTTCCGAGAGATGGATTTTCTCGAAGTTTTAGCTTTTTTTGATGATTCAGCTTTGCGATTGTAATTATTTTCTCCGTGAGTTCGAGACAAAAATATACTCAAGGTTCTCCCCTCAAATTGTTAAATCTTAAATGAATGTAAAAATATTAACTTATTTATAGAACATCTAAATATGTTTTAGATCATTTTTTTTATTCCAAGATTGAAACCTTCAATGCCACTCATTACCTATCTTTAATTGCCCACTGTATCTGTCGTAAAATACCTCTAATCATTGCCAATTCTTGACTTTTTAAATTAGTCCGATTAATAATTCTACGTAATTTTTCCATTTTTACCGCTGCTGTATGAGGGTATAAATAATTTACATCCAGTAATACTGACTCTAAATGTTGATAATATCCTTCTAATTCTTCAATATTGGCGTTCATCTCATTGTCGCTATTGTCTGAAATGTTAAGATCATTTAAATTCTGATAAAGTTCATAAGCACAAATTCCCACTGCTTGAGCCAAATTTAAGGAAGGGTATTCAGGATTAGCTTTTATACACACAAAACGTTGAGCGTAACTCAATTCCTGATTACTTAAACCTCGATCTTCAGGACCAAAAATCAAAGCTGAAGTTACATTTTTTTCTATTAACCAAGGAAGTGCTTGTCGAGGAGTTTCCAAGATGGTGGGAATACCTCTAGTTCTTGCAGTGGTGGCGATCGCCCGTTGACAACCTTCTAACGCCATGGGTAAAGAATCCACAATTACCGCCTTTTGTAAAACTTCAACTCCATGAACTGCCATAACTTGAGCATCTTCTGATAAATAATCACAGCGAGGCTTAACAATCACCAAATCAGATAAACCCATATTACGCATAACTCTAGCAATTGAACCAATATTTCTTTCTCCTGCTGGTTCAACCAAAATAATTTTAACCTGACCAATTAACGTCATTTCTCTTTGCCTTTGATGATAAAATACAACCACAAATGTTCCTAATCAATTAGTATGACAGAAACTATTACCACCGCCATCAGCGATCGTATTTGTAAACATATGAATGAAGATCATACCGATGCCATAGCCTTATATGCTCGATATTATGGTCAAGTTTCATTTTTAGACAAAGCTAAAATGTTATCCATTGATAATGAAGGAATGTACTTAATCATCGATGACCAAGAAGAAAAACCATTACGGATTGAATTTGATCATACCTTAGAAGATTCTAAAGACGCACACAATACTCTTGTCGAGATGTTGAAAAAAGCAAAATAAATAATTAGAAAAATACATGGGATAAACTGTCTGTCCTTGACTTAAAAGCTCTTTTACCTCTTTTTTTCCGTTTATTCTTCTTAGTTTTTAAAAAAAATTTGTAAAACACCCCCAAAATAGAAAATGAGTGTTATAATCAAACTTGATGAGATTAAGTATCGGTTTAAAGATTTGTTTAAGATATTCACGAGTTTTTCGAGTTTAAGATTGACAAGCTTCTCTCCGAATTGCGACTCTTGACCACAAAATTTTAATTTGGAGACAGACTATGTCAATCTATGTAGGCAATTTATCCTATGATGTTACGGAAGCACATTTAACCTCTGCGTTTGCAGATTTTGGAGCAGTAAAAAGAGTTTATCTTCCTACTGATCGTGAAACTGGACGTATGCGCGGTTTTGGTTTTGTAGAAATGAATACAGACGCTGAAGAAAACGCAGCAATCGAAGCGCTAGACGGTGCGGAATGGATGGGCCGTGACATGAAAGTAAATAAAGCAAAACCCCGTGAAGAAAACAATTCCCGCGGCGGTGGCGGCGGTGGAAGACGTAACAGTTTTTCTCGCAACTACTAAAGTATATTTGGGTTTGACTAAAGTTTAAATTTTTAGTTGTGACTCTTAAGTAAAAATAATCTCTATTCTTTATTTAGAATGGGGGTTATTTTTTTCTGACAGGATTAATGTACAATCAGGAATGTTCAATATAGTTTGACCTAAATTAGCGTGAAAATTTCTGTTTATCATACCCCTGAATCTACCCCAGCCAATACGATTCCTGAATGTGCTATCGTCATCGATGTATTAAGAGCTACTACTACTATAGGCACAGCATTAGATAATGGAGCAAAATCTGTTCAAGCCTTTAGTGATATAGATTTATTATTAGCAGAAAGTGATAAATTACCCTTAGAATCTCGGTTAAGACTGGGAGAAAGAGGCGGAAAAAAAGTCGACAGTTGTGATTTAGGTAATTCTCCCTTAGATTGTTCTTCTGAAGTTGTTAAAGATAAACAATTATTTATTAGTACTACAAATGGCACTCGATCTTTACAAAGAGTCCAATCAGCAAAAACAGTGATTGCTGCCGCAATTATTAATTATGGTGCGGTAGTTAATTATTTAAAAGAACATAAACCAGCTACAGTATGGCTACTAGGTTCAGGATGGGAAGGAGGTTATTCTTTAGAGGATACAGTTTGTGCGGGAGCTATAGCATCTGAGTTAGTTAATTTAAGTAATCTTGATGAGATTGGCAATGATGAAGTTATTTCTGCCATCGCTTTATATCGTCAATGGGAAGATAATTTATTAGGATTATTCCATTTGTGTAGTCACGGACAAAGACTATTAAAGTTAAATTTAGATGATGATTTAAAATATTGTGCCAACAAAAATATAATTTCTACTTTCCCGTTACAGTCACAAAAAGGGATTTTTACTATTCATAATTGATAATTTTTCTATGGCAGTAGGGACATAAAAAGTCAAAAGATGTTAATCTATGTCCCTAAGCTTTTCCCTGTTCTTTATTTTTTATCTGTCAAAATAACATTTTTTAAACAACTTGACTTAAAAGATTTTTTGCCGCTGCTAACATATCAGGTACTAAATCTTGTAAATCATTACGATTACCTAGATATGCCGATAGGGCTTCAAGTGGATCTAAACTTTTGCCAACCCCCAATTCTGGTAATCTTGCCCGAGCTAATTTTGTGACTAATTGAGCTTTGAGGTTATAAGTATGAGCAGGAGATAAAATTTCATTGATACGAGTCATTTTAATCAATTCTAGTTGTTCTGAACGCAGATGATAGATAACTCGAACGACGGCATCTTCTATATTATATTTAGCGATCGCCTGTATTAAATCTGATTCAGGATTGTTACTGGCACTTATATCAGTTTCAATGGTGACAAAGCGACGGGCTGGTAAAGAACAAAATTCCCAGTTAACTTGTTTATCAATAATATCAATTAAAACATAACCTTTTTCCTCTTTTTCCTCTGAAAAATCTACTCTCTCAATACTGCCGGGATAAACCACAGGAGGATTATTTTTTCGATTCAGATTTTGATGTTTATGAACATGACCTAGTGCAACATAATCAAATTCAGAACGAATTAACATTGATAAAGGAATTTGAAAACCTTTACCAACAGCTAAAAATCTTTCCGCTCCTAAATTTGCTTTTTCTGCCATCAGATGAGCGAGTAAAACAGTTGGAATTTGAGGATTTAATTGTCGAATTTCGGCTTCTAAAACTGGTTCAATTTTTTGGATTAATAATTGATTAATTTCTTCCATAGATAAGCCTTCGGTTTCAGGGCGAGTTAGTAACACAGACCGAGTTAACCATGGTAAGGTGATTACTTGAATTAAACCTGATTTTGTTTCTATTAAGTGAGTTTTTAATTGCTCTCCAACAATAAAATTAGGTACTCCTAAGGTACGATAAATAGATAAACTAGCACCACCATTACCTTGGGTATGTTGATCGTGATTACCTACTAATAAAACTGTAGGAATATTTGCCTCAACTAAACGGCGAAATTGATGAGCAAAAGCTGATTGAATATAAGGTGCTGGTGTACTGTCTGGAAAGGCATCACCGCCGAACAATACTAAGTCAAGATTATCATCAATCGCTCGATCAATACAAATACTTAAAGTATTGGTAAAGTCTTCTAGTCTAGTATTTAATCCTGTTTCGGGGTTAATTTTTCCGTGACTAAAACTGCTGCCTAAATGAATATCGCTTAAATGTAAAATTTTCACATTGATAATTATCTATACAAAAAAGATAAGAGATAGAAAAAACCGAATAACAACTATTGATTGAATTTTTTGAAAGAATCCAATTAGTTTTACTTTGATTTGTTTTAATTTTATAACACATTTAAAATGTATTGAGATAATAAAAAATACTCAAAAAAATATAGATAAAATCATAAGTATTAACTAGGACTGATACTGCTTATGGGATAGGAAGCAATTATCGTTTTAGTAACCAGAAATCACTATTAATCAATATTAAAAATGATTATAAATTTTGAATGAGATAATTTTAAAAATCATATGAATCAGAAAAATCTATCATTTTATTTTTTTAAGAAGAAGATTAACTGCGATAGCATAGAAATGCTTAGATTTCATTAATTATTAAAAATGACTCAAAGAGAACCAACAGCAATTGATCAGTTAATGCTAGAATTAATCAATCGAGCAAGAAAAAATCCTCAACAAGAAGCAGAACGCTTGATTAATGGACTTTTAAATGAAGGTGTACCATCCCAAAGAACTATCTCTAATACACCAAAACAACCTCTAGCATTTAATCTTTATCTCAATCAAAGTGCCAAAAATCACAGTGAATGGATACTTGAAGAAGATATTTTCAGTCATGTAGGGGTTAACAATACAACTTCTAAAGAAAGAATGGCAATAGCAGGATACCAATTTATTGAGCCTTGGGGGAGTGGTGAAAATATTGCATGGAAAGGTACAACAGCAAACCTAGATTTTACAAAATTTACTATAGATAACTATAATAACTTATTTGTGGATCTCAATTATCCCAATAGAGGTCATAGGGTAGCCATTATGAAGGATGATTTTCAAGAAATTGGGATTGCATCCATTCAAGGAGTTTTTACTTCCAATAAAGTTGATTATAACGCTGTGATGACTACTCAACACTTTGCTTATTCAGCTAGTAATAGTGCTTTTTTAACAGGGGTAGTTTATAGTGATGAAATTGTGAATGATGATTTTTATACCCTTGGCGAAGGTATTGGAAATATTAATATTATTGCGGAAAATATTGACTCTAAAGAAAAATATGAAACAAAAAATTGGTCAACGGGAGGATATTCTTTACCGTTATCTCCCGGTACTTATAATGTTAGTTTTATAGGTAATTTGAATCAAGATTTTCAAGATGATATTGTAGCAAAAACTATTACTATTAAGAAGCAAAATATAAAATTGGATATAGCTACAGATGATCTTTCTTTTGTCGTTGAAGATAATAGTAATATTGATGAAAATGATTTGAATAAGCCTGTCGAAAAAACTAATGATGAGCTTAATATTCCTATAGATAATCAGATTGAAAATAATATTATTCCTATCGATAATAGTATCAATAATCAATCTATAAATAAAATAGATTCTTTATTGAATAATCCTATATATCGCTTTCAAAATCAAAATCAATTAGGTAATTATTTATATACAGGAGAACAAGAAAAAACTAATATTCAAAATAATTTTTCTGAGTTTAAATTAGAAGGACTAGCATTTTATGTAGGAATTTCTGCTAATGATAATTTAACTACTATTTATCGTTTTCAAAATAGTAATATTCCCGGTACTTATTTATTTGTGGGAGAAGAAGAAGCAAAAAATATTCGTCAAAACTTTACTAATTTTAAAGAAGAAGGTATCGCTTTTTATGTTTATGGTGCTGATAGTAATAAAGGAGATTCTATCTATCGTTTACAAAATAGTAATATTCTTGGGACTTATTTATTTGTAGGAGAAACAGAAAAAAACAATATCCTAGCAAATTATTCTAATTTTATCTTAGAAGGGGTTGCTTTTAAGGTGGAATATTCTACTTAATACAAAACAATTTAAGTGAACGATCAGTTAATGTTAAAATTAACTTATTAATATTTAAACTTAAATACATTTATTATGCCCCCACGTTGGCCGAGAAAACCTGATCGTCAAAATGATCCTCAATATCGTAAATTAGATGATAGAATGAATTTTGCTGTTCATGTAGCCTTGTTTTTAGCTTGTAATTCTGGAGTTTGGTTTTTTCATAATTTTAATCATCCTGAATGGTTATGGACAACTCAATTTAGTCTTATTTGGGGTGGTATTTTATTTGCCCATCTACTTTATATTAGCGTTATTGCGGACTATTCCCATTGATGATATAACTTCAGTATCGTAATAGTATCAATATTTTTATCTTAGAGATGGCAATTGCTCGATTATGCTGTCTTTATTTTCTACTAGATAATGGGCAAAATGTCGGGCTAAAGGCGGTACAAATACAAATGGACTGGTAAATCCAGAGAATAAAGATAATCCTTCAATTTCCTCTATTTTTCTCGCCTGAAATGGCATTTCTTGACTAAAGGCTACTTGACAATTATACCAAGTACCTTGTAATACAGATAAGCTAGGTAAAACTTTAGCGATCGCTTCTCGAATTCTTCTTTCACTGACTTTAGAATTGATAGAAGTGTCTATATTAGTAATAATTTGACTAATTTGACCTAAACAAAAACTACCGTCTAAAAATTGAATTGCCCCAGCTTCTAAAACGTCACTGTGTATTTCATTGTTAGGGTTTTTCCACATAGATATTCTTTCTTCTCCTGTAATTTCTTTTTCTGTGTCTAAGCGTTTGCTAGTACAAGGCATTACTAAAGTACGTAACTTTATTTCTGAAGAAGGAATTTTTATTAGTTGTGCATGACTAAAATAAATAGGTAAATTTAATCCCAAATTTTCTAATAATTGCTTAGAAAATGCCCCTGCTGAGATAATAACTTGTGGACTAAAATAAATATTTTTATTAGTTTGAATACCTTCAATTTTATTGTGTTTATTTTTGATAAAAGTCACTAATTCTTTTTCGATTTTGCCACCTAATTTAATGAATTGTTTTTGATAAGCTAAAATCATTTTTTCGGGGTTAACATGACCTTGAGGAAACTTTAAACAACCAGAAATAGCATTAGGATTTAATAAAGGTTCTAATTGTTTACTTTCATCAATATTTAGAAATTCTGGCTTGATATAAAATTTTTGATAATCAGCAATTAACTTTTCAACATCTTGACTGGGATCAATAGTAAATAAAAGATCTAATTCTCTAAACTCTATATTTTCTGATAATTCTTCCCTGAGATTACGATAAATATTAATACCTTCTTCACATAATTGATTTGTTAATTTATCTGTTCCTCCCCAATAAGAAATACCACCATAGCTTGAAGTTGTTGCATTGTTTAAAGAAGCATCTTTTTCTAATAATAAAACTTTAACTTTTTTTTTTGCTAATTCATAGCTTAACACTGAGCCAGTTAAACCACCACCAATAACAATAACATCATAGCTATTCATAAATGAATTTATTTTAAAATACAGAAGGTGATAAGTTAATATTAACATAGGAGTTAAAAATTGTTAATATTCAAAGTGTAATGAAAACAATTAGGCAGAAAATTATTTGCTATTTTTTAATTTTTCTTGGTAGTTTAACTCTGATGATGAGTTTTTCTCCTTTTGTTGACGCTCAAATTCCTTTTTTGTTTTCTGAAGATGCTATCAATGAACTACCTCAAACTCCAGCATGGGATTTGAATCGGGCTATTCCTTGTGGTAGATTTTTATGTAGTCCAGTTTTTTTCTTCGGTGATGGAGATTTATTAGGAGATCGAATTATTCTTGCAATCCCAAGAGATAGAACTAAAACCACTAGAGAAGTAGCTTTAGAAGTTGAACAAAGAGCTCGATTTATCCAAAATGTCTTCATCGGTGTTTTTAATCATTTACGCCCCATAGTCAGAAATAATCCGATGGAAGAAAGAAAAAATAGGAGATTCTGGCTAATTACCACTAAAAAACCTTTTCATCCAGCAACTCCTATTGTCGAAATAGGCATCGAAAATGGTCAAACAGTAGTATATGTAGCGGGACAAAAAGAATTAGGTTTACCACAACAAGCTATTATCACTGTCACAGAAGTAGATGCTAGTGCTAATGCAATGACAATAGATCAATTAGCGCAAATATGGCGTTCAAAAATAAAACTATCTTTTAGTAATGCCCTTTGGGGTTTAGAAATGGATATACAAAGACCTTTTTTAAGGTTTAATTTTTCCAATTTAATTATTACTATAGCTATTTTATTTGTATTCTTAGAGAAAAAAATTAAAAGAATTTTCAGAAAAGTAAAAAGAAATTTGCAAGAAAAATTAGATGAAATTAATGAAAGTTTAAAGATAAATCCAGAAACTAATTATGCCAAAAAAACCAATTTAAAAAATTCTAAATTAACGATTGAAGAAAAAGAAAAAGAGATAGTTAAATCTGATGTTAAAAATGACTTTGCTTTATCAGAAAATATTTTTCTTAAGGGAATCAATAACGGAAAACAATTAATTTTTGAAGGCTTATCTTTTTCTGTAAAACTATTTCCACAAGGCTTCTTACAAAAACAAAATTTAATTAAACAACAAATCAATTTAATTGAATTATTCTCTAGCTTGATATTTTTAAGTCAAATCACGATCATTTTTTTAGCAATCACTATTATTACTGTTACCTTTAGAGAAACTCGTTTTTTATTTAATCTATTTTTCACCCAAGCCTTACTATTACCATTTATATGGGTAACAATGGTATTGGCAGATAGAATCACTGATTTTTGGATTGATAGTGCGTTAAATGAGTGGGCAAAAGAAAAACAAGAACTTCAACCTTATTCTAATCGTCCTATATTAAGAGTTAATACTTATTCTCCTGCCTTAAGAAAAGCGACAACAATTATATTTAATATCATTGGTATTTTCTTGAGCTTAGGAGTAATTGGATTAGACGTAAATGTTTTAGCTGGTGCTGGAGCATTAGCTGTACTATTTGCATTTCTTTCTCGTAATATTCTTGATGATTTACTTAATGGTACATTAATTCTCATCACGGATCGCTATGCCTTAGGAGATTTTGTTCAAATCAATAAATTAGAAGGGTTTGTAGAAACGATGAATCTTTATACAACTTCTTTACGTAATTTAGATGGACAATTAATTACGATTCCTAATGGACAAGTTTCTAGCGTCATTAACATGACAAAAAATTGGTCAAGGGTTAATTTTACGATTCAAGTATCATGGGAAGCTAATTTACAAAAAACCATGAATACTTTACAAAGAGTAGCAGATCAAATGTATAAAGAACCAGAATGGCGAGAAAAAATGTTTGATACTGCCGATATTTTAGGTATTGACCAAATAGATCATAATGGAGTGTTAATCAGAGTTTTAATTAAAACATTACCTTTACAACAATGGGCTGTGGGTAGAGAATATCGTTGGCGAGTAAAAGAAGCATTTCAAAGATCTGGTATTTCTCTTGGTATTCCTCAAAATCGAATTTGGTACAATGAAAATAAGTAAAGTTTGCTGAAAAAGTGCTTTCGTGAGAATAAAAGATAGAAAAAATAGTTATCAATAAAGATATTTACCCTAAACATCAGAATTAAATACGGTAATACTTTAATTAATTTTCGTATTATTATCAACACAGTCTAATATATAGTTTAATTATTTCAATAACTTGTAATTTATATCAGAACAATAAAGGAGATTTTTGATTGACTATGGCAAATAATTTAACACCTCAACAACAATTTATTCCCCTCAACTCTTCACCAGAAAAACCACCTAAAATAGAAGAAATGGGTGTTAGTATGCCTGATGAAATAGATAGATTAGAAGATTTAATACTCAATGGCACTCGTATTCCTTTTATGGGTAAAACTTTAATTGACGAGGATACATTAATTAATCAACTAGATTTAATTAGAATTAATATTCCTGATTGTTTGCAACAAGCAACGCAAATATTACAGCAAAGAGAGCAAATTCTTTCAGAAGCACAAAATTATGCTCAAAAAATAGTCGAAAATGCTCAAAGAAGAGCGGCACAACTCTTAGATGAATCTCGCATTGTGCAACAAGCAGAAAGTCAAGCTCATCAAATTAGAAGACAAGTACAACAAGACTGCGAAAATTTACAACGGAAAACTATTAATGAAGTAGAGCAAATTAGACAAAAAATTCAACAAGAAGCTATTAAAACTCGACAACAAGCTATTTTAGAAGCAGAAGATATTCAAAACGAAGCGGATATTTATGCTGACTCAGTATTAGGTAAACTAGAAAAAGATTTGAGTGATATGTTAAGAGTTGTACACAATGGTCGTCAACAAGTTCATAATCAAAAAGTTGCACCTCAACCTCGTCAACAGGATATGACGATCGCCAAAAAAGCATCTTAAACTCATTAACAATTAACAATTAACAATTAACAATTAATTTCCGATAGCTAAAACCGCATTTTGTCCGCCAAATCCGAAGCTAAAACAAAGCATTTTCTTGAGGTTATAATCATCAGATTCTCGGCAAAAATTAAGGGAAAAATCGGAATTTGATAAGCCAATATTAGGTAATAGTATCTGTTTTTTTAAAGACATCAAACTTAAAACTGTTGCCATAGCACCAGAAGCACCTAATGTATGACCTATTGCACCTTTATTAGAACTTACTTTCGGATTATGAACAAATAGTTTCTCAATAATTTTAGCTTCTCTTTGATCGTTAAGTATTGTACCCGTGCCGTGAGCGTTGATATAATCAATATCTTTTGCAGATAATCCCCCACGTATTAAACATTTTTCAATGGTACTCATGGCCGTTTTACCATCACTGGAAGGAGAAGTCATGGTATTAGCATCACAACTCATACCCCATGAGAGAATTTCACCATATATTTTAGCTTTACGATTTCGGGCTATTTCTTCTGTTTCTAACATTAACATTGCACCTCCTTCTCCTAAAACAAATCCATCTCTTTTTCTGGCAAAAGGATAACATCCAGTATCACTTAATGCTTTCATTTGAGTAAATCCTGCTATGGTTAAAGGAGTAATGGGAGTTTCTACCGCACCAACAATTACTCTTTCAGTTTTTTTTTGTTTAATTAATTCGTATCCTTGAGCGATCGCCACTAATCCTGTAGCACAAGCATTAGCAGGAGCAAGTACACAAGCAGAAGTTTGTAAATATTTAGCGACAATAAGGGCAGGTTGAGAGGGCAAGGTATTTAGCCAATGGGGAGAAAAATCAGAAATTTGATCTAAATTGTGAGAAGAAAATAAAGATAAAAACGATTCCCATTGACTTTGACAACCACGACTCGAACCGATAACTACCGCAATATCATTTAATGGGGGAAAAATATTTCCGTCTAAACAAACATCTTTAATTAATTGAGTCGTCAAATCAAATATAGGAGAAGGTTGAGAGTTAATTAATCCTAGGGGTAATTCAGGAAAAAAATTAAAAGGTTGACTTAATTTAATTCCCGAATTTCCTTCGACAATCCCTTTCCAAGTAGCATTTTTATTGCCAAAACAACTAAGAAGACTAATGCCTGTAACAACAACTTTAACCATCAAAAACAATTAGGAATTCGGAATTGCAAAAGGCAAATTTACCTGAGTTCAAGATAAAATTATCAGTCAAGATAAGTAATAAGTTATAACTAATTAGTAATAAATACTAGAATTGAGGGTAAATTCATTAAAATTAATTATTAATTATTTCCCTTGTTTCAGATTTTCAGCACCAGTAATAACTTCTGCAGTTTCAATGCGATCGCCTTGTTTAATTTTTTCAACCACATCCATACCTTCAGTAACTTTACCAAAAACTGCATAACTACCATCAAGGAAAGGTAAATCAGCTAAGGTAAAATAAAACTGAGAAGAGGCAGAATCTGGGGCTTGAGATCTAGCCATAGCAATTACACCATAATCATGTTTCAACTGTGGTGGTTGTTTAATGGTTGTGCTGTAAATAATTTCGGGAATTTGTGCGTCTTTTTCCGTTTCATCATACTGAGGACGAATTTCTAAAGGAATATAACGTTGTTTTTTAGTTTCAGGATCATTATAACCCCCAGTACCCAAAGCAGAAGCAGGAAATTTAGGATCTTTACCTTGAGGATCTCCACCTTGTACAACAAAGGGTTGAGGCTCTTTAACGACACGATGAAATACTAAACCATTATAAATGCCTTTTTGTACTAAATCGACAAAATTACCCGCCGTAATTGGTGCATTATCGCCGTCAACCTCAATAGTGATAGATTGACCATTAACTTTCATTACAACCGTAGCCTTGCCTTCTAATCGAGGTAAATTCATTGTATTTTGAGTAATTTGAGTAATTTCGGGAGAATTTTCAGGAGGATTTTCTGAATTAACATTTTCTTGGGTAGTAGCAGAATTATTTTCTGTATTTGTATTAGCACCCAACTGCTGACATCCAGATAAACTAATCGCTGTTATGAAAAACAAAATCAAAAAAATATTGACATGATTAGAAATTTTCATCACTGTCATAAAATAAATTAAAGGGTTAATTATTAATTGTTAATTATTTAAAGTCCTTCTAAAGGTACAGTGAGAAAACGAGCTAATTCTGCACCTTGATTTTCTAACTTAGAAAGAGAAATAGGTTCACCCACAGGGGTTAAAGGAATATCTCTTTTTGGCTTAACTCTTAAATATAAAGTTCTTTTAGGATTTAAACCTTCTTTGATTTCTGCCCTAATAGCTTGAATATCATCCAAATTATAAACTAACTCAATTCGGCGATTTTTACCAAGAAATCCGAAACGAAAAATAGTAACATTACCTTTTTTCTTATCAAATTCATTATAACCACCCCCAACATTGAGAAAAACCATCAGCCATAAATATAAGGCTAATAAAGTACCAGCGACACCATAAAAAGTTAGAGCAATACCTTGAGGGACAAATGGAAGTGTAGAAGTATCACTAACCATCAGAAAGTTAGTATGAAAATAACTAGATAAACCAGCTAATAAAAAACCGATACCACCAATGGAAACCACACTTGCCCACCAGAAATTGCTGAAACGTCTTGCTCCAGTAATATTTTGTCGTAAAATTAAATTGTTTGTTTCCATTATTTATAAAATTGTTTTTATACCTCAACAAAATTAAATTTTAACGGAAAATCAAACTAAATTCAGTAGATAAGAAAATTGACAAGTTGACAAGTTGACAAGTGGATAGGTTGACGGGTTGACAATTTCTTTGTTTATATCAATTAATTACTTAATTTAATTTTGATAAAGTTAATTTGAACAACTTTTTTACCAATTCTTTACCTGATACCTAACACTTGATACCTAAAACCTTCTCTTGACTGATAATTTTATCTCGAACTGAGGTAATTTTTATACATTTTTGGGATAATTTTATTCATTCACAAGAAATACCATCTACCTATCTTCCTGTCAGCCTATCAACGAGAGTCAGATATCACCGATAATTTTATGTCGAATTCAGGTCAGTGACGAGAAGAGGATTGATTTAAACACCATTAAAATTGATTTTCGATACTTATTTGTCAAATTTAATTCTTTTCAGTGACGACAATTTGGTATGTCATCAGTCTTAAATCCTTATTTTTCAAAGTTTTTTATATCGAACTGAAATGAGCTTAATAATAGTGTCCGATGTTCGATTTCGGATGTAGGAAAAAACAATCCCTGTTAATATAGAGAAAATTGAACTGCATTTAAACTTAAATTATATATCCATAACCAAATTATCTACTATTTTTTGTATTATTCGTGCAATCATCATTCTTCGGTTCTCAAAATTTTTTTGCCTCGACACCTGCTCATCAAAAATCTTCAGATACATTAGTTCGCTCTGCCGATCTAAGTGATGTAAATGAAATTGGAGATGTTCTAACCCTGAGTTTTAATAATTTTAACGACTTAACCCTATGGATTTATCCTTTTATCAAGCTAAGTGTTTGTGAAGATTTACGTAACCGATTAAAAAAAACCGATGCAAGTCATTTTTGTCTTGTCGCTGTAAATAAGATAACACCTGAAAAACAAAACTGTAAGAAAATAAAGGGTACAGTAGAATTATCATTTCGTACAGAATATGGTTGGAAGGGGAAAAAAACCTATCCTTATATTGCTAATCTGGCGGTGAGTAAAAATTATCGCCGTCAAGGTATCGGTAGTAAACTATTATCTAAATGTGAAACTATCGCCAAAGAGCATGGATTTAAAGAACTTTATCTTCATGTTTTAGCAAGTAACCAAAGTGGAAAACAGTTGTATTTGCGAAACGGTTATACTATTCGGCAAGTAGAAACTGACTTATATAGTTTATTCGTACCTAGTAAGCGTCGTTTACTCTTAGCCAAATCCATTTGATTATGACTATTGCTTCTAATTCAACAGAATATGACATAAATGATTTTTTGCGAGATAAAAAGTTATTAGTGATTAATCCTAAAAGAAAAAATGGCTTAATTTTAATTAAAACTTATTATGCAGAATTTGCCGGACCTGGGGCAATTGTGGGGGGGTGTTTTGATGAAGATTTACAAAAAGTTATCCCCGTAGGTAAATTATCTTTAATTTCACCCCTCAATCAATCGGAAAGGCAACGTGCTTATTTAATTAGAAGACAATGGGTAAGATTAACAAAGCAAATTACGGATAATCCCATACCTCATGAGAGAGCTCAAGTTATTCTTAATCAATTTGAGCATTGGTTCGATGCAAAGACAGCAAATCAAGTACCTGACGAAATATTTGCCTTGATTGTAGGTGTTTTACCAGATACCATCACCAAAGCCAGAGATTTAGTCAATAGACTTTAATTTGATTAATGGGGTAATACTTCGGTTTGGCAGAAGAAAAATAATCAAAACAAGACAAGTGGATAGATGGACAGGTGGACAAGTAGAATGGGGAAAAAATTCTCAATATCTATGCTATTCGTGTATTTTTGAGAGAATTTTATTGATTTACAAAAACATAATCTCTCTATCTCTTATCTTCACTGATAATTTTATCTCCAACTCACGTTGCTATAGTTCACAAAATCCCTTCAAAGAAAGGACAATAACCATCTGTCGGCACTTTAAAACCATCTAACGGAGAATTTTTATTATTACAAGATTGATCTTGATAATAAGCACAATTACCACAAGATTCAGGATTTAATTGACGACGCAGTAAACTATTTTGTTGTAATAATTCTCGTTGAGATAATCCCCTTAAAACTAATTCTTCGCCTTGCCAACGTGCTTCCACTAATCCTGTATCGGCGAAATTTTGCCATCGAGGATCTTTGTTGATTTGTTCTGGTAAAGTAATTGTAATATATGCTCCTGTTTCATTTAATTCCCCTTCATAGTTGCTTTGAGGAGTTACTTTCGGTTGCATAAATTTTGCCCCGATGGGTAAATCAACCATTATTCCCACCCTAGGAGAGTGTAATTGATAACGATTTTGTAATTCTTCTAGGCTAGTTAAATCTGCTAAATAATTCGGCGAACCATGAACGAATATAATATGCTGGGGACGCAAATTGTGAATAAGTTGAGTTGTATTTTTGCCGTCACTGTGTTCTGCTAATAAATAATCTTCAAGAATAATTTTTTTAGGGTTGATATTGGCTATAAATCTTTGAAATATTGAGCAATGCTTGATTTTTGACTGTTCAGAAATTAAAACTAACCATTTTTCTTGACTTTGCTCACAATATTCTTCTAAATGATTGATATTATCTGTTAAAACAATACTTGGGCTATTAATTAATTGATGGCGGGGCAGATTATTTTCTACTCGTCTCATTCTTGGTTTAATTTTATCATCCCAAAATAATGGCTGATGTTTAGCAAAATTTTGCACATTAGCAGGAAAATAATCCATTAACTCTAAATATAAATCACAAGCTGTGGGTAAGTCTCCATCTACCCATATATCTAAATTTGCTCCCGTAAACTCATGATGTGATCGCAATAATTTTAATAATTCTTGACCTAAACCAAAAGTAGGCACAGGCAAGATAACATTAACATTATCGGTTAAAGCAGATTTAATTCTCTCCATCAAGTATTTTTCTTGTTGACGGCGATGGGGATGTCGAGCAGTGCCATAACTACCTTCTAAGATTAAGACATCAGGATTTAAACCCCGTAAACTATCAAGAGACAATCCTTCGACTAATTGTAAATTCGATAAACAAAAATCCCCTGTATAGAAAATTTTATAAATTCGATTATTGTATTTATATTCAAACAAAAAAGAAGTTGCACCGGGTAAATGTCCTGCGGGAAATAATTCTACCGTTAAATCTGATTCTAAATTAATAGGGTTTCTATCAGTAATATCTATTTTTTTGGATATATTACTTCGAGATCGCCAAGGTAAAACTTGAGCAAAAGATAAAGAAGAAAAGTTTTTTTGATTTAACCAATTGAGAGGAAGTAACTTAGCCGTGACATCACTGGTATAAATAGGTAAATCAGGAAATTTTTGATGTAAAGACAGTAAACCACGAGCATGATCTTGATGAGCATGACTACAAAAAACCCAATCAGCAGGAGGTTCATTATTTGCAGATAAAGAATCTATTTCCGCTAAACCACAATCAAGTAAAATACGGTAATTACCGATATTGAGAAGGATTGCCACCCCTTCAGTTTGATTGCCAACACCAAAGGGATAACAAGAAAAAGCAATTTGCGGAGGGGAAAAAATTTCTTGCCGCTTAATCATAAATCATAAACTTTAATGTGCCGAACCGTTCCCATCATAGTCATCGGAGTCATAGAAACCGTTTCTAGTGCCGAAAAACAATGCAGAAACAATGAATAAACCTGTTAAGATAACTATTAACATTTTAACGTCCATAGTGAATAAATTCTCCAAATTATTAAGTTATTAACTTGTATTGTAAAACTTCAAGCAATATATAAATAAAAAGAATATTTTGATTGACTCTAATTACTAAAAATTAATAGTTTTTCATTCTCAATTCTGAATTTTGTCTAACCATGATTTGCACGGAAAGTGTTAATCTTACCTAAAAATTCTTCCGTAAGTTTACTAAAAGCTTTTGAGCCACTAGAATTAGGGGAAGTTAATACCGCAGGCATAAATAAATCAACAGCTTTAGCAACATTAACATCCATGGGAATATCAGTAGAAAATAACTGATCTATATTAAAATCTTGTTTAACCCGTCTAATAACTTGATCATAATATTTATCATAACGTCCAAATAATCCCGCTTCGGACAGAATGAAAACTATACCCAATAAATTCAAACTTAAAGGGTTATTAATTTCATGACTATCTTTTAACTTTTTAATTCGTCTTTCTAATAATTGTATTCCTACTAATGATAATGGTTCAGGACGTGCTGGTAATAAATAAAAATCACTAGCCGCAATGGCACTTCGAGTTAAAAGATTATATCCGGGGGCACAATCTATGATGATAAAATCATAATCATCAATAACAGGTTGTAAAATATTATGGATTAAAAGTCTTTCAAAGGTATTCCAAACTGATTCAAAATTTTCGATTTTATTTTCATTAACAGCTTGTTGATGTAGCATTTCTGATACTAAATATTCATCATATAACTCAATATCTCCGGGCAACAATTCTAACTTTGGTAAACCACACACAGACTTAGTAATTAAATCATGAATTCCTAATTTGGCATAAGGATTAGGTTGAACTATATTATCAATCAAATAACTAAGAGTTTTGCGTTTTTTTCTTAATTTACCAAATTCGTGGGGAGGTAACAAACTTAAAGTAGCACTAATTTGTGCATCTAAATCTAAAACTAAAACTTTTTGGTTAAAATTTTTGGCTAAAGAGGTAGCTAAATTAACTGTTAAAGTAGTTTTACCTACGCCTCCTTTCATATTAACAGTACTGATAATGTATCCCATAATATTTTTCAGAAATTTTTATGACTTAATAACGTTTTCTTCAATCCAATTTAGATAAGGTTGAGAAGCTTTGATAATGGGTATAGCTATAATTTCTGGCACTTCATAAGAATGTAACTCTTTGATTCTATTTTCTAACGTGCAAAAAAGCTGTAAATCCGTTTTAATTATCAACTGCCATTCTGAATCTTGACAAATTTTTTCTTGCCAACGATAAACAGAGGTAATTGGCAGACAATTAACACAGGCGGCTAAATTTTCTTCAATAAGTTTTTTTGCCATCTTCATTGCTTCTTTTTTATTACCAATGGTGACTAATATTACTCCAAAACGATTATCATTCATAAAATTAGGGAAAAACGCATCTAAATTTTAATGGTAAAAGTAGGCAATAGGCAATAAACTTCTCTAAAAAAATTTGTTATCTCTTCTTAGTAAAAGCTTTAGCCGTGATTTTGAAAATCATGGAAGATGTCTAAAGTAAAAGGCATTTCAGTTGTGTGTTTTTATAAACATTGTAATTGTTGTTTAAGGAAACGTTTTCCAGATTTTCCACTATAAAACAATAAATCAGTTAGTATTTTTAAGGCAAAATAAGATTGATTTTCAACGGCAATATTTATATCTAAAAATTCTTCAGATTGAGACAAAACTAAAAATTGATCTAAATAATCTTTTACTATACCATAATAATAATTCTTCTCATTAGAAGTTTCTATTTGCTCTAATAAAGAACAAGCTCTTCTAATTAATTCATCGTTTCTTTGTAAAATTTCAGCAAGATATTCAATTAATAAATCTAATTCTGAATTACTTACAGGAATAACTGTTGATTCTATTTTAATACCTAATGCTAAAATACCTAAATAAATTAGTTTTATTTTTTCAGGAGTATGGTTAACTTTTTCGACATCAATTAAATTCTCTTGTTCGTCTAACATAGTATAAACTTTTATTAAATTTAATGGTAATTATGAAACAAATAAATCTTAATTTACCTGAAAACTTTTCCTTATTAATTGTAAAACAGAATACCATCAATGGTTATGTTTATGAAACTTTAAATTCGACTAATTCTCAAGCATGGCAATTAATACAGCAAAATATTAAACCTCCTTTTTTCGTTATCGCTAAACAACAAACCGCAGGAAAAGGACAACGAGGCAATATTTGGAGTTCCCCTTTAGGAGGATTATATTTAAGTATAGTATTAGAAGTAAGACTATCTATTAAAAATATGTCTCATTTAATATTATTTTCAGTATCTGGTATTGTTACAGAATTAAGAAAATTTGATATTCCAGTACAAATAAAATGGCTTAATGATTTAATTTTAGACAGAAAAAAATTAGGTGGAATTTTGTTGGAAATTAAAACTGATAAAGAGATAATCAAAGAAGTAGTAATCGGAATTGGTATTAACTATGAGAATCAAATTCCAGATAACGGAATTAACTTAATAAACTATTGTCAAAAAACGAATAATTTTAGAATTAAATCCATTGAAAATTTAGCAGAAATAGTAACTTTAGGGATTATTAATGGTTATCAAGAGTATCTAAATTTAGGAATTGATTATGTTATAGATAAATATAATAATTTAATGTATAATCTCCACGAAAAAATATCTATTGAACAAGTACAAGGAAAAATTATAGGCATCGATAGTCAAGGAAATTTACAAGTTAAAATAACCTCATCAGGTGCTAGTAGTAAAATTAGTTTTTCAGCACAAAATTATAGTCTTTCCTACGATAAATCTCTTGAAAACTGTTACCAATTAACAGAGAAAAAATAAATTTTTTAAATTTCAGGACTTACTCACTTACCCCTAATTCCCTCTTCATAAAGGGGACTTAATATTGTTAATTGTTAATTGTTAATTACTTAAAAGTTTCCATGATTAGTGATCGCTGTACTAATTTTTTCGATAACTTCTAATACAGAAATAGCCCCTAATTCCCCTGAAGCACGAGTACGAATATTGAGGGTATTATTTTCTACCTCATTACCACCAACAACTGCCATGACAGGAATTTTCTGCTTTTCACCATTACGAATCATCTTGCCGAGTCTTTCGTTACTGTTGTCAACTTCCGCACGAATACCAGCGAGTAACATTTTTTGACAAACTTCTTGACAGTATCCTGAAAAATCATCGTTAACAGGCATTAAACGCACTTGAACAGGTGCTAACCATAATGGGAAATCCCCTGCATATTCTTCAATTAAAATGCCGATAAGACGCTCTAAAGAGCCAAAGGGAGCACGGTGAATCATAATGGGACGTTGACGAGTACCATCGGGAGCAGTATATTCAAGATCGAAACGCTCAGGTAAATTGTAATCTACTTGCACTGTACCTAATTGCCACTCTCTTTCTAAGGCATCTTGGAAAATAAAGTCTAATTTTGGTCCATAAAATGCCGCTTCTCCTTCCGCTTCAAAGTAATCCATATCGAGGTGTTGCACTGCATTACGGATAGCGTTTTGGGCTTTTTCCCACACTTCATCCCCGCCAATATATTTGTCAGAATTAGGATCACGAAAACTTAAACGGGCTTTAAAATTCTTCAGTTGTAAGCTCTTGAATACCGACAAAATCAGTTCAACTACGCTGAAAAATTCTGATTCGAGTTGTTCAGGAGTTACAAAAAGGTGAGAATCATCAACGGTAAAGCCTCTAACCCTCGTTAAACCGCCTAATTCCCCAGATTGCTCATAACGATACACCGTACCAAATTCCGCTAAACGCATAGGTAATTCACGGTAAGAGCGCAATTCACTTTTATAAATTTGGATGTGAAAAGGGCAATTCATGGGTTTTAAGACAAAACCGACTTCTTTTTCGGCTTCCTCAAAGTTATCCGCCATCATGGGAAACATATCTTCTTTATAGTTTTGCCAATGTCCAGAAATCTTAAATAAATCGATTCTGCCGATGTGAGGAGTAACAACTTGGAGATAACCTCGTTTTGTTTGCTCTTTTTTCAAAAAATCTTCTAAAGTTGAGCGAATTAAAGTACCTTTTGGTGTCCAAAGTGGCAAACCAGGACCGACAGGATCTGCGAAGATAAATAGACCCAATTCCTTACCTAGTTTACGATGATCTCTTTTTAAGGCTTCTTCCTTACGTCTTTTATATTCCTCTAATTGTTCGGGAGTTTCCCATGCTGTGCCGTATAATCGTTGTAACTGTTTATTATTAGCATCACCTCGCCAGTAAGCACCAGCAATACTTTCAAGCTCGATTGCCTTAGGATTTAAGTCTGCAGTAGAGTCAACGTGAGGACCTGCACATAAATCCCACCATTCTTCTGCTAAATGGTATATGGTGATAGTATCATCCTTAATACTGTCTAAAATTTCTAGTTTATAAGGTTCATTAATACTTTTTATTCTAGTTTGGGCTTCTTCTCTACTGACAACTTCTCGAATTACAGGCAATTTACGATTGATAATTTTGATCATTTCTTTTTTAATTGTCTTGAGATCCTTTTCTGTCAAAGGTTCTGATAAATCAAAGTCATAATAAAAGCCGTTTTCTGTCCAAGGACCGATCGTCACCTGCGCATTGGGATATAATTTTTGTACCGCCATCGCCATAACATGAGAAGTAGTATGACGAATTTTCTTTAAGTTTTCAGATTCACTGGTGCGTGGTAGTTTAATAACTTCTGTAAGGGCTGAATTAGACATAAAAATAAATATAATCATCAATATCGATAAGTAACCATCTTACAATAAACCTTGCCTGAGTTCGGGGTTTCGGTGAAAACATCAGAAAAAGACAGAAAAACAAAAGATATAAGTTAAACTTTGAAGACTATAATTTATAAAAACTTAATAAAACTTAAAGTAAAAATTGATGTCATTGAGACAAACAAGTAGTAATCTGTTATTTAATGGTCATTTTCAGAAGAATAATTAATTAACCTATGGCAATTCAACGTGGTTCAAAAGTAAGAATTTTACGCAAAGAATCCTACTGGTATAGAGATGTAGGGACTGTTGCTAGTATCGACAAAAGCGGTATCATTTACCCTGTTATCGTTCGTTTTGATACCGTAAACTATAATGGTTTTAGCGGCAGTGCTGGTGGTGTTAACACCAATAATTTCGCTGAACATGAATTAGAAGAAGTTTCCGCCCCTGTAGCGAAAAAGTAATCTAGTTTAACTCTATCTTATAGGGCTTAATTTATGCCTGAATTACCTGAAGTAGAAACTGTGTGTCGGGGGCTGAACAAGGCAACCTCCGAACTCACTTTTATTGGTGCAGAGGTTTTATTATCCCGTACTTTGGCTTATCCTGATGTTGACGATACATTTACTAAAGGCATTAAGTCACAAAAAATAATTGCATGGCATCGACGGGGAAAATATTTATTAGCCCAATTATCTGATGGTTGGCTAGGTGTTCATTTACGGATGACAGGGCAATTGTTATGGTTGACTCAAGATACTCCTTTACACAAACATACTCGTATTCGTTTCTTTTTTCCTGATAATCAAGAATTACGTTTTGTAGATACAAGAACTTTCGGTAAAGTTTGGTTTATCTCTGAAAATCAACCTCCTGAAACTATTATTACTGGTTTACAAAAATTAGGACATGAGCCTTTTTCTGCCAATTTTTCTGATTCTTATTTACAATCAAAGTTAAATAAAAGTCGTCGCCCCATAAAAACCACACTATTAGACCAAAATTTAGTTGCGGGTATTGGAAATATTTATGCTGATGAAGCTCTTTTCAAATCTAACATTCATCCTTTAACCTTATCTTGTGATTTGACATTTTCTCAAGTTTGTACTCTTAGATTAGCAATTATTACTGTCTTAGAAAATGCGATCGCCGCAGGAGGAACAAGTTTTAGCGATTTTCTGCAAATAACAGGGGTGAATGGTAATTATGGGGGTATTGCCTTAGTTTATGGACGCAAAAATCAACCTTGTCGAGTTTGTAACACTTTGATAGATAAAATAAAAATAGGGGGAAGATCAAGTCATTTTTGCCCCCAATGTCAAGTAAAATAGCGGTTTAACACCTGAATATAAGAATTTAAAAATTTGTCAACCGTATCTAAGCTATACGGACGTAGCATAGTACTTTTTTTTACGGACTGTCTAATTTATCCAGAAGATGATTATTTTCCGTTATTGTACCGATAGAAATTCTTAAACCTCCTCCCGTGTGTCTGACAATAATATTGTCTTGTTTTAGTTGTTGTAAAATACGATAATGATTTTCGTTACTGGGGTTATCAGCTAAACGTAAATAAATAAAATTAGCGTCACTATGCCACACTTTTAACAAAGGATTATTCACTAAAGTTTTATATACCCTTTCTTTTTCCGTCATGACTTGTTTCACGGCGGGTAAGATTATCTCTCGATTTTCCAACACCAATTCTGCGGCTAATTGAGAAAATGTCGGTAAATTATATGGTAAGCGGATTTTCTCTAATATTTTGATTACATCAAGATTGGCGATCGCATATCCTACTCGATGAGCGGCTAACCGAAAAGCCTTAGAAAAAGTACGTAAAATTAGCCAATTAGGGTGATTTTGTAATTCTGAAACTAAAGTTTGTTGACTAAATTCATAATAAGCCTCATCAATGACAACTAAAATATTTGAGGGTAAATTCTTTAACCATTGAATTTCATCTATGGTTAAGCAATTAGCAGTAGGGGAATTTGGATGCACCACAAAAATCACTTTCACAGGAGGATTATTTGAGTCGGAAATTACCTGATTTGCTTGATCTAAATTCCAAGAAAAATTACTTTCATTTCTATTAATTGAATGAGTAATAATTCCTAAACTTTGAGCTAAGATTTCGTACATAGAAAATGTAGGATTAGCCACTAAAATTGAACCTTGATTATTAAGACAAGTAGCGATTAAAATAGAACGAATTAATTCATCTGAACCGTTACCGACAGAAATGTTATTATGCTTGATAAATTGAGGTGAATTTATTGATTCATTAACATAGTCAGCAATTAAATTTTTTAGCTTAAAATGACTACCATCAGGATAACGATTAGTTTCGATTTCTTGTTCGTAGAATAAGGCTAATTTGGTTTTTAATTCTGATGGTAAATTATAAGGACTTTCATTGGCATCTAATCTTGTTAGTTGTTGCTGATTTTCACCAATGGGCGTTGGTATATAAGCTGATAAATTGAGTAAATCTTTTCGTATAAAAGATAGTTGAGATTTTGTCATTTGTTGATGAAGTTAAATAATAGTTTATATCTTAAATTTTTTTAATATTTTTACTAATTTTTTTTAAAAAATAGATATTGGTATCTAATAAATATGTAATATAAACAAAATCTCCATTTTTTAAATAAGTAATTATTGTTTATTATCTATATTGATTGAATTTTATTGCTAATTATTAACGACAAATTTGTCTTTTATTAAAGGGAAATTTAACGATTTTCTTTGATTCAAATATTGATGAGCAACTTGACGAGCTAAATTACGAATTCTGCCAATATACCTAGTTCGTTCAGTTACAGCAATTACTCCTCTAGCATCTAATAAATTAAAACAATGAGAACACTTTAAAACATAATCTAAACTAGGTAAAACAAGATTTTTTTCTATTAATTGTTTAGCTTCTTCTTCATATAAATTAAAGAGTTTTAATAATAAATCTGGATTGGATGCTTCAAAATTATATGTGCATTGTTCAATTTCTCCTTGCAAGAAAATATCCCCGTATTTTACTTTGTCATTCCATTGAACTTCATAAATGCTATCTACATCTTGAAGATACATTGCTAATCTCTCTAAACCGTAGGTAATTTCAATGGAAACGGGATGACAGTCAATACCGCCACATTGTTGAAAATAAGTAAATTGTGTAATTTCCATACCATCTAACCATACTTCCCAGCCGACACCCCATGCACCAAGGGTAGGAGATTCCCAGTTATCTTCTACAAAACGAATATCATGATCTTCGGGATGAATACCCAAGGCTTTTAATGAGTCTAAATAAATTTCTTGAATATTATTCGGAGATGGTTTAATCAAGACTTGATATTGATAATAATGTTGTACTCGATTAGGGTTTTCTCCGTAACGTCCATCGGTAGGTCTTCTACAAGGTTCTATATATGCTACTGACCAAGGTTCTGGACCAATAGCTCGTAAAAAGGTATGATGACTCATTGTACCTGCACCCTTTTCAGTGTCGTAAGGTTGGGCTATCAGACAATTTCTATCACTCCAAAATTGATTGAGGGTAGTAACAATAGTTTGAAAATTAATACTCATAAACAATAAGACTAAGATGTTAATATATATACTGAAAATATAGCAAGAATAATTAGAACAAGAATAACTGCTATAGTGGCAATGATGTTATGAATCAGAAAATCTCTGAATTTTATACTAAGATTTAAACAACGATTATCAGCCTACTTCTAATTTATCATTGATGGATACGCCTAATAAAGAAAACTATAGTGTTCCAATTAAGGGGTTTGTGGCATCAAAACAAACCTATCTTTTTAACACCCTCAAAAAACATCAATTTAGTGGTGAAGTTAAATTAGTTTATGCTGGAAAGGCTGAATGGTGTTTTTATTTGTATATGGGGCGTTTGATTTATGGTACAGGAGGAGAACATTCGGTTAGGCGTTGGCGACGAAATTTAGCCGCTTATCTTCCCAGCATTGCTACTGATGCGGGATATTTAGAAGAACAAATTCAATCTATTTCTAGTCATAATATTAAGTTTTGTTGGGAGTATGAATTATTACGTCGTTGGTTGTTAAATAATAGAGCAGATCGTGAATCTGTGATCAAAATGCTTAATAGTATTCTCATAGAAATTTTTTTCGATCTCAATCAAACTACAGAAATTACTTTCCATCTCAATAGTGATATTGGTGTACCTATCTCTGAACAAATTTTTCTCCTCGATGCAAATCAAGTTATTGTACCAGCATGGCAACAATGGCAGAATTGGGTTAGTCTTAGGTTAGGCGATCGTTCTCCGAATAAAGCTCCTGTAATTCGTTCTCCAGAACAATTAAAGCAGAAAATATCTCCAAAAACCTATAGTGCTTTTACTAAATTATTTAATGGTAGAAACTCTTTGCGAGATTTGTCTTTACAATTAAAAAGAGATTTGAACCAGTTTAGCAGTTCATTATTGCCGTACATTCAAGAAGGTTATATCGATTTAGTTTCCGTTGCGGATTTGCCTACTCCAATTTCTCTACCAACGATTATTCAGCCTGAAGAAAAAACGGCTTTAATTGCTTGTATTGACGATAGTCCGATGATTTGCGAGACTATGGCGACTATTCTCAAAAAATCTGGATACCAATTTATCGGTATTACTGAACCTTTAAAAGCGATCGCCAAAATTTTAGCAGTAAAACCAGATTTAATTTTTTTAGATTTAGTAATGCCCAATACTAACGGCTATGAAATATGTGCCAGTCTTAGAAAATTATCTATGTTTCGTCAAACCCCTATTATTATAATCACTTCCAATGATGGCATGATTGAAAGAGTACGCACAAAAATGATGGGTGCATCAGATTTTATCGGTAAACCAATAAATGCAGAAGACGTATTAACTATAGTTGCAAAATATTTATCTTCTAAATAAAGCTTTGTTTAATAGATTGATAGGAACATAATAATATTTTCAACATCGGTGATTTGAATTGTCTCAGAACTAAAGGCTAGAATTATCAGTGATCTATTATTCAATTTCAAAATGAACATTCAAGTAGGACAAAAAGCACCAGATTTTACTGCTACAGCGGTTATTGATCAACAATTTAAGGTTGTTAAACTGTCTGATTATTTAGGTAAATATGTTGTTTTGTTTTTCTATCCCCTTGATTTTACTTTTGTTTGTCCCACAGAAATTATTGCTTTTAGCGATCGCCATAGCGAATTTCAGAGTTTAAACACCCAAATTTTAGGAATATCCGTTGATAGTGAATTTGCACACTTAGCATGGATTCAAACTGAGAGAAAACAAGGGGGTATTGGTGACATTGAATATCCTTTAATTTCTGATTTGAAAAAAGAAATTAGTATAGAATATAATGTTTTAGAACCTAATGCAGGAGTGGCTTTAAGAGGCTTATTTATTATTGATCCTCAAGGTTTTATTCAGTATATGACAGTGAATAATCTTTCTTTTGGTCGTAGTATTGACGAAACTTTAAGGGTATTAAAAGCCATTCAATATGTGCAATCTCATGATAATGAAGTATGTCCTGTGGATTGGCAAGAAGGAGACAAAACCATGAATCCAGATCCAATTCAGTCTAAAGTTTACTTTTCTTCTCTCGGTTGAGAAATATAAAGTGTAGAATAGTAAGAAAACCAAAGTTAATAATTGAAGTTTATGACACAAGCAGTAGCCGTTACTAAAGGCATTCAATTAACCGAAAATGCCCTCAAACACGTTTTAATGTTAAGACAACAGCAGGGTAACGAAGATCTCTGTTTAAGGGTAGGAGTTAGACAGGGTGGTTGTTCTGGGATGTCTTACCTTATGGATTTTGAAAGTACAAGTAATATTACTGAACATGATGATGTTTTTGATTACGATGGTTTTAAAATAATCTGCGATCGCAAAAGTTTATTGTTTTTATACGGTTTAGTTTTAGATTATAGTAATGCAATGATTGGAGGAGGTTTTCAATTCACTAACCCCAATGCGAATCAAACCTGTGGTTGTGGTAAATCCTTCGCTGCTTAATTTTATGAGACAATTAACTATTAACAAATAATAATTAAATTGAATTTACGAGATGGCTAAATATATTTTATTCGGTAGTTATTGTGACAATGCTTTGGAAAAAAGAAGACCCTATCGCTCTGCTCATTTAGAAGGATTAGGAAAACAAAAAGAATCAGGTATTTTAATAACTCTAGGTCCAACTAAAGATAATAGTCAAGTATTTGGTATTTATGAAGCTGAAAATGAAGAAATAGTCAGAAATTTGGTTGAATCTGATCCTTATTGGCAAAATGGTATTTGGACAGAATATAAAATCAAAGAGTGGATTCAGGCTTTTTAATTGATTGTTTTATTCTTCAATTTTTGATTTCTAAAGACTTCTAATTTTCATATCCAAAACCTAATTAAGCTAAAACAGATCTTAAAATATAGTAATCCTACTAAATTATTTATGAATAATTAAAGATTAAAAAATAAATCTGTAAGTCTTACTCTACCTTATAGCTGATAGCTAATACCTGTAAAAAATTTCACTGATTATGCAACCAGTTGACTATACGACTCTTGTGGCTATTTGTCATTCTCTTCAAAATAATTATATTCCTTCTAGGTTAGAGCAAATATATCAAATCGATCGCCATACCATCAGTCTTTGTTTACGTAGTCTCAATCATAAAGCATGGTTAACGGTGTCATGGCATCCTCAAGCCGCCAGAATTTGCATCGGAAATTCTCCCCCTCGTGGTAAAGATACTTTTACTTTTAGTGAACAATTACGACATCTTATTAACGGTTATGCTTTAATTGGGGTGAAAATTGTTACGGATTGGGAAAGAGTGATTGATTTTCAGTTTGCAAAACGTCCAAATGAAGCACCAATACATCATTTATTTGTAGAAATAATGGGTAAATATAGCAATGTTATTCTTACTTCTGCGGATAACCAAATTATCACCGTTGCCAAACAAGTTACTGCCGATAAATCTAGTTTGCGCACGGTAGAAACTAGCCAATTTTATCAACTACCTCCAGCTTTAACGGGAGAAACACCAAAATTAACAGAATGTTTGGAAAAATGGCAAGAAAAAGTAACTTTAATTCCGGGCAGAATTGATAAACAACTGATTAAAACTTATCGAGGAGTTAGCCCTATTATCGCTCAAGATTTACTGACTCGCTCAAATATTTTACTAGAAAAATCTAATCAAGAATTAACTCAAGAAGAATGGGAAATTTTATATAAAAATTGGCAAAATTGGTTACAAGTTATTCAAAATAAATCATTTAATTGTCAAAAAACAAAGAAAGGATATACAGTTTTAGTAGATGAAGAAAATAATGAAGATTTACATAAAATTTTAAACGATTATTATAATCAAGAATTGTATAAAGAAAATTTTACTCAATTAAAGCTACAATTACAACAAAAAATTAAAAATATTGTAAGTAAATTAATTGTTAAAAGAGATAAATATAAAGAAAAATTACACGACTCTGATAATTGCGAAGTTTATAGTAATAAAGCTGATTTATTAATGGCTAACCTACATCAATGGCAACTGGGGATGAAAGAAATAATTGTCAATGATTTTACTACTAATGAACCCATAAAAATTAATCTCGCACCAGATAAAAATATTATTCAAAATGCTCAAGGTTTATATAAACAAAATCAGAAGTTAAAACGGGCAAAACTAGCGGTACAACCTTTATTAGAAGAGGTCAAAAACGAAGTTAATTATTTACAACAAATCGCTACAATTTTAACTCAATTAGACTATCAAGAAACAGAAGATTTAATAACTTTACAAGAAATAAAAACAGAATTAATTAGTCAAAAATACATCGAAGATAGTCAATATCGAGGAAATAATAATATAGAAGAATCTAATCCTAGACGCTATCAAACTCCATCAGGTTATGAAGTTTTAATTGGGCGCAATAATCGTCAAAATGATATTCTTACTTTTCGCACTGCCACTGATTATGATTTATGGTTTCATGCTCAGGAAATTTCAGGATCTCATGTTTTATTACGATTAAGTGCTGGTGATGTTCCTGATGATCAAGATTTACAATATACAGCTAATTTAACCGCTTATTATAGTCAAGGAAGAGAAAGCGATCAAGTACCTGTAATTTATACGAAACCGAATCATGTTTATAAACCTAAAGGGGCTAAACCTGGTATGGTAATTTATACTAAAGAAACAGTTATTTGGGGTAAACCTTCTATATTTTTAGGTTATAAATTATAGATAATACATTAGTTATATTATCTAATATATAGTTCAATTTTTATATTTATCATATTATCAAATTAGACTAGATTTTATGAATTATTTTTAATTTTAATATTTTTTTTATTTTTTTATTGAAATAAATGAATTAAGATGATAACAAACTATGATAGTTATCGTTTAAATCATGAAATATGATATTCGCTATCGTCCTGCTTTTGCTGCCATCTTTGTAACTTTAGAACCAAAAGAAAAAATTACAGCCGAAGCTGGTGCAATGGTTAGCATGGATGCCAATATAACTATGACAACAGAATTTTCTGGCGGTTTATTTCCCGCTTTGATACGCAAATTTTTTGGTGGAGAATCTTTATTTGTTAATGTTTTTCAGAATAAAACCAGTCGTCCATTGAATCTTGTATTAACTCAGTCAGTTATTGGGGATATCGAAGCCTTGAAATTAGATGGTAAAAGCATTTGTTTAGAAGCTGGAGCATATATTGCCCATGCTGGAGGGGCTAAAATGGGAGTTAAATGGGCTGGTTTTGCCAGTTGGTTTGCTGGAGAAGGGTTATTTAAACTACAATTTAGCGGCAAAGGAAGAGTTTTATTCGGTGGTTACGGTGGTATTACTCATAAAGAAATTAACGGCGAGTTTATCGTTGATAGCAGTCATCTTCTTGGCTATGACTCTAACATAAAACTAAATGTCGGTTTATCTGGTGGTTTATTATCTTCCATTACCTCTGGTGAAGGCTTTGTAACTAAGCTCAAAGGCAAAGGTAATATTTTAATACAATCTCGCAGTGTCAGTGGTTTAGTCGGTTTTTTACGCCCCAAGGTTAGATAATTTATGGATATACAAATTTTACAACAACCTGATAGTGCGATCGCTAAAGTGACCATGAATGCCCAAGAAGAATTGATCGCTGAAGCGGGTACAATGGTTGCTATGAGCGATTTTATCAACGTTAGCACCACTTTAAGACAAGGAAAAGGAGGAGGTGTTTTAGGTGGTTTAAAAAGAATGATGGCGGGGGAATCATTATTTTTAAGCGTTTTCCGTTGTTACCAGCCTGATGGTGAAATTTTTTTAGCACCTCGCTTTCTTGGCGATATTATTGTCTATGAAATGACAGGTAAAGAATTAGTAGTTCAATCAGGGTCTTACTTAGCTTGTGCTTCTGGAGTTAACATAGAGTTAGGATTTCAAGGCTTAAAATCCCTCTTTTCAGGGGAATCTGTTTTTTGGTTAAATATAACAGGATTTGGACCTGTAATTCTAAGTTCTTTCGGCGGTATTTATGAAATAGATGTTGATGGAGAATATATCGTTGATACAGGACATATTGTTGCATTTGAGAAAACTTTAGATTTTAAAATAAGTAAAGCAGGAAGTAGTTTATTAGGTTCATTTTTAGGAGGTGAAGGCTTAGTTTGTCGTTTCCACGGAAAAGGAAAAATATTTTGTCAAACTCACAATCCGGGTAGTTTTGGCAGTTTAATTGGTTTACAATTACCACCAAGATAAAGAAGTAGGAGAAGGGGAAGACAGGGAGAGGGAGAGATTGATTAGTAACAAAACAATATTAATTATTTATTATTTTCAAATAGAATTTTTATATGTTGAATAAATCAGAAATAAAATATCGAATTGAACATAATCCAGCTTATGGTTTTTTGATTTTAGATCTTCAACCAAATCAAACGGTAATCGTTGAAGCAGGAGGCATGGCGGCTATGGATTCCTGTATCGAAATGAAGTCAAAAATGCGTGGCGGTTTAGGCAAAAGTGTTACGAGAATGTTTGGTGGAGAATCTTTATTTTTAAGTGAATTTACTGCTAAAAAAACCTCTGGAGAATTATATATTTCACCCGGTGTACCCGGTGATATTAGCTATTATTATTTAAACGGTAATTGTGGTTTAATGGTGCAATCTTCTGGTTTTGTTGCCTGTAGCCCCACTGTCGAAATTGACACCAAATTTCAAGGTTTTAAAGGGTTTTTTAGTGGTGAATCTTTATTCTTATTAAAAGCAACAGGAATTGGTGATTTTTGGTTTAGTTCTTATGGTGCTATTATCGAAATTGAGGTTAAAGGAAGTTATATTGTCGATACTGGTTATATTGTCGCTTTTGAAGATACTCTTAATTATAATGTCGAGATGATTGGCGGTTTATCTTTTCGTAGTTTAAAAACAGGAATTTTGGGCGGTGAGGGTTTAGTTTGTCGTTTTAGGGGTAGTGGAAAGTTATGGTTACAATCTCGTAATTTGTATTCTTTACTTAATTTTCTTAATCCTTTTCGTCCTGTTAAAAGTTAAATTTAATAATTTTGGGTTAATTTATATAATGCCTTATTCTTCTCCTATTAGTAAAAATAGTCCCGAAGTAAATAATAGACAATTATTAACATTATTAATCTTATTTGGTGGTTTAGGATTATCTATTGTGTTAGCATTATTTGTAATAATTAATCAGATAGTAAACTTTATTCCTGTCAATGTAGAGCAAAAAATAGGAAATTTAATTACAGACGAATTTAAACAAAAAAGTGAGTCATCAACAACAGAAATAAAATTAAATAAAATAGTTGATAATTTAGAAAATTTATTACCAGAAAATACTAATTACAAAAGAGATTATAAAGTTTTATATATTCCTGAAAATACTGTTAATGCTTTAGCAATTCCGGGAGATATTATTATTATTTATGAAGGGTTATTAAAAGAAGTAAAATCAGAAAATGAATTAGTCATGATTTTAAGTCATGAAATCGGACATTTTGCTAATCGAGATCATCTGAGAAGTTTGGGAAATATTTTATTATTAAAAATTGTCATTAATTCTCTTTTTGGTGGTGTAGAAATTTTACAATCAGGTGCAGATTTCGCTAATATATTAGCTAACGCACAATATTCTCAAAATCAAGAAAGTAAAGCCGATGAATTTGGGTTAAATTTATTAAATAAATATTATGGTCATGTGGCGGGGGCAACAGATTTTTTTGAGCGTTTATCTAACAAAAATCAAGAAGACAATTTCATGGATTTTTTTGCCAGTCATCCCCAACCACAAAAAAGAGTTCAACGCCTAGAAAAATTAATTCAAAATAATAACTATACTCTAGGAAAAAAAGAAGATTTAAAAATGTAGAGGTGAATGATATTCACTCACCGCTATATTTTCATGGAGGACTAATTTTTAATTATTGATCATCAATTCTTCCTCTAAAACCAAATTAAAATTACTATTAGGTCTGACTACTAATAAATCTACTTTATTTAATCCAAAAAATTGAGGAATTAATGTTGCTAAAATACCAGCACCTGTACCAATTAATAATTCTTCAGTAGCGATCGCCTTATCTCCTGTTACTCCAGCAATAGCCGCCGCCGCCGCCGTGCCTAAAGCTGCATTTTTCAATAAATTACCGATATTCATACCTTTAGAAATACTCGTAGTTTCAGTAATAACTTGAGAAGAAGCATTTATGTTATAAGTTTGACCATTTGTTAACTGTAATGTTTGAGCATAAAACCTTGTACCATTACCTGTAGGACGTAATTCGCCGATAATTTTACTATCACGGGGAATTATAACAACACCATTATTAAGCATATTAGTCGTCACGGTTAAAGTAAGAGGTACAATTTCATCTTTAGTTAATAAAATTGATTCTTCTTCATGACTGACGGGGATTCTAGTGCCATCAGCAAGACTATAACTTACGACGGTTGGATTTAAAGCGACAATATAATTTGAATTAATAGCCTGTGATTGCCCTTGAGAAACCAAAGCCTGATAAATAAAAGCGGCAACTTCTGCTCTGGTAGCATTGCGAACAGGATTTAGTTGTTTTAAACTGGGATGATTAACTACTAATTCTCTTTCCGTGGCAGCGGCTACTGGCGATCGAGCAAAATTAGAGATACTATTAGAATCATTAAAAAAGTTAAGAGTATTATTAACATCCTGATTCGCATTATAATTCAATCCATTGGCTAATGATACCAAAACTTGTTCCCTAGGAATATTTTGCTCAGGGCGAAAAATTTGTCCGGGATAGCCCGACAGAAATCCCATACTATAAGCATTATTGATAGCATTATTAGCCCAATAATTGCTTGGCACATCATTAAAATTAATAGCAGAGCGAATTTGATTTTTTGGTAGTGCTTTTTGTACCATTGCCGCAAATTGAGCTCTGGTGACGGGTGCATCAGGTCGAAAAGTACCATCAGGGAAACCAGCAATAACACCTCTTTGTACCAAAGGATTGATAAAATTAGCCGCCCAATAATTAGCAGAAACATCATTAAATTGCAAATTTTGAGCCATTACCACTGCAGGATTAGCGAAAGAGAAGGTAATAGGTAAAGTTGCACTAACACCAAATGTAAGGGCAAGAAACAAAGCTGTTTTAGTTTTATGGCTATTTAATTTATTCATAAAAATTTATTTATCCTAATAAAAATAATTCTTATAGTAATTTTATTGACAAGAATTTTATTCATGAATTTATCAGTGAATATGCTTTCTTAAAGTCAATAATTTTAGTGCTATAAACCAATAGACTAAACTTTAATCCTAAATGTTCCTTCCTTGTCAATTGAGTATTCTATCGTAGTAAAAAATTTTACAAGACTTAATTTGAGTCCTTCATTCCATCGTCTAAAATCACAAAGTTATTAAATAAACCTAAAGTTTTTGAGTGATGAATATTGGCATCAAGCTCATAAATACTAAATAATAAATAATTATGTCTGGTGGTATTTTCAGCCACAAATCTTGCGACTAATTCCATACTGGTATCACCAATCAAATTACAAGCCTTACTAGCAAAATTTTCTAAAATACCTGTAGATTGAGAGTTACTTTGACAAATATCTTCTTTAATTGCTTTACTTCCTTTTTCCGCAATAAATGTTTCAAATTTTTTTTGATCTGGATTTGTCACTACCGCACTAATAATTAATAAACTTAAAATTGAGAGAGGAATCAAAGGTAACTTCATAAATTTTGCTCCAATAGTGTCTTTTGTATTATATCAAACGAGCAAAATAATTTATTACTTAAGAATTTAAAATTGATTTTATGTTTAATATTTATCAATAAAGTATCTATTTTTGAATTCTTTCAAACTGAGGAGTTTTATCTGTTAAACCAAATTTAGACATAGTTTTAATTAAAACGAAAGAAACAATCCCACCAATAATTAAACCTACTGTTAAAAGAAGAATAAACAATTTGAAAAATTCTCGTTTTTTCTGAGGAGATATATTCTCAATTTCTTCTTGTTCTTTTAAATATTCTAAATGATCATTATTTTCATCATTATCATTATTAAAAAATGAATTATTCATAACATTAAGTTAATTTTGTTTAAGAATTAATAAAAAACCGCTTACTTTAATAATTTTAGTAAACGGCTTTTTTTGATTACAATTATTTAGAGTTTGAATATAAATATTAAGAACTTTATCAGAAAAACTCTAATTAATCGATGACTTATTGTCAATTATTAATTGTTTTAACCTTTTTTCCGAGGTGCGACAATACCAATAATATTCTTATTAGGATCATCTAAGACTTTAATACCTTCAGGAAGAACTAAATTAGCTACAGAAAAACTTTTTCCAATATCCACATTAGTAATATCCATTTCTAAATATTGAGGAATATTAGTAGGTAAACAACGAACTTTAACTTCAGTCACCATTTGCTCCATAATACCACCTTGAGCGATACCAACAGAGTGTCCTACAATTTTTAAAGGTACAACTACTTCTACATCATTATCCCCTGAAGGACAAAAGAAACTAATATGGTGTAAATTACGTTTCCAAGGATGAGTTTGTACTTCTCTAATTAAGACTTTACCATTCCATTCCAATTCAGGAATAGCTAAATCAACTAAAGTGTTGTTGACAGAAGCATTTTTCAATAAAGTAATAGCCTCTTTTTGACTTAAAACTAAAGAGATTGCTTCCGCACCATTATGTCCGTATAAATTAGCAGGAATAAAACCTTCACGGCGTAATGCTCTAGGCTTACTACCTTCAGATCTTGTCTTGCATTCTAATGTTATTGTCATTTTACTTTGTGGATTTCTTTATAAGTTTAAATGTTATTGATATTTCCAAAAAGAAATTAATTTACTATTAACTATTAATACATTGATAAATTATACAATAGACATTTATCTATCAATAGATAATTCATTATAGATAATTGACAATTGTAGATCGCTAGATGACTAAGATTGAGCAGGATTACCATTAGCGTACAATAACGCTCTTTTAGGTCCATGAATAGGATCTTCTATAATAATAGTCTGATCTCGTCCAGGTCCTACCGAGACGATCGCAATAGGTAACTCCATCAATTCAGCTAAGAATTTTAAATAATCTAATGCCTTTTGAGGCAATTCCTCTAAAGTCTGACAGTGGCTAGTGGATTGTTGCCATCCGGGTACGGTTTTATATATAGGCTTACAGTTAGCGAATTTAGTAGCATGAGTAGGAAATTCTCGACAGATTTCACCATCGATGTCATAAGCTACACATACTTGAATTTCTTCTAACTCATCAAGAACATCCAATTTAGTAATGGCAAGACAATCTAAACCATTGATTCGGGCTGCATATCTGCCAATAACCCCGTCAAACCAACCACAACGCCTACGACGACCTGTAGTTGTCCCAAATTCTGCTCCTTTATCTCCTAAGTGAACACCAATGTCATCACCTAGTTCCGTGGGAAAAGGTCCTTCTCCGACACGGGTAGTATAGGCTTTTGCCACTCCAATAATACGATCAATGATTGTTGGACCAACACCAGCACCGACACAAGCACCACCAGCAATAGGATTAGAAGAGGTAACATAAGGATACGTACCATGATCTAAGTCTAATAGTGTACCCTGGGCTCCCTCAAACAAGATATTTTTCTTGCTTCTAACAGCTTGATCAATTTTCAAGGAACTGTCAATGACAAAAGGACGTAAACGATCTGCATATTTTATGTACTCTTGGACAACCTCTTTTGCATTTAAAGGAGGCAAATCATAGAGTTTTTCTAATACTGCATTTTTATAGTTAATAGTCCATTCCAACTTATCAGGATGGCGATCGCAGTTGATTAAATCTAGCATTCTAATGCCTATTCTTTCAGCTTTATCCGAATAAGTCGGACCGATACCCCTTCCCGTTGTGCCAATCTTATATTTACCACGCTTTTCTTCTGCTGCTTGATCTAAAATACGATGATAAGGCATCGTCACATGAGCAGTTTGCGAGATAAACAAATTATCCGTGGAAATATTGAGTTTAACCAGTTGGTCAATTTCTTCTAATAATTCCTGTGGATCTATCACAGTACCAGAACCTATAATACACTCAGTATCAGGGTATAAAATACCTGACGGAATTAAGTGTAATTTAAAGGTTTGATCTTTTACAACCACAGTATGACCGGCATTTACGCCCCCTTGAGAGCGAACCACCATATCTGCTGATTTACTGAGTAAATCTGTTATTTTTCCTTTTCCTTCATCGCCCCATTGGGCTCCGATTACGATAACGTTAGCCAAGAGTTTAATAGAGCTAAACTTCACACAAACTATTATTATCGCAGTTTCAGTTTACGATGTCAAGCACTTTTATTAATTGATAATTTAGTGACGTTTTCTTCTGTGTTTGAGGGAAGAAGATTAAAACTATCAAGTCGAAGGATTAAGCAACAATCTATTATCATAGATAAGGTATATCTATATAAAAAATTAAATTAACGTGAGTCAGACTAATTTAGAATTCTTAGCCGATACAGATCCAGCTATCGCCGAAATTATTGCTAACGAGTTGCAACGTCAAAGAGGACATTTAGAATTAATTGCTAGTGAAAATTTTACCTCTCCTGCGGTAATGGCGGCACAGGGTTCGGTTTTAACCAATAAATACGCAGAAGGTTTGCCCGGAAAACGTTATTATGGCGGGTGTAAATTTGTAGATCAAGCTGAAGATTTAGCAATTCAAAGAGCAAAACAGCTATTTGGGGCAGAAATGGCTAACGTACAACCCCATTCAGGTGCTCAAGCTAATTTTGCCGTATTTTTAACTCTTCTCAACCCCGGTGATAAAATCATGGGTATGGATTTGTCTCACGGTGGGCATTTAACCCATGGATCGCCTGTAAACGTTTCAGGTAAATGGTTTGAAGTATGCCAATACGGTGTAAGTAAAGAAACCGAACGCCTCGATTATGATCAAATAAGAGAAATTGCTTTAAAAGAACGTCCAAAACTCATTATTTGCGGTTATTCTGCCTATCCTCGTACTATCGAATTTGATAAGTTTAGAGAAATTGCCGATGAAGTTGGTGCATATTTACTAGCTGATATTGCTCATATTGCTGGTTTAGTGGCGACTGGTTTACATCCTAATCCTGTGCCTTATTGCGATGTCGTAACAACAACTACCCATAAGACATTAAGAGGACCTAGAGGCGGTTTAATCCTTACCCGTGATGCCGAATTAGGCAAACAACTCAATAAAGCGGTATTCCCCGGTACTCAAGGAGGCCCTTTAGAACACGTTATCGCTGGTAAAGCAGTGGCTTTCGGAGAGGCATTAAAACCTGAATTTAAAACCTATTGTGAGCAAGTTATCTTAAATTCGCAAACATTAGGAAATCAATTAGTAAGTAGAGGCTTTAAGTTAGTTTCTGGTGGTACAGATAATCACCTCAACTTAGTAGATTTGCGTTCCATCGGCATGACTGGTAAAGTGGCAGATCAGTTATTAGGTAAAACCAGCATCACAGCGAATAAAAATACTGTACCTTTCGATCCTGAATCTCCTTTTGTTACCAGTGGCTTACGTTTAGGCTCACCGGCGGAAACCACCAGAGGTTTAAAAGAAGCTGAATTCACGGAAATTGCGAATATTATCGCTGACAGACTTTTAAACCCAGAAGATGAAGCCGTAAGATTAGATTGTATTAAACGTGTAGAAGCGTTGTGCGATCGCTTCCCCTTATATCCTCATTTAAGAATCCCTGTACCTGCTTTAGCATAATTTTTCTATTATTAAAAGTGAAAAAGTCCCTCTTTTTTGGGGGATTTAAAGTTTTATTACATTTATTCTTTTATGGCAAATAAAATAATTAAAATTTTAGTAAAAAGTGTATGAGTCTAAATAACTATCTAATGGAAGGTGAAAAATTTATCATTGAAGATAAATCTGATCTTTCCCTGCCTTTGGTAACGGATGAGGTAATCAATGACAAATACAAAAGGGGTGAAATTAGAATTGTTACCGAACACCGAACAGGCTCGTTATCCCTTTGATACCATCGAAACCATGCTTGATAGTAAACAGGGAGACACAAAAAAATACCTTTTAAATCCTGAATATCAACGAAGAAAAAGATGGGATGACATTCGCAAATCTCGTTTAATTGAATCCTTCATTCTGAATGTACCCATTCCTCCTATTTTTCTTTATGAGGTAGATTATTCTATCTATGAAGTTATGGATGGACAACAGAGACTTACAGCTATATACGATTTTTACAAAGGACGATTTGAGTTAAAAGGATTAGAATATTGGCGAGAACTTAATGGACGAAAATATAATAATTTACCTGAACAAGTAAAAAGAGGTATTGATAGACGTTATTTATAATCAATTGTATTATTAGAAGAGACTGCAAAAACTAAAGAAGAAGCCGAAAGTCTTAAAAGAATAGTTTTTGAAAGATTAAATAGTGGTGGAGAAAAATTAACTCCACAAGAAACACGGAATGCTCTATATAATGGTAAGTCCAATCAATTATGTATTAAACTTGCCGAAAATGATAAATCAATCAATTATGTATTAAACTTGCCGAAAATGATAAATTTCGTGAGATGTGGAAACTACCTTTACAAAAAGAAGTAGAAGAATTACTCGTTAAAAGTGAAGATGAAATAAAGCAAGAGGGTGAATCAGATAAATTTAAGAGATTACAGTTGTATCGAAAAATGGAAGATGTGGAATTAGTTTTACGATTTTTTGCTTATAGACACTTGGAGAAATTTAAGTTTTCCCCATCCTTAGATAAATTTTTAGATGATTATCTTAAACAAGCAAATAATTTGTCTGATGAAGTTTTACACAAACTAGAATCTATTTTCAAAGAGACTATTGAATTAGTTTATACAATTTTTGGTAATAGTGCGTTTTTACTTCCAGCAAAAATGCAAAAATCTAAAACTCCTAGAAAAAGTGTTTATGATCCCTTAATGCAGGTTTTTTCAAAATATTTACGTTATAAATCCAATCTTATAAAAAAAGCCGAAATAATCAGAAAAGAAAGGTACTCTGATAAAGAATTATTATTTTTAATAGATAAAAATAGAGAACTTTTTGACGGTAGATTTAGTGATCAAAAAGATATTCAACTTCGCATTGATTATTTTGATAATTTTTTACAACAATACATTCAATAAACTTGGGTAGAAATTGATGAATATATCTTCCCTAGATGAATTAACAAGAGAAATTAATCTAGTACGAAAATATTTAACACATATTAAATATGTAAATGAGTTAACTAATTATTTTATTTCTGAAACTGATAATAAACAAATACAATTATTACTAGAGAACTTAAAAGAACACGATAAAAATTTTAGAACAGATAAACGAATATTTGAATATAAAGCTGTTATCATTTCACTTTATGCATTGATAGAAAAATATGTAGAAATTTGGATTAAAGAATATCTTGATTCTTTAGCAAAATTAATACCAGATTATAATCAATTAGATGACAAAATTAGAAATAATCATTTTGAACTTTCTTTAAAACTAATGGCGTTGGTGAATGAGGGTATGATAGAAAGAGGAAAAAAGTGAAGTAAAAAAACATGAAATGTCCAGAATGTGGCTCCAAGAATATCAATAAAAATGGCATAAAAAAAGGAAAACAAAATCATATTTGTGTTCATTGTCGCGGACAATTTATAGCTCCAGAACAACTCAGTGGTAAAGGTTATAGTGATGATCTCAGAAAAGAATGCTTAAAAATGTACGTCAATGGTATGGGTTTCCGAGCTATTGGGAGGATTAAACAGGTGCATCATACAACGATCATCTCTTGGGTTAAAGCAGTGGGTCAAATTTTGCCACAGAGCTATCATCCAGAAACGCTACCAGAAGTTGGAGAATTGGATGAATTGCAAACCTTTGTCGGCTCAAAAAAAAACCAATCTGGCGATGGACAGCGGTAGATCATTTTCACGAGGGTATATTGGAATGGGTCATAGGGGATAGAAGTGCAAAAACATTTAGACCGTTGTGGGAGCAAGTAAAAAAATGGCATTGTTATTTTTATGTAACAGAAGGGTGGAAAGTCTATGGAAACTTTATTCCTGAGGGCGACCAAATCATCTGTAAAACATACATGACCAGAGTGGAGGGAGAAAATACGAGATTAAGACATTATCTTGCTAGAGTACATCGAAAAACTTTATGTTATTCAAAATCCATGGAGATTTTAAAGTATTCTGTTTCACTATTGATTCACTATCTCAAATTTAAAGATATACCAATTCCTTCTTTTAGTCTTCTTCATACCTAAAATCACCAATGCCAAACTAATCAATACAATAATAAGTAGAGAGAGTGCTAAATATCAACATATTAAGAAAGAAGAGATTTTAAATAAATTAAATACTTGTCTGGTTAACCCTACAAATTATCAAATAAATACAGATGCATTTGTTTTATTATCTGGTAATTTAAAACATAATAAAATTGTTGAATTATTTAAAATTTTAAGTATTGATTTGAATGACAAATTAATTCATAATGAACAACTTAATAATAAAATTGATTTATCAAAAGAGAAAATCGCAAAAACACAAAAAGATGTTTTATATGAAAAAATAAATGATTTAGTTGAGAGAAGAAATGAAATTGCTCACGGTTCAATAAGATTAGATAATATTTTAAGTATTTCTGAATTAGAACCTTATATTGATTTTTTAGAAATTTATTGTCAGGCAATTTTAGAAGTATTAAATTCAGAATTTATTAAACAAGAATGTATTTATAATTATCAAAAAATAGAAAAAGTTATTGATGTTTTTGATAATAGTATATTATGTTTTAAAATTGAAAAATATCATGCAAAAGTTAGTGATATATTGATTATTGAAAATCAAGAAGAACAATTTTATAAAAAACCTATTTTATTAATTCAATTAAACAATCAATTATACCCAGAACTTAAGATTTCAGAAAAAATAAATATTGCGATAAAAATTTAACCTAAAATTAGAAAAAATCAAACATTTTATCTTGTTAAAAATTATGTCAATTCTTAATAATAAGAATGAATATTACCCAGTACATTAATCAAATTATTCAACAAAATTACGTTGAGATCATGAGTCAATGTGACGTCATTTCCATTGATTTAATGATTACCTCTCCACATAAGATAATTTAATTTAAGGACTTATAAAGTATAAAATTTATGTTTTCCTTTTTAAAGAAATAGCAGAACAGGTATTGAGAATTAATAAACAAGGCAGTTTTGGAGCTTTATTGAGTTGTGATGTCACTATTAAAAGAAGTAAAACAAGAACAAGTTTTAAACAAGAGCATCTCATTTATGTATGAAACAAAAATATTTAACCTTTTACTTTGTCTATTTTTTCAGGTTATTTTTTCATGTTTTGATTGCCAAGCATAGGGAATTAAACAAAATTGATTAAAGTTAATTTATCCTCATTTCTCTCATAAATTTATATTTGTTTTAATTGCCAATTAGCAGTTATCCATTTCAATTTAGTTTCGACACTAACAGTCATATTCTTCATGATTTTATCTAAGAATTATCAATGTTTGTAGTAAACTTTAGAAAGTTTGAAGCAATGAAGCAATATAAGCTAAAGCTCTTAACTACAAACGATCACTTATTTTAAGGCAGGGTTTTATGGTAAGTTTAAACAAATAAATATATCAATCAATAACTATTTTATTCGTAAATTTTAATTATTAAATGAGCAGTAATTTCGGTACATTATTTAGAGTATCAACTTTTGGAGAATCTCATGGAGGAGGGGTTGGTGTTGTTATCGATGGTTGCCCTCCCCTTATCGAAATTTCCTCTGAAGAAATTCAAATTGAGTTAAATCGCCGTAAACCCGGGCAAAGTAAGATTACAACTCCTCGCAACGAATCAGATTTATGCGAAGTTATGTCAGGAGTATTTGAAGGCAAAACTTTAGGTACTCCTATTGCTATTTTAGTCCGTAATAAGGATGCTAGATCTCAAGATTATGATGAAATGGCTGTAAAATATCGCCCTTCCCATGCTGATGCTACTTACGATGGGAAGTATGGCATTCGTAATTGGCAAGGTGGCGGTAGATCTTCAGCACGGGAAACGATTGGTAGAGTTGCGGCTGGTGCGATCGCCAAAAAAATTCTTCATCAAGTAGCTGGAGTAGAAGTCATCGCTTATGTGAAAAGTATTAAAAATTTGGAGGCAGTGGTAGATCAAAATACTGTCACTCTTGAGCAAGTGGAAAGTAATATTGTACGCTGTCCTGACGGCGAATGTGCGCAAAAAATGATTGATTTGATTGATGATATTCGTAAGGAAAAAGACTCTTTAGGGGGAGTTGTCGAATGTATCGTCAGAAATGTACCCGTAGGCTTAGGCGAACCTGTTTTCGATAAGTTAGAAGCAGATTTGGCTAAGGCGATTATGTCTTTACCTGCCACTAAAGGTTTTGAAATCGGTTCGGGTTTTCACGGTACAACTTTAACAGGAAGTGAACACAACGACGAATTTTACCTTGATGAGCAGGGGAACACCCGTACTAAGACTAATCGTTCAGGAGGTATTCAAGGGGGTATCAGTAACGGTGAAAATATCGTTATCAGAGCTGCATTTAAGCCCACAGCGACTATTGGAAAAGAACAGAATACAGTGAGTAAAGAAGGAGAAGAAACCACTTTAGCAGCGAAAGGAAGACATGATCCTTGTGTACTACCTAGAGCAGTGCCAATGGTAGAAGCAATGGTGGCTTTAGTGTTATGCGATCATCTTTTACGTCATCATGCTCAATGTGAGTTAATTAAGTAGGATTTGCTGAAAAAGTATTCGGCTTAAGTAGGGATAATTAATGAATTGCCCCTACAGCTTACTTAAAACTTGATCTTGAATAATCTTCATCTATTGCTTGACAAATTTGTTAAAGCTTTGTTATATTAATAAATGTGCGAAATCGATGGGATGTCGCCAAGCGGTAAGGCAGCGGGTTTTGGTCTCGCCATTCCTAGGTTCGAATCCTAGCATCCCAGTTTGTCAAAACTTAACCCATATGCAAAAAAAGAACAACTCGTCAGCAGTTCTTTTGATTAAATGTTGATTTTTATTAAGCCTATCAATCCCACTATCTGAATTTGTGATACTTTTGCGGGTACTAGTTATCAGATATAGTAAGATTTATAGATTGATTTTCTAACTTTTAATGATTAGTTATTAGCCGAAACGTCCACTTACATATTCTTGGGTAGCCTGTTCTACAGGATTTTGAAATATATTTTCCGTGCGATCATACTCTACTAAATAGCCTAGTTTACCACTTCCTCCTTCGATACTTTTAGCATTAAAAAAAGCAGTATAGTCAGACACCCTTGAGGCTTGTTGCATATTATGGGTTACAATAATAATGGTATAGTTGCGTTTTAATTCATGTATCGATTCTTCTACTTTTAAAGTTGAAATAGGATCTAACGCAGAACAAGGTTCATCCATTAAAATAACCTCAGGTTGAATAGCGATCGTTCTAGCAATACATAAACGTTGTTGTTGTCCTCCAGATAAGGCTAAACCACTTTGACGTAATTTATCTTTAACTTCATCCCATAAAGCCGCTTTTTTTAATGATTGTTCGACTAAATCGTTCATATTACCTTTATAACCGTTAATTCTAGCACCCCAAGCAATATTTTCATAAATAGATTTAGGAAAAGGATTCGGTTTTTGAAATACCATACCAATACTTGTTCTTAATTTCACAGGATCAATATTGTTGCTGTAAATATTTTTTCCTCTAAAAGTAATTTTACCATGAATTTTTGCACTAGCAACTAAGTCATTCATGCGGTTAAAACATCTCAAAATTGTACTCTTACCACAACCAGAAGGACCGATAAAAGCGATCGCATTATGTTTAGGAATTTCTAAGTTAACTCCTGCAACGGCTTTATGTGAACCGTAATAAACATCAACATTTTCAGTCCTTAAGACCGATTCTTCGATTATTTCTTGTGAATATAAATTACTCATATTTTTTAGATAATTACTGAATATAAATTAGTAGTTTATTTATGCTTTTTTTTGATAAAATTATTACAGTTTAGAACTGATTATTACTAATAAAATTTATTAATATACAAATATTAAATCAATTATAATTCTTCTTGGACATCTCTAAGTTAAGAGAAGATTAAAAAAATATGTTTTCAACCTAATTTACTATTATAAATAGCAACAATAGAAGGTTTTGGTGGTTGATTGGTTTGTAAATCGGGCCAATTTGAGCCTTGAGGAATCGTTCTTTTTTGCTGAAATTCTTCTCCTTCAGTCGTCAAAATAGATATTTCCGTTGTTTTTTGTGATTTATCTTTTCTCATACCACTGATTTCTGCTGGATGTTGAATAGCTAAAAACAGCGTTTTTTGATCTTTGGTAAAATATAAGCCAGTACCTTCGGCTTCCATTGGTACAATACCAAAAGGATAAGCTTTTCCTGCGTTTTCTCCTGATAGAGGTATATACCAAATAGAATTATTACCTAATGCTCCTATTGTATTTCTTTTACCTTGTGATAGTTGGTTTTGTATCCCTGTTGGCATATCCGTTACCATCCATAAATCCCCATTAGCATCGAATTCAAGATTATCAGGATTTGCAAAGCCCATACCACCTTTTGAAGGTTCACCACCTACTACGAGAATATCCCATGTAAATGTCATGGCATCAGGCTTATTATCAGTTTCTTTTAGACGCATCAAACAACCATATTGATACATTTTCCCTTGATTATCGCTGAAAATACGTTTGTCTGGACTACCTTCACTTCCTGCTACTCCTGCTGTATAGGCAATAACCAGAGAATTATCTATAGGATTCAATTCTACATCTTCAGGACGAGCTCCACAAGTACCTCCGACTACATTAGCGGCATAATGAGCATCAATTAAAATCACTCCTTGTATTTCTTCTTTGTTTTCTCCTAAATATAAATTTTCTAATTTTGGATATTTAGTCATAAAATCTTCTAACTCTTGTTGATTTTTCACGGCAATAAATCCGCCTTTTTTTCTATCAGGATTAGGAATTGTTAATAATCCGCCTTCTAAATCTTTTAAAGCTGTGGGATTAATAGGAGTATCTGGTTGTAAAGCTATCCATTCTCCCTTTCCGTTGTCTAACATTTTTGCAACGTATAACATTCCTTCTTCTAATAACTTTGAGTTTTTTTTCTGAATGGGATTAATAACTTTTCCTTTTGATACAAATTTATATAAATGTCCTCCAGTACGATCGCATCCAGAGTAAAATACTAAAGGTTGATCTTTTTCCGCTCGAATAGTTACCGCCTCATGACGAAAACGTCCTAACCATGTATGTTTTGTGCCATAATCATCAGGGTTAGAAGGATCAATTTCTACCATCCAACCATATTTATTTCCTGCCAACCCGAAAGGATTACCTTGACCATTCAAACCTGATACAGGCTCAAATTCTGGAGAAAAAGAAGTACCATCAGCCATAATAGCTTCAGGGACATAATTTTGGAAATTTTCTTCAGCACTGAATACTGTACCCCAAGGTGAAGTACCACCAGCACAATTAGCAAAAGTACCAATAATTTTATTGCCTAGATTGTCTATATAGCCTAAACCTTGACTTTTTTTAAAGATATTTGTCGCGGCTCCTGTAGCTGATAAGTAACGATTATCTTTCCAGCCTGAAATTCCGGTAATACGGCGATCATTTTTACTATAAGTGCGTTGCCATTTACCATCATTATCTTTTTTAATTGAGATTATACCAACACCTTGATCTATTAACAATTCTGCAAAAAATTCTTGAAATTTTAATTTGGCAGGGTTATCATCGGCAAGAGTAAAAATATTTAAAGCCTGTCTATTTTGATTTGCTTCTGTTAAGATATTCAAAACCTCTTGTGATAGAGATTTATTAATAACAGTTTCGTAAGTTTGCAACCAAGGAATCGGACTTACATATTCAAAATTTATCACCAAAAAACCCTCATTAGGGCTAATTTCAACAAAAGAAACATAATCGTTATTATAACCGAAACGAGAATCTCCAACTTTATCACCCCAAGAGGCAATAACATCATATTTAAAACCTTCTGGTAAGATTAAATCATCTTCGACTTGATAACTTTGATAAATTTCTTTTTGTTGTTGACTATTAAGATTATTAATTTCTAATGGAATGGGATATTTTATGGGCTTAAAATTACTAAAAGAATGATTAACATTCCCAGATGTTTTGGCGTTTAAATTAGATTTTAAAATTGAACTACAAGCAATAGCAGCTATACCAACTCCTAAAAAAGTTAAAAATTCTCTACGTTTAAAAGTCATTATTATCAACCACAAAATATAAGTTTAAATAGCTTATTTTAATACTAAATCATTTGTGAATAATTGAAGATTAAAAAATAAATCTATAAATTTTACTATACCGTTAAAGTTAATCACTAACAGCTAATAAACACTATATCTTAAAATAAAACCTTACAACTTTTATTTTAAGATACTATATCAATATTTTACATTATTTTTTCTTACTTATCTCCACTACTTCTTTTAATAAAATAATCACTTTTTCTTAAATAAATCTTAACCATAAATGAGGTTAAAAATGAGAAGATACTTAATCATAAATAATTGATACTGAACAATTAAAAATTTAATTAGTTATTAATTTTAAATTATAGAACCTAAGCTATTGAGTGTGTTAAAAACAATTGAGATTATTGAATTATTTTTTAAACATTTGGACGTTAAAAATATTCCCTTGGGAGAGATTATTTTTAAAGAGGGGGAAAATGGAAATATTATGTTTGCCTTAATAGAATGAGAAGTAGAGTTATTTCTTAATGATATAGTAGTGGAAACTATTCATGAACATGATGTATTTGGAGAAGGAGCTTTAGTACAACTAGATCATACTAGATTTACCACAGCTATGGCTAAAACTGATTATCAATTAGCGGAATTAAATAGGGAAAGATTTTTATTCTTATTACAAGAAATACCTTTATTTGCTTTAAAAATTGTTAGAAGTTTATCAAGTCGTTTACATAATCTTTTATTCTATAATAATTAGCTTTAATTATTTATCATGAATTATTAAAATTGCTAATTGTTAATTAATCTGAGACAATAAAATACTAATACTTTATATTATTATCTTATGTTGGAGCCTAGCGACGTTATTAATCTGTTTTTTAATCATCTCAAAACTCAGAATATTCCCGCTGGAGAAGTTATTTTTTCATCGGGAGACAAAGGAGAAAAAATGTTTGCTTTAATGAAAGGTGAAGTAGAATTATGGCTAAATGGTCAAGTAGTGGAAACTATTCATGAACATGATGTATTTGGAGAAGGAGCTTTAGTACAACTAGATCATACTAGAATGACTACTGCTATCGCCAAAACTGACTGTCAATTAGCGGAATTAAATAGGGAAAGATTTTTATTCTTATTACAAGAAACACCTTTATTTGCTTTAGAAATTGTTAGAAGTTTATCAAGTCGTTTAAGGAAAGTAAAGCAAAAATCATCAATTTAAACTATGAAAATCTTAGTTCTTAATGCTGGTTCAAGTAGTCACAAAAGTTGTTTATATGAAATTAATTCTTTACACAATATCATTTTACCTCTTAAACCTCTTTGGGAGGGAATGATTGATTGGACAGTTGATAGTAACCATGGACTACTAGAAGTTCAAGCCAACGGTAAAAAAAATACCTTTGAGTTACCAATGGATAATGTTGAAACTGGCATTAAAACTATGTTAGATACAATGATTAAAGGAGAAAATAAAGTTATAGAAAAATTAATAGATATAAATGTAGTTGGTCATAGAGTAGTACACGGCGGCAAAAAATACTATCAAGCGACTTTCATTACAGAGGAAGTAAAGGCAACTATCAAAGAATTAATACCCTTAGCACCGAATCATAATCCAGTGCATTTAAAAGGAATTAATAGTATTGAAGCCATAAATAAAGATATTCGGCAAATAGCGGTATTTGATACGGCTTTTCATTGTACTATTCCTGATTATGCCAAAATTTATCCTATTCCTTATCAATATTATAAAGAAGGAATCCAACGTTATGGTTTTCACGGTATTTCCCATCAATATGTATCTCAACGCATGGCAGAAATTATTGATAAACCGTTAAATAGTCTCAAAATCATTACTTGTCATTTAGGTAACGGTTGCTCAATTACCGCAATCAAAGATGGTAAAAGCATTAATACAAGTATGGGTTTTACTCCCCTAGAAGGATTAATGATGGGTAGTCGTAGCGGTTCGATCGATCCTGCAATCTTAACTTATTTTATGAGAGAATATGATTATGATAGAGACGAAATTGACCAAATTTTGAACAAAAAATCAGGATTATTAGGGATTTCTGGCATTTCTGCGGATTTACGTACGGTTTTAACTGCTATGGAAAACGGTGATAAACAAGCTAAATTAGCTGTTGATATTTATATTCATCGTATCCAAGAAGTTATTGGCAGTTTTTTACCTTCTCTCGGAGGATTAGATGCGTTGGTTTTTACTGCAGGAATAGGAGAAAATTCAGCTTTTATTAGAGAAAAAGTGTGTCAAAAATTTAATTTTTTAGGTGTTAAATTAGATAAGGAAAAAAATCGTCAATTTTGTATAGATAAAAATATCGCTACCGATGATTCTTCCGTCAAAATTTTGGTTATTCATACTCAAGAGGATTGGGCGATCGCCAAACAATGTTATAATTTGATAAGCTGAGAAATATTAGGTTTAATGATGAGGTGAGGCAATGGGTGATAGGGTATGGGAAATAGGGAAATTAACTGATACTCAGACGAGAAAAGATGATCATATAAAAATTTGTTTAGATGAAAAAGTACAATTTAAGGAAGTAAAAAATGGATTAGAAAAATATATTTTTATTCATAATTGTTTACCTGAATTAGACTATGAAAATATAAATATCTCTACTAACTTTTTAGGGAAAAAATTAAATTCTCCTCTCTTAATTTCTTCCATGACAGGAGGCACAGAAAATGCTCAGATTATTAATCAACGTTTAGCCATTATTGCTCAAAAATATCGTCTGGGAATGGGTATTGGTTCAGGACGTGTTATTATCGAAAAACCAGAAGTCGCAAAAACATTTCAAATAAGATCCCTTTGTCCAGATATATTATTATTAGCAAATATTGGGGCAGTGCAATTAAATTATGGTTATACATGGCGAGAATGCTTAAAATTAATCGAAATTTTGGAGGCAGACGGATTAATTTTACATCTCAATCCTTTACAAGAATGTATCCAATCAGAAGGCGATACTAACTTTAAAGATTTATTAGTAAAAATTGGCGTTATATGTGAAAAATTACCTGTACCTGTTATCGTCAAAGAAGTTGGTAACGGTATCTCCGCAAAAATTGCCAAAAAATTAATGGAAAGAGGAATACAAGCTATTGACGTAGCTGGTGCTGGTGGTACATCATGGGCAATGGTAGAAAGCGAAAGAAGTGATAGTAAATTAAAACGAGAATTAGGCAAAACTTTTGCTAATTGGGGAATCCCTACTGCTGATTGCGTTAAAGACATTGCTAAAAAATATCCCGATATTCCCTTAATTGCTTCTGGTGGTATTCGTAGTGGTTTAGATGTAGCAAAATTGTTAGCTTTAGGTGCAGATATAGTGGGTTTAGCTTATCCTTTTTTAAAAGCAGCAATGACATCAATGGAGACATTAGAAGAATTAGTAGAATTACTAAATGCTGAAATTCAAACTGTATTGTTTTGTACTGGTAATCAAGATATAAACAGTTTACAAAAATCAGATGATTTAATAATTAATAGCGAAAGAAGTTTACTTTAAACTTAATTTTTGGATTATTTAGACTAAAATGTAGTTAAATTTTTGCTCATGAATACTATATGATGTAAAGTTTTTATATACAAAAATCTTAACTCTCTTTCTTCATTCCTCTATTAATTCAATGTCAATAAATGAATTAGATAACCAAAAATTAAATTTAGTCTCTGATTATAATTTTCCTTTGTTTTCTGATGATAATCAGGCACGAGTTTCATCTTCGCAAAATATCTTAAATCAATGTCAGGGAAAAATTATCGAGGGTTTTGCTGATGGCATTGCTATTTTAAACAATGAAAAATATATTTATCTCAATCAAGCTCATTTAGATTTATTCGGTTACACTGAAAAAGAATTATTAGGTAAATCTTGGCGATCGCTGTATAGTGAGAAGGAAATAAAAAGATTAGAAGAGAAAGCCTTGCCTGTAGTATGGGAAAAAGGAATTTGGCGAGGGGAAGTATTAGCATTAACAAAAGACGGCAAAGAATTTTGGCAAGAAGTTTCTCTCAAGATTATCGATAAACAGACTGTAATTTGTCATTGTCGGGATATTAGTGAAAGAAAAATCATGGAAACCGACTTGAATCTCAGTCATGATTTATTAAGGGTTATTCAAGATGCTCAATCTCAGTTTATCGCTAATGTTGATAAAGGAGTTTTATTTGATAATCTTCTCGAAAATTTATTAACTTTGACAGGTAGCGAATATGGTTTCATTAGTGAAGTTGCATATAACCAAAAAGGAGAAAAAATACTAGAAGAAGGTTATATGAAAAATCGGGGCAAACCGTATATCAAAGTTCATGCTATCACTAATATCGCTTGGAATGAAGAAACTATCCGTTTATATGAAGAAAGTGGTGGAAGAGGAATGGAGTTTCATAACCTAAAAACCTTATTTGGTGCAGTAATTTATACGGAAAAACCTGTTATCTCTCATGATCCTAGCACAGATCCTCGCAGTGGAGGACTACCTGATGGACATCCCCCCCTATATTCTTTTTTAGGTTTACCTTTTCATTCCCAAGGAGAATTATTAGGAATGGTAGGGATTGCTAATCGAGAGGGTGGTTATAATCAAGAGTTAGTAGAATACTTACAGCCTTTCGTTTCGGTTTGTAGCAATATTATTGACTCCTATCGCAGTGAAAAACTTCGCCAAGAATCAGACACAAAATTAGAAAATAGTCGATTAGCTTTTAAGCAACAAGAAAGTGTTATTAGAAGTTTATATAAGGTTTGTTCATCTACACAACTTAATTTCCAGCAAAAGCTACAAGGAATTTTCGCCTTAGGCAGAAAAACTTTTAATTTCGATATCGGAATGTTAACAAGAATAGATGATAAATACTGCCATATCTTAGAATTGCAAACTGGCAACGAATATCGACAGCAATTTAATCAGAAAATAACACTAAATTTGGAAGAAACTTTTTGTTTTATAGCATATCAAAATAAAGAACCTTTTGCTATCGATCATGTTAGTAAATCAAATTATTGTCTTCATCCTGCACATCTTAATCTAAAAATTGAATCTTATTTAGGTACAAAAATAGAAGTTTTTAATAATACCTTCGGCACATTATGTTTTTTTTCTCTCAATGATCAAAAAGTAGAAATTACTACTACCATAAAAGAACAAATTAAGTTAATGAGCCAATGGATAGGTTATGAATTAGAAAGGGAAAAATCTCAGGCATTAATTGAAGAAAAATTTCAACAAGAAATACTACTAAAAAAAATAACTCAAGAAATTCGCCAGACTTTAGACTTTAATCAATTATTTGAAACTGCCGCCAATACTTTACTTAATACTTTTAAAATTAATCGTTGTCATGTTTTTGTTTATGACGAATCTAATATTCATCCTTTAAAAATGGTAGCTGAAGCCATCGAAGGTGAATTTATACCCATGTTTGAAACAACAGTTGATATTTCTCAAGATAATCCTCATATTGACAAAGTTTTGAGTTCAGATCAAGTAGTAGTTAGTGATAATGTGTTTGAAGAGCCTTTATTATATTTTATGGCGGATTTTTGCAAACAAATAGAACTTAAATCTATGTTGTCTGTACGCACTTCCTATAAAGGTCAAGCTAATGGTATCATAGGTTTACAACAATGTGATCGCTTCAGAAAGTGGACATCAGCAGAAATAAGTTTATTAGAAAGTGTTGCTAATCAATTAGGTATTGCGATTAGTCAAGCAAAGTTATTACAAAAAGAACAAGAACAAATACAACAGTTAGCACGGCAAAATAAGGCATTATCCAAAGCAGAAAAACAAGCCCAAACAGCTAATTCAGCAAAAACAGATTTTCTTGCATCTATGAGTCATGAAATACGCACACCAATGAATGGCATTATCGGCATGACAGAATTATTATTAGATACTTATCTTAATCCAGAACAGAAAAACTTTGTCGAAATTATCAATCATAGTAGTAACACTTTACTGACAATTATCAACGATATTTTAGACTTATCAAAAATAGAATCTAATAAAGTCGAATTAGAATCGACAATTTTTAACATTCATGAATGTATAGAATCGGTAATTAGTTTAATGGCATTACAAGCAGAAAATAAACATCTCAATCTAATTTATATAGTAGATCCTACCATCAATTATTTATTTAAAGGAGATGCGAATCGCTTAAGGCAGATAGTTTTAAATTTAGTTAGTAATGCTATTAAATTTACGGATATAGGGGAAGTTATTATACGTCTTGAAGTTAATATCACCAATAAATTTCCTGATATTCTCAAAATAAGTGTCGAAGATTCTGGCATTGGTATTCCAAAAAATCGTCTTAATCGTTTATTTCAATCATTTTCTCAAGTAGATGCTTCCACCACTCGTAAATATGGAGGTACTGGTTTAGGATTAGTTATCAGTAAAAAATTAGCAGAATTAATGGGTGGTACAATAACAGTACAAAGCGAAGTAAATATAGGCTCAATTTTTGAAGTTACCATCCAAGCCCAAAATATTGATCCAATAGAAGCTAATTTACCAGATTTACGTCCCCAAACTTGTTTCAGTGAGAAAAAAGCCTTAATCATTTCCGATTCTTCTGCCATTAAAGAGATGCTGAATTTACAAGTATCAAGTTTAGGCTTAAAAGTAGAAATAGTTTCTAGTCATAATTTTTATGATACAAATTTATCTTCAATATCAGTCATAATAGTTGATTATCCTTTATCCGAAATTGATAATTTAGAATTAGCTAAATTTATCCGCAAAAATACTCCCTATATTCCTTTAATTTGGTTAACACCTTTCAATTTAGCTACTAAAGAAAATTTAGCAAAAACAACTACCTTTGCCACAGTCATAACAAAACCAATTAAACAATTTCAGCTAAGTGAAATTATTCAACAATTATTGATGAAATCTGCTTCTTTATCCTTTTCTGAAAATAATTGTTTAGTCAACAAGTTTACTGAAAAAAAAGTTGATATATTACCCTTAAAAATTTTATTAGTAGAAGATACTTTACTCAATCAAAAAATTGCCTGTTTAATGTTAAATAAATTAGGCTATCAAGATATAGACATTGCTAATAATGGCTTAGAAGGAGTAAAATTTGTACAAAAAAAATCTTATGATGTGGTATTCATGGATATGCAAATGCCTATTTTAGATGGAATAAACGCTACACAACAAATTAGAAAACTAGGCACAAAAATTAAACAACCATGGATTATTGCGATGACTGCTTCTGCTTTATCTGAAGATAGAGAAAATTGTTTGAATGCAGGAATGAATGATTATCTTAGTAAACCTGTTAAATCGGATAATATTTTTCAAGCCTTGCAGAAAATTAATGATAAAAAATTATTAGAATGATATTCAAGGAAATCAATCACGATAAAATAATAGAAAGTATTCAAAATGTTATTTACAAAAAAGTACTTGTTATTGTCTTTAATTTTTATGGATATGAATTTAAGTTCTATCTTATCTCAAAATAATAGAATAAATAACTTCAATCAACTGAATAATTATTTTATCCAACTAGGTTTAAATACAGCTAATAATATTTGTCAAGCATACACTATCTCTGATTTAAGACAAAAATGTAATAACATAGTTGATCAAACTGAATATTTTGATTTTAATGCAATTTTTCTTTGTGAAGATAAATTTTTTATTTCTAGTAAAACTATCAACTGTTTAGATAGTATTAGGAATAAAACTTACATTAAATCAGAATTGATAAATTGTGGCAACAATACAAATGAATATCAAATTTATGACTGCTTAAACAAGAGTGGAAAAATGATTACATATAATCAACTTAGTTATGAATATGAGAATAAAATAGCCTTTGATAAAGCTGAAAATATATGCAATTCTTTTACTAATTCTCGAACTAAAAATGATTGTCATAAAATTTTGAACAATAGCTATTTTCTTGATATAGATGTTATTAGTTTCTGCCTGACAAAATTTAGTATCTCCCCTAAAATTTTAAATTGTTTTCAAATTATTAAAAATAAAACTTATACTGTTATTAACCTTTCTCAATGTAGTCAAAAATCCACCGAATCAACTATATTAGATTGCTTATTAAGTAATGGTTATCTAATAAAACCAGAAAGCTAAAATTGAGGGAAAATATCTAAGATTTTTATTATTTCTCATCAAATTTTTTACAGGAAATCTTCACAAATCAATATTCTTTATTCAACCTCAAGTTATACTGAATAAAGAAATTAAGTTTTGTTAAGAAGAATTAAGATTTATGAAAGAAACCATTAGAGAAATTTTACAACCCATTGCTGATATATTTTCGGGTTTTAATACACCTGAACCAATCGTTCATTGGGGACATCCTTTTTTTATGAGTATTGTTATCTTTGCTATGGGTAGTTTTGTGGCAATTACTGGTTGGCGTAGTCGTATTTCTGAAGATAAAGAAGTAAAAGTAAAGAATAAATCAGATCATCGCAAATTAGCACCATTTTTATTTTTATTTATCACTCTTGGGTATAGTGGCGGTGTGCTATCTTTAATTATGCAAGGTCAACCAATATTTGAAAGTCCTCATTTTTGGACAGGATCAACAGTTATTGGCATCTTAGGTTTAAATGGATTAATTTCGGCGACAGGTTTTGGTGGTAATAACGAAAACTTACGCACCGCCCATGCTTATATTGGTAGTTTAGCTTTAGTTATCATGATTGTCCATGCCATTCTTGGCTTTAAATTAGGATTATCTATATAGATAATTAGGATAAAAATCCAAAAGTGATCGTAATCGATAATTTTTTTAATAATAGTTGATTTTAACTTTTGTATTTTAAGGATTTTTATTCAGTCGAACTAAGATTTGGATCTATCCCGACTAAAAAGGTCGGGTATATTTGACAGCTCATTTGCTAATTGTTATACTTTTCACAACAAGCAATCATTTAAAGATTATTTTCAGATTCATCGATCATCGACTAACACAGGAGAAGATAAAATGACCCAAGCCATCGATCGTCCTAATACTAAATTTAAGCCTACCTTCACCAAATTAGTTTCTAAGGAAGGAAATGCAGAATATCCTCTTAAAGCTATTCATATTTGTGAAGAAACCTTTGCCCCTTTAGAAGTAGCCTATGATTACGATGCTATCAAAGCTCAAGTAAGCCGTGAAAGTATTGCCAAAGGACCTAATTCTATTTGGCGCTATAAAGCTTTTTTACCTGTTGAAAGTGAAAATCCTATAGATGTAGGTACAGGGATGACTCCCCTTGTCAAATCAAATCGCTTGGCTCGTCGTTTAGGTCTGAAAAATCTTTATATTAAAAATGATGCTGTTAATATGCCTACCCTTAGTTTTAAGGATAGAGTAGTTTCTGTTGCTTTAACCCGTGCTAGAGAGTTAGGTTTTACTACTGTCTCCTGTGCTAGTACTGGTAATTTAGCTAATTCTACCGCAGCGATCGCTGCTCATGCAGGTTTAGATTGTTGCGTGTTTATTCCTTCGGATTTAGAAGCAGGAAAAGTCTTAGGCACATTAATCTATAATCCCACAGTCATGGCTGTTAAAGGCAACTATGATCAAGTAAATCGCCTTTGTTGTGAAGTTGGCAATACTTACGGATGGGGCTTTGTTAATATTAACTTACGTCCTTACTATTCTGAAGGTTCAAAAACTTTAGGCTTTGAAGTAGCTGAACAATTAGGCTGGAAATTGCCTGATCACATTGTTGCACCTTTAGCTTCTGGCTCTTTGTTTACTAAAATTCACAAAGGTTTTCAAGAATTCGTTAAAGTTGGCTTAGTGGACGATAAACCGGTGCGTTTCAGTGGTGCACAAGCAGAAGGTTGTTCTCCTATTGCCCAAGCATTTAAAGAAGGTAGAGATTTTGTTATCCCTGTTAAACCTAACACCATCGCTAAGTCGATCGCCATTGGTAATCCTGCAGACGGAATGTATGCATTAGATTTAGCTCGTAAAACTAACGGTAATATTGAATCCGTCACCGATGCAGAAATTATTGAGGGCATCAAGCTTTTAGCGGAAACTGAAGGCATCTTCACCGAAACAGCAGGAGGTACAACTGTTGCTGTATTGAAGAAGTTAGTAGAAGCAGGAAAAATTGATCCTGAAGAAACCACTGTAGTTTACATCACTGGTAACGGTTTAAAAACTCAAGAAGCGGTGCAAGGTTATATTAGTGAGCCTTTCTTAATCGAACCTAAACTAGATAGCTTTGAACGTGCTTTAGAACGCTCTCGCACTTTAGAACGTTTAGAATGGCAACAAGTCTCCGTTTAATTAATAATGAAGAAAATCAAGAATAGATTAATTAATATTTTTGTTTTCTTCTTCCTTTTTTACTGGTTTTTATAATCTCTAACTCATTAGCAGTTAGTATTTTTTTGTCTGTAAACTTTATTGAAAATTATTAAAATTATGGCTGTTAAAGTATTAATTCCTACTCCTTTACAAAAATTTACAAAAGAACAAGCTACTATCGAATGTGATGCTACCAATGTACAAGAATTAATCGACGCATTAGAAGTCAATTGTCCCGGCATCAAAGCTCGTTTATGTGATGAACAAGGTGCACCTCGTCGCTTTCTCAATTTCTACGTCAATAGCGAAGATATACGCTTTTTAGATAACGTTACCACTCCTTTAGCTGATGGTGATGAAGTAAGTATTGTACCTGCTGTAGCAGGGGGTTGATAATTAAGTGGGGTGATAAAATTCACCCTTGAAGACAGAATTCACCCACGTAATAATTTTCAGAAAATAAGCATTTACTAAAATAACCGATACATTATAGAATGTTAGTTTTGATACTTATGCCCGTTTAAAAATGTTATTAAGAAAATTGGAGCATAGGACAAGTAAATTAACTCAATAACGGAAATTAGGAGCAAAAGTGCGGAAAATTATTATTGCTGGTAACTGGAAGATGCACAAGACTCAATCGGAGTCATTAGAATTTTTACAGGCTTTTTTACCCCATTTAGAAGACACCCCCGAAACCAGAGAAATAGTTTTATGTGTGCCTTTTACCAGTTTACATTTTATGTCGAAAAATTTGCATGGTAGTCGAGTTAAATTGGGGGCACAAAATATTCACTGGGCTGAACAAGGTGCATTTACTGGTGAAGTTTCAGGTGCTATGCTGACAGAAATTGGTATTAACTATGTTATTGTCGGTCATAGTGAGCGTCGTCAATATTTTGGAGAAACAGACGAAACTGTAAATTCTCGTCTCTTAGCAACTCAAAAACATGGTTTAACTCCAATTCTTTGTGTTGGTGAAAGTAAAGCCCAAAGAGATGCGGGAGAAACTGAAAATATTATCATCAATCAATTACAAAAAGCGTTAGTCAATGTTGATCAAAATAATCTTGTTATCGCCTATGAACCAATTTGGGCGATCGGTACAGGTGACACTTGTGAAGCGACTGAAGCAAATCGAGTTATTGCAATTATTCGCTCTCAGTTAAGTAATAAAAATGTTACAATTCAGTATGGTGGCTCTGTTAATCCGAAAAACGTTGACGAAATTATGGCACAATCGGACATTGATGGTGCATTAGTCGGAGGTGCAAGTCTTGAGGCTAGTAGTTTTTCTCGTTTAGTAAACTACAATCTAATATAATTGCTTTTTCTTCCACAGTCGATATTACTTTTCTGAGTTCAATATCAAATACGTGATGATTGACTAGAAAAACAGACTGACAAGAAGACAAGGATTTAATACTGGTGAGATACCAAATTTTACCCACTGAAAAGAATTAAATTTGATAAATAACTGTCAAAAATTAATTTTAATAATGTTTAAGTCAATTCTCTTTTCTTCCTCTATTCTTCTGGTTTTCTAGCCTCATCTTCCCTCAAAAAAATTATAAGTACCCATGCAAAATTAATTGTATAGAGGCAATGGGTTTAAACTCATTGTTACCAAAGCTTTAACAAAAATGAAATACACAATTAATTTTATTAACTTACTTATAGAACTCAGGTTTATTTAAATCTATCAATATCCAATAATTTAATCAAGTCTTGATCATCTTCCCACCTCGGCACAATTTCTAACTTATTATTCTGCTTTCGTGTTTCTGTAAACCATAAATTAGCTAAATCTTGTTTTATTTGTTCTATTCCTTCTGTAATAATAGTTTCATAATCATTAGCCCAAAAGGTAAAGATACGAGAAGGTTTAGGTTGAATAATAGTCCATTTAACCCTATTTTCATGATGTATTACTTGAATACCCTGATCAATTCCTGCACAATCAGGTACACCACACCAACAGGTTAAGATAAAGTAGTTTCCGTTGTGTTTTAAACTGTTTTTCAGCTCCGTCAAAGAGGTAGCATAGTAGGAAAAATCAGCGATGGGTTCTCCATCAATTAAAATAACACTAACAAAATAAATATTATCATCATTATCAAAACGGCATATTTTACTCTGTAACTCTATTTTATTCATTGGAATCGATTGAAATTAGATATTATAAAAATAAATATTTGTTAATTAAGCATAACTAACAAACATTTACACTATTCTCTATTACTTATTTCCTACTTAAAAATGCAAGACTATTGTAATCAACTATCAGATTTAATTAACCGTTATCGACATCGAGTTGATTTTTTGACTATTCGCCTAGAAAAAGCGGAGGGTAGTAATATAGTTTTGCGTGGTAATCAGGTGGAAACCTTGAGTGAAGGAATATCTTTAGGCGGGCAGGTAAGGGCTTGTTATAAAGGGGGCTGGGGTTTCGCTACTTTTAATGACTTAAGCCAACTGACAGAAAGAATTGAAGATGCTATTACTTCCGCTCGTTTAGTAGGGGATGATGAAACAATTTTAGCGGGTATATCTCCTATCCAAATAAACTGTCAATTACCTCTGACGGGTTCAAATCCTCGTGCAATTTCACTTTTTCACAAAAAACAACTTTGTGATCATTATAATCAGATTCTAGGGGAATACCATCCACAAATTATTACTTCTAGTGTTAGTTATCGAGATTCTCAACAAACAGTTCTATTAGCTACTTCAGAAGGAAGTATGATTGAACAATCTTGGGTTGACTGTGAAATGAGGTTTAGTGCTACCGCTAAAAATGGAGAATTAGTGCAAACAGGAAGAGAAACCACAGGTACAAGAAAAGCCTATGAAGATTTAACAAACTTAGATATTTCAGTGGAAAATGCCGCCAAACGAGCTATCAATGCCCTGAGTTTGCCTTCTGTCAAAGGTGGTACATATGATGTGGTCATTGATCCAATTTTAACAGGTTTATTTGTTCATGAAGCCTTTGGGCATTTATCAGAAGCAGATATGGCTTATGAAAATCCTGATTTATTAGAAGTTATGACAATGGGGCGTAAATTTGGTGAAGAGTTTTTACAGATTTTTGACGGAGCAATGCCAGAAGGACACCGAGGCAGTTATTATTATGATGATGAAGGTACACCAGCTACCACAACACAATTAATTAAAGATGGTATTTTAGTTGGGCGATTACATTCCCGTGAAACGGCGGGAAAATTAGGAGAAAAACCAACTGGTAATGCTAGATGTTTAAATTATCATTATCCTCCTATCGTTAGAATGACAAACACTTGGATTGGTAGAGGAAAAACTCCTGTCGCTGATTTATTTAGCAATATCAAAGAGGGAGTTTATGCTAGTAATTGGTTAGGTGGCATGACTAACGGCGAAATGTTCACCTTTACTGCAGGAGAAGCATGGATGATTAGAGATGGTAAGATTTCAGAACCCGTCAAAAATGTTACTTTGTCAGGTAATGTCTTTAAAACCCTAGCTAATATAGAAGCCATTGGAAATGATTTTTTCTGGGATGAATCAGGCGGTTGCGGAAAAGGTGGGCAAAGTGGTTTAGCGGTAGGTTGTGGTGGTCCTAGTTTGCGTATTAAGAATGTAGTTATTGGCGGAGACTAAAAAAGAAGTACTTTATTGATATAAGTAAAAAATCATGTCAGAAAAATCATCTCAATTATTTAAAGGGAAAAAAATTAAAGCCTTGTTTCGCTGGTTAAGAATGGCTTTTTATCGTCTGATTCCCCCGACTGAAGCAGAAAACGTTAAATCCTTACATCAAAAATTATCCTTGGACTCTTCATGGAATACTGATTTTATTTTATGCAGTGTTTCTGCTTGTTTAATCGCTACATTTGGCTTACTTAGTAATAGTGCCGCCGTGATTATAGGTGCGATGATTGTCGCTCCTTTAATGTTACCCTTAAGAGGTTTAGCTTTTTCCGCTTGTGAAGGAGATTTAAAATTATTTCGTAAGGCTTTATTCTCGATAATCGGTGCAACTTTACTCGCTATTTTTCTTTCTAGTTTGATTGCTAAAATTGTCTCTTTCCCTGATGTCGGCTCAGAAATCATAGCACGGACTCAACCCAATTTATTAGATTTAGGTATCGCCATCACCGCAGGCGCTATTAGTGGTTTTGGAAAAGTTCGAGAAGGTATAAGTGAAACTTTAGCAGGTACAGCCATTGCCGTTGCTTTAATGCCCCCTCTTTGTGTGGTAGGAATTTCTTTAGCAATGGGTAATTATGATTTCGCCAATGGTGCATTTTTGTTATATTTAACTAATTTATTGGGTATAACTTTAGCTTGTATGATCGCTTTTATCCTTTCTGGATATACAAAAGTAACTAAGGCTTTAGGATGGACAACTTTACTAACTCTTTTGTTAATGATACCTTTAGCTTCAAGTTTTTTTCGTTTATTGCAACAACAACAAATCGAGAAAGAAATTAATCGACAATTAATTAATGAAACGATTACCGTTGGTAGAGATGTTGAAAATGTTAAAGTCAAAGTAAGATGGACTTCCGAACAACCGATCATTACTGTTATTCTACAAACAGATAAAAATATTTCTCCCAACCAAGTCAGGTTAGTGGAAGAATATCTTCGTAAACGACTTAATCGCAATTTTGAGATAATATTTTCGGTAATCCCCATTAAAAATATTACAAGAAAAAATCCCCAAAATCCTGTTATGGAATTTCCTTTAGATGGTGATAACTATACTCTGCCCGAAAACGATAATTTTAAATTTTTCCAAAACCAATAAAAAAAATTAGGCTTAAATGCTGTGGTGATTGTAGTCAAAGAAACACAATCATTCAATGTCATACTGATATTGAACATTTTGCTAAAAATCAAGAAAAAATGGGTATTGAACGAATATCAACAAAATCTTATACACATCTTCAAATGAAAATCCATCTGTTGGAATATTAGTTTAACAAATATGATCTTTATTAATTTCTTTGTTAAGTTTGTCTTATTTAAGTTTAGTAAGTCCTCTTACTACCATTAATTATATAATTACCCTCAAGAGAAAAAAATTAAACTGAAAAAAGCAAGTCAACATATTTCGTTTAATAATTATAAAAAAGAAATAAATAGCAATTATATGCACGATAATAATCCACAAATAAAAAATAATGTTGGTTTTGCTATTGGCACTGGAAGGTGTGGTACTAATTTTTTAGCAAAATTACTAGAATTAGAACCACAGGTCAAATCAACCCATGAGAGAAATGCACTTAATGAAACTTTTCATCGTTATTGTAAATGGTATAACCTACCAGTAGATCATGAAGGTTTTTTAAACACCAAACAAAATGAAATATTTGAAGACTTGAAAAAAAACAGTTATTCTTTTGAAGCTAGTGCTTTTTTATCTGTTTCTGTTAAAGAATTATACGAAAGATTTGGGGCTAAATTTATACTTTTAGTTAGGAGTCCAGAAAAAGTTATCAACTCCTATCTAGTAAAAGGATGGTATGAAGATCAATTCCTTCAGAAAAATCATAATTTAGCTTTAGGTTATCAAAAAAATAAATCATTTCATCATTTTTTGGGAAGACCAGCCCCCATTGGTGAGAAGTTTATGCAATGGCAAACCATGACAAGGGTAGGAAAACTAGCTTGGTATTGGAATGAACTTAACTCTAGAGTCATTAATTTGTTTGAACAAATACCACAGGAATATTGGAAAATTCAAACGTTAGAAGAATTTAACTATCAATCTTACATAGAAATAGCAAACTTTTTTGGTTTTCAGCCCGAAGTCACACTTAAGCAGTTTGAAAATCTGACAAATAAAAAACCGAATGGCTTTACTGAAGTACCTACTATTGTGAACTGGACAGATCAAGAAAAAATAGAATTTGAACAAGAAGTCCAATCAATGGCAAAATATTTTGGTTATCAATACCAAATTAATTTACTTCCAATCCCAAAAACATATCCCATCACCTTTAAACAGAAATTTGTCAAAACACTTAAAAAAATCAAACGAATTTTGCTTTCTACCTAAAAGTATATCGGAGTCACTATAGTCCCCATATTTTATGAGTATATCAATAAAAAATTTAATGAAACATTCCTCCTATCTCTTCGCAGGAGGTATTGGTTCAATGGTGTTACGGTTTGCCCAAAATATCTTTGTGGCTAGGGCTTTAGGAGCAGAATTATTGGGAGTTTGGAGTACAATAGTTTCTTTCTCTGTCATAGTTTCATCTTTTTTTGCTTTTCGTACCCAAGAAGCTTTAACTCGTTATTTAGTAGAATTTAGAATAAAAAACGAGTCAGAAAAAATCAGATTACTACTGGCTACTGCTATTATTACCGATATAGCAAGTAATATAATCCCATTCTTATTTATAGTTATATTCTCACCTATAATAGCAACTAATTTAGCACAAGGACAAGCTCAACCTATTTTATTTATTCTCTATGCCACATCATTTTTAGCTCGTTCTTTTGATAACACATGGTATTGTGTTGCTCGTGATCTCAAGCGTTTGGGAAAACAATCTTTACGTCAAATTGTTATTACTTTTGTTCAGGTGGCTCTGATTTCCATTCTTTATTTTGTACAACTACTCAACTTGTACACAATGACTATTCTGATTAGTTTTATCTCCATAGTTAATTTTATCGTTGTAATAATTTTTCTCAATCAAGAGTTAAAAGAAGGTTACAACATAAAAATTATGTCTTTGCCATGGCATAATTACTTCAAAAGTTTTCGACAACTAAACCAATTTTGGAACTTTATGTTTTCAACATATATTTCAACAACTTTTTCTAGTCTGATTAAAAATATTGATATACTTATTTTAGGTGCTTTTACTTCTAATAAAGAAGTCGGAATTTATCAGTTAGCAAAAACATTATCTAGCTTCTTACAAGTAGGAACTCAATCATTAACTTCCATCATATATCAAGATTTTAATGAGTTAATCGCTAACCGTCAAACACAAAAAATCATTCAAGAGTTGAAAAGGATTTCACTGAAGTTAATTCCCATTCTCACTTTAACAATGATTTTAGTCTTCTTGCTCATATATCCTTTTATACTATTTTTCTATGGAGAAGAATTTATTAAATCTTATCCTTTATTTATTATAATTTCATTAGCCTTTACTGTTTCTCTCATTTTATTTTGGGCTCAAGCTTTGATTTTGAGTTTAGACTATCATAGATATAGAGTAAAGGTCATAATGCTGAGTTTTTTTATAGAATTATTCTTCATGCTTGTTTTTCTTCCTAATTTTGGTAGTTTCGCCATGGCGGTGATTACCTCGGTAAATATGGTGTGTATTAATTTAGTATTTGCAGTTAAAGCAGTCAAAGAAGTTCGGAATATTATTTATAAAACTTAAGAAACAAATTATGCTTTGACTACATTCAATCAGAATGACAAGAAAAAAGCGGCAGTCAATATTACTTTTTACGTTTTCAGTCCTAATTTTATTTTTTATTTTTTAATTTATAAGTAAAATTAAAATACTTATACAAAATTTACCCACATTAATTGATTGACCAAAAATGGATAATCGCCTGACTCGACCTAATGTTCACATATCCTACAACCAAAAAATTCGCCCCTATCATTTTGAAATAGCAAGATTATTTGAGAAATATTCTTCTGCATCTTGTGATTTATTAGAAATCGGATGCGGTTTAGGGCATACACTGGAATTAATAAAAAATAAAAGACCAGATACTAGGATTTTTGCAGCAGATATTGACGAGCATTTACTAACTACAACAAACAATAAAGTAACATTACATAGATCAATTCAGATTGATCCAATGGGAAATCTTGAAGACTTATTTGATTTGAAGTTGACATTTGATTCTATTATCATGTCTCATGTTCTTGAACATACAAAGAGACCTTATGATGTAATGAAAGGGATCATTAAAATGCTTCGTCCTAACGGAATAGCAATAGTTGCTGTGCCGAATCCTGTTCGCCCCACTGTATTTTACGGTAATATTCTTAAGCGCAACTACGTCAATCAGGGTCATGTATATTCATGGGATAGATCTCATTGGATTAATTTTCTTGAACGTATTTGTTGTTTGAACGTTAAGGAGTATTCTCAAGACTATGTTCCTTTACCATGGCTGGACAAATTTGGCATTTTTAAGCCACTTGAAATTTCTTTATCGTCATTTTTTCCTTGGCTATGTTTTTCAAACATAGCTGTGATCAAGAATAAAGAATGAAAACATTAAGAATGATTTATTTAAAGTAGATGTTAATCAGATTACTTTTTATCTTTAAATTGGAATCTATCAGTTATAAAAAATAACAGCTACTGCTAGAGTTGCAAAATCCAATATTCGAGATTAATAACACTATTCATCGAGTACTTAAAATTATTCCGATTAAATCTATTATCCAGGATAGACATCTTACAAAATGGAAATTAAAATATAGATGAAAATAGCTTATATATCATGGTCTGGCATACCTTCTCGCTCCGCCAACAGCATCCAAGTTATGAAAATGTGCGAGGCTTTCACGAAAAACGGTCATGAAGTTCTCTTATTTGCCAAAAACCAATCAAGTTTAAATTCTGAACCAGAAGATATTTATAGTTTATATGGAATTGAAAAGAAATTTGATATTTCTTATTTACCACCCTTATCCTTTGCTGGTGCAGGTTATCTGTATAGCATTTTAGCCTTACCCGCTTTATGGAAATTTAAGCCAGATGTTATCTATTGTCGATTAATTTCAGGATGTCTTCTCGGTTTATTTTTCAATATTCCTTCAATTTTTGAATCTCACTCCGACATAGGACAATCAGGAAAAGTAGCCGCAAAATTACTATCTTGGCTTGTTAATCAGAAAAAACCAACCAGAATTGTTACCATTTCTAATGCTCTGAAAGAATCTTTTGTTAAAAATTATCAAATTCCTGAAAAATTAATCTGTGTTGCCCATGATGGGGCAGATGATTTAGAGGAGAATAAGAGTAGTATATCCAGTGTTAGTTTTGACTCTGATATGTTTCGTGTTGGTTATATCGGTCAATTATATAATGGCAAAGGAATGGAAATTATTTCTCAATTAGCCCCTTTATGTCCATGGGCTCAGTTTCATGTTATAGGAGGAACGGAAGAAGATCTTAAAATTTGGAAGGAAAAAACGAATCAATTATCAAATCTGATTTTTTATGGTTTTTTGCCCTACTCTCAAACCCATAAGTATCGTTCCAGTTTTGATGTTTTAATTGCACCTTATTTGAATAAAGTTGGTATTGCGGGGCATCCTAATGGTGATGTTAGTAGATGGATGTCTCCTCTAAAAATATTTGAATATATGTCTGTTGGTAAACCAATTGTCACGTCTAATCTAGCAGTTTTAACAGAGGTTTTAGAAGATAACAAGACAGCTCTATTATGTAATCCTGATAATATTAATGACTGGGCAACGGCGTTGTCAAAACTCAGAGATGATTCTTCTTTCAGGCAGCTTTTAGGATGTAACGCAAGAAAAGAATTTTTGTCACAATATACATGGAAGGCGAGGGCAAATCTTGTTTTATCTTGTTTAAAAATAAGTTAAGTATGATCGCACATACTCCACTAACTGATAATCTTGAAATATTTTCGATGATATAAATAAAAAAAACTTAAAATTTTTTAACTGTTAATGGTTAATTGTAATCGGGCATGATCTAATGCTATCGCAATGGCAGGAGAATACATACTCATAAAATCTGCTATATCTTTAGTAAAATGTTCAGTTTCAGGATGAGTAAGAGTTAAAATACCTAATAATAGACTACCACGTAAAAAAGGAATACACAAAGCAGAACCAACTTTATAAGGTTGATTTGAAAAATGTAACCAGCGATTATCTTCATCAGCATTTTTGACAATAGCCATGCGGCGATAACGAGCAACCCATCCTCCTAAACCTTTGTCTAAAACTTCTCCAATTAAATAATCTTTTTCATCCCGCATCGTTGGACCACGAGCTAAAATACTTTCAGTAATAACTCCACGATCATCTAACATAAACAGACTAGCATCTTTTGCCCTAGTTAATTCCCTACTGACTTCAGTTATTTCCAAAAGAATAGAGCGTAACATAAGTTTGCCAACAGAAACATTACTCATCATTAAAATAGAGCGAAATAGTTTTTCTTGGGCTTCCATTGCTAATTTATATTTACTTAAGTCAGCAATATGACTTCTAAGAGAAGAAACTTCTAATTGTAAAGCTTGTACAGATTGTTGAGGTGGAAGATTCATACTAAGTAATAAGTTTATTCTGATTTAAGTTCTTTCATTATAGAAGTTAAATTTCTAATTATTTCAACAAATTTGTATTGTCTTTGAGAAAGAAAATTTATTCTCAGAAACAATGTTAGATTGAATTAGGGTTTGCCAAATGTGGTTATGAGAGTAAGCAATAACTTTATTGTTTTTAAAATCAGTAGTCAAAATTTAGTAGCCAATTATTTATAATTTCCAACGAATACAAACTCTTATGTGTCTGAATTAATCAAGTTTTTAGAGATTTTACTGAAGACTGAAAATGGAGGGTTTTAAACAGAAAAAACACTTGGAGATTAAAGGTTAAATAAAATATTTTTTGATTGAAAAAAAGTCATAAAATGAGAGGAAAAAAAGTTATTAAATTTATTTTTTTCCCTACATCAACTCAAAAACAATAGTTAACTACTCTTCTCCTTCTTCTTCCTCATCGGTAATATAGACAAAACTATTAGAGTTTCCAGTTAACACTGATTTACCTAAAGATAATGCTTTTTGTGCTTGTAATTCAGCTTTCTTAATCCAATGGGCACGACGTTGATTACGTTTAGATTTTGATGTTTTCTTCTTAGGTACTGCCATAAAGTTTAAATAATAATTTGATTATTGGACAATTTTACTATTTTAACCATAGTTGAGATACTCTGACAATATTTTAAATTTTTGTCTCTGTGGTCAACTCTAAAGTAGTTGCTGAATTATTATTTTTCGATCGCAAACAAGATTTAATTTTTGCTAAAACTTTTTCTTGATCAATTGGTTTACTTAAAAAGCCATTCGCTCCCACAATTTTACTTCTAACTCGATCTAACATACCATCATTGCTAGTCAGAATAATAATAGGAGTGTCTTTTAAAGAAGAAACCCGACGAATTTGAGAACAAATTTCATAACCATTAACAATAGGCATTACTAAGTCTAAAAAAATTAAATCTGGTTTTCTTTTCAAAATTTCTGGTAAGGCTTTAATGGGGTTTTGAATAGAAACATATTGATAACCTGCTTCTGTGATAATATGTTCCATTATCTGACAAACTTGTAAGCTGTCATCAATACAGAAAACAACTTGTTGATGAGTAGTCTTTGTTAATTTATAATTATTATTTGTGATGCCAATTAATGTTATTTGTAAAGGTTGATCTTTTACTTCAACTAAAGCAATTAATCCCTGTTCAAAATAAGGTTTTAACCAAACAGTAATCTTCAAAATAGTTAAATTTAATTTATCAGCTAATTCAATTAAAGGATATTTTCCATTTAATAAAGAGACTAATTTTTTATAAGTACTTTCTTTTCCTTTAAATTTTTGTTGTAATAAAACAGGATTTTTAATAATAGGTGCAAAGTTGGGATTCCAAAGACTTAATCCCATGTTGTGCCAATGTTGCCACTGATATTCGACTGCGGCTAATAAAGTTTCTATTTTGAATAAAGTAATAGACACTTTTAATCCTGATTCTTCTGGGAAATTGTCTTCTACAATAACAACATCATATTTTAATATTTCTTGATTTTCTGCTTGATAAATATCAAATAATATTTGTTTTATTCTTTCATCTATTAAAAATAATGCTTGTTCTTTTGTAATTAAAAATCTTTGTAATAAAGAGACAATTAAATAATAATTCCAACACTCAAATTCTTTTGCTTTGTTAATATCAATTAATTGATTGTCTAAATGAGGACAATATTTTGTTAATAATCTTTCCCATACCCGATAAGGATGATAACCGCCATCTGCCCAAATTAAACGACTAAGGCAGAAATATAACCGCCATTTGATGCCATTCGCATTTTTAACATCTATTCTACCTGTAAACTTTTTTCCTTGAAGGGATTGCAGTTTTTGCTTTAGTATTCCTGAACTACTCATTTCTTCCCCTTGACTTTCTTAACTAAAATAGAAGCGTAGATGACTAATTATCACTATCTCAAGGACAGGTTTAAATCCAGATTAATAACTGGTATAAACTAAGACACATCTAAACTACTGGTCAGAAAAATAGTTAAAATCAGATTTAATATATTTTCTGTGGTTTATTATTGGGTATTCTCTTGTATTAAATCGCTCGACTATGTGCGTTTTAGCTTATCAATGATATTTTAAGATATATAGAGCATAAAAGATTAATTTGTTGATTTTCTTAATAATAGTTAGGGTGATTTTACTCATTTTCGATTAATTCAAAATTTGCTGTGACATTTTGCACATCATCTAAAGATTCAAGAGTATCTATTAATCTTAATAAATATTTAATCTGATCTTGATCATTAATTTCTACTATATTATTCGGTATCCAACGAAGTTCTATTTCTCTAACACAAAAATTATTATTTGTCAAGATCTTATTAAGATTCTCTATCCCTTCAATGGTTGTAAAAATTTCCGCACCTTGATAATCTTCCTCGTCAATAATTTCATAACTATCTGCGTCTGCTTCTAAACAAATCTCTAACAACTTTTCTTCCTTTATCTTTCCTTCAATAGTGATAACCCCTTTTTGATCAAACATCCAACTAACACAACCAGTTTCCCCTAGATTACCACCATTTTTAGTAAAAGCTGATCGAATATCTGCGGCTGTGCGATTACGATTATCTGTCAAGGCTTCAATTAACACTGCCACTCCACCAATACCATAACCTTCATATCTAATTTCTTCTAAAATACTATCGTCATCGCTATACGTACCAGCACCTTTAGCGATCGCCCGTTCAATATTTTCATTAGGAATACTAGCTGCCTTAGCTTTTTCGATGGCTGTGCGCAACTGAAAATTACCTTCAGGATCTGGACTTCCATGACGAGCGGCTACAATAATAGCACGTGAAAGTTGAGTAAAAGTTTTACCTTTTTTAGCATCAACAACAGCTTTTTGTCGTTTAATATTCGCCCATTTACTATGTCCTGCCATAATTAAATTATAAAATTACTTCATCAAACTTTTAAAATGTCATTATCTCTAATTAGTTATCAATAATCAAGTTAACAACCAAATTTTAAAGCACAAGAAGCCAGTTGCGGTCAAAAAATGATCACTAAGTAAACCAAATGTAGCAAGAATAATAGCTTTGATTCCTCAGTTTGAAAAAATGCAAGTTAAATGCGTCTTAGCTGAATCAAAACACAAAATCAATAAATGCGTTTAATACTCCAGAAAAAAAACTACCTTCCCTTGGGCGAAAGAATTCAAAATTACCAGCCGTACCAAAAAAAGGACGAAGTGTCCATCCTAGCTGACTTCCGACAAAACCATATAAGACTAACCAGAATTTTAAAATATTCTTACGAACTTTAATATTTTGATCGTTATCATCATTATCAATGGGTTTCATGATTCGATATAAAAAAGAAACTCCAATAATACCCGTTAGGGCAAAAATAACCACATTTAATAATACAAAAAAAGGATAATCATTAACAGTAATTAAAAAAAACAAAACCACTGGTGCAAAACCACAAAGCAAAACAGCAATTACCGTTACAGCTGTTAATAAATAAGTGAAATGTTGAGCAATATTTTGTTTAGAACCAAATAATACATTAAAAATATAAAGAGTTGGCAAACAAATCAAAAGAGTTATCAGATAGAGTGCTGGTAATTTAATAGCGGAAGATAGTGCTTGTAGTGGACTATGAAATGTGCCGATAATAGCTCCATAGATAGCAAAGAAACAAAAACTTGAGAACATTAAAGATGAAATTTTACTTTTAAGATTAACACCGTCATAAATTTCTTCTAAAAAATTTTGGCGATCGCTTAATAAAATAATGACAGTGGAAAAGTAATTCATGGGGCTTAAGTATTCTTCCTGATGATTAAAAATTGACCATTTCTATCAACAAATCATAACAAATAAATCAAAAACACTATAAAGTTTTAGGCAATACAATAATGAGCTTTTTTTAAAAATAAGTGATTTAATAAATTAGTCAAGCAGTTAATTTATAATCAAATCATTAAAATTATGACTAATAAAAAAAGAATCGGTATTTTAACTAGCGGTGGAGATTGTCCTGGATTAAATGCAATTATTAGGGCTGTAGTCAAATATTCATATTTGAAAGGGTGGGAGGTTTTCGGTATCCCTCGTGGTACAGACGGTTTTCTTGATATTTCTAAAGGCGATCTACTGATTGAAGATCTTAAATTACAACCTCACGGTTATGATGTCCCCGGAGTTTTACAAGGACTAGATATATTACAGTTCATGAGTGGTAGTGTACTAGGTTCTCTTAGTAGAGGAAATCCAGCAGATGACCATATTACAGAACACATTCTTAAAGGTTATAATCTTTTAGAATTAGATGCTTTAATTGCCATTGGTGGAGATGGTAGCTTAGATATTATCTATGACTTAGCCAAAAAAGGAAACTGGAATCTAGTTGTTATCCCCAAAACCATTGATAATGATGTGGCATTTACTGAAAGATCTGTAGGATTTGATACTGCAAGTAATACAGTGACTCAAGCCTTGTATGATTTAACGTTTACGGCGGCAAGTCATGAACGTATAATGGTAGTGCAAGTCATGGGAAGAGATGCAGGACATTTAGCATTACACTCTGGTATTGCAGGAGGTTCTGATTGTATATTAATTCCTGAACTAACTCCCAAATTAACTGAAAAAACCATTGACGGCATTTGTAAATATATTGCTAAACTAAGAAAAGATAGACGAAAATTTGCCTTAATTGTTGTAGCAGAAGGAGTACACGGACTCAATAATCAAAAAGATCCTTATATAGGAGAAACCTTAGCTAATTTAATTAGAGAATATAGTCATCGCCTTTGTAGTAGCGACAATACGGATTATGAAGGTTTAGATCAAATAGATACTCGTGCTACAGTATTAGGACATTTACAACGTTGTGGTGTGCCTAGTTCCTTTGATCGTATTTTAGCTACCGTCTTTGGTATTAAAGCCTTACATCTCATTGAAGAAGAACGTTATAACCGTCTTGTAATATGGCAAAATGGAGCAGTAGAGAGTAAATCTTTAGAGCAAATCATGCCGATGATTAAATGGTGTCATCAAGAAAATACTTGTCCTGCTCCTGTAGATCCAGAAGGCTTCATGGTCAGAACAGCTTTATCTTTAGGTATTTATTTAGGAGAATCACATTTTCATCCTGATCATCATCAATAATTAATCACGTCTGTTTTTGAAGAGTTCAAAATAAGTTAGCAAAATTTAAAATACGTGAATTATTGTCACTGAAAGGATTACATTTTTTTCAATCACAATCAAAAAAAGTTAATAAATATTTAAAATATTACTTCTCTTTCTAATTTTAAGAAAGAGATTTTTTTTGACAAAATTCCAATAAGTTTTTTTTACTTATAGTCAATTAATATGTTATTATCCTATAATGATTTTTATAATCAAAAAGCCCTTTTTACATTATATTTCGGCAATTAAGATTAGTTTCAAACAAATTTTATATTAACTTTACACAAACTTTATAAACATTTTATATACACAAATAACTTGATTAAAAAATAGTTTTTTTTAAGTAAAAGTACTGAAATTATTAATTCCTTTAAAAAGCAAATTATCATTTATGACTAACTCCACAATCTTCAACCATGACCACTTGTTAAACAACTCCGTAGAATTACTTATTCCTATAGAATCTTTAATCAGAGATCAACTTCTAAATTGGTTTGGCAAAGAAGATTACTTAACTTCACTAGCAATTCCTTTCAGTGCTAATGTCGATACAACAAAATGGACAGAAAACGCCGAAACACTTCAGCAATCTATCCTCAACGGTAGTTATAATATTCGTCTTGAAATTCGTAGTAACAATGAATTGGGTGGAGCATTGGGTGCGTATAGTGCTACTGGAACAACAGGAAAACCTACAATCTACTTAAACGGCGATTGGTTACAAACAGCATCATTTCAGGAAATCCAAGCGGTTTTATTAGAAGAATTAGGTCACGATTTTGACAACTATATCAATAATGGTGCTGATAGCCAAGGCGATGAGGGAGAAATTTTTGCAAATTTAATTCTTAATAAACCTTTTAACATCAAAACTCTTCAAGAACAAAATGACCATCAACTCTTAACAATTGATAATGTAGCCATAGCTGTAGAAAATGCGGTTTGGGGACCTGCGAACATAGCACAAACTTTCTTTATCCCTATCAAAGAATCCGATGAACGTACTTCTCTTGCGGCTGTTGGTGGTTCAGGGGTAGGAACAACTCTTACAACTATTATTTCTACGGTAGTCACCAGTAACGGAACTATTATTGTCTATGATCATTGGGAAGATGGTTATGAAACAGACATCAATTTTCCGACTCAAGCTACCACACAAATTTGGGGTGATGGTAATCTAACTAATGGTTCAGCTCCTGGAGATGTAGATGATCTTCTCACGGCAGGGCAAGTTATTACCTTAAAAAATGATGTTGTCCTTGCTAACGTTGGTGGTTTAAATTCTAATGGTACTAATAAACCCTACTACGATGGGCGAGATAAAATTGGTGCAACAAAAGCGATCGCCATCACAAGAGCTGGTTGGGCAATAAATCCGGGTACTGTATTAGCAGGGGCTGTTAACGTTTATGACGTGGGTAATGCTGGTATTTCTTATACCATACCCATCGGTCAAAATGTAATCACCAGCAATCCTGATAGTGCCGCTAACCGTTTATTTGAATACACCTCTCTCCATATTGTTGCAACAGAAAACAATACAAGAGTCAAAATAGATAGGGATGGTAATGGTAGTGTTGATATTACCGTTACTCTTAATCAAGGAGAGACTTATTTAGTCAGTGGTGGAGTATTAGCAGGAGCCACTGTCAACTCTGAAGATTCATTAGGTACAACAACAAAAAGACCTATTACAGTCTATTCCATCGCTGGAGATGTTGGTTCTAGTTACGAAAACCGTTGGTTTGCTATTACACCAAAAGAACAATGGTCGAATAGTTATTATGCCCCTGTGGGAACAACTCTAGCTATCGATCCAGTTTTTGTGTTTTTGTATAATCCTAGTACTACTTCACCTATCACAGTTTATTATGATACCCAAGGCACTAGTGGAAGCTCTATTGTTGTTCCTGCTAATACTACTAAGTATGTGCAGATGCCAAACTCTGGGGCACATTTTTATACTACCGATGGAGCTAAATTTTTTGCCGTTAGTACCATTGACTCTGATGCCACTAATAACCAAACCCATGATTGGAGCTATTCTCTAGTTCCCGAAAGTTATTTAACTGATCGATTTGTAGTCGCTTGGGGACCTGGTAATAATAATGCTGACCCAAAAACCGCTCTTAATGGTAGCCCTGTATGGGTAACAGCACCCAAAGCAACAACCCTATATATCGACTTAGACGGTGATGGTTGGATCTTAGATGGTCTTGGAAAGCCAGATTACACTCAATCCAACGCTCGTAACGTTAAATACAATATTCAAGCTCTTGAATCCTATCGTATTACTGATTCCCTTGATTTTGATCAAAGTGGGATCAGTGTATTTACCATTGATGGGACGTTAATAACGGGTGCGTGGGGTGAAGATCCTGCCGTAGCTGGTCCAGGGAATCCTTACCTAGATATGGGTACGACAGTTTTACCCTTCCCAGATTATGTCTTTAAGAAAACTTCTAAAGAAGCTAGTCAAGCTACCTACGGTACGGGTGTTAGTAATGACAATAATCTTATTAACTTAAATGAACAAGTCGAATATACTATCAGCGTTACTAACCGAGCGGTAATCGATCTATTTAATATTAATATTAAAGACTCCATCAATCCGACGGATAGTGCTATTTATGTACCGAATAGTGCTAATTTAACTATTTATAATCCTGACGGCACAATATTACTATCTAATACCGATCTTGATGGACTGACTAATTTATTCCCTTTGGATCAAGCCACAGGAGGCTATACCATTACCGATACAGATACCACTCTTGCAGGGAATCAAGGCTTATTAAGGGGTTATCAAGCAGTTATTAAATATCGAGTAACTGTACGGGGTGATGTTAACAAAAACTTAACGGATGCTAATCTGACTATCACCAATTCTGCCAAACTAACAGGAGATCCTTCGGGGGGAGGAGATGCCATTACAAAAGATGTTAACAACAATACCCCTGTAAGTGTGCCTAACGTTGATGGTGAAGTATCTTTCCGTGATTCTAGTTATGGTAGTTCTGTGACAAGTTATCAGGAAAATGGCATTATCTATCTTCAAGTTGTTGATGGTGATCTTAATACTTATCGAGATCTAAAAGATAACAGTAATGATAATGTACTAAATACCTTAGATACTTTAACGGTAACTGTTACTAACACTACCACAGGAGAACTGGAAACTGTTACCCTCACAGAAACAACTTTTAGTTCTGGTATTTTTCGAGCACCTCTTCCTACCTCTACCAATAATACTAATAACGGTAATAATAGTGGTATTCTTTATATGGTAGGAGGTCATAGCCTTAAAGTTGACTATATAGATCCTATTTTTGGGGCTGTGTTTGATAATCCTTCCTTCCCTGGTATTCCCAATGGTGATGATAATAATATCAATACAGGTCTTGCCAACACAGCCACAGGTACGGTAGTTGTTCCCTCGAAAACTAAGATTCTCTACCTTTCTGATGACGGTGCCTCTGGTGACTCTAGTGGCGATTTAGATCGTATTGATCCTACTAAAGCACCTCATACAACTGATAACCCCGACATTGATAGCACGGTGAATTTAAGTGCAGTCTCTACTAAAACGTATAGGGATAGTTTTGGCACTGTTTCTTACAGTGGCTCCAGTGGTACTCAAGCATGGACTTCAGATTGGACAGATCAGATTGCAAGTCCAGGTACAGGTGGTGTAAACGACTCTAATGCCGCTGCTAATGGTGGATCAATCCAAGTTGTTAATTCTGGCAATAGTTCTGGGGGTTCAGGAAACTCTTTGCTAATTACGGCTGATACAACTAGTAGTCCAGCAGCAGTTTCAAATAGAGGAGCATCTCGTGCTGCTGATTTGAATGGTGCTACTTCAGCAACCCTTTCTTTTTTCTACAATAAAGCCTCTGTTAATGGTACGAATCCCACACTTGCTGTTGAAGTTTACAACGGAAGCTCTTGGTCTTTACTCGATACATTAGACTCTGGCGACGCAAATGGCAATAAAAGTTATTCAATTCCAGCAGGTGCCCTAAATGCTAATTTCAGAATAAGATTCCGTGTTGCCTCAACAGGTAGTCAAGGAAATGAAAATTTCTTCATTGACGACATTCAGGTTCAGGGTACATTTTCTGCTACCCCTACGACAACTTTCACTCAATCTATCCCTATGGCGGATACATTTATTATCCCCAATGGTGGCACAATCAATGTCGTAACTTATATCAGTGGGCTTTCTGGTGGAACTCCTTCTAATCAGGTTACGGCGGCTCTAACTTATGGTGCGAGTGGTACTGGTAATACTGTTGTTCCTTTAACTTTCCAGAGCTATACGTCCCTAACTGGTACAACAGGATATATTACTTGGACAGGAACGCCTTCTTCTGGTAATGTCACCATTCCTGCAGGGCAAAAAGTTCAATTATTAGTCACCAATAATCAAAGTGGATTAAGTTTTAAAGCTGACTATGACAGTGCAACTACCCCCTCTCGCATAGAATTACCCACTACCACCGTCATCGATATTGTTGACGTAGATAGCGATGGTAGTAATGGAGTTCAAAATATTGGCTTTTATAATAGTGCCTTTAGTAATGATGCAAATACTAGCAATGATGGTAGTTTTATCCCCTCCATTGATGCAGGTGGAACAGTTTATCTGCGAGTAAAAGTTAGTGATCCTTTCGGCGATTATGACATTACCAGTTTAAACTTAACCATTGATGGACCAGGTACTACTGGCGATCTTAACTTAAGTCTTGATAATACTTATGTTGTTGATACCAATAATAATGGTGCTTTCAAAATTTATGAATATCCTTGGAAAACTGTTTTAAATACAGGAACTTATAGTGTCACAGTAAAAGCTAATGAGGGTTATGAAGGCAATATATTTGATACCGCTACTTCTACATTTGACATCACAGCCCTTGACTTAGGTACACCTTCTGTTACTCAGTTTATTACTGGTTTACTGGGTGCTGATGCTGGTACTCAATACGCTGTAGGAGCTAATGCTTTTCTACGAGTAACAGATTTAGACGAAAATCAAAACGACACTACCATAGAGACCATACAATCAGTTGTTAATGGAGTTACTTTTACCTTAACCGAAACTGGCGTTAATACAGGTATATTTGAAGCGGCACTGACAAATGCTAATAGTGGGAATACAGGTCAATTTATCAGCCTAACAGCAGGTACAGTTTTAACTGCTAGTTATGTTGATAATGATGATGCCACAGATACCAGTGGAGATACTATCAGTGTTCCTTCAGCAGGGAATATTCCTCCTACTTTAGATTTAGATACCACTAACAACGGCACGGTTAATAATACTGCTACCTTCAATGAAGGAGATACAGGAGTAGCATTTACTAAAGATGCAACTGGCACTCCCATAACCGATGACACAGATACGATCGCATTCCTCAGAATTACTATCCCCCTTGCCCAGATTACTAATGGAGCATCAGAACAACTATTAATTAATGGTGCTACTTCAGGAGGAACGATTGCCCTCAATACCAATAATACATATACTATTACTGGAGTAGGAGGTGTTACTTACACCCTAAACGTTACAGACAATGGTACGATAAGAACCCTAAACTTTGCCAAAAATTCAGGCAATCTTACTAAAGCTGAAACTGAAGCAATCCTAGAAGCATTACGTTACAACAATACGAGTGAAAACCCCACTGATGCCAACCGAGTATTCACGGCAATAGTCAACGATGGAACACTTGATAGTAATACAGCAACCTTTACCGTAGATGTTAACCCAGTAAATGACCCTCCTGTATTAGATTTAGATGGTGGTACTCTCGGATTTAATTATACAACTACATTCATAGAAAACTCATCTACCAATGTAGCGATCGCAGATACTGACGATCTAATTACTGATCTTGATAGTACAATCATCACCAATGCCAGAATTGTGCTGACTAATCCCCTAGATGGTGCATTAGAAAGTTTAAGCATTAATGGTACATTGCCCTTAGGAATAACGGCTAGTGGTTACAATTCAGCTACGGGAGTATTGACTTTAACGGGTAGTGCTACCTTAGCCAATTATCAAACGGCATTATCACAAGTTGTTTACAATAATACATCTGCTAATCTTAATAGTACTCCTCGTACTGTTGATGTCACGGTAAGTGATGGTGAAAATGATAGTAATATTGCGACCACCACCATTAATATTACCCCCGTTAATAACCCACCGACTTTAGACTTAGACGGTAATAATAGTAGTGGGGCAACGGGTGCCAATTATAATACGACTTTTACCGAACAAACACCCATAGCCATAGGAGATGTAGATGTTGTCATCACAGATGTTGATGATACCAACATTGAAAGTGCGACTATTACCCTCACCAATCGCCCTGATGGTAATGGAGTAGAAAGTTTAATCGTTAATGGCACATTACCCACAGGAATTACAGCTAGTAGTTATGACTCAAGCACAGGGGTATTAACTTTAACAGGTAGTGCTACTTTAGCAAACTATCAAACTGCTATTGCTCAGATTCAATATAACAACACATCAGATAATCCTAATACCACCCCAAGAAGTGTAACAGTTACAGTTAATGATGGTAATGCGGATAGTAATCTTGCCACCACCACCATTAATATTACCCCAGTTAATGACCCACCAACTTTAGACTTAGACGGTAATAATAGTAGTGGAGCAACGGGTGCCAATTATAATACGACTTTTACCGAACAAACACCCATAGCCATAGGGGATCTAGATGTAACCATCACAGATGTTGATGATACCAACATTGAAAGTGCGACTATTACCCTCACCAATCGCCCTGATGGTAATGGAGTAGAAAGTTTAATCGTCAATGGCACATTACCCACAGGAATAACAGCTAGTAGCTATAATTCAACGACGGGAGTATTAACTTTAACAGGTAGTGCTACTTTAGCAAACTATCAAACTGCTATTGCTCAGATTCAATATAACAACACATCAGATAATCCTAATACCACCCCAAGAAGTGTAACAGTTATCGTTAATGATGGTAATGCGGATAGTAATCTTGCCACCACCACCATTAATATTACCCCAGTTAATGACCCACCAACTTTAGACTTAGACGGTAATAATAGTAGTGGAGCAACGAGTGCTGATTATAATACGACTTTTGCAGGGGTAGGAGCTGTAGCCATAGGAGATGTAGATGTCGTCATCACAGATGTTGATGATACCAACATTGAAAGTGCGACTATTACCCTCACCAATCGCCCTGATGGTAATGGAGTAGAAAGTTTAATCGTCAATGGCACATTACCCACAGGAATAACAGCTAGTAGCTATAATTCAGCTACAGGAGTATTAACTTTAACAGGTAATGCTACTTTGGCGAATTATCAAACTGCCATTGCTCAAATTCAATACAACAATAGTTCTAGTAATCCTAGCACTACTCCACGAAGTGTAACAGTTATCGTCAATGATGGTAATGCGGATAGTAATCTTGCTACCACTACTATTAGTATAGCTATTATTAATGACCCACCCGCTTTAGACTTAGACGGTAATGATAGTAGTTTAGCGACAGGTGCTGATTATAATACGACTTTTACCGAAGGAACACCTATAGCCATCGGGGATGTAGATGTAACCATCACAGATGCCGATGATACCAACATTGAAAGTGCGACTATTACCCTCACCAATCGCCCTGATGGTAATGGAGTAGAAAGTTTAATCGTTAATGGCACATTACCTGCAGGAATTACGGCTAGTAGTTATAATTCAAGTACAGGGGTATTAACTTTAAGCGGTAGTGCTACTTTAGCAAACTATCAAACTGCCATTGCTCAAATTCAATATAACAACAGTTCAAATAATCCTAATACCACCCCAAGAAGTGTAACAGTTATCGTCAATGATGGTAACGCTAATAGTAATCTTGCTATCACCACCATTAATATTACTCCCGTTAATGACCCACCGACTTTAGACTTAGACGGGAATGATAGTAGTGGAGCAACGGGTGCTAATTATAATACGACTTTTACCGAACAAACACCCATAGCCATAGGAGATGTAGATGTAACCATAACGGATGTTGATGATACCAACATTGAAAGTGCGACTATTACCCTTACCAATCGCCCTGATGGTAATGGAGTAGAAAGTTTAATCATCAATGGCACATTACCTGCAGGAATTACGGCTAGTAGTTATAATTCAAGTACGGGAGTATTAACTTTAACGGGTAGTGCGAGTTTAGCTAACTATCAAACTGCCATTGCTCAAATTCAATACAACAACACATCAAATAATCCGAATACCACCCCAAGAAGTGTAACAGTTATCGTTAATGATGGTAATGCGGATAGTAATCTTGCTACTACCACCATTAATATTACCCCTGTTAATGATCCACCTAGTGGTACAAATAAAACTGTGACTATCACTGAAGATAGTAGCTATACTTTTAATGTCTTAGACTTTGGCTTTAGTGATACAGAAGGTAATAGTTTTAGTGCGGTTAAAATCACTACTTTACCAACTGCTGGTACATTAGAATTAAATGGTAGTGCTATCAATTCTGGGGATTTGATTACTGTAGCAAATATTCCTAATTTAGTATTTACACCTATTCTTGACGGTAATAGTATTGGTTCTGCTTATGCTAACTTTACTTTTCAAGTACAAGATAATGGGGGTATAAGTTCTGGCGGAATTAATTTAGATCCAACACCAAAAACTTTCAGCATTAATGTGACTCCTGTTAATGATGCCCCAGTAGCGAATCCGAATGTAACAATACCACCAGTTAACCAAGATAATATTAATCCTCCTCTCAATCCCTTACCTACATTATTAAATAGTAGCTATGACGATTCAAAAGACCAAGTATTAGGTGGTAGTTCATCAACACCTTTGCGGGGTATTGCTATCGTCGGGAATAATGCAGATCCAGCTCAAGGTAAATGGCAATATTCAGCGAGTACTCTTGCCTATGAATTATGGAATGATATTCCTACTAGTGGACTTTCTACTTCCTCTGCTTTAGTATTAAACAATTATTCTACGGTGAAACTTCGCTTTTTACCGAATCCTCAATTTAACGGTACTCCTACGAACCAAGATTTAGAAGTTTATCTTTCTGATGGTTTAGGATTTTCTGCTAGTTCAACCGTCAGTGATCGCAAAGATATTAGTGGCGATATTATTAATCCTATAAGTGGTTGGTCGAATGATAGTATTTTGATTTCTACTACTATTAATAAAATAAATACCCCTCCCATTATTAATGACTTAGATGGAGATATATTTGCAGTTGCCCCTAATGGAACGACAAAAATAGATCAAGTTACAGGTACAGATATTTTAGCGGCGACTATCACTGATGTTCAAGGATTAAAAATAGGAGGTCAATTAACCATTTCTCTTGATGGTTTCGGTGTCAGTACTAATAATGACACTTTAAGTATTAATCCCTCTTTCCTCTCTGGTATTGGAACTATTGATGCTGTCAATGATGGTACGAATGGTAAACCTTTAACCATAAACTTTACCAAAGATCTTACCCCCGCCGAAGGAAATACTTTGATTCAAAATATTACCTATCAAGCCAGTAATACGGTAGGAATTCGTGCTGCTTCTTTCACTGTCACCGATGGCCAAGGCGGTACTTCTAATACGGCAACAGCTTACTTGAACGTCACCAGTAGTACAATTCCCTATGGTCCACCTATCTTAGGAGATCTCAATGGTCAAGTACGCAGTGATATTCTTAAAGGTACTAGCGGTAATGACATTATCAATGGTAAAGGTTCAAATGATATTCTTTATGGCTATAACGGCGATGATTTGATGATGGGGGGAGATGCCAATGATCGCCTTGATGCAGCGGCAGGAAATGACATATTAATAGCTGGTAATGGGGATGATGCTTTACTAGGAGGAGATGGACAAGATATATTACTGGGAGGAGATGGGGCAGATAATTTGACTGGTGGTAATGGAAATGATTACCTGAATGGTGGCTTCGGTACTGATACTCTGACTGGAGGTACAGGAGCGGATATGTTTGATTATAGTGAGTTAAACCATTCTTTCCTAGGGATTGTTTCTAGCGTGAGAGAGTATGACTTGATTATGGACTTTAATGTGAGTCAAGGGGATAAGATATTAACTAGTCGCCTTATTAACTCTTTTAATACAACTCCTACTACTATTACATCTTTAACACATACTGCTGTAGCATCTGCCTTGATTAGTTTAGGTGCAGATTCAGCGGCATTAGTGAAATTTGGCACAAGAACTTTCTTAGCTATCAATGATAGTGAAACGGGATTTGATGCTAATAATGATACTTTTGTTGAGTTTCGTTATACTGCTACCACTACTGCACCATTAAATACATCTATTTTTTCTACTCTATAGGTAATTAAAAATAGACCATAAATATTTAAAATATTATTTCTCTTTCCAATTTTAGGGGAGAGATTTTTTTTACAAAATTAAAATGTGTTTTTATTCATAAGTTAATTCATGTATTAATTTGTTATTATATTAATAATTATAAATTCAAGAAACCTTTTATTTATATACTATCTATGACTTTATATTAATTTTATAAAAACTTTATATTAACTTTACAAACACTAATTTATTCCGTAAAAATACTTAGCTTTTTCTTATCTTAAAAATTATGACTATCACTATTAACGACAGCAATTCATTCTCATATATTTTCAACGAAGATAGTCTTTTAAATCTTACAACCATAAATATTAGTGGCACTTCAACTACTCTTACAGTTACCTTAATTGCTACGAATGGCAATATAAATATTGGTTCAACCACAAACTTGAGTAACGTTTCTGTTTCAGGAAATACTATTAGCTTTCAAGGGTTAGAATCAGATGTTAATAATGCCTTAGCGACTTTAAGTTATGACTCTGACAATAACTATAATGGTTCAGCTAGTTTAAATATTGATGTCAATGATGGCTCTAATTCTACAAATCAAAATGTTTCCTTCTCAATTACCCCTGTTAATGATGCACCTGATTTAATTTCCACTAGCACACTAAACTTAACTGTTGATGAAGATAACATCCCTGTAGGTGCCGTAGGTAGCTTGATCAGTGACTTTAATGGTAATATCTCTGATATAGATTCTGTTAGTTCATTAAAAAGCATTGCTATTACTAATGTATCTTCTGATATAACTTTATATTATTCTCTGGATAACGGTACGAACTGGACTATTGCCAGTGCTTTAAGTAATTCATCCGCTTTGCTATTAGCTGATGATGGTGTAACTAGAATTTATGTAGTCAATAATACTTCTAATTTCAATGGTTCGATTACTGATGGTTTAACATTTAGAGCATGGGATCAAACTACTGGCTTCAATGGAACTTTAGCTGATACTACTACGAATGGTAATGATACAGCTTTTTCTACAACGACAGATACTATTGACATCAATGTTATATCCACCAATGATGCACCTACTCGCATCGGAAATATAAATGCACCTAATTTAACACCAATTTCAGTAGAAGATCAAAATCCAAATACCATTAGTGGAGATACTATTAATAATATCTTTAGTGCTAAATTTAGTGATCTTGATGGTGATAGTTTTGGCGGTGTCGCAGTGGTTACTAATGATGCTAGTTTTTTTCAAGGGGACTGGCAATGGTCAAATGATGGAGTTAACTGGATTACCATTGAGCAGACTTTCATCGGGTTTGGCGGTACTGTTTCAGGATTAACATTAAACAATGCTCTTTTATTGAATAAAGATACCAAAGTTCGTTTTCTTCCCTTTGAAAATTTTAATGGTACTCCTGAGCCTTTAACTGTTCGTTTAGTTGATGATTCTATCAGCATTATCTCAGGAAATCGAGTTGACCTAAGTGATCTGAATGCCACAGGTGATAAAACACCTTATAGTGATGTTAACAATGAAATTACCTTAACAACTACAGTCACAGGTATCAATGATGCACCTTTGCGAATTTCCGACGAACCAATTATCTTTACACCAACAAACGAAGATAACTCTAACCCTTCTGGTCAAAGCATTTCCAGCCTTTTTAATTCTCAATTTGATGACTTCAATGATAGTTATAGCTTTTTTGGTGGTAGTAATCAAAATAATTTAGCAGGGATTGCTATTGTCAAAAATAATGCTGTTGCTAGTGAAGGTACTTGGGAATGGTCTAATAATGGGTCAACATGGAATTCTATTCCTTTTAATCTTAGTAATAATAATGCCTTAGTTTTATCTGCTAATACGTTTATTCGTTTTGTTCCTGCCCTTAATTATAATGGCAACGTGGGAAGTCTTACCTCCCGTTTAATAGATGATTCTAGTGGTGCGGTGATTTCTGGTTCAACCCTTGACTTTGCCAATGTTGTTAGTGGTGGTACAACTGCTTATAGTGATGAAAACAATACTGTTCAATTAAAAACCAGTGTTACCCCCATCAATGATGCCCCGACTAGAGATGTTACCAAACCAGATTTAATACTTTTAGCACAAGAAGATACAGCTAATTCTGGTACAGCAACGGTAAGCACACTATTCGCTACAGGTTTTCTTGATACTGCTGATGCTCAAAATTTAATTGGCGGTTTAAGTACATCTAATCAATTTGCAGGAGTTGCGATTGTTCAAAATGAAGCCACAGTTAATGGCACGTGGCAATATTCTACTAATGGCACAACTTGGACAAATATTTCTACAACTCTTATTCCTACTAATGCTTTAGTACTCAATAAAGATACTCTAATTCGCTTTCTCATTAATACTCCGAATTTTAACGGTAATATTGGGAAATTAACAGCCCGTCTTCTCGATAATTCTTCTGGGGAAGTAGTCACAGGAACGACATTGGATGTCAACACCATTGACGGTACAGCAATTTATAGTAATAGTAGTAACCAAGTTTTACTTTTTGGTAGTATAACTCCTATTAACGATATTCCGACGATTAACCCAGTTTCTTTAATTGTCAATGAGGGAGGCTCAGGAACTTTTAGTAATAGTGGAAATTTTAATTTAGCAGATATTGATAACGTAGATCAACAGTTAATCATCAAAATTGCTAGTCTTCCTACTAAAGGTATTCTTACTTTTAATGGTCGTCAGGTTGTGGTAGGTTCAACTTTGTCCGCCGATCAAATTCCTCAATTACAATATGTCCATAGTGGCAACCAAGTTTTAATTCAATCTTCTGATAGTTTTAATATTACTGCAGAAGATGGTGCAGGAGGTTTGATCGCCCTTACCCCCATTCCTATAACCATTAATCCTGTCAATCAAGATCCTAGTGCGGAAGGGGAAGAAACCCTTTATGAAGGACAAACAGGGGTTATTGTTCCCATAACTATATCAGATCCCGATCAAGCAGTGGGTATTCCCCATGACATTAAAATTCTCACTTTGCCCACCCAAGGTAAATTAAAAGTTAATGGTATCGAGATAATCTCCATTCCTATGGGCGGTTTAATGGTTTCATCAACAGATGCCATCACTTATGATCATAATGGTAACGAACCAATTGGGAATGATAGCTTTAATGTCGAAATCATTGATGATGGTGGCGGTACAGGATTTTCTGCTACTACAGTCAGCACCATTAGTCTTAATATTATCCCCAACAATGATGATCCTTTTCTAGTTAATAATACTGGGACATCTTTAGATATAAATACTGGTAGAGAAATCACAGTTGACAGTGCAATGCTACAAGTAGATGATCCAGATTCGAGTATTAGTCAATTGACTTACACTCTTACTGATATACCGAATAATGGTTATCTACTTTATGACGATAATGGAACGAAAAAACGGTTGTTAGTGGGGGCAACATTTACCCAAGCAGATATTAATAACGGTATTATTAGCTATCGTTTCTTTGAAAGTGGTACAGGAATATTTAATGATAGTTTTAGTTTTCAAGTAAGAGATAGTGAAATTACATCCTATCCTGTTGTACGGGAAGGAGGTATTTATGATGGAGCTACACTGGAAACAATTACTTTTCCCATAACCGTAGAAGATAATACGGAAAGAGGTTTCGGTGAAGGAGGAGAAACTTTCCCTGATCGTGGTCCAACTCAGCCCCCCACTGAAGAAAATAATCAGGGAGTCGGAATAATAAACAGTCCAGCTATTTTAGATGAAGCCTCAAGTATTGTCATTACTGATACTCTTTTGAAATTCATTGATCCAGATAACCTTCCCGAAGAAGTTATTTTTCGTCTGGCAGAATTACCTACCAGTGGGATTTTAAAACTTGATGGAGTAGCTTTAAGAGTTTTTGATAGTTTTACTCAAAAGGATATAACTGATGGGCTCTTAACTTTTGAGCATGACGGAAATGAAGATTTTATTGATAACTTTAAATTTACGATCAGTGATGGTAGTAATATTGTTACAAATAGTGGTAATCCTTTTATTTTCGAGATTGATGTTACCCCAAAAAACGATCAACCTATTATTAATGTAAGTGGAAAACCCTTTGTCAGAGAAGGAGGAACAACGGGAATAGCCCCTGATTCTAGTCTCAGTACTTATATAACATTAAGTGATGTAGATGGTAGCGGTGAAAAATCAGGTGAAGGTTTTGCAACAGTGAATAACCTAACTTTCAAAGTTCTCAATTTACCTATTCATGGAACTTTAGAAGTAAATCAAGGAGCTGGTTTTGTGCCTGTGACAACATCAACTATTATCACTAAGGCTCAATTAGACGGTAATCTATTTCGTTATATTCATGATGGTAGTGAAAATTTTGATGATAGTTTTGATATTCAAGTAGATGATAATACTACAGGTACAATCAATAATCTGAGTACGATCACCACCGTTGAAATCGATATTTCCCCTATTAATGATCCTCCAGTTTTTGACCAGAAAAAAGATCTTATAGTTTTAGAAGGTGGAACTGCGACCATTAAAGGTTCTAATGGCATAACCATCGATGAATCTCGATTAATTTACCAAGATCCTGATAATACAAGTATTCAGCGTCAATATGTTATTACTACGGATGTCGAATATGGTACTTTATTTTTAAATGGTCAGGCTTTAGGGTTAAATAGTGTTTTCACTCAAAATGATTTAGATAATGATCGAATAACCTATAAGCATGATGGTTCAGAAAATCATGATGATGAGTTTTTGTTTACCGTTAGAGACGGGGCAGGTGGTAGTGTAGATGGAAACTATCAAATTAAAGTTACTCCTCGTAATGATAGACCTACTATTGATGTTCCTAGTAATACTCTAGAGTTATTCGACAATATAGCCCTCAATATTACAGGAATTATTCCTAGTGATATAGATATTATTCAGCTTAATACTGGAGTTAGTAACTCTGTCGAAGTTGATCGTTTGCGCATTACCCTTAATCCCTTGTTGAATGGAAGTACTTATCAGAATGGAGTTTTAAATCTTACTACCATTAATGGTATTACGTTTATTAATCCTGCCAGTGGTTTACCTTATCCCGATCAAAATAATACGAATAATGGCAGTACTAACTATGGCAATAAACTAATTATAGAAGGTACTTTAGCCGAACTTCAGAGTGCAGTAAATACCTTAACTTATCAATTAGATCCCAATGCAAATAGTGATGTTAACGGTACAATTGAACTAAAAATAACTGTAGATGATCGTATTTATGATCCTAACACAGGATCTGTAACTGCTTCTAATGGTGGTTTTCAAAATCAAAATGGATCTGCTTTTAATGATCTCGATAATACAGCTTTCGGAACAATTAAAATTCAAACATCTAATGAAAATAACCCACCTCAAGTTACCACCTCAAAAAATAATACGAGTTTTGCTACGTTTATTAATGAAGATCAAGCCACCTTATTAAACGGGCAAGGAAACAATCCTACCAAAATTATTATTATCGATGAAGATGCTTTTGGCTCAAATGTTCGAGTTACTCTTACTGTTGCCAACGGTATTATTAATTTAAGTAATTCCAGTTTAATAACTGGGGGAGCAAATGGAAGTCAGAATATAACTCTCACAGGTAATCTTACCGATATAAATAATGTCTTGGAGGGACTATCCTATAATCCTTCCACAGACTATAATAACTTTGGAACTTCGGGATTTTTACCTACCAATAATCTTTTGACAGTTGTAGTTAATGACTTAGGTAATTCAGGTGTGGGAGGACCAAAAGAAACCACTAGAGATATTTATCTTGTGGTAAGAGCGGTTAATGATGCTCCTACTCGCATCGATGCTAATCCCATTATTACTACTGTTCCTGAAGATACAATTCCGACGGGAAACACCGTCTTAAGTTTATTTAATCCTAAATTTAATGATCAGAAGGATAATCAAACTGCTAGTAGTGGTTCAGGAGCAAATAGTTTAGCAGGAATTGCCATTGTCGGTAATACGAATGATCCAACTCAGGGTAAGTGGCAATGGTCTATTAACGGAACATTATGGACAGATATTAGTAATTCTCCTAATCTGAGTAGTTCTCTTCTGCTTTCTAGTAATACTCTAATTCGCTTTTTACCTGTATCAGATTTTCAAGGTACTCCTTCAGGACAGTTAACGACAAGATTAATTGATAGTTCATCGGGAGTAGTGACTTCAGGTGGCTCGGTTAATCTCAGTGCCACTAATGCTACTGGTGGTACAACTCGTTATAGTGATCTTAACAATGAAGTTATCTTACAAACTATCGTCTCACCAATTAATGATGCACCTATTGCTACCACTGGGACTGTTTCCATTACAACGATTGCTGAAGATACTACTCCAACAGGAACACAACTTTTAGGATTACTCAATAGTCAATACGATGATCAACAAAAAGATAATCAAACCAATAAAAATGGTAATAATACTGCTACACCTTTAACTTATGTGGCGATCGTCGGTAGCACTAACTATGTAGCTGGTCAAGGTGCATGGGAATATAGTGACGGTGGTACAGGTTGGATTAATATACCCGTAAGCGGTTTATCGGATAGTCGTGCGTTAATTATCCCTAGTGATCGACAAATTCGTTTTGTTCCTGCACCTAACTTTTTTGGTACACCTGGTACTTTAAGCGTCAAGTTAGCTGATGGTAGCTCTGTTTTAACTACAAGTAACAATAGTACTGATAATAGTGAGTTTAAAAATTTAACTTTAACGACCAATGGTGGTATTGGTACTACTGGTTCATGGTCAGTTAATAATGTAACGATCTCGACTAATATTACTACCGTTAATGATGCACCAAGTATTAATAATCCCAATACTGTCGTTAACTTAACTGCCATAGATGAAGATAATACAGATCCTACTGGGGAAACAGTATTAAATCTTTTTAGTTCTAAATATAACGACACTATTGATAATCAACAGGCTATCACAGGAGGGGGTAAAGCAGATACTAATTTTGCTGGAATCGCCGTTGTCGCTAATGCTTCTACCTCAGGGCAAGGTAAATGGCAATATAACACTGGTGGCGGTTGGTTAGATCTTCCTATTCTCTTAAGTGATAGTAATGCTTTAGTTTTAACTACGACTGATCAATTACGTTTTGTTCCTGCTCTAAATTATTATGGAGATCCCGGTCAACTAACCGTCAGAGTATCCGATGGCACTGGATTTACTGCAGGAGTCAGTCAAAATATTAATGCTATTATTGGTACAAAAACTGATGGTAGTGGCGGTTGGTCAAGCGATACCACAGACCTAGCTACAACCGTTAATCCTATTAATGACACTCCTGTATTAAATGGCACAACGGGAACAGCTCAAACCACCATCGAGGATGCTAATCCTGTGGCGGTAGGAACAAATTTGACGGGTATCAGTGATATTGAAATTGGCTTAAATCAACTACCAGATTTAGTAACGGCTACTGTAACCATTGGTAACTTTTTTGCGGGAGATCTTCTTACTTTTACTTTACCTTCAGGAGTTACTGCCACGGCTAATGGTACAGGAGATGTTTACACTTTAAGCGGTTCAGGTGCAACTTTAGTCAATATTTTATCTGCTTTACAATCAACAACTTATGTTTCTACCAGTAATAATCCTACTAACATTATCAATGGCAATGAACTAAATCCTACCCGTACTATTCAGTATCAAATTAATGACACTCAAAGTATTAATAATCTTTCTAATGTTATTACTACCACTGTTGAATATACTGAAGTTTTCAATGATGCACCAAGTTTAGAAAATGCTAGTTTTGTTATTGATGAAGATCCAGCAATAAATGTAGGACAAACCATTGATACTTTATTTACCGGTAAATTCAGCGATCCTGATGGACCTAGTGCTTCCCTATCTGGTATCGCCATTATTAGTAATACAGCAAATGGCACGACGGAGGGAACATGGCAATATTCTACCGTTTCCAATCCCAATGAAACAGACTGGTTTGCCATTGGTACAGTAGGTGATGACAATATTACTCAAGCCTTAGCTCTTTCTAAAAATACTCTTGTTCGCTTTGTACCTGTCTTAAATTATAATGGCACTCCTCCAGCTTTACAAGTTCGGGCTTTAGATGATACCTATAGTAATTTTACCAATGCTTCAACACGAGTCAATGTCAATACTTCTGTTAATGGTGGACAAACTGCGATCGCTGCAAATCCTAGCACATTAGCTGTAACAGTTAATCCTGTTAACGATACACCTATTATTAGTGGTAACACTGGTGCCAGAACCTATACTGAAAATAATTCTTCTATTATTCTGGTTACGGCTAGTGGTGCAATCGTAGATGTTGATACGAATAATTTCCCTAATGGTACTCTTACTATTAGCCTTAATAACTATTTAACAGGAGATGTTTTATCGGTTAATAATCAAGGTACTGGTAACGGTCAAATTGGCTTAAGTGGGAATAATATTACATTTGCTGGTACAACCATCGGCACAACTTCAGGAGGTAATGCCAATAACTTAGTTATTACTTTGAATGCTAATGCCGATAAAACTGCCATCCAAGCATTATTAGATAATTTAACTTATCGTAGTACCAGTGATGATCCTACCAATGTAGGTGCGAATCCTAGCCGAACTTTTAATGTCACCTTCAATGATGGTGGTAATATTGGTTCAGGAGGTCCATTAAACTCAAATATTCTCTCAGGAACTATTAATGTCATAGCCGTTAATGATGACCCTGTCAATAGTGTACCCACAACTCAAACAACACCAGAAGATACAACTCGAATTTTTAATAGCACTAATAATAATCGTATCTCTATCAGTGATGTTGATGCTGGAAATCAGTTTGTAAGCGTAACTTTAACCGTTGCGAATGGAATTGTTAATTTATCAGGTGTTAGCGGTTTAACTTTTCAAAATAGCACTAGTAACGGATCAAATAATATTCAAGTTACGGGTACTATTACAAATATCAATAACGCTCTCAATGGTTTAAGTTTTTCTCCTACCGCCAACTATAACAATAACTTCAGTACTGGTAGTATTACCGTTGTTACCAATGATTTAGGAAATACTGATGCTTTAGCCAATCAAAATAAAGCTGATAGCGACACGATTATTATTAACATTACTCCTGTTAATGATGCTCCAATTATTTCTCTAGTTGCTTCACCTGTTACAGGTACTTATACGGAAGGACAAACAGCATTTAATGTTGGTCAAAATATCGCTGCTATCGCTGATATAGAAATAGATCAAAATGAACCAACCATCGCCAATAACTTTACCAGTACAGTAACGATTACTGACTTTTTTACAGGGGATATATTAGATTTTACTCTAGGTTCAACAGGGGTTGTTGTTATTAATCCCAGTAATGGAGTTTATACTCTTAATGGAACAAAAGCCAATGTTCTACAGGTTTTACAGACAACTACTTATTTCTCTAGCAGTGACAATCCTACTAACTACAATACTAATTTTGATCGAGTTATTACCTATCGTATAAACGATAATCAATCCGTAAATAATCTATCAAATATTGTTTCTACTACTGTTAATATTACTCCTGAGAATGATCCTCCCGTAGTAACGGCATCTAATGGAGTAACAACTTTTATTGAAGGAAATAATGTTCTTTCCACTCCGGTTATTGTTGATAGTGGCTTAATCCTTGATGATGTCGATAATTTAACTTTAGCTTCTGCGACAGTATCTATTACTAACTTTTTACCTGAAGATATATTAGTATTTACCAATAATCCTAGTTTTGGCAATATTACAGCTAGTTATGTTAATGGAGTTTTAACTCTATCTTCTGTCGGACAAACTGCTACCCTTACACAGTGGCAAAATGCTCTCCGTAGCATTACTTATACCAATAGTAGTGATATTCCGAATAATCTTGATCGAACTATTACTATTACTATAAATGATGGACAAGCTAACAGTATTTCTACCACAAGAACAGTTCAAGTAGTACCTGTTAATGATACTCCTATTTTAAGTGCAGGTAGTATAGAAACTTATGCTGAGAATGCTAGTCTAGTGGCCATAGCACCAACCATGACTTTAACCAATGCAGATACAGATCTATTGGTTTATAACAATGGTAGCTCTTTAACTATTAACTATAGTTCTGGTGGAACATCCAATGATCAATTATCTATCTCAGATGGTAATGGGATTACTATTAGCGGTACTGATGTTCTCTATAATGGCAATATCATTGGTACTTTTTCTGGTGGTGTTAACGGCACAGGTTTAACGATTACCTTTGATGGTATAGACTCTAGTGGCTTAGCCGTTCAAACACTCCTCAATAACATCAGTTTTAGTAATAATTCAGATGATCCTATAGGTGGAAATCGAGTATTTGAGATCACCATTAACGATAATGAAGGTAATGATAATGGTGGTTGGGAATTCGCAATATCATCAACTACAGTAAATCTCATTCCTGTTAATGATGCCCCCAGTTTTACCAATAACGCAACCCTAACTGCTATTAAAGAAGATTACGATAACGATCTCAATACCATTCAAGGAGAACAAATTAATATTCTTTTCAATGGCTTCTTTAATGATGCTGATATTTCTACTAATCCCTTTTTATCAGGATTAGCGGTGATTGGTAATACTGCTAATGCAACAACAGAAGGGGCATGGCAATATTCCACCAATAATGGTTTAAATTGGTTTGATATCGGCAACGTAAATGACAGTGGAAATGCTCTTGTACTAAGTGCCACAACTAAAATTCGTTTCGTACCCACTGCCAACTACAATACTAATATCTTTGTCGTTCCTCCTTTACAAGTTCGGGCGTTAGATAATACTTATAGTAGTGGTTTTACCAATGGTTCAACAAGAATAGATATTGACACGACGAATAATGGAGGTACAACAGCAATTGCTGGTGGCACAAATACCATTGAGACTTCTGTTATTCCTGTTAATGACATCCCTAATTTAAATATTCCTGGTGTTCAAGTTTTAGCTAGTGGTAATATCATAACTTTTAGTGCTAGTAATTCTACGCCTAATGCTATTACCATTGATGATTTATTAGACTTTCCATATGGTGCTGATGATAATTTTACAGTTACTCTCACTACCACCAAAAATGGTAATGCCGATGGTATTCTCACTTTAGGAAATGGATTTACTAACAATAATAATACTATTACCTTAACAGGTACAAAAAATGATATTAATATTGCCCTTGACGGCTTGACTTATAGCCCTTTTAATTCTAATTCAGAATTAAGTGCGATCCTTGAAGTAATAGTAAATGATAATGCTAATGGTGGAACTGCTATTAGTGGTCTAGGTGATGCTCTTACTGCTACAGGAGAAATTATTATCAATGTTAGTAATATTAATGAACCTCCTGTCTTTACAAATCCTTTGCCTTCAACCATTATCGCCACCGAAGATACTCCTTTTGGCTTTACAGGTAATAGTCTTATCTCTTTTGATGATCCTGATGATTTTGATAATAATTTAAAAGTTACCCTCTCTGTTACTAATGGTAAGTTAACTTTAGGTACTCTAACAGGGATAAATGTTACTAATGGTGCTAACGGTAGTAATAATTTGACGTTCCAAGGTACAGAAACTGATTTAAATGCTGCCTTAGCCAGTCTTATTTATCAAGGGAATCAGGATTATAATACTCTTGGTAGCAACAAAGATGTTTTCAGCATAATAGTTGATGATTTAGGCAATACTGGAGTACCGATACCGAATACAGATCCTTTACTTCGTGGTCAAATTAATATTAATGTGACTCCTGTTAATGATGCCCCAGTAGCGAATCCGAGTGTAACAATACCACCAGTTAACCAAGATAATATTAATCCTCCTCTCAATCGTTTACCTACTCTATTAAGTAGTAGCTATGACGATTCAAAAGACCAAGTATTAGGTGGTAGTTCATCAACACCTTTGCGGGGTATTGCCATCGTCAGGAATAATGCAGATCCAGCTCAAGGTAAATGGCAATATTCAGCGAGTACTCTTGCCTATGAATTATGGAATGATATTCCTCTTGATAGTTCAGCTAACAAACTATCTACTTCCTCTGCTTTAATATTAAATAATTATTCCACGGTGAAACTTCGCTTTTTACCGAATCCTCAATTTAACGGTACTCCTACGAACCAAGATTTAGAAGTTTATCTTTCTGATGGTTTAGGATTTTCTGCTAGTTCAACCGTCAGTGATCGCAAAGATATTAGTGGCGATATTACTAATCCTATCAATGGTTGGTCGAATGATAGTATTTTGATTTCTACTACTATTAATAAAATAAATACCCCTCCCATTATTAATGACTTAGATGGAGATATATTTGCAGTTGCCCCTAATGGAACGACAAAAATAGATCAAGTTACAGGTACAGGTATTTTAGCGGCGACTATCACCGATGTTCAAGGATTAAAAATAGGAGGTCAATTAACCATTTCTCTTGATGCTTTTGGAGTTAATAACTCAGGAGATCAACTATCAATTGCAACAGGAGGGAATATTTCGGTTGTCGGTAATGTGGTTAGTGTTAATGGTACTGCTATTGGAACGATCAATTCTATTAATAATGGTACAAATGGTAAATCTTTAACCATAAACTTTACCAAAGATCTTACCCCCGCCGAAGGAAATACTTTGATTCAAAATATTACCTATCAAGCCAGTAATACGGTAGGAATTCGTGCTGCTTCTTTCACTGTCACCGATGGCCAAGGCGGTACTTCTAATACGGCAACAGCTTACTTGAACGTCACCAGTAGTACAATTCCCTATGGTCCACCTATCTTAGGAGATGTTAATGGTCAAGTACGCAGTGATATTCTTAAAGGTACTAGCGGTAATGACATTATCAATGGTAAAGGTTCAAATGATATTCTTTATGGCTATAACGGCGATGATTTGATGATGGGGGGAGATGCCAATGATCGCCTTGATGCGGCGGCAGGAAATGATATCTTACTAGGTGGTAGTGGCGATGATGCTTTACTCGGAGGTAATGATAATGACATCTTAGTGGGAGGAGATGGCAAAGATAACTTAACGGGTGGTAATGGAAATGATTACCTGAATGGTGGCTTTGGTAGTGATACTATTACTGGTGGAGCAGGGGCAGATATGTTTGACTATCGTGAGTTAAAGCATTCTTTCTTGGGCACTGTTTCTAACGTAAGGGAATATGACTTGATTATGGACTTTAATGTTAGTCAAGGGGATAAGATATTAACCAGTCGTGCCATTACCTCTTTTAATACAACTCCTACTACTATGACATCTTTAACACATACTGCTGTAACAAGTGCATTGAGCAGTTTAGGTTCTAATTCTGCAGCATTAGTGAAATTTGGCACAAGAACTTTCTTAGCTATCAATGATGATATACCTGCATTTGATGCTAATAATGATACTTTTGTTGAGTTTCGTTATACTGCTACGACTACTGCACCATTAAACATCAATGTTTTTTCTACTCTATAGGTAATCGTTAATCATGGTTTAGCCCTATCCCCTAGGGCGAGGAGATCTGAGACAGAAGAAAAATAGTGAAGACGAGACAGGTGGAAAAGTAGAATGGAAGAAAAATTCCTAATATTTGTAAATTTTTGAGATAATTTCATTGATTCACAAGAAATACAATGCCCGCGTCTGTCTGTCTTCCAAGTCAGTTCTCACCAATAATTTTATATCGAACTCAGGTGAGGGGGGATTTTTTTGTGATAATTGATTTATTGATCAAAAAAACACGCTATAATCCCAGTTAAATGTAAAATTATGGGGAATGTCAAAGACGTTTTCCTTGACTTTTACCCTTGATTAAACATAAAACACTTTTGTGTGAGGAATTAAATATGGTGTTTTCTTTTACTAAAAATTCGTCTTCTTTGGATTATGATACTTCAAAACCAAAGGATGGTTTACCTGATAAACTTTTCGGTACGGATGGTATTCGAGGTAAGGTAGGAGACTTATTAACCCCCCATTTAGCTTTACAGGTAGGGTTGGCGGCTGGTAATGTTTGGCAGGAGTTTAAAGCTTCTCAGGGTGTTGTTATTATTGGACAAGATTCCCGTAATTCTAGTGATATGTTATCTATGGCTATAGCTTCTGGTTTAACATCTCTAGGTTTAGAAGTGTGGAATGTAGGTTTATGCCCTACTCCTTGTGTAGCTTACTTAACAAAGACAACAAACGCTATAGGTGGAATCATGATTTCTGCCAGTCATAATCCCCCAGAAGATAATGGAATTAAATTTTTTGGTTCAGAAGGTACTAAACTAGATAAACTGCTTACCAGTGCTATTGAAAATACTCTACGGAAAAATATTGATGGTGGCATTGATTTTAAAGATAGTAAGTGTGGAAAAACTGTTCAACAACATCATTTAGTGCAAAATTATGGTCATTTTTTAAAAACTTCTTTACCTTCAGGTTTAGATTTCAGTGGGATGCGTATTGTTTTAGATTTGGCTTGGGGTGCATCGGTAGAACTAGCACCATCTATGTTTCAGGCTTTAGGAGCAGAAGTTATTTCTCTTCATCCCTATGGTGATGGCGATCGCATAAATGTTAATTGCGGTTCAACCCATCTAGTAAAGTTACAAGAAGCTGTCCAAAAATATGGAGCGAATTTAGGATTTGCTTTTGATGGTGATGCGGATAGAGTTATGGCTGTAGATGCCCAAGGGCGGATTATTTGCGGTGATTATATTCTTTATCTATGGGGTAAATACCTAAAAGAGCGTAATTTGTTACCGGATAACTTATTGGTAAGTACAGTTATGGCAAATTTAGGTTTTGAAGTGGCATGGAAAAAAATAGGCGGTCAATTTTTACGTACGGCAGTAGGAGATCAAAATGTTCAAGCCGCTATGTGGGAAACGGGTGCAATGCTAGGGGGTGAACAATCAGGACATATTCTGTGCCATCATCATCATTTCTCAGGGGATGGTATTCAAACTGCTTTGCAATTAACTGCTTTAGTCAGACAACAAGGGGATTGTTTAGCATCTTTAGTCAATGATAGTTTTACTCAGTATCCTCAAGTCTTAAAAAATGTCAGGGTAGAAAATCGAGAAAAACGTCTTAATTGGCAAGATTGTACTTCTTTACAAAGTGCGATCTCCAAAGCAGAAGAAGCTATGGGGAATGAAGGTAGAGTGTTAGTAAGACCATCAGGTACAGAACCCTTAATTCGAGTTATGGTAGAAGCACAAAACGAAAATTTAGTCAATTATTGGACAGATTATTTAGTTAAAGTTGTGCAACAAAACTTCATCAATTAAGAGTGAACAATTAATAACAAATAATCAAACTCAATTTATTTGTGCCATAAATAAATATTTTGATTTTTTCTTGTGGCATAAAAAATGAACAGAATTAGAATAGAGGAATATGGAAGGTTTTTTCAACAAAATGAATGGGGATATTTATTAAATGATTGTGAGATAAATAACCTCAAGTCTCCTTGGTTGGAATTAGTAGAAACATGGAAACAAAATTGTTTATCTATTTTCAACCCCTCAATTATATCTATTTATTTAAGAGGTTCAATACCACGGGGATTAGCGATAGAAGGGTTTTCTGATTTAGATGGTATTATTATTATTGATCAAAATTATATTGATAATGATCACATTAAAATTGGTTTATCTAACTTAGAGAAAAATTTGCGATCAAAATTTCCCTTTTGTACAGGAATAGAAACTCAAATTATTACCGAAAAAGACCTTTTCAATCCTGAATATGATTGGGGAGTGTTATTAAAAATTCAGGGATTATGTCTTTGGGGTGTAGATTATCAGTTACAGTTACCTCCCGTCTCTATTTCTAAAAATTTAATTACTCATAGTTTCTCCTTAGAGCAAGATATTGTTAACATCTGTCAATGGTTACGAGAAATGCAATTATCTGATTCACAAGAAGTTACAAAAATCAAGCATAAATGTAGTTGGCTATCAAAAAGGATTGTACGTAGTGGATTTGAGTTAGTAATGGAACAAGAAAACGTTTATACCCGTGACCTTTATCTTAATTATGCTGTATTTGCCCGTTATTTTCCTGAAAAAGAAATGGATATGCGTCGAATGTTATCTTTAGCCATCTTACCTTCTAGTAATAGATCAGGATTGCTCGTATTTTGGCGAGAATTTGGCAGTTGGCTGCTAGAAAAAATTAATCATAAATTTGCTTAATTAGTAAAATAAATTCCTTCTATAATCAACTGAGTTAATAAAGGCTCAATTACTTTATCCCAGTCCAAATTCGGTGCTATTTCAGCTAAATCTAGTAAAGAAAACTCTGTTTGTTGCAATATCCAACGAATAACGCTTAAATCTTCTCCCTGTAAATCTAATTGCTTACTACCAATGGTTACTCTTAAACTATTATGGGATAATTTTTCAATCTGAAAATATTGATTTTTCTCTCTCCATAGTCTTGTTTCTAAACCCTTATTGAATAAATCATACCCTAATTGTTGAGGTAATTTTATCCCCTCTCTCGAACCTTGTTTAATTAGTAAATTTTTACTATATTCTTCTCTCCAAGAAGGTTTTTGTAACTCTGTAGCTAATTCTTGAGCCAATATTTGTAATTGTTTTTGTAATTTGCTACTGTCTCCATTGGGCAACAATGGTAGATTTTCTCGCCACAAAGGAGAATCTTGCAATTTTTTTGTTAACCAAACTAACCAATCTAATCCAGTTTCACAACTAATCCCGATGGTGAGATGTAAAGAAGGTCGATCTCCACTTGAAACGGCATAATGCCAATGACCACGAGGAATATATAATACATCTCCGGGTTTTAAAATTACTTTTAAATAAGGTAAACTATCGGGTGGTAAATCATTAATAGTACGTTGAGAAGAGATAGGAGAAGGTATGGTTGGTGGTAATACAAACCATTCTTTTTCGCCATCAATCTGCAAAATTATCACTTCATGGGTATCGTAATGACAGTCAAAACCCTTATTTTCAGAAGGTGTACAATAAGTATTAATTTGCACATCATGCCCCAATTCATAGCGTATATTAAGGGCTAATTGAGCTAAAATGGGATCTAATTCATGAATATGATTAATAATCAGAGTTGTCCCTTGTTGCAACAAAGAAGACCATTTTTTTTGAGGTTGAGGTGGCAATGTTTCACCATCTTTAGCAAATCTTATATCGTCAGGATAACTTAAGCGATGAAAATTTAGCAAATAGTTCAGTTTCTGCCAATTAAAAAGGGAATTAAAACCTTCTTTTGATTTAGAGGAAATAACAATTGCTTTATTTCCCCAATAATTTTGCAAAAAATCTTCTTTATCAAGAGGGTTAAGAAGAGATGCTAAGTTTAATTCCATCACTTTCTTTAAAGTTCAAATTAATTTTGACCATTAACGATCATAATCATATCCTTTTTGAGAATTATTTCCTCTCTTACTCTTGTTATTAGAGTCATATTCTTTTTTATTACTATCATAATCTTGACCTCGATTAGCGACTAAAGTTTGTCGAGTATATTCATCTCGATTCACAGTGGTATCACTGATATCGGTGACACGCATATTAATAGCATTAGTTGACGAAGTAAACTCAGAGGAGATTCTTTGAGGAGAAATGGCTAAAGCGGACACGGCGATGGTAGATTGCACAGTAACGAAAAAAGCCAATAAAATTTTGGGATTCAACATAACAAATTTTGCAGATAAGCAGATAATATTTTTACTTATAGATGTTAGACGACTAAATAACTATTTTTGTTCCCATTTTTAATGGTAAACAGGAAATTGCTTATTAACAAAATCTAATTATTATCCGATTCTATAAAAAAGTATTCTCTGTATTTAACTTTAATACGGAAATAAACATTATTATTTATAAGTAGTTTTATTGTCTTTCATCTGCTCAAGCATTTTTTAAAAAATCTTAAGTATAAATGCTTAAATTTTCTTCGCAATTGAACTTAATTAAACTTCATAAAAAAGGTTAAAATACTTAATAGAAAAAGAGAAAATAGTAGGTTATTCTAAATGATATAGATATTAAGAGGTATTATTATGAATATTATTTCTCATAGCCATCATAAAGAAAATAAACAAATAAAACAAATAAATTGGTCTGCTATTATTTTATTTGCCTTAGGATTTTGGCTTAGTGGTAGTTTGCTGTTAGATTTTGTTTTAATTCCTAGCCTTGCCACCACTGGAATGATGGCACAAAGTGGTTTTGCTAGTGCAGGATTTACTATTTTTGGTGTATTTAATCGCATCGAGTTAATTTGTGCATCCTTAGTTTTAACTTGTGCCTTTGTTTTTTCTTTTAATCATGATCTTGATGATAAAAAACAAAAATCATTCATTATTTTTTCTAGTTTATTATTTTTAATTGCTTTAGCTTATACTTATCTATTTACTCCTCATTTAAGTGCATGGGGATTGTGTTTAAATCAATTTAATACAATAGAAACTATGCCCTCTGCGATGATTCTATGGCATAAAAGTTACTGGATTTTAGAAACTGTAAAATATGGGTTAGGAATTACTTTGTTACGCTGGAGTTATCAAAATAAATAACGAGTTTCATGTACAATTAATGGTATTAAGTATTAAGTAATAAATAATAACAATGCACATAAAAGGTACAACTAAATTATTAGGTATTATTGGTAATCCCATTGAACATTCTAAGTCTCCATTGATGCAAAATGCGGCGATAGAGGGATTGAAATTAGATTATATCTATGTACCCTTTGAGGTCGAAAAAGATGACTTAGAAGCAGTTTTTAATGGTTTTAAGGCAGTAAATTTAAAGGGTTTTAACGTTACTATTCCCCATAAAGAAAATGTTATCCCTTTATTAACTAAAATCACTGATACAGCGAAAAAAATTGGTGCTGTCAATACTGTCTGGTTAACCGATGAGGGTTGGCACGGCACAAATACTGATATTGATGGTTTTATTGCTCCTTTGAAAGAATTAAATAGAGATTGGTGTAAAATTATTCCTTTAGTTTTGGGTGCTGGTGGTGCAAGTCGGGCGGTGATTGTGGGTTGTGAACAGTTAGGCTGTCAGGAAATTCGAGTTATAGGGCGAAATATACAAAAATTAGAAGCATTCAAGAATAGTTTTGCTGATAGTAATCTTAATTGTCAAATATCAGTTTATTCTTGGGATAAGTTAACAAATTTGATTCCTGATAGTGAGTTAATTGTTAATACGACTCCCATCGGAATGTACCCAAATATCGACAATTCTCCCTTGAAAAAAGAGCAAAATGAGTTGATAAAACAAAATGCGATCGCCTATGATTTAATCTATACTCCTCGCCCAACTCTATTTTTACAACAAGCACAAAAACGGGGTGCGATAATTATTGATGGTAGTGAAATGTTAGTGCAACAAGGAGCGGTGGGTTTTGAAATTTGGACTGGAAAAAAAGCACCGATAGAGATTATGCGTCAAGGATTATTTCAGTAATTTTGCAATTTCTACCATATAAAAATAATCTAGTAGTAATGACTCCACATTCGATAAATTTTGCTCAGTTTCTCTGATTTCTGATTCAAAGACTTCATAAACTAATCGATGCTGTTTATTGATGCGACAGCTAATTAGTCTTTTCATGTCTCCTTTTAATAATTCATAATCTGGTGAATAAGATAGGTGAGTATAGTTACTTGTTGATTTTATTTTTTCTAAGTTTTTGGTAACAAGGGGTTTAAACCCCTTGACTTTTGTTGGCTATCCACAATTAATTTTGCTTAAGTGCTTAGTGCAACAGATTTTGTTCAATTATTTTGACAAGTTGCAGAACTTTGTCTTTCAATCTACCTAAATTTTATCTGACTTAAATTAACACTTTTAATGAAACAGAGAGAAGATTAACTATTGAAGAAACAAACTTCCTGACATAAAAGTTTATTAATAACAATTATATATTAGACAAGAGATAACCAATAAAAACGAAATGGCGGTAAGACTAATTGATGTTTAAACATTGTCGGTGACTCTCCAGAATAAAGATCCATAATTTCATGATTGTTTTTAAATCTAAATAAATTATTTTGAATTTCAGAAAAATTTATATATTGATAACTAGCATCGAAATTACCAATAACTATTATATTATTTTTTTCTTGAGGATCAGTTCTCATAAAAACTAATAGGTGAGGATTACTGACATTAATCAATTCCCTATTGTTAAAATCACCAAAAGCACTAATTTCTTTTCTAACTTTTATCATTCGTTGAAGGGCAGAAAAAATGATATTCTCGATGGTATTTTCTTTATGCCTTAATTGGGCTTTTTGCCAGTTTATTTTGGGACGATGTGCCCACCTACTATCATTAGCTTTACTTAAGTTTCCCATATAGGAATAATCATTCAGAGTGCCAATTTCATCACCATAGTAAATAAGGGGAATGCCACCAAAGGAAAAAATCATACTATGAAGTAAAATAATATGTTGAATAGTGAGATCTATTTTTTCTTGATTTCCTTCTTCTAAAGCATTTTCTAAGCCAATAAGAGAAGTTAATGTGCCAGAAATACGGGCATCATTATTTTTGGGATTTTGTCCAAAGAGTAAGCCTCTTGCATCAGTATTTTCAAATTTTCCTGAAAAGTAGTTGAGCAAAAATTGACGATGTGATCGAGGTTCGTAACCAGCTTGAATTATATCATCATCAGTAAAACCTAAACCAATATCATCATGACACCTAATATAGTTTAACCATGTTGCTCTTTCTAATTTATCGGGAAGATTTTTAATACCTTGAATTAGTAACTTAGCATTTTTTGTCGCCACAGCATCCCATAACAAAGCCATAAAGGTAGCATTATAGGCGATTTCACACTCCTTGGCGTTAATGGCATCTTCTCCGAAATATTTAACGATTTCCACGGGTGCAACGATGGCTTCGGCAATAAATAATACTCCTGGGGCAGTTACTTGACAACAATCTTTGAATAATTGTAATAGTGTATGAGCTTCTGGTTCATTTTGACTACTACCACCGATTTTCTTCCATAAAAAAGCCACAGCATCCAGACGCAAAATATCAACCCCTTGATTTGCCCAAAATAACAAAATATCTAACATTTCGATGAAAACGGCAGGATTTTGATAGTTTAAATCCCATTGATAGTTATTAAATACCGTCATCACCCATTTTTTCATTTTCTCATCCCATGTAAAATTACCCGGTGCGGTTTGAGGAAAAACTTCAGGGAGAGTTTTTTCAAACATATTGGGAATTTCTCGATTGTGAAAAGTATAATAATAATTTTGATATTTACTATCTCCTTGACGTGCTTTTTTTGCCCATTCATGTTCATTAGAGGTGTGATTTACGACAATATCTAAAACCAGTAAAATATCTTTTTTTTTCATTTCATGGGCTATTTTTTGAATATCCTGTAAATTTCCGACTCTTTCATCAATTTTTCGATAGTTACTAACGGCATAACCACCATCACTAGCATTTTTCGGACATTCTAAAATAGGCATAATATGAACTAAGTTAATGCCTAATTCCTGAAAATAATCAATTTTTTGGCTTAAGTCTGGTAAATCCTCCGCAAATCCATCAGCATAAAGAGTCATACCCACCCATTTTTGACTCAAAAACCAGTTAAAATCTTTTTCCCTAGCTAAATCCGTGTTTTTAAATTCTGGCGATCGCAAAATATATTGACGTGCCATAACTTCCACTAATTTTAAAAGTTGATGCTTAAAATCTTGACGTTGCCCATAAAGTTGATAAAAAAGAGAGAAAAGACTGTAAAAATTAGCACCTAACCTAGTATAAAAGTGATTAAGCTCTTTTCCAGTAATTTCTGGTTTAAGTTGGTCGAGAATTTCATTAAGAATGGAATGAGATAGCTGTTCATACATGATATTTTTAAAATTAAGCTACTTTAGTTTTTATCTGAGTTGTAAATTGAAATGAATAAAAAAAACCACAGAAAAAAGCTAACAGATTTAATCTTCTGATTTTATTGTTTATTTTGGGAGGTGCCTAATAATTTCATAGTTTTGCTGTTTCCCATATTCTATGTTTAGATTAAGCAACGCCATAATTCCTAATTCCTAATTTTTTTAACTTGCTCGTTTATAAGCCTCGTCTAATACTTCTGACAAAGTAGGATGAGCATGAATATTGAAAGCTAAATTATTTACCGATTCACGATTAGCGATGGCGTTAGCGGCTTCTTGAATTAAATCTGAAGCATGAATTCCGATAATATGAACACCGAGTAATTCTCCTGTATCTTTTCGATAAATAATTTTAGCGATCCCATCAGTTTCCTTCTCTGCTAGAGCCTTAGAATTACCTTTAAAATAGGTTTTAGCTGTTGCAACCTCAAATTTTTCATTTTTGCCTAATTCCTTAGCTTGAGGCTCATTTAACCCAACATAGCTAATTTCTGGATGAGTGAAAGCCGCCGCAGGAATACTACGATAATCGATAGTTTTTTTGTTACCGCACATATTTTCTACCGCTACTATACCTTGTCCTGATGCCGCATGGGCTAACATCATTTTACCGTTAGCATCACCCACAGCCCAAAGATGAGGTACAATTTCTCCATCTTTTAATACCTGCATTTTATCATTAACAGGAATAAAGCCTCTTTCTGTTTCAATACCGAGATTTTCTAAGCCAAGATTTTTAGTAGAGGGGATTCTTCCTGTTGCCACCAAACAAGCATCAACTTCTAATATTTCTACCACTTCTTTCGTTTTTGCATCGGTTAATTCAATAGTGACAGGATTTCCGGGGGTTATTTTAGTAGCGAAAACTCCTGTATAGGTTTCGATGTCACGACTATTAATTAAAACTTTTTCTGCAATTTTAGCAATATCAGGATCAAAAGTTGGCATTAATTGATCTAATGCTTCAATCATCGTAATTTCACTACCCAAAGCAGTATAAACATCTGCAAACTCTAAACCAATGTAGCCACTACCAATGATTGCTATCCATTGAGGTAAAGATTCTAATTTGACCGCTTGATCGCTAGTATAAACTGTTTTACCATCCACTTCTACCCCTTTAGGCACAAAAGGAGTCGAACCTGGACATAACATAATATCTTTCGCAGTGATTACTTTTTCGCCATTATCAGTAATTACCCCTACTTTTTGCGGTGCAAGAATTTTTCCCCACCCTTTGAAAATATCGACTTTAAGACGAGTTAAACTATTGGTTAAATCCGATTGAATTTTACTCACTAAATTGTTAGCATGATCAGCAATGAGTTTTCGATCAAAACTAACACCACCAACATTAACTCCCATACTTTCTAAATGCTCATTATGAGATAATTCTCTAACCTTACCTGATGCTGCTAATAAGGCTTTAGAAGGAATACAACCACGATTTACACAAGTGCCGCCCATATCACCAGCTTCGATGATAGCAGTTTTTAAGCCTAATTTTACAGCATGAAGTGCCGCACCATGACCGCCAACACCAGCACCAATGATCACTAAATCATAATCAAACTTTTTACTCATAAGATTTTTAACTTTTTCTGATATTTTTTGAGGATAATCTCCTTATTTTACGAAAATAGTTACTCAAAAAACTACCTCTTATGAACAAAGATTATATTAACAATTACTCAGCAAAAATTTAAGAGAAGAAATTAGGCAAAAATTTTCTACTAGATTATGAATGAGAAAAAATCAACACCTCATCTAATAAGGTTTGACTAACCTCTTTTATCACTTTCGGAGTTAAACAACAAAATTGTTGCTAAAGTATCCTAAAATAGATTGACAGAAAAATTTTAAATGTAACTTCAATATCAGTCAATCAAAGCTGACACTCTATTTATTATGACTCAATCTATATTATCAGTTCGTAACCTAACTGCAAGTGTCGATGGCATACCGATTTTAAAAGGTGTAAACTTAGAAATAAAAGCAGGTGAAATACATGCTATCATGGGGCGTAATGGTTCGGGTAAAAGTACTTTTTCCAAAGTATTAAGCGGACATCCTGAGTATGAAGTAACAGGAGGTGAGATAATCTATTTAGGTGAAAATTTACTAGAAAAAGAGCCTGAAGAAAGAGCATTAGCTGGTATTTTTTTAGCTTTTCAATATCCTTTAGAAATCCCCGGCGTTAGTAATTTAGATTTTTTAAGAGTAGCTTATAATGCCCGTTGCAAACATTTAGGTTTAGAAGAATTAGACGCTTTTGATTTTGAAGATTTAGTCGAGCAAAAGTTAGAAGTAGTAAAAATGAATTCTGCTTTTTTAGCTAGAAGTTTAAATGAAGGATTTTCTGGAGGGGAAAAAAAACGCAACGAAATCTTACAAATGGCATTACTTGAGCCAACTTTAGGAATTTTAGACGAGATAGATTCTGGTTTAGATATTGATGCTTTGCGCATTGTTTCTGAAGGAGTTAATCAATTACGTAAACCTGAAAACGCTTTTTTATTGATTACTCATTATCAACGGTTACTTGATTATATTATTCCCGATTTTGTTCATGTAATGTATCAAGGAAAAATTGTCATGAGTGGTGATAAAAAATTAGCTTTAGAGTTAGAAGCAAAAGGTTACGATTTCTTGGAAGAAGAAGAATTAGTAATCAATTAACAATTAATAAATTTTTCTATTCTTTTTTATTTTTCTTCTTTCATCACCAATTACTAATTAATTATGAATACTGTTGCAATTTTGAAACCTGATACATTTGAGCAAAAAAAAGATGCTTATTTAGGTAGTTTATTACAACTTAGTGAAAATCAACCTCTCAATTTTAACGGTGATTTAGCTAAATTTGTCAAAGAAATTCGTCAACAAGGAGCGAATAAAGTTGTTAAATTAAATATTCCTACGGATAAAGATGAAGATTGGCGGTTTACTGATTTATCAGATTTACAAAAACAAGATTGGTTTTTAGCAACAAAAAATGAGTTAAATTCAACTGTTTTAGATGGATTTATTCTCAAAGAAGCATCTCATTCTCGTTTAGTTTTTGTTAACGGTTTTTATGATGCCAATTTATCAGATATTTCAGGATTATCTAATGATATTTATGTGGGAAATTTAGCTAATTTAGATAGTAATAATATATCTAAAATTCATGATTATTTAAGCAAAAATGAGCCTGAAAATGAAGTTTTTACTGCTTTAAATTCCGCTGGAATTACTGATAGTTTTATAATTTGGGTAAAGGCAAACAGCAAGGTTAATCTTCCTATTCATCTTTTACACCTGACTGCTAGAGATAATTTTTGTAGTTTTACTCAACCTCGAATTTTAGTCGTAGCGGAAGCCAATTCTAATCTTAATTTTATCGAATATTATGGAGCGATCGCCTCTGGATGTTCAGATTCTGCAAAACAACAATATTATTTTACAAATGTTGTTACCGAAGTTTACCTTGAAAATAACGCACAAGTAAATCACACTCGCATTCAAAGAGAATCAGGAGACGGTTTTCATATTGCCAAAACTACGGTATCTCAAGCTAGAAATAGTAGTTATACCATTAACGAAATTAGTTTAGGAGCTAAATTATATCGTCATAATCTCCATATTAAACAAGAAGGAGAACAAACGGAAACTAATCTTAACGGTTTAACGATGTTGCAGGGTAAGCAAATCGGTGATACCCATAGTGAAGTGAGTTTAAGTAAACCTCATGGAATCGTCAATCAACTTCATAAATTTATTATCGATGATTCTGGGCGTGGTGTTTTTAACGGTAAAGTTTATGTTCCTAAATTAGCACAATTAACTAATGCTTCCCAACTCAACCGTAATTTATTATTATCATCAAAGGCTAGGATTAACACTAAACCTGAGTTACAAATCACCGCCGATAACGTAAAATGTGCGCATGGTGCAACGGTAAGTCAATTAGAAGCCGATGAAATTTTTTATCTACGCAGTCGTGGCTTAAATGAATATGATGCTAGACATTTATTGATGGATGCTTTTGCGGCGGAAATTATTGATAAAATTCCCTATGATTCCTTCAAACAAAGATTAACTCAGTGTGTGGCTTGTCGCACTTTAGATTGATAAAAAAGTCCCCAATATTATCTGAATTCGATAAAAAATAGATAATGACTGACTCTTGTTGACAGGAAAACAGGGAGATTGTATTTTTTATGAGTCAATAAAATTCTTTTAAAAATGTACAAATATTAAGAATTTTTCTACCTGTTTCCTTGTCAACTTGTCAACCTGTCTCGTTTTCACGACTTTTCTTCTGTCAAACTGAGGTAATATTGGGGATTCAGGGGAAAAATCTGGCATAAATTTTAACAAGGAAACCAATCTTCATCTAATAATTGATCTAGAGTATAAAAGCATTGATTAGGAAAAATATCTAAATTAGTTTTTCGTTGAGCATATTTAAGAGCATTTTGATAAATTAAAGCAAATTCTTCACTTAAATAATTGTAAAAATTTTTGGTTAATATTCTATTTAATTGAAATCTAAATTCTGTTATTTCAGCTTTCCAATGACAACCATTTTTAGTATTTTCAGCTTCCTAATATTGAAGTCAAAGTAAATGAATTATAATCTGTCTTAATAAACTCTCTACTTTATTTTTTCTTTCTCTACCTAAGTCATCTAGTTCTTCAATTAAATTATCTAAATCCAACTCATTAAACTTTTTTCTTTTAATAAATTAATAGTTTCTTGAATCCATAAATAATCATCAATTTCGTATAATTCTTGTCAATTAGTCTTAGTTTTTACTATCATAAGCTTTACCTATTTTATTATAATTAGAAAGAATAACACTTAGTTTCTTTAAACCTTTGTGAGAATTTTATCAATAATTGTTTAACTAAATCTTAATACTATAAATATAACAAAAAAGCCCCTAATTTTAAAAATTAGAGACTTCTATTTAGGATAATTAAAAATTAGATTTTCGCTTCTTCTTTGACTAATTTACTCCAACCTAAATCTTTTAAGTTATTATTACGGCGTAAAGGACGTGTTACTAATTCAAGAATATCACGAGCGTTAGTAAAACCGTGAATTTGGGCAAAAGTGAACTCCACAGACCATTTTGTGTTAATTCCTCTAGCTTCTAACGGATTGGCGTGTGCCATGCCAGTTATCACTAAATCAGGCTTAATTTCTTTGATTCTCTGTAATTGGTTATAGTTATCAGGTTTTTCCACAATAGTAGGTACTTTTACCCCCATTTCTTGGCAAGTTTGAGCCAGAAAATCTAACTCACCTTTTTGATAACGTTTATCCATGTAAGGAATACCAATTTCATCAACAGTCATACCACAGCGAATGAGGAAACGAGCGAGAGATATTTCGAGTAAATTATCGCCCATGAAGAAAACTGACTTACCTTTGATAATATCCACATAATCTTGTATATTTTCCCAAATTTGGGCTTCTCTTTCAGCTAACCCTTGAGGCTCAACTCCAACCACAGAGCAGATTTTCTCAATCCATGCACGAGTGCCATCTGGGCCAATCGGGAAGGGTGCGCCAATTAATTTACACTTACGGCGACGCATTAAAGTAGTAGCTGTGCGACTTAAAAAAGGATTCACCCCTGCAACGTAATAACCTTCATCGATAACGGGTAACTCAGTATAACGTTTTGCAGGAAGCCAACCATCAATTTTTACCCCTTGTTTTTTTAATTCTAAGGTTAAATTGGTAACAACAGGATCAGGTAATGAACCAAATAACACTAAAGGCGGATGTTTGTGATATTCTTCATTATGGTTAGTATCTTCCGCTTTTTTGCCAAAATTCATCAATTTTTGAATAGCATTACGCTCAGTTTTTTCCGCTTCCTGTTTTACTTCCGATTCCTTCGGGCAACGATTTGCCATAGAAGCTAAAACCGTATCTTCTCCTTGGGTGAAAGCATAATCTAAACCATTAGCACGAGCGACTACAATAGGAATACCTAACTCGGCTTCTAATTTAGGGGCAATTCCCTCTAAATCCATTTTAATAATTTCGGTGGTGCAAGTACCAATCCAAACGATTACACTGGGGTTGCGATCGCGCTTAATTTGGTCACAAAGGCGTTTTAACTCGTTATAGTCGTTAAGTTGGGCAGAAATATCAGCTTCTTCTAATTCAGCCATAGCGTAACGAGGTTCAGCGAATATCATAACACCCATAGCATTTTGTAAAAAATAACCACAGGTTTTAGTGCCGATAACGAGGAAAAAACTATCCTCAATTTTTTGGTATAACCAAGCTACGCAACTAATGGGGCAAAAAGTATGATAATTGCCTGTTTCACATTCAAAATTTAATTCGGGGGTAGCGGGTTTTTCTTGAGCTAATGTCATGGTTTTTTACTCCTAATTAATAATGTTTATTTTTATCCGTTTGGGTTAGTGATAGCCTAAGCTAAGAAAATAATTTAGAGGGATTATTCATAGTCTTAATTTGTTAAAATACTCATGCAAAATTAATTGTATAAAGGCAATAGGTTTAAACCCATTGTTACCAAAGCTTTGAGAAAAATAAAGGGCATTGATTAATTTTACTCACTTACTTATCAAAAGAGAATTTTTTAGAGGTTTTGTTTCCGAAAATCATCTAAGGGTGAAGAAGGCTCAATAATTTTATTTTTAGCTCTTTCTTCAACTTGTTGATTAAGCTGATTTTTATTATTAGATATATTTAGAATATCTAGCCATTTAGAAGAATTAGGAAAATCCATTTTCATATATGTGGTTACTTTGTGAAAGTCTTGCATTTTTTGACCTAATTTTGGCTCAAGACTAATTAAAATTAATAATATAGTTTTTGCTTCTAAATATTGCTTATCTTTTTCCCATAAAGCAAATCTATTAACCCAAGTTAAATTAAGCTCACAAAAATTTAACCATTTCTCTTGTAAAATAGGTTTTAATTCTTCAAAATCTTCCACAATTCCCATACACTAAAAAGATAAAAATAATTGTTAATTGCTTACTGTTAATTTCTAATTGAATTAAACCATCATTAACTCTAATTCGTCTTTTTCTTGTTTAGGCGCATCCGCAGGAGGATTTAAGTAGTAATCGGAGAGTAATCCAAATAATTCACGATCAAGGGCTTCACTAGGCACCACTCCTTCAGGTAAAGCTAAAATTTGATCAGCTATATTCAAGTAAAAATCACAAACGTAATCTAAAGAAGGATCTTTTTCTGCCATTTCAAACAAAGTTTTACCCTTGACTCTTGATACTCGGATGTCTTCAATGAGGGGTAATACTTCTAATACAGGCATTGCTACATGGGAAATATATTTATCAATTAAGTCACGTTTTGAGGTGCGATTACCAATTAAACCAGCTAATTTTAAGGGATGAGTGCGCGCTTTTTCTCTGACAGATGCGGCGATACGATTGGCGGCAAATAAAGCATCAAAACCGTTGTCAGTGATGATTAAACAATAATCAGCATAATTTAGAGGTGCGGCAAATCCACCGCATACCACGTCACCCAATACGTCAAATAAAATCACATCATATTCATCAAAGGCGTTTAACTCTTTTAACAGTTTTACGGTTTCACCTACGACATAACCACCACAACCAGCACCCGCAGGAGGACCACCAGCCTCTACACAGTCAACACCAGCATAACCTTTATAGATAACGTCTTCCGCCCAAATATCTTCATAGTGGAAATCTTTTTCTTGCAATGTGTCAATGATGGTGGGAATTAAAAAGCCTGTAAGGGTGAAAGTGCTATCATGTTTTGGATCACACCCAATTTGTAATACTTTTTTACCTCTTTTTGCCAATGCTGTAGAAATGTTGCAACTGGTGGTGGATTTGCCAATACCGCCTTTTCCGTAAACTGCTAATGTCAAAGTCATGTTTTTATAATTCCTGATTTATTTGCACTGATTGCATTATTGACTAATTTTTTAGAAATGAAAAGGGGTATAAGTTTTATTTTAGGTATTAAAACAAAGCATTTTAGAGTTTAAATTAGTAAAAATTAGTTTATTTAGTTTTAATTCACTATTAAAGATAATTTTACTTAATTTTAAAGTTTTGCTTATTTAATTATTTTAATATAATATAAAAACAAAAAAATATGAATAAATATTGATACATTCCTTAAAACCTTTATAAAATATAGCCTGAGAAGTTTATAGTAGCGATCGCCTATAAGTAATTATTCTTATAAAATAGTTGAAATGTTACGAAAAAAGAGTTTAAACAAGTGAATTGTTAATAATTGCTACAATACTTGATCCCAAGAGATTGAATAAGTATAAATACTCAAAAAAAACTGAGTGTGAGCCGATAATTGTGAAGATTTACAAACAAAATATGATAAAAATAGTATGGTAATTTAATTTTCCATCTATTTGAGTTATTTTTATGAATAGAAAAATTCAGATAATTAATAAAAAACTACGTTTATCAATAATAATAATAATTCCTTTAACTATTCTTTTGTATTTATTGAGAGGATTTGGTCTATTAGGTTTTTTACCCGGAGGAATATTAATATTTTTGATTATTATTTCTGCTTTTATTTTAATCAGTTTTTTAATAACAGAAACCTATTCTTAATGAAAATAATAATAGATTTTAATAATCTTAAATATTTTATATGATTATTTTTTGATCAATTTTTAAGTTAATATTTAGTATTTATATTATAGTAAAAAAAACAATATTTATTTTTGTTCTTTAAAAATTATAAGAGCATTATATAATCTTTTATAAGTTCGATAACGGTGATAAAAATCAAGACTGTCAAAAAAGATTAAAGAAACTGCTTCCCAAACAAAAAACCATCCAGTAATAACAAGTTCTTGAAGTAAAATAGATGGCAGAAAAGAAACATAACTTTCTGAATAAATTGTAGTTATTCCTAATAAAATAAAACTAATTAGAAAATAATAAGCGATGCGTTTATTCATTTGTAATTGTTTTCTTTTTAAAAGATATATTTTGAAAAAAAAAAAGTTCTAAATCTATAGGAAATTCTTCTTCTATATTTTCATCTTGTTTTCCTTTAAGAAGAACAAAAAATAATTCAATAGGATAATTAAATGGTATTTCAGAAGAACTTGTTTCCAAATAAATCTCTAAATCTGGATCAATTTCTCGACGTTTAAAAGGATATGGATCTCTTTTATGAAAAATATCAATATATTCATCTAAAGCAATTTAGATCATATAAAAATTTGTAGATTCATCGAGCTTATAGATTTCAGTAAATACTTTATATTTTATTTTCATCAAAAAATCGTGGGTCTGAAACCCTGCCCTTTAGGGCATTAATTTGATAATATAAATATTGTGCCACAAAGACCTTAAAACGGTAGGTGAGACTCCTAGTGGTGGGACACCTGTTGAAAAGATGAGTTACCGAAATGGTACTCGGTGCAATGCACTACAGACTCAGCCCCTACAAGCAAAGACGTTAAACGAGTGAAAAGCATAACCCTGAAAGTAAACTGAAAGCAAAAGCTAACAGTGTAGTGGCGATTGACTCCGCCTTGTGGACTGCTGTTGTGTTAGTACTACGGTACGGTACGGCAATGTGGTTGTTACGAGCAATAACTGACATTTTCGGTTATCTCCTCTAAAGAATCCTCGTGGCTTTAGCCCGATGGAGTGTCAACCTATAGTATTAACTATCAATATTATCTAATTTTATTCGTGGATCGACTATTTTTAATAATAAATCAGCAACTAAATTACCAATAATTAACATAGTTGCCCCCATCATTAAACTAGCCATAACTAAATATAAATCTTGAGCTTGTACTGCTTGTAATATTAACCTGCCCAATCCGGGCCAATTAAAGAAATATTCAGCGATAAATGAGCCACTTAATAAACTCGCAAATTCAAAGCCTAATAGAGTGATTAAAGGATTAATGGCATTACGCAGAGCATGAACATATAAGACTTGATTCTCGGGTAATCCCTTTGCCCTTGCTGTTTGAATGTAATCTTGCCTCAATACATCTAAAAGTTGTCCTCTGGTAAGCCTTTGTAATCCTGCGAAACTGGTAATACTTAGAGCAATAGTAGGTAAAATCATATGCCAACTTATGTCTGTAACTTTTCCCCAGAAGGATAATTCATTATGATTAATGCTTGTCATACCGCCAACGGGAAAAATTGGGGCAACATTTTGAGCTAAAATTAATAATAATAATGCAGTAATAAAGCTAGGAAATCCTTGCCCAAAATAACTAATTACTCTTAAAATTCTATCCGTTACAGTATTTTGTTTAACAGCACTAATAATTCCTAGTGGTAAGGCGATCGCCCATGTTAAAATGATAGAGGTAAAAGCTAGTAGTAAGGTTGCGGGGATTCTTTCGAGAATAAGACTGGATACTGATCGAGAATAGACGAAACTTTCACCAAAGTCAAATCTGGTAATCACTTGCTTAAACCATAATAAATATTGCTCTAAGGGAGATTTATCCAAGCCAAAGCGAATTTTTAACTCTTCAATGGTTTCTTGGGAAATAGTTGGATTTTGGCGCAAATTATCAAGATAATCTCCCGGTGCGAATTGAATGATAGCAAAACTCAATATTGATGCTAATAGTAAAGTGAGTAGTCCTTGAAATAAGCGTTTCAAGATATAGATTACATTTTCATTCAATATCCAATACTTTGTCATAGTTCTTGATTATAAATTTTTTATTGTACCATTTTGAGCTTTATTTTTTTGATAAATGCTTCTGTTAAAATATAAAAAAATTATAGTAAATGTTAGTAACTTTTGAGGTCAAGGTTTATAATGGTGGAATAATTACCGCACCATAATTACTATGAAAAAACTATTACTTCTTTCAGTCTTTTTAATAGGTTTAGGATTTGCTTTATTTAATTTTAAAGGATTAGCAAATCAAGGAGAATTTGATTCTATTATTATTAATTTCCGTCAAGATATTCCTACTACAGCCCTAGAAAAAAACATAGAATTTATCACTTCAAAAATTCAAGAAATACCTATTTTAAATAGTATTTTTTCTGAAGAAGAAAAAGTTTATATCGTTCAAGGTGATAAAAAAACTCTCAAGAAATTAAAAAGATCTCCCCTCAAACAAGAAGTAGAATATATTGAACCTAATTATATTTATCATAGTTTAGAAGTTCCCAATGATCCTGCTTATACTCAACAGTGGAATTTGCGTAGTATCAATATAGAACAAGCATGGGAAGACACCAAAGGAGAAGGGGTAACTATTGCAGTTATTGACACTGGCGTTACTAAAGTGCCAGATTTAGAGCAAACTCAGTTCGTTGAAGGCTATGATTTTGTTAATAATAAAGTTGATGCTCAAGATAATGTAGGACACGGAACACACGTTGCAGGTACGATCGCCCAATCCACTAACAATAATTACGGAGTAGCAGGAATAGCTTATCAATCGAAAATAATGCCCTTAAAAGTATTAGGAGTAAATGGTGGCACAATTGCTGATATAGCCGAAGCCATAAAATTTGCGGCTGATAATAAAGCCGATGTGATAAACATGAGTTTAGGTGGTGGTGGAGATAGCCAATTAATGCGAGATGCGATTAAATATGCCCATGACAAAGGAGTAGTGATTATTGCCGCCGCAGGTAACGAAAACCGCAATAGTGCTTCATTTCCCGCTCGTTATCCTCTAGTAATCAGCGTTTCAGCTACAGATTCTATCGGTGAAAAAGCACCTTACTCTAATTTTGGTGCAGGAGTAGATATTTCCGCCCCCGGAGGTAGTGAAACAGGGAAAATTATTCAAGAAACTATCACAGGAGAAAATAAACAACCAACTTTTATTGGCTTCCAAGGCACAAGTATGGCAGCACCCCATGTGGCAGGAGTAGCGGCATTAATTAAATCCACAGGTATCCAAAATCCCGATGAAGTACGAGAAATTTTAATCAAATCTGCCCGTAAAATAGAAAAAGATCCTTTAAATCATTATGGTGCAGGACAATTAGATGCGGCGCAAGGGGTTAAACTAGCATTAAAAGGGCAAATTAGTCCACGAGACTTTTTACGATGGTTGAAAAACAGTGGTTATTTAAACCCAGGGTTTTGGATTGATGGTGGTACAATTACTTTATTACCTAAATTGGGCATGGTTTTAGGATCATATTTATTAGCTTGGTTTTTGCGTAATTATCTTACTTTCAATCTAAGCCTCGCCACAGGATTAGTCACAGGTAGCAGTGGTTTATTTTTCCTCCAAGGATTATACTTGTTTGATTTGCCTCAATGGCCTTTTCGTTTAATGGGCAGTTCTGTACCAGAATTAGGTAATGTAGTAATGGGTACAAATAGTTTAAATCCTTTCTTTGCTAGTGCGTTAATTCCCTTTATTTTACTTGCTTTATTTTTAAGTCATCAACAACTCAAATGGGTAGCTATTGGTTGTACTTTAGGGGTTACTTCTTGTTTAATAGTTACAGCTTTTATTAATCCTTTAGTGTGGGGATTAGGTTATGGTTTAATTTCCCAAATTTTCTTATTACTTAATGCTGGTATTTGTTTTTATTTAGCTTATTTAGCCAGTAAAACTATTAATAATTAGGAATTAATCCTTAATTTTCCTGTGGGATTTTTTAACTTTACTTATAAACATTTTCCCTATCCTCACTAAAAAACTTTTTCATCACATCCTAATCATTGCTTTATAGTTACTTTAATTTTATGATTAACTTATATAGCATTGATTTTACTTATCAGTTAATGAATCATGAGTAGTGAATTTAGAGAATTATTAAAAAAAGTCGGTAGTGGTGCGCATACCCATAAAAATTTGAGCCGTGAAGAAGCCAGTTTAGCTTTAGAGATGATGCTAACAGGTATTGCTACTCCCGCTCAAATTGGTGGTTTTTTAATAGCCCATCGCATCAAACGCCCTACAGGAGAAGAATTAGCTGGAATGTTAGATGCTTATACTAATTTAGGTGTAACTTTACCAAGTATAGAGAATAGTCAATATCCTCTCACTATTCTTGGTATTCCCTACGATGGTAGAACAAGAAGTGCACCTATTTCTCCTATTACGACTTTAATTTTATCAGCAGTAGGAGTTTCAGTTTTAATGCACGGTGGCACAAAAATGCCCACTAAATATGGCTTAACTTTGGCAGAAATTTGGGCAAATTTAGGATTAGATGTGACAAATTTATCATTAATTCAAGTAAAAAATTTATTAAATCAGACTAACTTCGGTTTTCTTTATTTACCTCAACATTTCTCTGTTGCTCATAAATTAGTACAATATCGAGAAGAAATCGGTAAACGCCCTCCCATTGCGACTTTAGAGCTGATTTGGCAACCCTATGAAGGAAAAAGTCATCTTATCGCTGGTTATGTGCATCCTCCTACGGAAAAGATGATTAGAGAGGCTTTAAACTTGAGGAAAGTCAAAAAATTTACTTTAATTAAGGGTTTAGAAGGTAGTGGAGATTTAAAATTAGAGCAAACTAATATTATTGTTATTGATAATGAAAATAGTGAAGAAGGTTATGAATATTTAAAAATAAATCCTTTACATTATGGCTTAAAAAGCAACGATATTAAGTTATCTAATCATCAAGAATATTTTACTGAATTAATTAAAACTATCAGAGGAGAAAAATCAACTTTAATTACTAGCAGTATTTTAAATGGCGGTTTTTATCTTTGGCGTTGCGGCGTTAGTGATTCTATGGAAAAAGGTTTAACTATGGCAGAGGATTTGATTACTAATGGCAAATTACAAACTCAATTAGAAAAAATTATAGCAGAAGCCAGAACTAAAATTTAGATTTGTTAAACTCATAGCTTAATAACATAATTTATGTTGATGTTATTCTCAAACAACCCATCTTAATTATTAATAATTGAAATAATTAATTTATAATTTTTAATTCCTAATAGTTTAACTTGCTTCCAAAAAAATATTAAAAGAATAATAATTAAGATTGTTGTTAATATCTACGTTCATAATTTTGTGTAAAGTTTCTGGTAAAATAGTTCGATCTAAACAAGAATTATTAAGGTTAGTATGAGCTAAATTTGCACCGCTTAAATTAGCTTGAGATAAATTAGTGTTATCTAAAATTGCCCCTGTCAAATTTGCCATTTCTAAATCTGCACCTTGAAAATTTGCACCTCTTAAATCTGCATCTCGAAAATTAACTCGACATAAACGAGCCCCTTGGAAATTTGCCCTTTGTAAATTTGCCTCTTGTAAATTTGCCCCACTTAATCTTGCACCACTTAAATTAGCTTCAACTAAGTTACTATTAGTTAAGTTAACTTCTTTCATAAAAGATCGTGTAAAATTACCTTGATAAGCAGAGCATTCTCTCATATTCGCACCACTTAATCTTGCCTCTTGAAAATTACTCCAATTAAGATTACTTTTATTCATATTTGCCCCTCTTAAGTTGACTCGGTAAAGAGATGCACCACATAAATTGACTTCTGTTAAGTCACCCTTCGCTAAATTAACATGACTAAGATTTGCACCGCTTAATTGACTTTTAATAAATTGCGATCGCACCATAAAAGCACCAGTTAAATTAGCTTTAGTTAAATCAGCATAATTGAAAATAGCCTCACTTAATTTAGCATAGGTGAAATCTGACCAATTTAGTTGAGTGTGGGTAAAATTAGATTTAGTCAAAAAAGCACGATTGAAGTTAATACCAATTAATTTTGAGCCTTGTAAATTCAACGCTACTAAAACTGATTGAGCTAAATCAGCACTTTGTAGTCTAATCTCTCGAAATTCACGAATTCCTTGTTCATATTGGCGTAAAAAGTGGGAAATTTTCATTTTTTTACCTCTATTAACCTTATCAACATTTAAAGTATTATCATTTCACTTTCTGTAAGAAAAAATACCAATTAAAATCTAGTTAAATAAAAATTCCTTACCAGCATTCTAAAACATTCTAACGGGAAATCAGTGTAAAAAGTGAAGGGGTTGTAATTACTCTTAATAAATATTTTATAATCTTCATTGAATCTTTTTTTACATAGATCTCAGTTTAGCAGTAGATCTGTTTTTGAGGAATTTACTCCATCATGGTTTAATAGTTTTGTACAAGTAAATAACTAATATATAATTAGGTAACAGAATTTTAAGAAACTTAAACAAAATAAATATTATAAAAAGAGATTAAGAGATGGAAAGAAAAAAAATAGTGGCGATAATTACAGGAATAATTTCAGTTTTATTAGGTGTTATCTATTTAGTAATAGTACAATTACTCGACTCCAGAGGTGCTATGATTCCTGCTCCCATTACTGACTTATCTTTGATTTTATCTCCTTTCATTTAACTTAAGTCTTGCACTAACCATAAAATACATTGATGAAGGCATAAAGAAGCCATAAAACAGAATATAGCAACAATAATTTACTAAAACTTGTTGTCAATTCATTTTCTTAACTCTGACTTTATTGGATATTTTTATTCTTGTGCAACATCTTAGTTTAACTAAACCATATCAAAGTCTATTAATTAATATTTTATGAACATGATCCGATTAATGCACGGTAAACTACATAGAGTTACGGTTACGTCTGCTAATGTAGATTATGTCGGTAGTATTTCTATTGATCCTGAATTAATGGAAAAAGTCGGTATTTTACCTTTGGAAGAAGTAGATGTAGTTAACTTAAATAATGCCCAACGTTGGTCAACTTATGCTATACCTGGAATAAGAGGTAGTCGGGAAATCTGCCCTAATGGTGGTGCCGCTTTATTATGTAAACCCGGTGATTTGTTAATTATTTATGCTTATGAACAATGCGATCGCCAAGATGTTATGATTAATGGTCATCGTGCTAAAGTGTTAGTAGCTGATCAAAAAAATAATATAGCAGACTATTTTGAGCAAACTTTAATTAGTAATAATGACGAAATTGAGTTTCAGGAAAGAGTAGGAGACTAGAGGACGTGAAGATAAAACTCCTTTATTGTTAATTATTATATGGATATAAGAGTTTATACTGAAATTGAGCAAGGACAAAAATGGTTGAATAAATATAACGATTGTATTCCTATTTTTACTTGCACTTTAGGCTTTACTGCTACGGCTTTATTACCCAATATTTCTACCGCAGGGATAACACCCGAATCGAGACGTTATACAGCCTTAGCTGATGGGGAATTTTTGGTGAATGGAATTCAAGAAAATCCAACTTTTGCTTTACCACCTTTAAGTGTGGGTATTTCTCCTACTTTTATTAGTCGTGCGGTAATTGAAAAATTTAATTTACCAGTTTATATATTTAATGCTGGATTATTAGAATCCCCTTCTATTAAAAATATCGACTTAGGTGGAAAACCAGCTAATTGTGTTTCTACAGGAAAAGCATTACCTTTAGAGTTAGTTAAGCATTTATACCAACAAGGATTATTTTGGGGAGAAAATTTAGCACAGCAAAGCAAATCTAGCTATCTAATTTTAAGTGAATGTGTTGTGGGTGGTACAACTACCGCTTTAGCAGTATTAACGGCATTAGGAATTTCCGCTCAAGGAAAAGTTAACAGTAGTCATCCTATCTGCAATCATGAACAAAAATGGTCATTAGTACAAAAAGGATTAATTCAAGCTGGATTAAATGATCGAAATACTATATTTGATCCTTTTGAAATTATAGCCGCAGTAGGTGATCCCATGCAAATTGTGGTGGCAGGAATAGCTTTAAGTGCCAGTAAAAAAATCGGTGTAATGTTAGCAGGTGGTACACAAATGTTAGCAATTTTTGCGCTAATTAAGGCATTGAAAAATTTATGTTACTATACTGAGGCTAACTTAGAAAACATTATCGTTGGTACAACTCGTTGGGTGGCGGAAGATTGTACAGGTGATACTATTGGTTTAAGTAAAATTATCGGTAACGTTTCCTTGTGTGCCACGGAGCTAAATTTTAGTAATTCAAATTATCCTAGTTTACAAGCCTATGAAAAAGGATATGTAAAAGAAGGGGTTGGTGCAGGAGGTAGTGCAATTGCATCCCATTTGCTAGGTATGAATAAAGTAGAATTATTGCACATGATAGAAACCATTGTGTCTAGTTTCCATATGACTACGAGTAGCTAATAATTGATCTTCAAGAGATGCAATACGATGATAAGCCGCCGTCAATTGGGCTGTCAAACGATATACTTGTTCTTCACAGGAAATATTATTTTCAATCTGAGTATAATCGGATAATTCTGAGGAAATAGCATCATCATCCATTAAAATATCCTTATGAGTTTTAAAGTGTTTTTTTTGTTTCTCTTCGGTAATATGACATGATTCGGAAACAGTATTAACATTCAAATCGCACAGAGAAATATTGTTCAATCCTTCCCAACCGATATATTCTCCTAATTGTTTAACAATATCGTAAAGCTGATTAACTTTACTGTGTAAATTCACCAACTCTTGTTTTCTTTTATACATATTCAATTATTGATTAAAACTAATTTAACTATTTGTTTTTTCTATTTCCTATGCTAAAGTCTTAAACAAAATAATGTCCACTATTCCTGATTAATTTAACAATTGACGTAGATTCATTATTATTGTAGAAGTCAGGTAATAGGTAATGAATAATAGGCAATGGTGATACAATAAGAGGGCATTTTTCACTGTTAATTGATATGGTAAATCGTCGATCTTTTTTATGGGGTATCAGTAGTTTAACCCTAGCTTCTATGTTATCAGGATGTGAAAAAAAATATGATCTAAATATTGCACAACTACAAGGCTCAATTCCCATACAATTAATAGTTGCGTTACAACAAGAATTCCAAAAAATAGGCATCGTTAATTTTCAACCACAATCAACCCTCAAAGATATATATGATTTATTGCTAACATGGCAGGGTAAAAATAAAATTAGAGAAAAAAATCAATTGTCTTTTGCTTTGCCTAACTTTTCTGAGAATAAATCTCCTGTTATTGCCGATGATTTAGTGACATTAGGTAATTATTGGTTAAATTTAGCAATTGTTGAAAAATTAATTGAGCCTGTAGAATTAAATAAACTCGAAACTTGGCAAAATCTTCCTCTGGAATTTCAGAATTTAGTAACCAGAAATGATCAAGGTAAATTAGATAATAAGGGTAAAATTTGGGGGGCACCCTATCGTTGGGGATGTGCGATGATAGCTTATCGTAATGATAAATTTGCAGAATTGGGATGGCAACCTCAAGACTGGCATGACTTATGGAAAAAAGATCTTACCCGCAAATTTTCCCTTTTAAATCAACCTAGAGAAACTTTAGGCTTGATTTTAAAAAAACTTGGTTATTCCTATAATTTTGAAGATTTAAACACGATCTCAGAGCTAAAATCAGAGTGGATAGCATTGCAAAAACAAGTCAAATTTTATGATAATACTAATTATTTACAGCCTTTAATTTTAGGTGATACTTGGTTAGCAGTGGGATGGTCAACTGACATACTACCTTTAGTGAAACAATACAAAAATATTTCCGCAGTAATACCTAAATCTGGTACATCTTTATGGGCGGATATATGGGTAAAACCTCGTCAAGACAAAAATAATCCTCAACAATTAGAGAAAATATACGATTTCATTGATTTTTGTTGGCAAGAAAAGTCTGCTAAACAAATAAATTTATTCACCAATGGAGTATCACCTATAGAATCATCATTGAAAAGTAACTCAAAAATTGTGCAAATGTCTTCAGATGTTTTTGCAAAAAGTGATTTTATTGAAACTTTACCTTCTGCATCAGTTAAACAATATGAACAATTATGGAAAAATATGCAATGATTTGTTCTAGTCGAAATTATTTTTTAATTAACCTTGCCAAATTTTAAACCTGTTGTTATAATTGTGAATGTGTTTTAAATAAACCTGCGGGTGTAGTTTAGTGGTAAAACCTTAGCCTTCCAAGCTAATGATGGGGGTTCGATTCCCCCCACCCGCTTAATTTTACTGTTGTTAATTAATTTAACTTTCAATAAATATTTTAAGATGAGAATTATGTAGTAAAAGAAGAGTAGAGGATTGACTCAAATTTTATAAAAAGCGGTTTTTGATAATTATTTATTAAATTTAATTCTTTTACTCTCACCATTGCCTACCCTCACCAAAAAACTTTTTCATTACACTCTAATTAATAATTTTTTAAGTTTTTTTCTTAAGATGTAAATAGTTGGTTTCAATAGTTGTTGGCTTTTTCATATGAAAGATTCTAGTTTTAATTCTCAACAATTTCAAACAACTTTAATTAAGTACAGTCTTTTTTTCCCTGCTTTGACGAGTTTTATCTCTATATTGGTGATAATGGGATGGATTTTTCATGTGGATTTATTGACGAGAATTCACTCCGAATTAGCTACGATGAAAGTTAATACGGCTTTGTGTTTTATTTTTTTAAGTACTTCTAGTTTATTATCTTATCAATACTTTACTCACAATCGATTACATAATAGCTTTTCATTATGGCAACTTAGGATCATAAAATCCATCATAAATGTGTTGATAGTGATTGTAATAATTATTGCCACGTTAACTATAATTGAATATTTATTTAACTTAAATTTTGGTATTGATGAGTTATTTATAAAAGATATATTTTACGATAGCGGCGGTATACAGGCGACAAAAGCAGTAAGAGGAAGGATGGGGTTGAATACTGCCTTTTGTTTTGTCGTATTAGCCTTCATTCAATTATTTTTCAATCTCAATCTTTCTTTTTATTTTTTGTGTGAACTTTTTTCTTTAGTTGTTTTTTTTATTGCATTATTAGCGTTTTTAGGTTTAATCGATTACGATGCTTATTTTAATAATATAGAATCTTATACTGATATGGCATTGCATACTTCATTAAATTTGATGATGTTAAGTATCAGTTTTCTTTTTCGACATCCTCAACGAGGGCTAATGAAGGTTATTAGTAATGATACGGTAGGAGGTGAGATTGCTAGAAGTTTATTACCTATCATTATCATATTGTCTCCTGTGCTGTGTAAATTAATTCTCATTGGTTATGAACAAAATTTTTACACTATTGCTATGGGATTTAATCTTTTAGGAATTAGTTATATAATCACTTTTTCTATTATTGTATGGAAAAATGCTTATGTTTTAGATGGAATTGATGTTAGACGTAAATGGGTAGAACATATATTAAAACAACAATGGCAACAATTAACTGAAAAAAAAGAATTTTTAGAAAAATTAAATCAACAATTGGAAGAAGAAATTGCTAAACGGGAAGAAGTAGAAATTATTTTAAAAAAAAGAAAAGCGCAATATTTAGCCATTATTGAAGATCAAACAGAATTAATCTGTCGTTTTTTACCTGATGGTACAATATTATTTGTTAATCAAGCCTACTGTAAATATTATGACATTGATAAAGAAAATATAATCGGCTCTAAATTTCATCCTGTGATTTATCCAAAAGATTTAGAAAAAATAGAGCAAATGCTTGATTCTTTATCTTTAAAAAATCCTGTTGCGATTATTGAGCATCGTGCAATAGTTAAAGGTGAAATTCGTTGGATGGAATGGATAAATAGGGCAATTTTTGACGAAGAAAATAATTTTATAGAGTTTCAATCTGTGGGGAGAGATATTCAGGAGCAAAAACAAGCACAGATTCAAATTCAACAACTGAATAAACAATTGCAATCTCTCCTTGATAATGCACCGTTATCTATTAGTTTATTCGATGAAGATGGTTGTTATTTAGATGTTAACAAAGCTTTTAGCAATAAAGTTAATCTACCTTCAGAAAAAATTATTGGCAAAACCTTTGAAGATTTGTTTCCCGAATATGTATGTAAGATTTTTAGAGCTAGACTTCAATCTTTAAAAAATAATCCTCGAACATTAGATATAGAAGATGAAGTGATTATTAATAATCAAATGAAAATATTTCGTAGTGTTCTTTTTCCTGTATTTAATGAAAACAATATAGCTCAAAGTTTTTGGGCGATCGCTTATGATATTACAGAACAAAAACGAACAGAAATCTCCTTAAGGTTAAAAACACAAGAGTTAAATCGCTTTTTTTATGTAGCCATTGATTTATTATCTATCGCCAATTTAGACGGTTATTTTGTAAGACTCAATCGTCAGTGGGAAAAAACTCTTGGCTATTCCATTAAAGAATTAGAAGGGGCAAAATTTTTAGACTATATTCATCCAGAAGATTTAGAAAAAACTAATGAAATAATCTCAGTTTTAAAAAATGATCAGGAGAAAATTGACAATTTTGTTAATCGTTATCGTTGTCGTGATGGATCTTACCGTTATATTGAGTGGAGATCTATTCGTGTTAATAATCTAGTTTATTCCGCCGCAAGAGATATTACTGAGCGTCTAAAATCAGAACAGATTTTACAGCAATATGAACGTATTGTATCTGTCAGTAATGATGCTATCGCTTTAGTGAGTCGAGATTACATTTATAAGGTAGTTAATCCCAGATATTTAGATTTACATAACAAATCTTATTCGGAAATTATTAATCATCATATTGCAGAAATTTTAGATCCAGAAGCTTTTGTGAATATCATTAAACCTAAAGTAGAATTATCTCTATCTGGTGAAATAGTTCAATATGAAATGTGGGATAATCGGGATCAACAAAATCCACAATATTTAAGTGTCACTTATTCTCCCTGTTTTGAAGCAGATAAAAGTATATCAGGTATAGTTGTAAGCATTCGCAATGTAACAGAATTAAAATTAATTGAACAAAAAATCGAAGCATCATTAAAAGAAAAAGAAGTTTTATTAAAAGAAATACATCACCGAGTTAAAAATAATTTACAAATAATTCATAGTTTATTAAATCTTCAAAGTCGTTCAATTAATGATCCTTCTACAGCGATGAAACTTCAAGAAAGTCAAAGTAGAATTCAATCTATGGCATTAATTCATGAGCATCTTTATCAATCTGATAATCTTTCAGAAATTAACTTATCTGAATATCTCAAAGAATTGATTAATGTTTTATTTTCCACCTATCAAATAAATACTTTATCCATTGAAATGAAAGTAAAAGTGGAAAAAAATTTCTTTTTAGATATAGATTCTGCTGTACCTTGTGGTTTAATCATTAATGAATTAATTTCTAATGTACTTAAATATGCTTTCAATGAAAATGAAAAAGGAAAATTATTAATTGTAATTACAGCAGATGATCAAGAAAATTTAGTATTAACTATTGCTGATAATGGAAAAGGTTTACCACCAAATTTAGACTGGGAAAAAAGTACAACACTAGGATTAAAATTAGTGAAAAATCTCGTCCGTCAACTTCGAGGAAATATTATTTTAGATAGAGAAGAAGGAACAAAATATATCATTACTTTAACTCGCATTAAGGGAAGTCCAAAAACAGAGCGATTAGTGGATGAGTATAATTAACTGTGGGTTTTATTTTTCCTAAGCCTTTGGTAACAATGGGGCAAAAAAGGGTTTAAAATCCTTGCTTTCCATAGACTATACACAAGTACTTATGATGGTAATGTCATTCAATGGGTTTGAGTTTATCAATCAATTTGTAACGAATGTGATGGAAATCCTTAATTAAATATCTAATAATTTATAATGAAATAAGAATCATTGATAACTATAAACAGAATCATCATTTAATGACAAATAGAACGATAAAAATCTTAATTGTTGAAGATGAAAGTATTGTTGCCCAAGATTTACAATCAGTTTTAGAAGATTTTGGGTATGAGGTACCATTACTGGTCGATTCTGGAGAAGAAGCCATCGAACAAGCCATAAAAATTAAACCCCAGTTAATCTTAATGGATATTAAATTAATTGGCAAAATGGATGGGATTATGGCGGCAGAAAAAATAGTCGAAATTTTAGATATTCCCATTATTTATTTAACCGCTCATGGTGATAAAAACACCATCGAAAGAGCAAAAATATCTCAACCTTTCGGTTACATTATTAAACCTTTTACTAAACAAGAATTAAATATCGCCGTTGAAATAGCCCTTTATAAACATTCTATCGATCAAAAACTAAAACAAAATACCCGTTGGTTAATGATGATTCTTAATAGCATTGCTGATGGAATTATTGTCACCAGTGGAAAGGGTTTTATTACTTTTGTTAATCCCGCCGCCGAAAAAATCACTGGTTGGTTATCAACAGAAGCTCTCAATCAACCTATTTCCTCCGTTTTTAATATAATTGATGATAATACGAAAAATAGTCTCGATTCTTTTTTGATGAAAATTATCAAATCTGATGAAGAGACAAAAATACCAGAAGTCACTTGTTTAATTAACAAAAATGCCATAGAAATTCCTATTACTTGTCAAATTTCTTCCATTAGCGAATATCTTGAGATGAATTCTGTTAACAATTTTATCGAAGAATTTGGAGGAAAAGTAATTATATTTCGAGATGATACTCAAAGAAGAATAAGTCATGAACAGTTAAAACGTCAAGCTTTTTATGATTCATTAACTAACATACCAAATCGAGTTTGGTTTACAGAAAGACTTAATGATGCTCTTGAAAGATGTTATCGTAACTCAAAATATTTATTTGCCGTTTTATTTTTAGATCTTGATGGCTTTAAAATGGTTAATGATACATTCGGACATTTAATCGGAGATAAATTATTAATTGAAGTCGCAAATCGTTTGATGAAGTTACTACGTTCTATAGATACTGTAGCACGTTTTGGTGGAGATGAGTTTGCGATTTTATTGGAAGATGTCACTGATATTGAGGAAGTTTGCCGCATTGCTCAACGTATTCACCATGATTTGAGTATTTCTTTTAGTATCGAAAATAAGATATTATGTACTAATGCAAGTATTGGTATTGTTTTAAGCTCTATTAATAGTACAAATGTAGAAGATCTCATTAAAAATGCGGATATTGCGATGTATCAAGCCAAAAGCAAAGGTAAGGGAAGATATGAAATTTTTGAACCTTCCATGAAAAATAAAATCAAAGAAGATGTTGTTTTCGGTTAATAAGCTCATTTGATGTCGAACTCAGATAATATAATAATTGATTGCTCTTTACAAGGGAATGATAAAATTTTATTTATAACATGACTGCAATTACTTCTCATCAAAAAGCTAAAGCCTTAAAACCCGGTAGTCGTCGCCCTGCAAAAGATTTATGTAGTGAATGTGGCTTGTGCGATACCTATTATATCCATTATGTCAAAGAAGCCTGTGCTTTTATTCATCAACAAATCGCCGAATTAGAAGCTGATGCCCATGGGCGTAGTCGAGATTTAAACAATGAGTATGATGTTTATTTTGGTGTCCATCAAGAGATGATGTCAGCGAAAAAAAAACAACCCATCGAAGGCGCTCAATGGACAGGAATTGTGAGTACGATCGCCTGTGAAATGTTAACTCAAGGGTTAGTAGAAGGAGTTGTATGTGTTCAAAGTAGCGAAAATGATCGTTTTCAACCTAAACCCATTATTGCCACGACTACAGAAGAAATTTTAAAGGCAAGGGTAAATAAGCCTACTTTATCCCCTAATTTGTCGGTTTTAGAACAAATTGAGCAATCAGGTATGAAACGCTTATTAGTCATCGGCGTTGGTTGTCAAATTCAGGCATTACGAGCGGTGGAAAAAAAATTAGGTTTAGAAAAACTCTATATTTTAGGCACTCCTTGCGTTGATAATGTCACCCGTGCAGGTTTACAGAAATTTTTAGAAACTACCAGTAAATCCCCTGATACTGTAGTTGCCTATGAATTTATGCAGGATTTTCGAGTGCATTTTAAACATGAAGATGGTAGCGAAGAAAAAGTACCTTTTTTTGGTTTAAAAACTAATAAATTAAAAGATGTTTTTGCCCCTTCTTGCATGACTTGTTTTGATTATGTAAATTCCTTAGCAGATTTAGTGGTGGGCTATATGGGTGCGCCTTTTGGTTGGCAATGGATTGTGGTACGTAACGAAACAGGCAAAGAAATGTTAAATTTAGTCCATGATCAACTTGATACTCAACCTGTAACCTCTAAAGGCGATCGCAAACAAGCGGTACAAAACAGTATTCCTGCCTATGACAAAGGTGTAACATTACCCATGTGGGCGGCACAATTAATGGGTGTTGTCATCGAAAAAATAGGTCCTCAAGGATTAGAATATGCTCGTTTTTCCATTGATTCTCACTTTACCCGCAACTATCTTTATGTTAAGCGTAATTACCCCGAAAAACTAGCAGATCATGTCCCTGATTATGCTCAAAAAATTGTATCTCAGTATAAATTACCAGAATAAATAAATTATGGATTTAGAGATGATGGTATCGTCTCCAATTCCTGATAAATTTGTCTGAAAGTTGTATTTTTGTTACCTTGTTGAGATTTTAAAACATATTGAAATTCAATAAACCAATCTAAAGTTTTTTGAGAAATATAACCTTCTTCTACTATTAACTCTCCCAGTTTTTTATGTGTTGATAATAGTTTTTGTTTTTGGCATAAATATTGAATTTGTGAAGTAGTGATTAAATGAGCTTTTTGTAAATAATCTCCCATAAGAAGTACTTGATTTAATTCAATCATTTTCGGTAATGTTTCTGCAAAAAATGTGATTGTTTCTTGAGATAATAATCCAAAATTTTGGATAATTTTTCCTAAATTTGTTTCATAGTTTTTTTCTTTTTGGGTTTTCGACACTAAATTTAATTGTTCATTAGATAATAATCCAGCGTGATTTAAAACCATTCCTAAAGGCATTGATTTTAATTCTACGATAGGATTATGTCTATAAATGTCAAAACGATGTTGCAATATATGAATCAAAAAAGGAATACTATCAACTAAATAACGTTTCCATAGTCTTTTCGGTTCAGAAATTAAACGATATAACCACTCTAAACCCATATTACTCATCCATTTTGGCGATCGAGGTTTATATCCTGCCTCAAAATCAATAGTCGCACCGATAGGCAAAAATACTTTCACGTTAGGTAATTGAGCACGATATTTTACAATCCATTTTTCTTGTTTCGGTGCACCAACACCAATAGCTAATACATTAGCACCAGATTGATTAATTTTATCGATGATAGTTAAACACTCACTGTGATTATTTTCAAAACCAAAACTAGGAGATAAAGCATCAACCACAATTTTTCTGGCTACTTTTTGATTAATGTTATGTTGAGCTTTTTGTGCAACTCCTTCTTCACCCCCAAGGAGAAAAATTTTAATATCTTCATTGTGTTGATTGTAATGATAAAAAGCTGGTAGTAAGTCTGAACCTGAAATTTTTTCTTGTATCGGTTTTCCTAACAATTTAAGGACATATTGCAAAATCTTACTATCACAAACTACATAATCAGCTATTTTATAAGCCTTAAGAAAATCAGGATCTTTCTGTAGTTTTACTAAATGATCCACATTAGGAGTCACGATAAATCCTCCATTTTTGGTTAACTCTTCAAGAAGGTTAGACAGAGAAAGATTATCGATCAAAATATTGAGCAATTTTACTTTATTCATAGAGTTTTTACTTACTTGTTAATACTTATTTGAGATTATTTACTTAAGTATAATAGAAAAGATTTTACAACTAAACGTAAATATATTTTGATTAAGTTTCTGGTTAAATATAAAGATTATGTAAAGCAACAATAATAAGTAGTCAATTCAAAAAAAATATTTTATACTTAGCTATAATCACTTAAGTATTGACAAAAGAGGAAAATGAACAAAAAACTATTAGCAACCATTGGAATGTCAACTGTATTTATAAGTTTGATTGGCATATACCCTGAAATAGCTCAAGCGAAAGATAAGGATAAGGGTAAGGAAAAGGAAAAAGAAACTATTTCCTCTAGTTCAACCGTATTGTGTAGTACAGCTAACTTAACTACTTCTATATTATGTGAAGGTCCTTTTAGTGGAAATGACTCTAACTCTAATTTGGATGGTATCTTTGGACTTAATAACTGGACTGAATTTGCGAAAGTTGATGATGACAATGGCACTGATAAAGGTTTAACCGTCACTGGTGGTGGTACTTCAGGGGGTTGGAGCTTAGATCTGGGAGGAGATGGCTCACATAAATATAGCGGAGTAATGGCAGTATTGAAAGGTGGACCTTCTTATAGTGCATACTTATTAGGTCTGGATGTTCTTGATAATTTTAATTTTCTCAATGGTACGTGGAATACTGATGGTATTTATAAAGGCAATGGCGATCCAAATCCGGGATTATCTCATTTTACTATCTATACCACAGGTAAAATGCCGATTCGTGATGTTCCCGAACCTTTAACTATTTTAGGTACTGGATTAGCTTTAGGATTTGGTGGCTTATTCAAAAAACAACAAGATAAAAGAAAAAACACTTAAGCGTTAATTTAATCAACAAATTGTTAATTAAGGGTTTACTGAATAAGTAAAAAGTCCTTTAAAATAAAGTGTTGATCATCGATAATTAATAATTAACAATGTTTTCATTAAAAATTTAAAACCTCCCCTTTCAAAGGAAAAAAGCAAAAAATTACCATTTTTCAAAGTTCAACAATTTAATCAAGACAGAAGTGGTTGTCAATTGTATATTAAGTGAGTGAGTAAAATTAATTGTGGATTTTATTTCTCTCAAAACAATGATAACAAAGGGTTTAAACCTATTGCCTCTATACAATGAATTTTCCATGAATACTTATTCATTGTTGAACTACTCTCATCAAAAAACTTTTTTAGCACTCCTAATTCTATCGACTCAACGAGAAATCAGTAAAGGGGAAGAACTAGAAACTCGCCAAAGTTGATCTAATTTTGTTGCAGGCATGGTCAAATATAAAACATCATTATTAGTTAGTTGAGCATTGAGTAAATTCCATCCATGAATATTCTCTCTTCCCCTAGCAATATAAAGAGGAACAAAATCTGCTTCTGTGGCAATCTCTTTAATAAATTTTTCACAAAAAGGATGATTTGGAGTGATCATGGTAGCTAATGACACCCATAATAAATCGTCAGTCATTCCATTTCCCAAAATTCTGCCTCCTAATGCTGCTGCAGCAAAAGAATAAGTTGCTAACTCTGTGGGAGATAAAACATTTTCAAATTGAAATACTTGCTTAACTGATTCAGCGAATTGATTATCTTGTACTCTTAAAATAACAGGAATTTTCGGTGTTAAGGCTTTTACTGTCAGAGCAATTTCCACATTAATCATATCATTGCTTGTAGAAACAACAATTGCGTTTGCCCCTTGTATGTTTGCGGCTTGTAAAGTGTCAGCTAAGGAGGCATCTTCTACGATTACGGGAATACCTAGCGATCGCACTGAGCGCAAAAATCGATTATTATGATCAGATTCGATAACAACAATTTCATGACCTTGTTGATGTAATTCTCTGAGAATTTCCATGCCAACGTTACCTAAACCACAGATAAGATAATGGTTTTTAGTTGGCACTCTTGCCGCATCCCAAAATTGTTTTAAACGACTACCTAAGACAAAATCATTGATTAAAGCATAACAAATACCTACAATTCCAGCACCAACAATCATCATAATCGCTGTGAAAATTTTAATAACATCAGGTGCAGACTCTGCTACTTCTTCTTTACCCCCAGCACCAGTAATCATACCAACACTAAAATAAAGAGCATCCACAGGGGAAATTTCCCAATTCACACATAGATAAGTGAAAGTAGCCAGAAAAATTAAGGTTAACAAAGTTAATGTCACCATAATTATGGACTGTGCATATTGTTTATAGGTATTGATATTGAAAAAAACTTTTAACCATCGAAACAGGAAAAAAGATCGTTTTGGTTTTACTTTTGCTTTATTGGCTAAAATTAGATGGTCTCCTAACTCTAATACTTGATTATTTACTACTGCCGAAACAAGGTCCATTTCGCTATTTTTAGGCAGATAATAAATCAACATTTGGTCAAGGTTATCCCACAACTGAGCTAAACTTAATCCATGCCAAGGATGTTCTTTAGTGATAACTTCTTCATGTAACGCCCATGTTTGTTCAAATAGTTTTAAATGTCCAATAGCCTGATTCCCAGAGGCGGCAAAGGCAAAAATAGGAGCGGCTAAAGAAGGAACACTCATGCTAAAATGATCCGTTAAAGTCTTATCTAACCTTGCTCCTAGGGTATGATTATAAATACGATTAACAATACGAATTTTTGAGTTTAAAATTCTGGCTTGAGTTAAAATAGCTACATTTAAAGCATCATCACCACTGGCTAAAACGATGGTAGAGGCTTGTTTTATTCCTGCTTCTATTAATACTATGGGAGAACGTAAATCACCAACAATGATTTGATCATCAACTTGAGTTGCAATAGGGCGATTATTAATACCAACGACATTTGCACCTTGTTGCTTTAATAAATTATAAATTTTGTAACCAGTATAGCCTAACCCAGAGACAATAATTAATGGTTTCATCTTTTTTACTCAAGTATTTACTCATCGATGTCTTAAATTCTGAAATAAATTTACTCTGACAATTTTTGCTTTAAGATTCTGACAAACTTATTTTTCTAAATTGAACACAGACTAATTACTATTATCTCTAACAGCGATGAAAGTAAATGTAACGTGGCAAACAAAAACCATAAATGATTTTTAATGGTAATTCTTCTTTATTTCTTGAATTAAAATTTAGCAAAGAAAATTCATAATTAAAATTAAAACTTAACAAAGAGATAAATATTTAAGATAAATAACATTATCTACCTCTAAAAGTCAGAAATAAGCTACTCTAAAAATATAGAAGATCTCATCAAAACTATATTTAACAAAAGATTTCAAGATTAAAGTCAATGAATTAATCTGAGAACAAAAATCAAATTAGGAGCAGAATTTATGAATGAAAATACAAATATATCTGTTAGAAATATTGCGATTGTTGGTCCTTATTCTAGTGGAAAAACCACCCTTTTAGAGAGTTTATTGTTCGTTTCAGGTGCAATTAATCGTAAAGGAAATGTCAATAATGGCAATAGTATTGGAGATAATTGTCTAGAGGCAAAAAGCCGTAATATGAGTGTTGAAGTGTCCTCTGCTTATACAGAATATAAAGATATAAATTTTACTTTTCTTGATTGTCCGGGATCTGTGGAATTTATGCAAGAAACTTATAATGCTTTGGTAGCAGCAGGTTGTGCACTCATCGTTTGCGAACCTTCTGTGAGTAAGGTTTTAACCCTTGCACCCTTATTTCATTTTTTGGATGAATGGCAAATTCCCCATCTAGTTTATATCAATAAAATGGATCGATCTCAGGATAATTTTATGGATGTTTTAAAGGCAATTAAAGATGTTTCTACTCGTCCTTTAGTACCTCAACAATATCCTATCAAAAAAGATCAAGATGTCATTGGTTATATTGATTTAATCACAGAACAAGCCTATCATTATCATCCAGATAGCGAAGCGGATTTAGTTTCTTTTCCTGATGAATTAAAAGAAGTTGAAACCAAAGCAAGACAGGAAATGTTAGAAATCTTAGCAGATTTTGATGACCATTTATTAGAGGAATTAATTGAAGAAATTGAGCCTTCTGAGGAAGAAATTATTAAAGATTTAAAACAAGATTTGAGTGCAGATTTAATTGTTCCTGTATTTTTTGGTATTGCTCAAAATGATTACGGAGTGCGTCCATTATTAGATAGTTTAGTCAAAGAAGCACCAGAGCCTAATATAACTGCCGAAAGACGAGGTTTAAAACCAATTAATTCTGAAACTGTTATCGCTCAAGTCTTAAAAACTTACTATAGCACCCAAGGAGGAAGATTATCTCTAGTACGAGTTTGGCAGGGTAATTTAATCGATGGTATGACTCTTAATGGAGTGCGTGTGGGCGGTATATATCAATTAATGGGTAGTCAACAAAAATCTTTAAATTGGGCTAATACTGGGCAAATAGTAGCATTAGGACGACTAGAAGGCATTAAAACAGGAGACACTATTACTGATGCTTCTTCATTGATCAAATCTCTTCCTAAAGCTCAAATTTTTCAACCTGTTTATGCCAAAGCTGTTACTGCAGAAAATCGTAAAGATGAAGTAAAAATTTCTGGTGCGATCGCCAAAATATCAGAAGAAGATCCCTCTTTGAAATGGGAACAAGATGAGAATACTCACGAAGTTATTTTGTGGGGACAGGGGGAGATTCATTTACAAGTAACTTTAGAGCGACTAAGAAATAAGTATAACTTATCGATGGTTACTCAAAATCCCAAAATTCCCTATAAAGAAACCATCCGTAAAAGTACAACAATTCATGGGCGGTATAAACATCAAAGCGGTGGTCATGGTGCATTCGGTGATGTATATTTAGAAATAAAACCTCTTTCTCGTGGAGAAGGCTTTCAATTTCATCAAACTATTGTGGGCGGTGTCGTACCTAAACAATACATACCTGGGGTAGAAACTGGAGTCAGAGAATATTTAATACAAGGTCCTTTAGGCTATCCTGTCGTGGACATTGATGTCACCCTTACTGATGGTTCATATCATGCGGTAGATAGCTCAGAACAAGCCTTTAAACAAGCTGCACGGATTGCTATGAGCGAAGGAATGCTTCAATGTGAACCTATTTTATTAGAACCCGTTTTACAAGTTGATATATCTATACCTTCAGAATTTACATCTAAAGTATTACAGTTAGTTAGTACTCATCGAGGACAAATTCTTGGTTATGACTCTATGACTAATTGGAAAAATTGGGATCAAGTAAATGCTTATTTACCTCAAGCCGAAATGCAAGATTTTATTATCGAATTGCGATCGCTAAGTTTAGGGGTAGGTTTCTTCAATTGGCAATATGATCATTTAGACCAAGTACCTGATAAAGTTACTTCTAAGATTTTAGCAGAAGTTTAATTAATAATTAATAATGAGTAATGAGTAATTAATAACAAGTAATTTTAAGAGCATTATTTAGTAAATTTTACGAACTAAAATCATCAAATTTACAACATAATTGCCGAAATTTAATTGACTTAATCTTTCAGTTAAAAGGTCGGGTATTAATAAAAAATCGAGTTATCATATTAGTAAATTCTTCACTTTTTCAATAATGATGCTTACCAAAAAAAGAGCTGATCGAGTCTTACTATACAATATAGATTGGCAACAATTTGAAAATATCCTCATAGATTTAGGACAAACCCGTTCTGCTAGGATTGCTTATGATAATGGAATCTTGGAAATTATGAATCCTTTACCTGAGCACGAATACTATAAAGAAAATATTGGTGATTGTATCAAAGACATTGCTGAGGTATTAGAAAGAGATTATGAGAATTTAGGCTCAACTACTTGGCGTAAACAGGCAAAAATGGCGGGTATTGAGCCTGATAACTGTTTTTATTTCCAAAATGAGGCAAAAATTAGAGGAAAATTAGACTATGATTTAAATCAAGATCCTCCTCCTGATTTAGCTTTAGAAATTGATCTTACCAGTAAATCTTTAAATCGTTTTCCCATTTATGTTCGTTTAGGGATTCCTGAAGTGTGGTGTTATGATGAAGGATTGTTAAAAGTTTATTTATTACAAAACGATGAAACTTATCAAGAATCACGATCAAGTTTAGTATTTCCAGATTTACCCGTACAAGAGATACCAGAAGTTATTAATCAATATCGTATGCAAGGAAGAAGAAAAATTCGTCAAGAAATTAGAAAATGGGCATTGACATTAAAAATTTAGACCATCTAGGATATGATTTATTTAACTGATGAAAATGAGATAAAAAATATCATTCTTGACTTAATAGAAACTGATATTCTTTGGCTAGATACTGAAGTCGCTGATTATGCCACAAAAAAACCTCGTTTATCTTTAATTCAAGTTTTGGCATATCCAGAAAATCTTGATGGTAGTCGAACTTATATGCTTGATGTGTTAGATAAACCAGATTTAATTGATTTTTTTATTCAGAATATTATGATCAATGAATCCATTAAAAAAGTTTTTCATAACGCTAATTATGATTTAAAGTTATTAGGCAAAATCACCGCTAAGAATGTATTTTGTACCCTCGAATTTTCTCGAAAATTTCCTTATCATTTATTACCAGTAAAAAGTCATAGTTTAAAAACTTTAACGGAATATTTAACTAATTTTAAGGACTTAAATAAGGAAGAACAAGGAGGAGATTGGAGTATTCGTCCGTTACAAAAAAGTCAGTTAGAATATGCAAAAATGGACTGTGTTTATCTTGCTCAAATTTATAATAAATTAATAGAATTAGAAGATAAGGTTAACCGAAATTTTGAACACAACAATTTAGATGTATTGAGTAAAAGATATAAAGAAATTGAAGAAAAATGGCTATTATTAGACTCAGAAATTAATTATTTGAAAGAGAAAATAAAAGCTACTATGATTGACGAAGGAATAAAAGAAAATGATTATTTCAAACTTACTTCTAGTCAACGCACTACTATAAAAAGTGATTTACAAGAGTTAGTAAAATTGATTAATAATAAAAAGATTAATATAGATTTTTCTATCACCTTAACGAAAGCAATTCAAGAACAGTTAGGTGATAATTTAGACTCTTTAAAAACTGACGTGGAGACAAAGATTTACTATAGTTTAAAAGAATCTGAGCCTCTAAGTTAATGAGAGAAATTATCTAGGGAAAATTCAATATATTTTAGGTATTTTTTTTAGCGTTAAATAATATATTTAAAATCTGATTTATGATGATATTGTTATTTTATAATTAATAATAAGTAATGGAAAATGAATAATAAAAATATAAATAACTTAGGTGAACAAAGAAAAATAATAGTAAAAAATCCTGCAAAAATTATATTTTTAGATACTGAAGGTAAAAATATTTTAAGGGAAATTGGAATTTTAAATGATCGAGGAAAAGTGCTTTATAATAGTTTTGTAAAAGATCACTATAACAATGAAAATATTAGGATAAATTTAAAATCTTTAAACACAATAATTGAAGAAATTGAGCCGATTATTAAAGATAAAATTATCGTATGTCATCATGCAGAACATGATCAAAAAATAATATTTAATAGTTTTCATAAAGTTAGAAAAATTGTCCCTCGACTAAATTTCATTTGTACTGTACAATTAAGTAAACAAAGTTTTCCTGATTATCTTAGTTATGGCTTAAGTTATTTAGCTAAACAATTAAATTTAAAAGTAGAAGGACAATATTTCCAAGATAATTTTGCCCATAGTGCCGTTTATGATGCTAAATTTACGCATCAACTATACTTATATTTAACAAAAACTATGAATGATATTGATCAAAAAATTGTTGATTTAGAAAAAACTTTTGCTCCCAAAAATTATCACAATCCTTTTACTAGCAGTAGAGTTGATGATCCCTTTCAAAATCATCCTGACTATCAAGCAATTTATGACCAAGAATTTAAACGTTTACAAAGAATTTTAGGAGAAATTAAAGAAGATAAAAATAATCAAAGTCAAGGGGCATTAATTATCGGAGAAGCAGGTACAGGTAAAACTCATTTAATTATGAGAGTAGCTCACAAATTATTAGAAAAAAATCGCCTTTTATTTATTCGTCAACCGAATAACCCTGATAGTGTTTTATATCATACTTATTCTCGCATTTTAGAATCATTTTTTCAACTTGTTCCGGAAAAAGAAAATACTCAATTAGAATACTTAATTGCCCATAGTTTTACTAAAATATTAAGTTCCTCAGATAATGTTACTAAAACCGAAAAAGGTCAAAAATTAATTCAGAATTTAGAACAAGATTATTTAAGTTTATTTAATGTTTTAGGCAAAGAAAATACTGATTTACATCGCAATAATTGGGATTATATTGAAAGAAATATTATCGATTGGTGGGCAAATTATGAACATCATGTTGGTGGTTATTCCAGTGAAATTTTAAGAGGAATTATTCGTTATTGTCGCTATAGTAAATTAGATTTAAAAACTATTGCCGAGCGTTGGTTAGCAGGAAATCAATTAGAAGATGAAGAGGTACAAAAAATTGGTCTAACTAATTGGAAAGATGATTTAAGTAGAGAAGAATTTGCCTTAGAAGCAATTAGAGTATTTGGCATTTTATCTAAATTAGATGAACCATTAATTATTGTTTTTGATCAATTAGAAGGTTTAGGATTACCTCAAAATAGAAGTATTTTATATAGTTTTGGATCTGCGATAAAAGAGATTATCACTCATGTACCAAATAGTTTAATAATTCTCAATTTATTTCCTAATCGTTGGCAACAATTTCAAGAATACTTTGACGAAGCTGTTAACGATAGATGGAGACAAAATATTATTAATTTACCAACACTTAATAAAACAGAATTAGAGGAAATTTTAACGATAAAAGCAAAATTAGTAAATTTAAAGTTAGCAGATATTTTTACAAATCAACAGTTAGAAGATACTTTAAATAAATCATCTATTAGAAAGGTATTAAATAGAGCTTCTGATTATTTTAACTATAAATTTTATCAAATCCCTTTACCTGAAGATATTGTTATCACAAAATCATCTTTTGATTTAGAAGAAAAAGTACAAGAATTAGAATCTACTTTAGTTGAAATAGGTAAATTAGTTAGTAACTTTGTTAAAAAAGATGATTCTAGTCAACCAATAGATAATTTTACTTCAACAGGAAACGATAGTTTAACAGGAAGAGAAACACTACCATCTAAAAATCCACTTTTTCAATACTTAGATAATAAAAAACAATTACTAGAAAAAGAATATCAAAAAGCTCAAGTAATTACGGATTCTGATGACATAGGTAAACTCAAAACTATTTTAGAAGCCTACCAAACTATTGAGCCTTCTTTGGAAATCAATCAACTAATGTTAGGCAAAAGAAAACTACCCGAACATTTAGCGATTATCAATAAAAATGGTACTAATATCATTGCCTTTTTAAATATTTCAGCCGCAGGTTTTGCCGCAAGATTAGGGAATTTTAATGAATTAGTTGTATCTTCTCCTAAACATAAATTTCAGTTATTTAGAGATCTCCGAGAGCCAGAAATTAACGGTAAAGTTGGGAAATTAGAAATCGAAAAACTTAATAATACTAAAAATGGTGAGTTTATTTTTATGGATGAACAAAACCGCATTAATTTTGAATTAATTTATCATCTAATTATCGATATTCAACAAAAAGATGTAGAATTTGAATTGAAAATAATTGGAGAATTTTTACCAGAATATTTTAAATCTTATTGGCTTTTGTCTATTCTTAAATAAATATTTTTATTCAATTTACATTAATCAAAATAACCTCACTTCGATGTCAAAACTTTGAAAAATAAAGGTTTAAGACTGATGATATACTGACAAGAATTAAATTTAATAAATAATGTTTAAGTCAATTCTCTTAATCTTCCAGTCTCCCAGTCTCATCTTCGCTAATAAATTTATATCGAACTCGGGTAGAAATAGGGGAATTTTTGACTTTTCCCCCTATCAATTACAAATCAATACCGTCAATATGTTTAGCTACGGTTTGCACATCTTTGTCACCACGCCCTGAACAATTGATAACAATATAAGGACTACCTTCAATATTGAGGCAAAGTTTCTCTAAATAAGCAAAAGCATGGGCAGTTTCTAAGGCAGGAATAATACCTTCTAGTTTGCACACTAACTGAAAAGCCGTTAAAGCCTCTGCATCGGTAATGCTATAGTATTCTGCTCTATGTTCATCTTTTAGGTAACTATGTTCTGGTCCAACTCCGGGATAATCTAACCCTGCACTGATAGAATGGGCTTCAATTACTTGTCCTTCTGTATCTTGAAGTAAATAACTCATTGCACCATGTAAAACACCCGGTTTACCTTGAGTTAAAGTAGCAGCGTGTTTTCCTGACGCAATACCACTTCCTTCGGCTTCCACCCCAATTAAACGTACAGAAGCATCGCCGACAAATTCATAGAATAAGCCCATGGCATTTGAGCCACCACCCACACAAGCGAGTAAAATATCTGGTAAACCGCCCCATTTTTCTAAACATTGGCTACGAGTTTCTTTACCGATAACCCCATGAAAATCCCTTACCATCATCGGATAAGGATGAGGACCAGCAACAGAACCTAAGATATAATGAGTACTTTCAACATTAGTAACCCAATCTCGGATTGCTTCAGAAGTAGCATCTTTGAGTGTTCCAGTTCCAGCCGATACGGGTTGGACTTTTGCCCCTAATAGACGCATCCTAAAAACGTTTAACTTTTGGCGTTCCATATCTTCTACGCCCATATATATTACACAATCTAAACCAAAACGAGCACATACAGTAGCCGTTGCTACTCCATGTTGTCCTGCACCTGTTTCAGCGATAATTCTTTTTTTACCCATGCGCACGGCTAATAAAACTTGCCCTAATGCGTTATTAATTTTATGAGCCCCTGTGTGATTTAAGTCTTCTCTTTTGAGGTAAATTTTAGCACCTTTGCCATCTGGTTTAGCGTAATGTTGGGTTAGTCTTTCTGCAAAATAAAGGGGATTTGGTCTTCCAACATAATCTTTAAGTAATAAATTTAATTCTTGTTGAAAATCAGGATCGTTTTTATACTTATTGTAAGCAGTTTCTAGTTCGCTTAAGGCGGGCATTAAAGTCTCAGGGACATATTTCCCGCCATATTTGCCAAAACGACCGAAATTGTCAGGTACTTGAGTAAAATTAGATTTAGTTTTAATAGGTGTAACAGTCACAAGTTTTAAGATTTTATTTATGGATTTTTCTGTTTCTATTTTAGTCAAGTTTGAGTCAAGAATTAATCTTTTAAGCTCAAACCCATTTAACTTGCATGTTTTTCTATTAATAAAAAATTTTTAAAACTATTGCCTATTACCTGACTTGTGCAGGGAGTCTATTACTTATCGGAAAGAAATTTTGTGGCATCGATAGTAATACCTAAAGCCGTTGCAACTTTTTGTCCATATTCCATATCAGCACGGAAAAAATGACATAATTGGCGCATTTTAATTTCTTCTGTTACCCCAGTCATTGCTGATGCGATCGCCTTTGCTGTCCGTTCTTTTTCACCGTCAGAGAAGATACGCCACAAGTTTCCCGCTTGAGAATAGTCATCGTTACCCTCACGAGAATCATAACGATCAACCGCTACATTACCTAAATTTAAAGGAGGTTCAGCATATTCAGGAGCTTCTTTAGGAGCATTCTCATCACTATTAGGATAATAATTAGGACTACTGCCACCATGACCATTAGACATTGCACCGTCTCTCTGATAGTGCATTACAGGGCATTGAGGTTTATTTACGGGTAATTGATGATAGTTTGTGCCGATGCGATACCTTTGGGCATCAGGATAAGACATTAGTCTTGCTTGTAAAACTTTATCAGGACTAGGACCAATACCCGGAACAAAAACTGACGGGCTAAAAGCGGATTGTTCTACTTCAGCAAAGTAATTTTCAGGATTACGATTAAGTTCTAAAACACCAATTTCTAACAGGGGATAATCTTGATGAGGCCATACTTTTGTTAAATCGAAAGGATTATGTGGAAAAGTTTGAGCCTGTGTTTCGATCATAATCTGAATTTTGACTGTCCAACTAGGATATTCTCCTCTGTCAATGGCATAAAAAAGATCTCTTTGATGGGATTCTCGATCAACTCCAATTAAATTAGCCGATTCTTCGGAAGTCATGGATTTGTTACCTTGACGAGTTTTGAAATGGAATTTACACCACACTCGTTGATTATCCTGATTGATAAAAGAATAAGTATGACTACCATAACCATTCATGTGTCGGTAACTAGCAGGTAAACCCCGATCACTGAATACAATCGTAACCTGATGTAAAGATTCAGGATTTAATGACCAAAAATCCCATTGAGAATTATTATTTCGTAGATTAGTTTGGGGGTGACGCTTTTGGGTGTGAATAAAGTTAGCAAATTTATAGGGATCACGAATAAAAAACACGGGAGTATTATTTCCAACTAAGTCCCAGTTACCCTCTTCGGTATAAAATTTAACAGCAAAACCCCGAACGTCTCTTTCCGCATCTGCTGCTCCTTTTTCCCCTGCGACGGTGGAAAATCGAGCAAATACATCGGTTTTTTTACCTTCTTCTATCAAAAATTTAGCTTTAGTATATTCAGGTATAGGGCGAGTTAAAGTAAAAGTACCATAAGCCCCCGAACCTTTAGCATGAACAACTCTTTCTGGTATTCTTTCTCGATTAAAACTTTGCATCTCTTCCAATAACTGAAAATCTTGCATTAGCAAAGGGCCACGTTCTCCAGCCGTTAAAGAGTTTTGAATATCCGCAATCGGACATCCTGATTTTGAAGTTATTTTTTTAGAATCCGTCATAAATGAAACTTTCTCCTAATACATAATATTTACTGATCAAAATTAGCACTGATAAAATTGATGAGATCTTTAAAATATCAGCTATTTCTCAAACTAATTAGTACAATTAAACAAAAATATTAACCCTAGTTTTGACACTTTTAAATATAACATGAAAAATATGAAAATTTAGGTAAAATAACTACTTATATAGATAATATTAAATATAAATTTTTGTGAAGAAAAAAGCAATTTATCTGTTTTATAAAATACTTAAAGTTTAGTTTAGTTTAAGGTTTTATTAAGTTTGAAAAATTAAACACCAATATGTTAAAAATCTTTGTTTATGGCACATTAAAACCTAAAGGCAAATATTATCAAATTTATTGTGAGGGAAAAACTCTTCAAGAAGTTAAATGTTGGACAAAAGGACGATTATTTGATTTACCGTTAGGTTATCCTGCTATGATTAAAGGAAATGATCAAGTTTTCGGCTATTTACTTTCTTTTGCTTCTTTTCAAGACTTAGAAAAATTAGATGAATTAGAAGGTTATTCAGGAGAACCAAATTCACCTTCAAATGAATACTATCGAGAAAAAATTATGGTCTATAATGACGTTAATTATCCCTTCGATGAGGCTTGGACATATTTTATGACACAAGAAAAGGTTAAGGCTTTAAATGGCGTTTTTTTGTCCTCTGGATGGTGGAATACTCAAACCGAAACGCATTCAGATTGTAAATGAGACTGGGAGACGGGGATTGATTAATTGTCAATTACTCTACCATATTTAGCGATCTCATTTAGGTTAGGAGTATCAAGATTTTGTAACCATGCCCACATTTGATCACCATAAGAAAAATGCCACCACTCCCCCAAATGACGGCGAAAACCTCCATAGCTCATAATCTCTAGTAATATTTGCCTGTTTTGGTGACACAATTTTCCTTCGGGATTAGTTTTATTTTTGTAATAATTAGGATTGGAACGCTCAGAAAGTTCATCAATTTCGCCTCCCATATCAACATCAAAGCCATTTTCATCCACCAAAGTTAAATCGATCGCCGATCCTGTACTATGAGGAGGAGGAGTTAAAGGATTGTCACTAGGAATAGCCCAAATTTTGTAAACCTCATCATAAATAGATGCTTTTTCCCATGGTGTTAGTAAATTAGGTTCAAGTTGGCAATCGCTACAGATGGAATTAAAAGTATAATCTACCATAAACTGTTGTACGTTTACTGGACGATAAGCATCAAAAATTTTAATCTGCCAATGGGGTTTAATTGCTGTTAATTTATCTTTTGACTTCATTAATCTTTTTAAGACTTCTTCCCTTAAAAAATAAGGGGATTTACCTTCATAATTGGCTCCTAGTTTGACATAAGCTGAAGGATTTTCTAAGATAAATTCACCATCGGGAATTGCGACTAAAGGTTCTTGAGAGTCTATTATAGGTATTATTTGATATGGTTTCATAAAATAAGAAAGCTGTGAACAATTAACAATGAACAATTAATAATGTATCGTAGGGATTAATGGTATTAACCTAAACCATTGGTAAATTTTATTGAAAATCAAAAATTAATGATGCCTGATAAAGATAAATTTAATAATTCAGAAATTAACACGGAATTAGATCCTATTACCTCATTAATAGCAGAATTTTCTGATCCTGAAATAGAAGAGGAAGAATTCAGAAATGATTTTTTTCAAGGTTTATCGGGAAGAAGGAAAAAAGCTGCTTTTACTCTTAGTATCATTTGGCTAGTAACTATTTCTCTGCATTTAATTTCTTGGAGTTTTTGGGTTGTCTTAGGATTAGGCATTTTTGTTACCATACAAGCTTTAAGATTAATGTTTGCTTCTCCTTCTCTTAACAAAGATATTTCCTTTGAGCAAAATGAGCTTAATTTACCCAAAATTTCCCTGATGGTTTCTGCAAAAAATGAAGAGGCAGTAGTTAGAAAATTAGTACAAATGTTGTTAAGTTTTGATTATCCTCAAAATTTATATGAGTTTTGGGTAATTAATGATAATAGTAGCGACAACACAGGTATAATTTTAGACGAATTAGCTCAAAAACATTGCCAATTAAAAGTTTTACACCGAGATAATACTGCTAAAGGGGGAAAATCTGGGGCATTAAATCAAGCCTTTGCTTTAACAACAGGAGATATTGTAGGAGTTTTTGATGCTGATGCGATTGCTTCACCTTCTCTATTAAAAAAAATAGTACCGTTATTTAATAATCAAAAAATTGGTGCTATTCAAGTAAGAAAATCGATTTCTAATGCTAATGAAAATTTTTGGACTCAAGGGCAATCTTCCGAAATGGCTTTAGATAGCTATTTTCAGCAACAAAGAATTGCTTGTGGTGGCATGGGAGAATTAAGAGGAAATGGTCAATTTGTGCGTCGTCTTGCTTTAGACAGTTGTGGGGGTTGGAATGAAGAAACCATAACTGATGATCTTGATTTAACTATTCGTTTACACTTAGATAATTGGGATATTGATATTTTAGAACATCCTTCCGTAGAAGAAGAAGGAGTAAAAAAAGCGATCGCATTATGGCATCAAAGAAGTCGTTGGGCTGAAGGTGGCTATCAACGTTATTTTGATTATTGGCGTTTTATTCTCAGTAATCGTTTAAATTGGCGCAAAAAATTTGATTTACTTTACTTCTTTTTAGTACAGTATATATTCCCCACCGCCGCCATACCTGATTTAGTCATGGTAATCACTCGCCATCATATTCCCTTAATTGCCCCTTTAACTAGCCTTACTGTAGTATTGGGATTTTGGGGAATGTTTACCGGCTTAAAAAGAACAAAAATGACTGGGAAGCAGAGTCTTATTGAGAACGTAAAAATAACAATACAAAGTGTATTGGGAATGATTTATCTGACCCATTGGTTTTTAGTTATGCCCGTAACTACAGCTAGAATATCTATTCGTGAAAAACAGCTAAAATGGGTGAAAACAGTTCATGAGGGCTCGTCAGATAACTTGGAGTTAGGCTTAACTAAACCCTAATTAACATAGTGTTTCAGAAAAAAATGATAAAGACAAGACAGGTGGACAAGTAGAAAGATTCCCAATACTCCGATGCATTTTTGAGAGAATTTTATTCATTTATAAAAAATATAATCTTCCTCTCTGCCTGTCTTCCAAGTCAGTCATTACCTATTCTTATATCGAACTCAGGTAACTCAGGTTAACTTTGAGTGGTTTGCCAAATTTTCCATGCACCAAAACACAGAGTAATATTACCTATAACAGTAGTTAAAGCCTGAATTGTCACCAACCATTCCCATGATTCGGCGTTATCAAATAAATGCCACGTACAAGCACACATCGCACTAATTAATGCGGGTAACATTCCATAAGCTAACCAATACCAGCTACTATCTCCTGTTAATTCTCCATAACGCCAAATAAACCAAATTGCCGCTATCCATTCTATGACACTGGAAACATGAACAATCCATGTGGGAATTGATAAAGTGTGCATTTATAAACATCCTAACTATTTCTTAGTAAATTACCGCTAATTATCCATTAAATTAATCCATCTTGAGAGATAAACGAACTATCACTTCGTAATGGTGCTACAGGTTCAGATAAAGTAAAATTACCTTCTAAAATCCATTTTTTTAAAGTTTCTGCCACTTGTCTTCCTAAATACATACTTGCTACTGATGCGACTCTTACAGTTTGCCCTTCAATTTTGATTTTACCATGTTTTAACTGAGCATAATTTACTAAGCCAAAACTAGGACGCACTCGACGAGGAATAGAAAAATCAACCACAGGGGCAACTATATCTTCGTCTTCTACCGCACAATGTTCGATAACTTTTTCGCTTAATACGGGAAAAGGTATTCCTACCCCTAACATTAACGATGAACCATAATTCTTAAAATAACAACCTCTAACCCATTCTCGACTCATTTTTTTTGCGTCACCTACTAAAGCCAAAGTAGAAGCGGGACCAATGGGAGTATCATTAGGTAATCTTTTCTGTAAAGGAAAATGCTGTGTTCCTTCCCATACAATCATACCTTGGGCACCTCCTAAAAATATTTTTGTGCCAATTCCTACTACTTCTAAATTGGGATCGTTTAACAATGGTGACATAGCTCCAATACTTGAATACACTGCATTACCTAAACGGGGTAATAGTGGACCCAAATAAGTATACAATGTGCGATCGCCTCCATTGACTCCGACGATGAAATTTTGATACAAATTACGAGGATTATATAAGTAAAACTGATTTATTGTTGTCGCCGTAATGCTAGATTCAAAAGAAGCACGAGGATAACAATCTGTAACTTGCCCAATCGCTTTTATACTTACAGATTTACCAGCAATTAAATTTTCAATAACGTGAGAACCGCCTTTTTCAGGAGTATGGGAAGGGAAATTTTCGCCATTATCATTAACTGAACTATAGTCACTTAAGGCTGTCGCTCCTAAATATAGATCTACTGCCCCAAAACCAGCATAAGCTGGAACACCATCAAGCCAACATTTACGAATTTTCATGGGAGGATCAGTATGACCAAGGTTCAAAATTGCTCCCGATGACTCCATCGGTTCAAAAGTACCTGTACAAATTACGTCCACTTTTTCATAAGTTTTCTTTATGCCTAGTTTTTTCACTTTTGATTTTAATTCCTCAATCGTCCAAACTGTGGCTTTACCACTGAGGATTTTTTCGTTAATTTCGGCGATCGTGCGCATGATAATAATTAATAATGGCGTTATGGCATGACATAGATCAATATTAACGATATTTTAAACATAAGCATAGTCTAACGATTATAATTTTCTATGATTAGCAATCTCCAATCATCTACAAAATTAAAGCTTTAACCCTTACTAAGAGCAGATAAAAAATCTTTTTTGAAAGATCTATTGTGTTAATCGAGATTGATGTTTTAACTCATAAATTTTAGCATCTACTAAAAAACGATACCAAAACCCTTGTAAAAAATGAAACATCATACCTTCGATGCCGTCTAAAAATCCTAAACCAACAGTATAACGTAATAGCCAATAAATAAATACTCTAAAAAATAGAGGTGATTTTACATATAAATTCTTTTTAACCCATCTTCGTTGAGATGCTTGAGAAGTTTGACTATTGTCTAAAATATTTTGTTGATTTTCTTCGGCTTTTTCCATGGCTAACATATCTTTTACTTCCCTATCAGCATAACTATTATGCTTATTTACCCAAAAACTTAAACCTTTTTGATTTTCGTCAATAATATCGTTTTGTAAATCTATAATTTTCCCTTCTGAGAGAATAATATGTTCATCCATCCATCTTTGTTCGCAAATACCAATACCATTACGCCAAATTCTAAGTAACCAAGTGGGATAATATCCACCGTGACGAATCCAACGCCCCATAAAAAATACTCTCCTTTTCATCTGATAACCGCCAACATTTTTCGGGGTTAAGGGTAATTTTTCTTTTATTTCTGCTACTAATTCTGGGGTTAATCGCTCATCGGCATCTAATCTCATAATCCAAGGGGTTGTAATTGGTAAATTTTTTAAACCCCAATTTAGTTGTTGTGCATAATTTTCCCACGGATGATTAAATACTTGACAATTATATTCTTTTGCTATTTCAACAGTGCGATCGCTACTACCTGAATCAATAATAAATATTTCTGCTTCTAACTTTTTTAAACTCGATAAAGAAGTGGGTAAATTAGCTTCTTCGTTATGGGTAAGGATAATTACTGATAATTCCATGATCAAAATTACGAAATATTGGTTAAAAATAAGATTCTTTTTATTCTCCACTATATAGCTTTTGCTTTGATAATTTTTTCTACAGTAAATTACCTTTTATGTTTCTCAACAATATATAACAATCATGGTTAATAATATTTTATTGTTCTTAAGCTAATTGGTGATTAGTGATTTTAATTTCTCTTAACCATTCCTTAAACCAAGTTTTATTGATTTGACGATAAAATAATAGTGTTGAAAATAATTGAACTCAAAATAGTTAAAACTATAATTTCAGATATTTAGAGACTTTTTTAAAAGATAGAAAATATTATTTAGATTAGCTCAGTATTTTACTCAACAACTTTTATTGTTATATTTACAGTTAAAAAATTATTTATATGCGTATTGGTATTAACGGTTTTGGAAGAATCGGCAGGTTAGCATTTCGAGCAGGTTGGGATAATCCTGAGATAGAATTTGTACATATCAACGAGATTAAAGGTGGTGTAGCTACTGCTGCTCATTTATTAGAGTTTGATTCTGTGCATGGGCGTTGGCATAAAGAATTTATTGTTGAAAAAGATAAATTTATTCTCGATGGAAAAACCGTCACATTTAGCGAATATGCGACACCGCAGGAAGTGCCTTGGGCAGATTTGGGAGTCGATTTAGTTATCGAATCGTCGGGTAAATTCCGCACTCCTGACACTTTAAATCCTTATTTTGAGCATGGTGTAAAAAAAGTTGTGGTTGCCGCACCAGTTAAGGAAGAAGCCCTTAATATTGTAGTAGGTGTGAATGATCATCTTTATAATCCCGAAAAATATCATCTATTAACTGCCGCTTCTTGTACTACAAACTGTTTAGCACCTGTGGTTAAAGTTATTCACGGCACATTAGGCATCAAACACGGTGTTATCACTACCATTCATGATGTCACAAATACCCAAATTGTTGTCGATGCACCTCATAAAGACTTACGCAGAGCGAGATCTTGTATCCAGTCTTTAATTCCCACAACTACAGGTTCGGCAACGGCGATCGCCATGATTTACCCAGAGTTACAAGGAAAATTAAACGGCATAGCGGTAAGAGTGCCGATGTTAAACGCTTCTTTAACAGATTGTGTTTTTGAAGTTAACCGCAAAACCAGTGTTGAAGAAGTAAATAAATTACTGAAAGAAGCCTCTGAAGAGGAATTAAAAGGTATTTTAGGCTATGAAGAACGTCCTTTGGTTTCGATTGATTACAAAGACGATGCAAGATCTTCTATTATCGATGCGCTTTCAACCATGGTAATAGACGAAACCCAAGTAAAAATTCTGGCATGGTATGACAACGAATGGGGTTATTCTAATCGCCTCGTGGAGTTAGTCGCCAAAATTAGTCGCTTAGGTTAGTTAAAAACTATAGCAGATGGAATATTTTATCTCGTAAAGACGCAAAGGCACAAAAGTAAAACAATATTGCCTAAATGTCGTTTAAGCAAGGAAAAATATCTGTAATTAATTCCTCATTCTTCATCATTTTTTATGGATAAAAATTTACGTAATTATGCTTTAGTAACCTCTGCTTATTGGGGTTATACTATTACCGATGGTGCATTAAGAATGCTTGTTTTATTGCACTTTAATAAGCTCGGTTTTACGCCCATTGAAATTGCTTTTCTGTTTTTATTTTACGAAATTTTTGGGATAATTACTAATTTTTTAGGGGGTTGGATTGGATCTCAATTTGGCTTAAGATTAACTCTTTATGGCGGTATCGCTTTACAAATTTTTGCTCTTGTTATGTTAGGAGTAATTAACTTTGAATGGGCAACATGGTTTCAAGTTTTATATGTTATGATTTCCCAAGCATTTTCGGGTGTTGCTAAAGATTTAACGAAGATGAGTTCTAAAAGTGCTGTGCGTTTAGTTGTACCAAAAGAGCAAGAATCAAAACTGTTTAAATGGGTTGCTATCCTTACAGGATCAAAAAATGCGTTAAAAGGTTTAGGCTTTTTTGTTGGTGCAGCTTTATTAGAATTATTCGGTTTTAAAAATGCTTTATTTATTCAAGCCTCATTTTTATTTATTATATTTTTAAGTGGTCGATTTTTACCGAAAAATTTGGGCAAAATTAAAGCGAAAATTAAATTTAAACAGTTATTTTCTAAGAGTAAAGCCATTAATATTTTATCTTTAGCTCGATTTTTTTTATTCGGTGCAAGGGATATTTGGTTTGTGGTTGCTTTACCCGTATTTTTACGCACAAATTTAGGTTGGAGTTTTATTCAAGTCGGCACTTATATGGCTTGTTGGGTTATCGGTTACGGTTTAATTCAATCTTTTTCTCCCACAATTTTAAGACAAAGTCAAGCAGGAAAAGCACCTCAGGCACGTACGATTCAAATTTGGACTTCTATTTTAACTATTGTACCTGTTGCCATTGCCATGGCATTTATAGCGGGATTAAATCCCCAAATCGTGATTACAGGAGGCTTAATTATCTTTGGTATTGTATTTGCTTTTAACTCCGCCGTACATTCTTATTTAGTGTTAGCCTACACCGAAGATAATGATGTTGCTTTAAATGTAGGTTTTTATTATATGGCAAATTCTGGAGGTAGATTACTCGGCACAATTACATCAGGAATTGTTTTTCAAATAGGAGGCATTGAAGCCTGTTTATGGATTTCGAGCTTTTTTGTGTTGATTGCGGCGTTAGTGTCTTTTAAATTACCGCCTATTAATATCAGCCAAAAACCAGAAGCAGTTACATAATAGATAATAGATAAACTAATTCTATTTCTTTTTTGCCATGACTCAACATTCTTCAAAATCAATAATCTTGGCGATAATTTTAAGTATAGTTTCGATGATTAATTTCCCTCTCAAAACTATTGCTCAAAATGAAAATCATATCAGACAAAATGTCCTCGCTCAAATAAATTCTGATGATGGAACAAAAGTTGCAGAGGTAGAAAAATTAAGTGCACAAATGGAAGAATTGTTGAAACAAGGAAATTATCGAGAAGCTATTTCTTTCATGGAAAAAATATTAGCTATCATTAAAGGAGAATTAGGGGAAAATAACACTTATACGGCAATTTTATATAATAATTTAGGAGAATTATATTTTTCTGTAGGAGATTATCAAAAAGCACAATCTCTCTATCAACAAGGATTAACAATTATAAAAATAGTTTCTCAGGAAGATACTTTGAATACTGCTATTTTTACTAATAATTTAGGAAAAGTACAGCATATATTAGGAAATTATCCAGAAGCAGAATCCCTTTATCAACAAGCCTTAACCATTACTAAAAAATTATCAGGAGAAAAAAATTTAACCGTTGCAACTTTATTAAATAATTTAGGAGATTTACAGCGTTTACAAGGAAATTATCCCCCCGCAGAATCTTTTTATTTACAAGCATTAAGTATCGCTAAAGAAGTTTCAGGAGAAAATAATCCTGATAGTGCTATATTTCTCAATAATTTAGGTCTATTATATTATCTTCAAGGTGATAATGAAAAAGCCGAACCTTTTTACCTAGAAGCATTAAAAATCAAAAAAGCAATTTTTGGCGAAAATCATCCTGATGTTGCTATTTTACTCAACAATTTAGCTGAATTATACCGTTCTCAAGGGCAGTACGAAAAAGCAAAATCTTTTTATCAAGAATCACTAACTCTTAGTAAGAAAATATTAGGGGAAAAACATCCCAATATTGCTCAAACTCTAAATAATTTCGGTTTATTATTATACTCTCTTGGTGATTATCAAGAGGCAGAATCCCTTTATCAACAAGCCTTAACTATCCGAAAAGAAGCATTAGGAGAAAATCATCCTGACACCGCTCAATCTTTCAATAATTTGGCTTTAATGTATAATACCCAAGGAAATTATCAAGAAGCAGAATCTTATTATCTTCAAGCCTTAAATATTTATAAAAAAGCATTGGGGGAAAATCATCCCGATACTTTAACTACACTGAATAACTTAGCTGAATTATACCGTTCCCAAGGAAATTATCAAGAAGCAGAGCCTATTTATTTGCAAGTCTTAACCGCTAGAAGAAAAGTATTAGGTGATAATCATAGCGATACTGGACAATCTTTAAATAATCTAGCCTTAATGTATCATGAACAGGGAAATCTTCAAAAAGCAGAACCCCTTTATCTTGAATCTTTAGCTATTTATCAAAAAAACTTCGGTGAAAATAATCCTGATACGGCGACTTCTTTGAATAATTTAGCAGAATTATATCGCATACAAAAAAGATACAAAGAAGCAGAACCTCTTTATCTCCAATCTTTAGCTATCCGAAAAAAATTATTAGGGGAAAAACATTCGGATATTGCCCAATCTCTCAATAATTTAGCTTTATTTTATAATTTTCAATCAGAATATGACAAAGCTGAACCTCTTTTTCAACAAAGTTTAACCATTTATCAAGAATCATTAGGGAAAAAACACCCCAATATTGCCACTTTGCTCAATAATTTGGGAGGATTATACTGGGATAAAAATAATATTCCCCTCGCACTTGATTACTTAACTCAAGGCACGAATCTTGAGGAAGATAGACTTAATGAATTTTTGAATACTATCGGTAATGAATCTCGTAAACAGGCATATATTAATACTCTTTCCATTTCCACTAATTTTGTAATTAGCTTACATCTTAAATCAGTATCGAATAATCCTCAAGCGGCACGTCTGGCTTTAACGACAATACTTCGTCGGAAGGGAAGAGTTTTAGATGCTTTAAGTAATATTATTGCTACTTTGCGATCACAAAATAGTCCTCAGATTCAAACCCTTTTTGATAATCTGGCAGAAAAAAGAAGTCAATTAGCCTCTCTTTCTTTTGAAGGTGTCGGCAAACTTAATCCCTCGGCTTATCAAGAATTAATTAGAAATCTTGAGGAGGAAATTCGTCAATTAGAAACAAATTTATCTTCCAAAAGTAATGAATTTCGTACTATTAATCAACCAATTACCTTAGAAAATATCCAAAAAGCTATTCCCAAAAATACGGCTTTAATTGAGTATCTGGTTTATAATCCCTTTAATCCGAAAACGAAAGAAATAGGAAAGCCTCATTATGTTGCTTATGTATTGCATTCCGAAGGTGAACCTCAAGGGGTTGATTTAGGAGAAACAGAAACTATTGATAAACTGGTTAAAGAATTACGAATAGATTTAGCCGACATTGGTAAACCAGAAGATTTAGCTAATAATAGTCAAAAACTTCATCAATTAATATTTAAACCATTATTACCTCTTCTTAAGGATAAAAAAACTCTTTTGATTTCTCCTGATAGTCAACTAAATCTGATTCCTTTTGTGGCATTACAAGATGAGCAAGGTAAATATTTAGCAGAAAGTTATTCTATCAGCTATCTTACCAGTGGTAGAGATTTATTAAGATTACAAACGAAGTTTCAACCACAATCAGATGCGGTTATCGTTGCTAATCCTACTTATAACTTAGATACAGACAAAATTTTAATAGCTAGTGCCAGTCGAGGAAAAAATATTAAGCGTTCAGGGGATTTAGATCAATTAGCATGGTGTTGTGGTGCTTTAGAAGGTACAAAAGGAGAAGCTAACGCAATTATTCCCTTACTATCTCATCCTCAAGTTTTCACAGAAAATCAAGCCTTGGCACAAAATATTATTAAAGTAAAAGCACCTCAAATTCTTCATATTGCTACTCATGGTTTCTTTTTACCCAATGTCGAAAAAGAAGAAAACATGACAACATTTAATAATATGGATTCTCAAAGTCAGCTTACCATAATTAAAAGTGAAAATCCTTTATTAAGATCGGGTTTAGCTTTTGCTGGATTTAATCCTGCTGACAATAAAATGGATGGTGCATTAACTGCTTTAGATGCTTCTAGTTTATATTTATGGGGAACAAAATTAGTAGTTTTATCCGCTTGTCAAACGGGCATTGGCGATGTTAGAAATGGAGAAGGAGTATATGGCTTAAGACGAGCATTTGTACTAGCTGGAGCGGAAAGTCAACTCATGAGTTTATGGGATGTATTTGATCTTACTACTCAAGAATTGATGACAAGTTATTATAAGCGATTAATGAAAGGTGAAGGTAGATCAGAAGCATTACGTCAAGTACAATTAGAGATGTTAAACAGCGACAAATTTAAACATCCTGTGCATTGGGCGGCTTTTATTCCTCTGGGTGACTGGCGTAATCTTGATGGTAAATAAAATAAAATGAATCTGAGAATATCTTGCTATATTTATTTTCAGAAGGAGAATTTCTAATTTTTATTCCTTTAATTATTAATCTTCATGAGTGATTTACATACTGAAAAAGAAAAAGTCAGAATTTGTTCTGTAGCTAGTTTATTACAACAAGCTAATAAGCAGATTCGTATTCTCAAAACCATTAGCTGGAATCCTCAAGTAAAAGAAGATTTTTTCGCTCATCAATGCCAAAAATTGCCTGATGTTAACTATATTCCTTTCAATCCTGCTCCTGTTATTGATATTCTTAGGGAAGCTCGAAAAAATATTTTTCCTCAAAGTTCAAAAGTTGACTTTTGGCTAGAACGTCAGGGAGATGCCATTGAAAAAGCGGCTAGAATGTTGGCTAATGTAGGTAAATCTGATTTTTTTTCCTTCAGTCGTCTAGCTTATGGTGAACCCACTGCTCCTTTACGTTATGATGATAAAACCCTCTTACAATTGGCTCAAAGTATTAGAGATAATGTTGATCGCTTAAATGAACTTCAATTTAAAATTCATTCTCCAACAATCTATTCTGCGGAAGAAATAGCCTTAAAAATCGACTTAGCCCTCAAACCTCACTTTGGAGAAGATGCCCCTGAAATTGTCATTTTAGATAACCTATCAGCTAATGCTTTAGCTACTTCTAAACAAATTCGTCTTCGTCGAGATGCTAAATTTACTGATAGAGATTGTATTCAATTAATTAATCATGAGGGTTTTATCCATGTTTTAACTTCCATTAACGGTAAAAAACAAGATAAATTACCCATTTTAGGGGAAGGACATATTGGCACAACTTGTACTCAAGAAGGATTGGCTGTCTTTGCTGAAGTTATTAGCGGTAGTATGGAATTAAATCGGTTTCAAAGATTAGCAGATCGAGTTTTTGCCATTCAGATGGCTATTGATGGTGCGGATTTTATTGATGTCTATAAATATTTTTTCGATCGCACGGAGGGGAAAAAAGATCAATCCTTTGAAAGTGCTAGAAGGGTTTTTCGTGGAGGAGTTATCACAGGAAGTACACCTTTTACTAAAGATGTGGTTTATTTATTCGGCTTATTAATGGTTAGTAGTGCCATCAATGCCATGTTTTCAGCGGGGAGAGCCGATTGTTTAAGATTAATGTTTTGCGGTAAATTAGACATAATGGATTTACCTGCATTAGCAGAATTAACTGATTTAGGATTGTGTAAGTTACCTAAATATCTCCCCCCTTGGATTATTGATCCCCGTTCTTTGTTAGCATTATTAACCTATTCTACTTTTATGCGCAAAATTGATTTAGACACTTCCACGAAAGTAGCCAGTCGTTTATTAGGGGATACACCCATTATTAATTGTCCTTTAAATTTAGAAGCTCCCACTTAAACAATGCCAATGGTGAGCGAATAAATCAGGTTTATGAACATTGATAGAGGCAATGGCAGAAGAAGCAGGAAAAGGCCACAGGCGATCGAAAATGATATTATCATCTAACATCCGAAATTGTAAAAGATAAACAGAGGGTATTGCTTGAATTGAATTAAGTAACTCTTTTGCCAATGTTTGCAAATCAGTATAAATTTCTGAAGGTAAATTTTGGGGTTGTTGATAATCATTTGGCAAAATTCCTTCCCCAATAATATCACTATAAATCAATTTTTCAGGGGTAAAAATTATAGGTAACCATAAATCTCCGAGCCATAAATTATCTTTACTTGTTTTATGATTGAAATGTTGTTGTACCCATTTTCTTCTTTTTTCTACATCCCGACAAGCATAGTAAATGTGTTGGGCGGGAAAATGAAACCAGTCTGGCAATTTAATCGTTAAAGGACAATAAATGGTATCTTCATCTGAATCTGATATTGGTAATGATTTTGACCACAAATCTGCACCACTAACGATTTCTATTTTATGACAAGAATTTGATTCTGTAATACTTTTACTCAACGCTAGAGCCATTTTTTGTGCAACTGGTGCATTAGCACTAATTTTACCTTTATTTACTTGTGCGTTAACAATAATAATAACTTTTGACATTCTTTGAAGGATGAAGTTCTGAATTCTATTATCTCAGTTTAAGCAATTTATTTATCAAAAATTTTGAGTATAAAATTTTTGAATTAGGGGTTGACAAAGTTTGTCGGTGACGGGGAGTAAGCACTCTTGCAATAGTTTTATTCTTTGAAACATTAATGTGTATTCTTTAAAAAATAGTATTATGGAAACTTTATTTTTGCACATTTTTTTATTAATGCACTATCTTCGATTATTTTAGTATTTAAAAATAACACTTATAAATAAAAATGTCAATTTTAGGATTAAGAATGTTTACATAAGTATCTCGTTTAAGGAAATGTATTCTAATTATTTTTTATAATAATCATGAGTCATTTATGGTAGAGACATTAAGGGCAACGTCTCTCCATGAAATTTTATTTTTTATGTTGGTGTATTTTGATTATTCTCTTTGTTGAAAGATTCAATAGGTGAAAGATTTTCTTGATTGTTATCTATATTTAATTCTGGTTGAATTTCAATTTTTTTTGTTTCAATATTAAGATTTTCTTCCTTTACAACTTCAGATTCTTCTTCAAGTAGAGGTTGATTTTTATCGGTATTTAAAACTGGTAAAGATTCTATATTTTCTTTTTCTTCTTCTTTAATAACTTCTTTTTCTTCAAGATTTACAGTCGGTGAAGATTCCTCAATATTTTCTTCTATATTTTCTTCTTCAGTAACTTCTTCTTGAATTATAGTTTGTTCTTCTGCACTTTCATAGTTACGAATAGTTATAGCCTGAGCTTTATTTAAACTAATTTTACCTGTAACTAATTTTGCTAAAGTATCTTTAGTTTTAGGGTCATATTCGATGGCTCTTACAGTACTATTAAAAGCATTCTTAATCACATCACCATTCTCATCAATAAATTCTAATTTAACCCAATTTTGTCCTTTATTAAAACCAGTTAAATAAATCGGTTGCCATGTATCTAATAAAAAAGATTCCCCATTAATCGTAACCCGAATACGCCAATCAGCAATATCATCATCAGGATTTTCTTTCGCTACCACATGAAGAGGTGCGTTAGTTAAATAAAAATCTAACATAATTGGTTGTGCACCATAAACTCCTTGAGGGCGACTATAGGTAAGTAAAGGTAGAGTATCAGAAGGGTGATTATCTTCTGTGGGGGTAAAAACATGAAAAGTAGTTTGAGCGTAAGCACCTTCGTTTTTAAAACTTTCATGCCAAGGACGAGAAGCAAAAACTCTGATAGTATGAGTACCGGGGGTTAAATCTGATAATATAATTGGCTTTTCTATGCTATAAATAGCTTGATAGGGTTTATTATCAACGAAAAAATGTAAATGAGAACCCATTTGTAATTCTTCATCTTTAAAAATATCTAATCCCTTTACATCGAAAGTTACCGACACATCTTTGGTGTTTAAGACTTCATTGTTATTAGGAGTAAGAATTTTAACTTGTGGTTGAGATGTAGTAAAATTTTGATTCAGTTGTTGAATTAACGCAGGGGGTGCAACTTCGGCGATATTTTTAACGTTAGGAATAGGTGGTTTAGAGTCACTATTAAAGGCTTGTACGCTATCGATGGTATCATTATTACAAGCAATTAAAGTACAGCTAAAAATAATTATAGTTAGCCAAGAGAATATTTTTTTTAACATAAGACTTTTTATTGGTAACGAATTTTACTGATTTAATGATAACGATAGTAGCTGATCAATGGAGTAACCTTTGAAGAATCTAATTATTACTATTAAGATCAGATATTATAGGAGCGTTATCACCCGATAATAATTATGCGTTTTCAAACTTTTGTTCTTTTAATCATCAGTTTACTCTTTCTCACTAGCTGTGACGGTAGTATTCAAAAAGCAGCGGATACAGCCCAATCCACTGTCGATAAAGCCAAAATAGCCACTGAAAAAGCGACTCAATCTGCTCAAACTAAAATAAATAATTCTAAAACTGCTGTAGAAAAGGCTACTGAGTCAGCCAAAAGTGCAGTTAATGATGTCATTGTAATCAAAGATGGTCTGCAAGGTATGTCTGTTGCTGTTTCCAATACCTTATCCTCTGTTCAATCTGGCGATATGGTTACGGCACAACAGGAATTTATAAAAATTCAAGAAAACTGGGCAAGTTTGGAAGGCACGGTTAAAAACACATCGGCAGTAACCTGTGAAGAAATTAATCGGCACATGACTACCCTTAACACTTTGTTTGAGGCGAATAAACCTGATGGAGCTAAATTGACGACAGAACTACAAGCATTAGGAAAATCTTTAATTAGTGCCGAAAAACAGAAATAATTGCGATTTTTCCCCCAAATTTTGCTAAGTGTCCATTTGTGGGTTGTTGATTTTAATTTATTTGGTTTGACGGCGATTCCAAATTTTTAGTCCTTCAAACCAGAAAATACTAACAATTCCAGAAAAAAGGCTCACTAACAAATCATCAGTATGTAGAAAGGAAAAGCTAAATAAATGTCGTAACAGAGGAATATAAAGCACTAATCCTAGAAAAACAATACCGCCGCCGAATACCCACCATAAGGCTAAATTAGGGGTTTTTAGGGTTTCAAGAATAGTACGCGACCAAGAGCGATTAGTTAAGATCATCGCTAGATTGGAGATAATCAGCGTAGTAAAAGCAAGAGCACGGGCATCAAATTCCCCATTGCCATTGTAATAAGCGATCGCAAATACCGTTACCAATACCGCTAAAACACTCATTCCTTGAAACAAAGCTAAACGTAAAATTCGATTACTGAATAAAGGTTCTTTCGGGTTGCGAGGTGGACGTTGCATAATATTATTTTCAGCAGGCTCAGCTTCAAAGACAATAGTACAAGCTGGATCAATAATTAGATGCAGAAAGGCAATATGAATGGGTAGTAATACTAAGGGCCAACCAAAGATAACAGGAATTAAAGACATACCTGCAATGGGAACATGAACAGCGAGAGTATAAGCCATTCCTTTTTTTAGGTTGTCAAAGATGCGTCGCCCCAATTTAACAGATTGGACAATAGAAGAAAAATCATCTTCGAGTAATACTAAATCTGCCGATTCCCGTGCAACATCAGTACCTCTTTCTCCCATAGCAATACCAACATGAGCAGACTTTAGAGCAGGAGCATCATTCACACCATCCCCTGTCATGGCAACGATTTCCCCCGACTTTTTGAGGGCATTAACAATCAGTAATTTTTGTTCAGGGACAACACGAGCAAAGATATTGACTGTCTGAATGCGATCCCGCAATTCGGCATACCCCATTTTTTCTAGTTCTTTACCCGTAATTACTTTATCTGTGGGAGTGAGTCCAATCTGACGGGCAATATTTTGGGCGGTAACAGGATAATCTCCCGTAATCATTACTATCCGAATCCCTGCACTGTAACATTCAGCGATCGCAGGAGCAACGGTGGGACGTACGGGATCTTCTAATCCCACTAAACCTACAAATTCAAATTCAAAATCATGTTGTTGTGGAGGTAGTCGTTTATCCATTTCCAACGGTAACGGGGCAGAAATTTCTGTATGGGTTTTGGGCAAATTCCCCTTATGACTTCCTTTGGCTACACCTAAAACTCGCAAACCTTTTTTAGCCATTTCTTGAATATATTGTGCTAATTCTTCTTGTTGGATTGCGGTGAAATGACAAAGATCGGCAATCGCTTCTGGTGCACCTTTTGCTGCAACATTTAATTCTCCTGTTGGCGATTCCCAAACACAGGACATAGCTAGTAATTGTGCAGAAAGAGGATATTCATATAATAGTTTCCAGTCATAGTGCAGGTGTTCAGTTTTTTCCAGATAATGCCGCCCAATCTTTTGCAATGCCTTTTCCATGGGATCAAAAGGATCTTTGCGACTTGCTAAAATGCCAAATTCAATCAACGGATGAACTTCCTCTGGCAAGGATTTGCCCTCGTGCAATGTAAGATCGTAGGGATAGGGATGATTATCTTTATACACAAATAACTGTTTAACCGCCATTTGATTTAAGGTTAAAGTTCCCGTTTTGTCCACACACAGAACTGTTACCGAACCGAGAGTTTCCACCACCGGCACTCGACGAGTGAGGACTTTCTGCTGGGAAAATCGCCACGCTCCTAAAGCTAGAAAAATGGCTAATACCACGGGAATTTCGTTAGGTAAAATAGCCATTGCTAGAGCTATTCCTGCCAAAAATCCATTCAACCAATCACCACGAGTTAACCCATAAATGACCACAACGACAACGCAAATGGCGATCGCTATAATGGTTAATTTACCAACAACACTGCGAGTTTCTTTTTGCAATACTGTATCTTCTTGCTCAACGGTTTGTAATGCTTTACCGATCTTTCCCATTTCGGTATGAATGCCTGTGGCTTGAACCTCAGCAATACCTTGACCTTGTACGGCTAAAGTTCCCGAATAAATAGAGGGTAAATCATCTCCACCTGGTCGTAAAGTTACGGCAAGTTCTTCTGGCTTTTCTGGCGGTTGAATTGATCGTTTTCTGACAGGAACAGATTCTCCCGTTAACAGTGATTCATCTACTGTCAAATGTGTTGACCACAACAAAATTGCATCAGCTGGAACACGATCTCCTTCCGATAAAACCACCAAATCGCCTTTGGCAACTTCTCGTCCTGGAATTCGTTGACGTTCTCCATCTCGAATAACCAAGGCACGGGGGCTGGATAAATCCCGTAGGGCTTCTAATGATCTCTCAGTTTTGTCTTCCTGATAAAGTTCGAGTCCAATGATAAAAAACACAAATCCTAATAAAATTAGAGCTTCTTGGGCATCACCTAAAAATAAGTAAATCACACCACAGGCAATTAACAATAAAAAAATTGGTTCTCGGATGATATCCCAAGCGATCACCAAAAAATTGCGATTTTTATTAGACGGCAGTTCATTGTAACCATATCGTTTTAGGAGATCAGCCGCTTCTCGTCCTGACAAACCCTTAAACTGTTTATCTTCAATGTTTGAGACCATATTTAGAACTCAGAACCAAAATTTTCCCTCCATTTTATCTTCTCAATCTTAAATTCTGAAAGATGCCTTAAGATTTAACTTCTAATTTTTGCTAATAAATCATGAAAAGGTTGCCAATTATCATCAGTGGTTATAGGTTGCCAAATTTCTTCGATAATATTTCTAATAGGCACAATTTGAGGATTATACTGGTTAAGAGTATTTTTTATATTATCTAATTCTTCCCTGACACAATTTTCCAAGGCTTGATGATAAAGTTTTTTCCATGTATCAAAGTTAGAAGAATTAATGTCACTATTTTCTAAAATTAAACTATCATTTTCATGCCAACCATAGTTAAATTGAGAGGTTAAATCAGCAAAAAATTGACTATAACTAACTTGACTTTCTTTTAATAAATTAACGGTTTCTGTTACTAACTTTTTGGTTAAATTATCAGGTAAGTTATTAAACCCCAGTTTTTTCACCATTAAACCTTGGTAGAATTCTTCATAATATTGATTATAATTAGTTAATACTTCTTGTAAATCTTGATGAGGAATTACTAAAGAGAGAGGTTTTTGTAATAATTCCAAATTCCATTGACAAATTAACGGTTGATTACCATAACTATATCTACCTCCGTAGTCGAAGTAAGCCGCCGTAAAAAAAAGATCATAAGTATTAATAAAAGCGTAGGGGCCATAATCGAAACTTTCCCCCGTAATAGACATATTATCAGTATTCAAAACCCCATGACAAAAACCTGCTGCCATCCATTGCGCCGCCAATAAGGCAACTCTTTCCACTAATTCACTATAAAATTCAATGTAGGGATTCTCTGAAGTAGTTAAATGAGGATAATAATAATAGATTACATGATCTAATAAATTTTTGATTAAATCAGGACGTTGTAAATAGTGTAACCTTTCAAAAGTGCCGAAACGAATATGAGATTGACTAAAACGAACCATTACAGAACTACGTGTAGGTGACGGCTCATCTCCTCGCCATAAAGATTCCCCTGTTTCAATTAAGGAAAAACAACGAGAAGTATTAACTCCTTGTCTATGTAATGCTTCACCAGCGATAACTTCTCTAATTCCGCCTTTGAGGGTGAGTCTCCCGTCGGCTGTACGAGAATAAGGTGTTCTTCCTGATCCTTTTGTGCCAAAATCGTATAATATGCCATTATTACCTCTTATTTGTCCATATAAAAAGCCCCTACCATCACCTAATTGGGGATTATATGCACCAAATTGATAACCATGATATTTTAAAGCTAAAAATGGGCGTATTCCTTGAAATTTGCCAAAGGCTTCTATCCAATCATTTTCCTTGACGGCGTTTTTATCTAAGCCGATGACGGGTAATAAATCATCGTTGGCAAATCTTAGTATATGTTGGGAAAATTCAGCAGGAGAAACTTCTTCATAATAACTATCTCCTAAATTTTCCATGGCAGTTTCATATTCAAGATTTAAAAAAGGATTTGTCATAATCATTAGAAATAAAGAATTAGGAGTTAATTATATATTTTTTTGATATTTTTAATTTTAAAATTATTTTATGTGTTAAATTTGTGTTGGTAAATTTTCTTTAAATTCTTGATAAAAAAGATTTTGATAATAGTGTAAGCCAATAGCAATTAATCCTAATCGACTTTGAGATATTCCTAAGTTTTTATGTAAAATTTCTCCCCAAATCTGACAATGACATTCCATATCTAAAATGGCTTGACTTAATTTATTTAATGAATTTTGATAATTGAGTTTATTGTTGACTATTTTCTCTGTTATGATAACTAATTCTTTAATCAATTTTTGCTCATAACTTCCTGATAAATTTATAATTTTATAGTTAATCTTAACTGGATTTTCTATTTTCCATTGATTCAGTATAAAGTCCATACTATTGAGACTTATTATATTTTGTTCATGAGCAGATTTTAAAATTGAGCAACAACGAGAATGAGTATAATAATGATTAAAATTTATTTGACTTTTATCTATTTTTATGCCATCTCTATTTAACTCTAGAAAATGGATTTTATTAACCTTATTTAGCCAGTGATTAATAAACTCATCGCTAATGATAAATTCTAACCAACCATTACCAGAAATTTGGATGAAAATATCTAGTTTATTATTACTTTGATTATAGATGTCAACTAAAATTTTTGCTAAAAATACAGCAGACTGTTGGTTGATTTTAGATAACTGTAAACATACAGAACTTTTATAAGTAATTTGACTTTCATTTTTACTTAATTCTATAGAAAAATTAATTCTTGATAAATCATTAAAATATTTTAATTCTTTTTTTTCCTTTTTTATTAAATCTGTTAGTTTATTTTTAATAATAGTAACCAAAGAAAAATTATTAATGAGCATTTATTACAGAATTCAGTTTACAATTTAATTAGTATGAAATATCAATAGGTATTCTGAGTTATCAGATAAAATATTGATATATGTTATAGGTTTATAATAATTTTGATAATAATTTTTATGGTAACAACAATTGTTATATAAATAGATGTGAGAAAAGCATTGTAAGTAGTAGATTGAATAGAATATTCTTCTTTTTCTTCTTCTGATTTAGCTTTTATAAATTTTTTATTTTTGATATTAAAATAAATTAGTTGACTGATAACTAGAATTAATAAAATTATGATGGTTTGATCATTATTAAGTAGTAAGCCAATGCCACTTAATAATGTTAAAATTCCACCAATAAACATAAAGTTAGTAACTAAAGAATCTACTTTTTTCCCTTCAATTTGCTCAAGACAAGTATCCATAAATTGAGATTCTCTGGCAGTTTTCAGCGCAAAAATACCTCCTAGAATCCAAAATAAACCAAAAATTCTTAAAAAATTTTCTAGTACTAATAAAACTAAATTCAAATTCATATTTTTTATTATTTATCTCAGTTGATTATTCAAAAAATATAGCAATCCTAAATTATTTGTGAATAATTAAAAATAAATCTGTAAATTTTATGATACCTGAAAACCAACACCTGTAAAAATTTTAGGACTAAGATACTAGAATTGTTATAGTATTAATTTCCACCTATTTATAAGTTTATAGATATAGGAATACTAAATCGATTATCAAATATTTAAAAGTAACAATAAATTATATAGTGTTTATATAATGAAACTTTTAAACCACTTTCTACTAAATTTTCGAGATTTATTTTCAGACAAATTATTTAGGACTGCTATATAATTTTTAACTATTAATTGTTTCCTTAATGAGCTTAATATAAAAATGTTTAAATGTAGATTTTAACACCCTAGGCAAACCAAAATCGATAGACATTAATGTCTCTGGTAATTTCCAGTTTAATACTCTTAACTCTTCGGGTTTTAACAAAGGAAATTGAATATCTTTTATATCACTTAATAACCCCAATTTTTTTTGAGCAACTAAAGTAGGCACTATTTCTGAGCATACGTTCAGCATATCAGCGATCGCCACATCTAGAGCAAAAACATTATGAGAAGCCCCTAAAATACCTAATTCTCTAGGTTCTCCTGCACTTGGTCCATTTCCTTCATGGGCAATGATTCCGTCAATAATTGTCAAATCTGGATTAATTGCTTTGGCAGTTTCTACTAACATTTCCCCAAAACGACTAGCATCTTTTCCCGCTTCCATATGCCACCATGCCTTCATTTTCCCCGGCACACAACCAAATAAATTTTTAACTCCCATCGTCATGCTCAATTGCATATGAGACTTAATTTTCGGTAGATTGATAATAACATCTGCTTCCATTGCTTCTTTTGATAACCGCAAATGTTGAAAATTATTATTATCAACAGAGTATTTTTTGCTTTGAAACTCGATAATGGGCAAATTTAAGGCTTCACAAAGGGGTAAATAACCGTTAGCTTTAGCTACTCCCTTTGCACTACCAAAAGCTGGGCTATCTCCTAAAAATGGTTTTCCCCCAACTTCCTGCACCATTTGAGCAACACAATAAACTATTTCCTTACGAGTAGTACATTCTTTTGTTGGGCGAGAAGCCGTTAATAAATTTGGTTTTAGTAATACTCGATCACCTTTTTTTACGAAAGCAGATATACCACCCAAGGGCATGAGTAAATTTTCTAAGGACGTACGTAACTGTTCTAAATCGTAAGATTGTGCTTTGATTAAGGAAACTTGAGTCATAAAAAATATTAATGTAAATAACTGTAGATAAGACTTTTAGTATAAACCAATCAAATTAAACATCATCAAATCATATTACTTGTTACGTCGGTTTATTTCATCACTATATTTAATTGTTAACTTATTTTTCCGCACAGGAACTCTTAACTCAATTATTCTTCTTAATGATAAGATAATATAGTTAAAATTACTCTTTAAATGTTATAAATATGGATATTCTTACTTTAGGTTGGGTTGGAGTTCTTTCTCTATTCACATGGTCTATTGCAATGGTAGTATGGGGTAGAAAAGGTTTCTAAATCGTGGAATCATTACCTGTTTTAAATCTTCTTTTTGTTGCCGCCATCGCTTTGTTAGTTTTTGTAAGTGGTGGTATTCTTTATCTCACAACTCTTGAATGGCGCGATCGCCGTCGTCGAGATCGTGATAAAAAGCTCTAATTTATAGATAATTAGCAATTAACAACTATTGCATTGAGTGCTTATTGCTTATTCTCGATTATGAATAATATTTGTTAACTTGTATAGATGATGATTGACAATTATAAAAACCTGATGTATGACAGCAAGTAATTTGGAAAAGCAAAGTAATCCTTTACCAAAGCAAAATAATCCTTTACCGTGGATTTTTGGTGCAATGATTGGTGGCATTATTCTCATCGGAGGATTTGCTTATGTGTCTTTAAATCGGAGTAATTCTACTACTGCGGAAATAGATAAATATACAGTTCCCATTACCAGAAAAACTATTAATCTTGAAATTAAAGCTAGTGGTACAGTTGAGCCAATTCAAAATGTAAATATTAGTCCTAAAAATCCCGGAATACTAGAACGATTATTAGTAGATCAAGGAGTTATAGTCAAAAAAGGGCAACCAATAGCTGTGATGGATAATAAGCAGTTATATGCTCAAGGCATTCAAGCAGAAGCTAGGTTACAAGAAGCTCAAGCCAGTGTCCAAGAAGCAGATTTAAAATTACAAGGTGATTTACAAGTATTATCAGCTCAATTAGCTCAAGCATCAGCACGTTTAGAGGAATCAAGACGTAGAATTCCTTCTCAGATTGAACAAACAAGAGCCCAATTAGTCGAAGCTCAATCCAAGCTAAAATTAGCTCAAGTTCAATTGCAAAGAAATGAAAAGTTATTACAAGAAGGTGCTATTACCGCTGATCAATTTGATCAATTAGCCAATGAAGTCATTGTTTCTCAGGCAAATGTACAAAGAATTGTCCGACAGTTAGAAGAATTACAAATTACCGAAGATCCTGAAATTAAACGTTTAGAGGCGGCAGTAGGGGAAATCAAAATATCTTTAGAAGAAAGAAAAGTTAGTGGTAAAGCTGAGATAGAAAAACTGAAAGCGAATATCAAAGCAGTACAAGCTAGTTTAGAAATTGCTAAAATTCAATTTCAAGATACTTTAATTACTGCTCCTTTTGACGGAATTATTACTCAAAGATTTGCCACAGAAGGTGCTTTTGTTACTCCTACGACTTCCGCTTCTACCACTGCTTCAGCTACTTCTTCTTCTATCGTTGCTTTAGCTAAAGGGTTAGAAATTGTGGCAAAAGTGCCAGAAATTGATTTAAGTCAAATCAAATTAGGTCAACCGGTGCAAATTATTGCCGATTCTTATCCTAATGAAGTTTTTAAAGGTGTGGTTAAAAGCATTGCTCCAGAGGCAATTGTAGAGCAAAATGTGACCTCTTTTGAAGTGAAGATTGCGGTAATTACTGGACAAGATCGACTACTTTCAAAAATGAATGTAGAAGTGAATTTTTTGGGAGAAAAATTAGATAATATTTTAGTAGTTCCAACGGTGGCAATTGTCACGGAAGAAGGTAAAACTGGAGTAATGATTCCCGGCGAAAATAACGTTCCTAAATTTAAACCGATTACCATTGGTACGTCAGTAGATGATACAACGGAAATATTAGGCGGTTTATCAGTCGGGGATCGAGTTTTTATTGATTTACCATCAGATAAAAATAAAAAACCTACACAAGAAGACTAATACCATAACCCAGTTTCTCTATAGAGTTTGTCTTTCCTCTCCATAATTCATCTTAGCCTCTTTGTCTCTAGAACGATGGTGTGATACGCTGAGAAAGAAAAGACTATAAGGTTAAGGTTATATAAAAATGGACTCTAAGGATTTTAGCAAGAGACGAGGCTCTTTAGCCCTAGCCCTACTTACATTGCTGCTCCCTTTTGTCGTGATTAGTCTTCTCATAGAGCGCCCTGTGGAGATCGCCCCAGAAAAGTTCGATTTTATCAGAGGGTTGTTTCCTTCAAATCCGCTTCTTACCATATTGGGCATGGCTGGTTTACTGATCCTCGCACAAACCTCCTTTACGAAAACCACGCAAAAGATTGTCAACATACTATCTTCGCCCAAAGCTCTGAAAATTTCATTGCTTATTGCCCTGACTTTTACAATAATAGCGGGTACGGGTTTTTTCCACGCCGTGGCAGCCGCAGCTACTCGCAATGAAAACGAAGCTGGTTCATGGTTTGAAGCCGTTAATATGGTACTAGCAGGGGCGGGATTGGTTATTCAGAGTCTCCTCACGTATAGCCTCTACGTTCTGACTAAAGAACAGACTAAGCAATCTATAAATCAAAGTGCCGCCGCCGCCGCTGCCAATACTCAGAGTTTTTGTGTTAAGCTGATCGATACGATTCTTACTGCTGATGGGGTAATGGACCCGCGCAAAGGTAAAATCAACGCTATTCGAGGACTTCTGTTCTCGACGATAAACGGGATTCGGATGGGCAGTAGCAATGACTTACATACAGTGTTCGTACAGCTATTGGAAAATAACCTTACATCTCCCATTCTATTAATTTCACAGTCGAATTCAATCAACACAGATCCAAAAGGTAATCCTGTTTGTTGTCACTGCGCAGATCCTCTCAGTTCAAGCATTGTTCAGGTTGTAGATCTCGGAGACAAGAAAATCGCCCAGAAGTTGGAAGGTTCAATTCTTGATGGACATATACTTGATGAATTTGATTTCTGGGGAGCTATAATCAATAAGTTCTCCCTACGCAATACGAGCTTAGTGCAAGTCTCTTTGATACGTGCGACGTTTATCGACGTAGATTTTCGAGGAGCAAATTTTTCCGGGGCTATTCTTACCCCAAGCAACCGTGACAGATTCTTAGCCGACGAATTCAGAATTCGACAATTGCCCGATGAGCAAATAACGCCCAAATTTCTCGGAAATTGTCAGTTCGAGGGTGCAACTATGGATCGGAACTTATATGACTTACTAAAAATTAGCCTTGGAGAAAATGCAAACAACGCACTTGAAGGAGTCATTGTCAATGGATAACTACGAGGAAGAAAAATTTCCTCTCTTTTTCTGCTATAAAACAAGCTGATCAAGCCTTATATTTAACCGAGAAAAAAGTAGAAATAATTTTGTTGTTTATACTACTGTAGAATAAAAAAATAGGCTCAAACGCATTTAACTTGAATCTTTTAAAACTAGTCAAAAATTAAAAAAACTCTCTCAACAATTTAGACATATTGGTATTTTTTTTTACCGTTTTACTGATTTTATTGTCCATCTGTACTTGTTTTTACAATTTTTTTTGTGTCGAACTTGAGGTATCTACTACCCTCAATATTCTAGTTAGATACGTCTGAGCCCAGTAAATATTGAATATATGATTTAATTTGTTTATGGTTAACCAAGTAATTTTTCATTTAGCTATTCCTATTAATAGTATTAATGAAGCTAAAAATTTTTATAGTGATATTTTAGGTGCAAAAATCGGGAGAGAAAATCAACACGCTGTTATTTTTGATTTTTATGGTCATCAATTAGTAGGACATACCACAAAAGAAATTTTAATTCCACCTTCTAGTATTTATCCTCGCCATTTTGGTTTAATTTTCATCCATGAATCAGATTGGAATTTATTGTTGACTAGATGTCAAGACCATTTAGAGTTATATCAACCGGCAAAATTAAGATTTAAAGAACAATTAACTGAGCATCAAACTTTTTTTTTGCAAGATCCCTTTTATAATATCCTTGAATTTAAATTCTATCGACATTATGAAGCTATTTTCGGAGCTAATCATATTATATCTATTGGCGATCGAGAAGATTGAATAAAATTTCAACTTACATAGGAGTTGCTAAAAAAGTTTTTTATTTTGATGAGGATAACTATAAGTAGTCAGTTATCAGCTTCAATGACCAAAAATGAATTTTTAGCTAAATATTATTCTGGATTGAATCTATTTCTTCTATTTCCTATTGCCTAACCTTTAACAATAAATTAAGGATAAATTCGCCCTTTGATCTCAAACGTGATCCGATACAATAGACTGAATAAATAGTAAAGTTAAAGTATAAAAACCTCGAACGAGGGCAAATAACGAGAAAAAACTGGAGAAATTAGCAACAATGGGTAGAGTCGTTGGTATAGATTTAGGCACAACTAACTCAGTGGTAGCAGTGATGGAAGGGGGAAAGCCTCTCGTTATCCCCAACTCTGAAGGAAGTCGCACCACTCCCTCCGTAGTAGGTTTTAATAAAGATGGTGAATTAGTCATTGGGCAAATGGCAAGACGACAAGGAGTTTTAAATCCTCAAAATACCTACTATGGTATTAAACGTTTCATGGGGCGAAAATACTCAGAATTAAATGAAGAATCTAAACGTGTGCCTTATACCATTCGTCGGGATGAAGTTGATAATATCAAAATTCGTTGTCCTCGTCTGAAAAAAGAGTTTGCCTCAGAAGAAGTATCAGCGATGATTTTACGCAAATTAGCGGAGGAAGCAGAAAGATATTTAGGGGAAGAAGTGACTGGTGCTGTAATTACTGTACCTGCATATTTCAACGATGCTCAACGTCAAGCAACAAAAGATGCAGGAAAAATTGCAGGATTAGAAGTGTTAAGAATTGTAAATGAACCTACTGCGGCTTCTTTAGCTTATGGTTTAGAAAAAAGACGGAGTGAAAAAATCCTTGTTTTTGACTTGGGGGGAGGAACTTTTGATGTTTCTATCCTTGAAGTGGGAGATGGTGTTTTAGAAGTTAAAGCTACTAGCGGTGATACTCAATTAGGGGGAAATGATTTTGATAGAAGAATTGTTGATTATCTCGCTGAAGCATTCTTAGAAACCGAAGGAGTAGATTTAAGAAGAGATAGACAATCTTTGCAACGGTTAACCGAAGCGGCAGAAAAAGCTAAAATTGAGCTATCGGGAGTTAGTAATACAGAAATTAATTTGCCTTTTATTACTGCGACTGAAGATGGACCTAAACATATCGAAACCAGTCTTAGTCGTGCTAAATTTGAAGAACTATGTGGTGATTTGGTATCTCGATTACGTCGCCCTATTCAAAGAGCTTTGAAAGACGCAGGTTTAAGCCCTGTGCAGATAGATGAAGTTGTATTAGTTGGGGGTTCAACTCGCATACCTTTAGTACAAGATTTAGTCCGTAGCTTTATTGATATTGAACCTAATCAGAATGTTAATCCTGACGAGGTTGTAGCCGTTGGTGCTGCTATTCAAGCAGGAATTTTAGGGGGGGAAGTAAAAGATATTTTACTCCTCGATGTGACTCCTTTATCTATTGGTGTGGAAACCATTGGTGGTGTTACAAAAAAACTTTTACCCCGCAATACTACAATCCCAGTAAGAAGATCAGATGTTTTCTCTACCTCAGAAAATAATCAAACTTCTGTAGAAATTCATATAGTGCAAGGGGAACGAGAAATGGCAGAAGACAATAAGTCTTTGGGACGTTTTAAATTAACTGGAATTCCACCTGCACCTAGGGGTGTACCACAAATTCAAGTATCTTTTGATATTGATGCTAACGGCATTTTACAAGTAATTGCTAGAGATAAAACTACTGGAAGAGAACAAAGAATTATTGTTCAAGGTGCTTCGACTTTATCACAAGCAGAAGTTGATGAGATGATGAATCAAGCCCAAGAATTTGCTAGAGAAGATAGAGAAAGACGTGATCGAGTGGAAAAACGCAATGGAGCAAAGGCTTTGACAGATCAAGCCCAACGTCGTTTAAGGGAAGTTACTCTCGATTTCGGTAGTCAATTTACAAATCCTTATCGCCGAGATATAGAAACTCTTTGTACTGAAATTCTTGATAGTTTAGAAAAAGATGACGATCGCCGTTTAGATCGTAGTCAGGCTGATTTACAAGATGTTCTTTATGAATTAAATCGAGAAGTCAGACTACAATATGATGATGAACAAGAAGGGTTTTTTGAGTCTATTAAAAAGACTTTTATTGGTGATGATGAAGATGACTATAACCCCAGAGAAAGAGGTGCAGTATATCGTAATTCTGACACTAACTCATATGGCTCAAGGGTTTCCCCTAATCGAGATTACCGAGATTATGACAATCCGAATAACTATGGTTACGGCGGCGGTGGTTTATCTAGTCCTCGAAATCCTCAACGTTCTCAACCTACTACTTCTCGTTCTGCATCCTCTTCTCGACGCAGTAATGATTATCAGGAAGAAGGTAATCGTGGAGCACCATTTTATGATTCTTCATCAACTTCTCCCAGAGATCGTCGTTATAATGTCGGCAAAAAAAAAGATATTCCCTATGAAAATGATTGGGAAGACGATGATGACTGGTTTTAATTAACCTAAGTTCGATCTAAAAGTAGATGATGGCTGGTAACCAAGACAGAAAGATAAGCAGACAGGGAGATTATATTTTTTGTGAATTCATAAAATTGATTTTAAATATGCACAAATATCCATAATTTTGTCCATTTTACTTATCTACTTGTTTGTCTGTCTTGTCTTGAGCATTTTTATTCTGTCGAACTCTTAACTTCTACTCTCATCAAAAAAGTTTTTCATTACACCTTATTTACACAAGATTATCGGATTTTACAGTAAAAAATAGCTCACAAAAAATTTACTAAAATCCTTTATTATTATCATTTTAGGTTAATTTTTGAGCAATCAAAAGTTTATTTTCACATCAACCAGACAGAGGTTAGAATTAAAAATCGATGCTAAAAGATTTATCGTAATAAGTTTAAGTTATAAAGGGGGCGTACTGGTGAGTGATAATGTAGTGGTTAAACAAAATGATTCTCGCCACGAATTAAGAGAGTTAGTAAGTTCTCAATTACAAATTTTATTAGAACAAAATAACCTAGAAGGTGCAAAAGCATTATTATTACCAGTACAACACGTTGATATTGCTGAAGCCATTGAATATTTACCTCCATCAAAGCAGTTAATCGCCTTTCGGTTACTGAATAAAACAGAAGCCATCGATGTTTATGAACATTTAGATTCTAGTGTACAACAGTCGTTAATAGAAGAATTTAAGCGTCAAGAAGTCTTAGATATTGTCGATAAAATGTCTCCCGATGATCGTGCCAAGTTATTTGATGAGTTACCAGCTTCAGTCGTTAGTCGTATTTTAGAACAGTTAAGCCCTGAAGAAAGACAAGCAACAAACCTACTTTTGGGTTATGAGGAAGATACCGCAGGAAGAATCATGACTCCTGAGTATATTTCTCTTAAACAAAATTTAACGGTAGAGGAAACCTTAGACAGAATACGCTCTTTAGCTAAAGCCTCGGAATTAATTTATTATATGTATGTAACCGATGCTTCTCGTCATCTAGCGGGTATTGTTTCTTTACGAGATTTAGTTTTAAATTCTCCCACTCAAACCCTCGAACAAATCATGACGAAGGATGTGATTTATGTCAAAACTGACATGGATCAAGAAGAAGTGGCTAGATTAATTCAAAGATATGACTTTTTAGCTGTGCCAGTAGTTGATAAAGAGTTACGATTAGTAGGTATTGTCACCGTAGATGATGTTATCGACATTTTAGAACGGGAAGCCACAGAAGATATTTATGCTTTAGGGGCTGTACAATCTAATGGTGATAACTACTTTCAAACTAATTTATTTACGGTGGCAAGAAGAAGAGTGTCATGGCTATTGATATTATTATTGACTAATACCGTTACAGGAAGTATTATTGGTGCACAAGAAGACGTACTAGCAAAAGTTACTGTTTTAGCGGCTTTTATCCCTCTTTTAACAGGTACAGGGGGTAATATTGGTACTCAGTCTTCTACTGTAGTTATTAGGGGTTTAAGTACTGATGAAGTGAGTGATTTAGGTACAGTAAAAGTTATTTTTAGGGAAGCATTAGCTGGATTATTATTAGGCTTAATTTTAGGAATTTTAGCTTCTATTTGGGCTTATCTTTTACCTCAAACTAATAAAAATCCTGTGGTAGCAGTATCTGTGGGAGTTAGTTTAGTGGCTATTTCTGTGTTAGCATCGGTTTCTGGTTCAGCTTTACCTTTCCTATTTAAGTCTATCGGATTAGATCCAGCTTTAATGTCTGCACCTTTTATTACTACTGCTGTGGATGTTTTAGGGGTGTTGATTTATTTTTCGATCGCTCGTACAATGTTAGGCATTTAAGGATAATTCTTATGATTTTAGTTACTTTACTTTGGTTAGAATGGCTTGAATATCTCGGTGTTTTATTTATTATTATTGGCTTAATTATTTCTTTATTTTTACAGTCTAATACTTTATTATTTTCTGCTATTACGATTACTTTTCTTTTAAATATTATCAATCGTTTTCGCTTAGAATCTCGTACAAAAAATCGTATTGGAGCGGCATTAAATATTCAACTAAGACGTTTTTCAGGAGAAGTTGAAGAAATTAACGCTAAAATTAGCGATTATATAGAAAAACAAAATACCCTGACAACTCCGCCTAAAATTTCTAGCAATACACAAAAATCAGATAACCCAATTATTGCTTCTTTACAGCAAGATGTTGAAAGTTTAAATAAATCTTTAACAAGTATTATTGATTATATTCAAGAACATAAATTAGAACAAAGAATTAAAAGTTTAGAACAACTTTATCAATCTTCTCAATCTTCCCGAAAACCTATTAATTCATCCCCTAATGATATTAAATTACCTGATCGCCATGTTTTAAGTCAGTCCCAAAATTATGACATTGAAGCTCCCCCAAAAATTGCTTGGAAATGTATTCATATTATTAATGGTCATAGTCAATCTGTTACTGATTTAATCATTACTCATGATAGTAAGTATTTATTAAGTTCTTCTTGGGATCAATATTTAAAAATTTGGTCTTTAGACACAGGTTATGAAATTGATGCTGTAAAGGCTTCAGCTCAAGGAGTTTTAACCGTTAGTGTTAGTGATTTTAATTATCTGGATCATGGTATTGTTACAGGTAGTTTAGATCAAGATGTAAAAATTTGGTCTTTGAAATCAGAAAAAAATTCTTTACGTTTAAACCTTCAAAATACTTTAACTAATCACACAGGCTCAATTCATGGTTTAGAAATAGCTTCTTCTCGGCAAATTATTGTAAGTGGTAGTTATGATCAAACTTTGAAACAATGGGATTTACAAAGTGGTGATTTACTTCAAAGTTGCTATGACAAAACTGGGGCAATTAATGCCATCGCTATTCATGAAGAATCTGGATTTATTGCTAGTGGTGGTGGTGATGGAGAGATAACTATTTGGGAGTTAGGAGGAGAAAGAAAACTTGGTTTATTAGTAGGTAATGTCACTTCTTTAGAATCTATTGCCATTAGTAAGTCAGGGGAATATATTGCTGGGGGTTGTACTGATGGCTCGATTAAAATCTGGCATTTACCAAATACAATGTTTAGTTTATTTTTAGAACTTTCACCTACTTTAGAATTACAAGGTCATCACGGACAAGTAATGGACTTAATTTTCAATCCTGACGGCAATTTATTATATAGTGGCGGAGTTGATGGTTTCATTAAAATTTGGCATCCTGCCACTGCAAAAGAATTAGGACATTTAAAAATTGGCGATGATAACCGTATTTTTTCCTTATCCTTAAGTAAAAATGGTGAAATTCTGGCGGCAGGAGGAGTTGATGGCACAATTAAAATTTGGCAACAAACCAATCAAAATCATTAAAAATTATATTTAAGATTGAAATATAAACCGTCATCTTGAATGTTATTACCTCGATCAATCAAATCAATTAAAGGTGGTGCATAATCGATTCTTATGTTTAAGTTGTTTATGGGTTGCCAAATTAAACCTAATCCTAAAGCAGCAATAAATTGTTGATTAGCTGAAAAGTTAGGATTTCCCTGAGCATTCCACACTGAGCCCATATCAAAAAATGGAGCAATTTGAAATATAGGGAATTTTTCCTCATTTCTAATTAAGGTAATTCTATCTTCAATGGAAAAACGAAAACCATTATCTCCCGCACGGACATTTTGTCGATAACCTCTTACGGATTGTCCTCCACCAATTACAAACTGTTCTGATGGTAATAAAGGATCTAAACTTAATTGAATATCTCCTTGAATAATTAATAAATTATCAGGATTTAATAATTGTACTCGTTGAATTTGTCCTAACCATGCAAAAAAATAACCATCAGGATCATTAGAACGATTAGATGTCGTTACATCAAATAAACCGACTCCCATCCTAAATTGAGATCGTAAAGCCCAAGCTCCTGTTGTTTCCCGTTTAACATAATCTTGACCAAAAGTAATCACATTCGTACGAGTAATACCATCATCATTAGGTCCTACACCAAAAGGAGTTGGCCCTTGGAAAGTAAAAGTTTGACCATTACGATAACTCATACCAACAGATAACGCAAATTCTTCACGGGGAGTACGAATCAATGGTTGACGATAACTTAATTCGTAAAACTGACTTTCTCCGCTAATATCTAACTCTTGAAAATCACCTTCAACAACGGTATTTTCTTGTATAGAAACCCTTGCTTGTAAACTACCATTCATGGGATTAAGAGGAGCATTATAGTACAGATCTAAGTTATAAGTACCAGTCCAATCTTCTAACCGAGGTTGATAAGAGACAGAAAAAGAATCACCAAAACCAAAAACATTACCATAACCCGCCCCAAAAGTCATTTGAGAAGCACCAATGCTGGGAGGAGAATAATTATCAATACCAATAGTCGCAAAAAAGGGATCAGCTTCAGAAACTTTTATCACTAAAATACTTTGTTTTTCAGCATTACCCTGTCTTAAAGTAGCTTCAATATTATCAATTAAAGGATCTGTTTTTAACAATCGCAATTGATCTTCTAAATTCCCAGAGTTAAGAGGTGTTGTTGTCCCTAACGCTACTCTTTGACGTACATAATTTTCTAATCTTTTCGCACCTTCAATTTCAATTGCTTCTACTTGTCCTTCATCAACCCTAATAATTGCTACTTCATCAATAACATTCTCCACAATAGCTCTAGTAGTAATATAACCTTTATTCAGATAAATTTGTGTAATTTGGTCTGCAACATTTTTTAAAGTTTCACCAGTAACACTTTGATTTTTATAAGGTTCAATAATAGTATTAATTTCATTATTTAAAATGCTATTTCCTTTGACTTGAATATTTTTGATATAAACTTCTGGGGAATTATTTTGACCGAGCAAAAAAATATTGTCATTAACTAAATCATTAGTTAAATATTTTTGATTATTTTCAATGGTAAAATTAAATTCTTGAGCTGAAATTTGATCGTTAACACTAAAAAAAGATAATGAGCTTAGGGAAAATATAAATAATTTTTTATTCAAATTAATACTTTTCATAATATGATATATAGTCTGATATTTGTTTTTAATGAATAAATTATAAGAACAAAATAAATAGAAATCCTTAAAAATTTTTTAATAAAGATAAAATGTAAGAAATTAGAAATCTTTAATTATTACATTACCAAGGATTACCTATCATAGTGAAAGGAGCCCAATAAAAAGGATGAGAAAAATCTTCTTTTTGCCGAGAATTTTCGGGTAACCCATCTAATGATACTTCTAGTTCAGGAGTAATAATCTCATTACCATCTTCAGTTTTATAAATTTTACCTTGAAGCATATTTAACTGTGCTTGTCGTAAAGATTCTGCTTTAGTAGATTGAGTTTTTAGTTGCCCATAAAAATCAGTCATCAACGCCAAAGTACCAGTGTCACTGACTTGCCAAACACTACCTAAGGAAGTTTTAACTCCAGCTTGTACCGCTAAACCAGCAAATCCTAACTCGGCTATCTCGTTACCAAAAGCAGTATCACAAGCACTTAATACCATCAATTCCACTAAAGGCTGATTTAAACCAAGATTGCGTAATTCACCTAATTTAAGTCGAGAATTATACAATTGAATAAAACTATCAGTAGTTTCTGTCGGATTAAATTCCCCATGAGTACCAAAATGTACTATTCCAAAAGATTTAGCACCTAAATTTTGTTTAATTTCGTCAAAAGTAAAGTTATTATTCAAATATCGTTGATAATCTTCTGTTGCTTTACCATTCCAAACTTTTTGAATGGTTGGCAACTCTAAGCCAACAGCAGGTAAAGGTGTTACTTGATCATCTGCAAACTGTGCTGCTCCCATCGCCAAAAGGTTTAAATCTTTGATAGGGCGATAACTATTATCATTTAAGTTTAAACTTGGTGCTAAACCACTACTATATTTTTCGACGAGAAACTGCTGGTTATTACCATCATATAAAGCGGCAACAGGAAGAAAACGAATTTCTGTAGGCAAAATAAATAATAAATTAGAAATTTCTTCTTTTTTCAGTTTATCTTCAAGGGGTGTAATTAACCAGCTATATAATTCTGTAGCATATGGCTTATAATTGTCATTTAAGGCAAAATTATCTGACGCACTTGACCATAAATTAGTAGCTGATTGCACTACTTGCTCACGGGTAACAGGTACAGTTAACCTGATGGGAGCGCCTTTACGGGTAATTATTAGTAAATCTAACTGATCTTCTTCAGATGGTTTTAAGGGAATAGTCGGTTGAATATCAGAAAGAGTAATATCAACTTGGCTATATTCTTGAGTATTTAAAACTTCTCTACGGGCAAATTCTTTTTCCAAATTAGGTGGTTCATAACCTTTAGGAGTAAAAGTAACATATATCAATGCTGGTTTTTCCGGTGTTTCTTGTTCGATTAAAGTTAAAATTTCTTGAGCTTGAGCAATGGTGGCAATAGGAATAACTGAAGGATAAAGATTTGCCCCAAGGGTTTTAACTTCAAATCGTGAAGGAATGGCATTATTTGGATCACCTTCTTTTTGTAATAGATTGAGTTTTTCTGTGCGAGAATTGACAGGAGTTTCCGGTTGAGGAGTTTCTGGTTGAGGAGTTTCTGGTTGAGGAGTTTCCGGTTGAGGAGTTTCCGGTTGAGGAGTTTCTGGTTGCGGAGTTTCTGGTTGTGGAGTTTCTGGTTGTGGAGTTTCTGGTTGTGGAGTTTCTGGTTGTGGAGTTTCTGGTTGAGGAGTTTCTGGTTGGGGAGTTTCTGGTTGGGGAGTTTCTGGTTGGGGAGTTTCTGGTTGGGGAGTTTCTGGTTGGGGAGTTTCTGGTTGGGGAGTTTCTGGTTGGGGATCTAATAATACGACTCCAATATTTCCTAATTGAAATGTATCAAAATATTCTCCCGGTTCAACAGTGAAATCACCCGTAGTAATAAGTCCTAAAGTTCCATTATTACTAGGATCGCCTACAATAAAAGGTAAACGAGGATCTTCCTGATTTTTTTCAAGTCCTTCAGGAAAGAAGCTAATATTAATAGAACCTCCACCATTGTTGCCACTACTATCGATACTAAAATTAGTATTACCAATGGTTTCTGTTATTCTTAATCTACCGCTTGTTAGTATATTGACATTCCCCCCTGTGAGGTTATTACTACGGGTATTAATGTTAGTCAATTGTATGTCATTAAGAGAATTAATTGTTACATTGCCACCATTTTGCGTATTTCCGATTGAGCTAATTCCTTGTGTTTCAATAGTTGTGCCTGAGTTCAAGGCGATCGCACCACCATTATTTCCTGAAGAGTTCAGATTCTGAGTTAGAATACCATCTTGAGTGGAAGTAAGAATAATATTACCACCATTACCCTCAATATTACTTGTATTAATGTTTCCAGTGTTAATATTGTCGGCGATGATCGTAACATTATTACCGTTGGTAATTATATTGTCACTGACAAAAAAGCCTTGTGGTTCAAGAGTACTATTATTAGTGAGTAGTAAATCACCATTAAAAGTTTGATTTCCCGTTGTCAAAACCAAACCACCATTAAGATTAGTTGTATTTGCTGTGACAGTTAAGTTATTTAAAGCTTGACTATTACCGATCACTCCTAGAATAAAAATACTGCTATCACCGCCATTGAGAGTTAAACTTTGATTACCATTAATAGTTCCAAGTATGTCAATATTACCGATAATATTATTTCCATTATCAATAGCTAGGGTAACATCAGCACCTAAAATAACGTTATCATCAATGGTTATATCATTACCTTGAGTTATAATATCAGCGTTGAGAGTCGTGGTTGTTTTCGCACCTATGATGGTAATAGAAGCATTATCATCCCCAAAAATAGAAGAATTAACATTGATATTACTAGCCTGTAAACTGAGAGGATCATTTATGTTTAAAACACCATCAATATTGATAGAACCGATAGAACTACTTTCTCCAATGATAATATTCTCAAAGCCATTGATTTGATTGAGGTTAGAGATATTAAATAGGGTGCTGTTACCATTATTAATAGAGATAAATCTATCGTCATTTAACGTTCTCAAAATCAAATTACTACCATTAGCTGAAACAAGGGCATTTTGAGGAAAATTAATCCCTGACAAACTTTCAAGAGTGAGACTTTGACTAACATTTACTGCACCATTAAAATTTAATTGTCCAGTCGCACTACTAAAAATACTATTTCTTTCTATATTAAGTTGATTATTATATGTTTGATTTCCCGTAGTGGTGATGGTATTAGCATTAACAACCGTTGTGCCAAGATTATTTGTGAGAATACTATTAGCTTGAATATTACTCAGAATATTCGTGATACCTGTAACTCGCAAATCTAAATCTCCTGAAATGCTAATGTTGAGAGGATTACTTTCACTATCTACATTCCCAAAGGTTAAATCATTAATATCTGCAAGAATTACGTTGTTAGCATTGACAATATTAACAGTTTGAAAATTATTTCCCGTTACATCTAATAAAATATCATTACCGTTAGTATTAATATCAGTATTATTTGCTACTATAATATTTCCACTATTGGTAAGATTACCATTAGTCGTTACTCTTAAATCACCGTTGACATTAGAATTACCCAAGTTAAGAGTATTGATATCATAAAGGTTAACATTATCAGCACTATTAATCACAACAGTATTAAAGTCACTGGGGGATGTTTCAGGAACTACAATATTTGTCTGTCCTGTATTAAAAGTTGTTATACCCGATGTAATAATTCTGCCATTTCCGATGATTTCAAAACCTCCATTAATATCTGTGGTAGTCGCAGCATTAGCATTAATATTAATATTACCTGTATTGGTATTGATTAATGAACCATTGAAAAGTGCGATTGCTCCAAATTGATTATTATCAGAATCAGCATTAAAAACAATATTTAGAGAATCTATAGTTGAAGGGATGAAATCATCAATTATTCCTAAATAAATAATATTATTAGCCGCATCCAACGTTAAAGTTTTTCCTTGTCCAATGTTATCGTAATCAAGTATTGCATCACTATTCCAAGTAATATTTCCTTCTTGAGGTAATCGAGTATCACTACTTATTCCCGTTGATACAGTAACGTCACCGTTGATAAGTGCTTGTTGTATAAATCCTACCCACAGTAGAGCATTATTATTAAAAGCAATGAAGGGATTTTCGCTAGTTATACCTTCAAATAAATCTTCACTTATAATTGCAATATTATAAGGATCAATTAACCATTCTCCACCTGTGCCATTAGTTGCACCCACATCAGGCACTGTGTTGATCGAAAATGATTTTAAACCACTGGTTTCAATAAATCCACCATCCCCTGAAATCAAGCCACCTTTTGCCGTTAATTGACCATCAACTCCTAGATAATCACTGGCAAAGGCGATAACCTCTCCCCCATTACCCCTTAAGTTGGCATCAGCATTCACAGTAGAATTTTTATCAATAACGGTAATTTGAGCATTGGGAATTGTGCCTTTTCCTTGACGCTCACCACCTAATAAAACTTTTCCGCCCCCTAAATCACCATTAGCAGATATTTCACCATCAATCACCCCAACTTTATCCCCTAATACCGTTACTTCTCCCCCTTTATTTGCCGATGAAGTACTGATTTTTCCTGATGCAATGACAATTCCCGTTTCACTGGGGATATTACTTTTCGCCACTTGTACTTGATTATTTTCAACCATGACATTCCCCGTTGTCACACCACCATTATTTGCCCCTGTCAATAGACTCGGTAAATCTTGAGGGGTGAAGCCTAATAAATTTCCTTGCTCATCTTTCGGGATATCAAGCTCTAAGCTCAACAAACTACCTTCAGGAGTGATTTTTATCCTTGATGTACCTTTAACCGCCTGTATATTGATTTTCCCTTGAGGGGTTTCGATTGTACCTGTATTGATGATATTAGCCGCAAAAAGATTGATGTTATTTCCTTGTGCTACTTTTAAATCCCCCGCGTTGATAATACTTCCTGATTGTTGAGTGTTGAAAATAAAGTTAGTAGGATTACCCGTTAAATTTTGATAGTCATTATTGCCAATGGCGTTTAAAATTCCGTTACTAAAGCCAATACCTGTAGCGGTAGTAGCGGTAAAATCTGCTGGTACATTTAAACTAGCTCCTTGACTAAAAACAACTCCTGCAGGATTCATCAAAAAAAGGTTAGAGTTTCCACCGACAACTTCGATTAAACCGTTAATATAAGATGGATTTCCCCCTGTAACTCTGGTTAAAATATTTTGAATATTGGGATTTGTTAAAAAAGTTGCTATTTGTTGATTCGTTAAACCAAATTCTTTGAAGCTGTGAAAGAGGTTTTTCCCGTCTCTGGATAATGTATTGCCATCAATTACGATGCGTTCTCCATTTTTGGTGACAATGGTAGCTGTATTGCCATCGATACTAATTTCTTGACCTTGGCTTGATTCAGGCAAAAAGCAATTAATAATAAATGAGAAGGTAATTATTAGGCTTATTTTTCTGATCATAATTCACACCTTAGATTAGAATAATCTATATGCTAGTCAATTTTTAAAGATGTCGAATAAGCGAATCAGTTTTCGTATTTATTCTTAATATTATTCTTCACATAAATTCAAGTAACTTGACTTTAATCTCAAAACTATTTTCGGTTTTTTACAGTATTTATGATCACTTGAAAATAAAAGAATCAGAGAATTATAAAATACTAAGTATAAAGATCTTATATACCCTGAAAAGGATATTTTTGCTAGATTTTTATTAGTTTAAAATAAGTATATTTTTTATCTTATATCTTGTAATTTTTCACTGGGCTTGTTAATTATCATAACTATTGTATAAAAGCCAGAAATTATTTTTATTTATGTAATGTAGTAATTACTTTTACTTGAAATTCCTGTTCAAAAATTGGTTTTTTATAATCTAAATTCCATAATTCTAAGGCACAATCATCATTAGGCAAAGAAGGAGTTAGATGCAAATGTAATTGTCTATATTCACTATCATATCTACATTCTAGGCTTTTTATTGCTCCAATTTGACGACGATCTAATGCGATCGCCAATCGAAGAATAGCACTTAATTGTTTAATGATTTGACGATGATAGTCTGATAAACAAGTATAAGTTTCATGTTTGCGTTTTGGTTTACTTTTACGGTGATAACGAGCAATTTGGGCAATTAATTCAATTTCAATTTCACTAAAACCCAATAATTCAGCATTACGAATCAAATAATAAGAGTGTTTATGATGAGCAGAATGAGAGATATATAAACCAGAATTATGTAAAATAGTGGATGACCAAAGATATTCTCTTTCCAAATTACCCCAAGAATGTAATAGATTTTTGGTGGCATCAAAAATATTAAGGGCAAAATCAGCTATTTTTTCGGCATGAGGTAAATCCACTCGATATTTATGGGCAATTTTATAAATATTTCTAGGTCGTACTTCTCCTTGAAGTGCAAGACGGTCTTCAATATAACCATGTTGCAACATCCAATCAACAATGACTCCTTCTCGCAAGGCACGTTCACAAATGGTAAGATATTCTATGTCTAGCATTTTCATTGCTTCTACCAAAATTGTAACTCCAGCTATGATAATTTCCGCCCTACGCTCAGACATTCCGGGTAAAGTAGCACGTTGGGCATAACTCATCGTAATTAGACGGCTTAAAATTGCTTCAATATCTCTTAGTGGTATTTGATAGCCATTGAGGGTTAAAGGTGCAACTTCTTGGTTTTGGGTAGAATGAATTAAAGCTAAAGTTTCTGCTGTGCCTGATGTGCCTACAAAAATCGGTGTTTCTCCTTGATTAAGAGCATTTTTAAATTCTTCCACAGGGCGCTCTAACATCCCTCTCACATAGGCTTGTAAACTAAAAAATTCTTGATGATTAATAGGATCACTATGAATAAAATCTTGAGTAAGACGAACAGCTCCTATTTTTGTACTACTTAAAAATCTTGCTTCTTTATTATCTCCCAAAACTATTTCTGTTGAGCCTCCTCCAATGTCAATCATAGCATGAACTTTTCCACCAAAATCCATACCTGATAAAACTCCTAGATAGATTCTTCTGGCTTCTTCCTGCCCTGATATTAAGTCAACATAAATACCTAACTCTGCTTGTATTAGTCTTAAAAATTCTTGTCCATTGGGAGCTTCTCGTGTCGCACTTGTTGCTACGGCAATAACTTGATCTGCTTTTAAGCTGTCTGCTAAATGTTTACAGCGTTTTAGAGCCGCTAAAGAACGATTTATAGCTTCTTCTGTCAGATTTCCTGTTTCGGGATGGCGATCACCCAATCTAACGGTATCTTTTTCTTTAGCAATGATACTGAAAGAAGGAATTTGAGCATTAATTTGTACTACTACCATATGAATGGAATTTGTCCCAATATCGATAGCACCTAAAATACAATCTTTTAATGCTTTTTTATTCTTTAATCCATTAGATACTTGAGTAATATTTGCCATAAATTAGTATTTATTTTGATGATTTTTAACTTATCTTTAATCCAAAAGAAAAGTTAAATATTTATCCCCTTTAAAAATACTATTACAGTTGTTAATAATTAACAATGATTGACACTCCATCGGGCTAAAGCCACGAGGATTCTTTAGAGGAGATAACCGAAAATGTCAGTTATTGCTGGTAACAACCACATTGTCATATCGTGCCTTAACACAAATACGACAGCAGTTCACAAGGCGGTGTCAATCGCCACTACACTGTTAGCTTTTGCTTTCAGTTTACTTTCAGAGTTGTGCTTTTCACTCACTTAACGTCTTTGCTTGTAGGGGCTGGGTCTGTAGTGCATTGCACCGAGTACCATTTCGGTAACTCATCTTTTCAACAGGTGTCCCACCACTAGGAGTCTCACCTACCGTTTTAAAGTCTTTGTGGCACAATATTTATATTATCAAACTAATGCCCTAAAGGGCAGGGTTTCAGACCCACGATTTTTTGATGATTCATAATTAATTAGAAATTTGCTCACAAATAGCTTTCCCAATTTCAAGGGAAGCAGTAGCAGCTGGAGAAGGTGCATTACATACATGAAGAGCATTGTTTGTAGATATAATCAAAAAATCTTCCACTAATTTACCATCAGTTTGTAACGCTTGTGCCCTAACTCCAGCAGGGGAAGGAATAATATCATCAGCCTTTACTTCGGGGATGAGAGTTTGCAAACTACGCACAAAAGCATTCTTGCTAAAAGAGCGAATAATTTCTTCTATCCCCTCGGCATAATATTTACTCACTAATTTCCATAATCCTGAATAAGTAGCAATTTCCGCAAATTCCCCTAAGTCAAAATCAGTTTTTTGATACCCTTCTCGTTTTAAACTTAACACAGCATTAGGTCCAGCATGAATATTACCATCAATTAAACGGGTAAAATGCACACCCAGAAATGGAAAATCGGGGTTGGGTACAGGGTAGATTAAATGTTTGACTAAATGACGTTTTTGGGGCTTTAGCTCATAATATTCACCTCTGAAAGGGATAATTTTCATTCTAGGCTCAACACCCCCCATCTTGGCGATTTTATCACTATATAAACCACCACAATTGATCAAATATTTTGCTTGAATTTCTCCTTGATTTGTAATTAAAATTTGGGGTGATGATGAGTTTATTTTCATCACTTGAGTATTAAATTTAATTTCTCCCCCTTTATTCGTAAAAATTTCAGCATATTTTTGAGCCACTTGTTTATAGTCAACAATTCCTGCCGTTGGCACTTGTATTGCCGCTAAACAACTAACATAAGGCTCAATTTCTTTGACTTCTTCGAGGGATACTTTTTTGACAGGAATACCGTTATTTAATCCTCGTTGATATAAATTTTCCAATAACGGTAATTCTTTCTCTTTACAAGCTACGATTAACTTACCACAAACATCATGGTTAATATTATATTGTTGACAAAATTTCACCAATTCTTGATTTCCTTTGGTAGTTAAAATTGCTTTATAACTACCCGGTTTATAATAAATTCCTGAATGGATAACACCACTATTATGGCCTGTTTGATGTACTGCACACTGATTCTCTTTTTCTACTAAAATAACTGTTTTATTAGGGTATTTTTCTTGTAATGCGATTGCCGTAGCTAATCCGACAATACCACCGCCAATAATTGCAAAATCGTAAATCATAATTAATAATAAATTTACATCATTCACTGAATTTTAAAATTCAAGAATAAGAAAATAAAGGTAATAATAAAGTAACAAAATAATAAACTAAAGGTGCAGTAAAAACATAACTGTCCGTTCTATCTAATATACCACCATGACCTGGAATTAATTCTCCTGAATCTTTAACTCCTGCATCTCTTTTCATCATGGATTCAAGTAAATCACCAAATAAGCTAACGATACCAATAAGCAAACCGAGTAACGCTCCTGTTAGTTGCCAGTAATTCCAGCCTAAAAACCACGCCCCCCATAATCCCACTAACATACTTCCCGTAATACCAAATAATGATCCTTCAACGGTTTTTTTAGGACTAATATTAGATAATTTAGTTTTACCAAAATTTTTACCAATCAAATATGCACCAATATCCGCAGCCCAAATACAAGCCATGGCTATAAAAGTAATTTTAAGAGCATCAGGAAAACTGCTCAAATCAAAAATATTTGCAGGAAAATAACCATCTAAGGGTAAATTGTGAATGTTAGGAATAGTTTGAGCATAAGCGGCATCTTGTCCTAAACTGACTCTTAATCGTATCCAATAACTAGGTAAATATCCAGCATAAAATAATCCTAAAATTGATGTGGAGATGTCAGCGATGGTAGCTAATTTAGGCAAAAATAATAAATAAAAACAAATTAATGCCCCTGCTAAAGCAAAAGTTGCGTCAGTTAAACTAGGAATAAATGTAGCGGTGATTAATAAAAACTGAGAAACTACCATTGTAGTCTTACTAGCCGGTTCTATTCCTTTGGCTTTTACGAGTCGAAAATACTCAACTTGTGCCAAAAACACGATGACTCCAAAGCTAATAGTAAAATATAAACCACCTAAGATAATCATTATTAATGCTAAGGCGATCGCAACTATCGTGCTAATGGTTCGAGTATAAGACATATTTTAACAATGGGCAAAATATTTGGAACTAATCTTCTATTTTATCTTAAAATTTAGGATAAGTAATTAACAATTGAGAATGAGTAATTAGTCATCAGTAATTCAATGTAATCAAAAATCCAAAATTATCATTAGTGTAATTATCATTTATCCATTAACTAATATGATAAATAATTTTGAGAAAATATCTAATATTGCTCGTCAAAGCGTGATTGGGAAACACCTTCCAAATAGTCTTTATGTACATATTTCTGCTTTAATTTACTTAGATATTTCTTTACAAAAGTACGAGCAACAAACAAGAGAATTAGTTAAGAATATTGATGATTTTACTCTCGTTAAATTTAACTTAGAAAAAGTAAAAATATCTTATCTTTATTATCCTGATTTTGATACTAATCCCCATCCCGCTCTTATTAAAAGTATTGTTGTTAATATCCAAGATCAAGTAAGTAAAGTTATTAATTATAATAATGAGAATAATCCACCAATTTTACATAGAAAAGAAACTTTTGTAAATATCAATTATATCCATTATGAAAAATTTAAACATTTAACTCATATAGAAGAAAAATTGGGCTTATTAGATAATACTCGTTATATTGGTCTTAGAAAAGAATGGGAACAATTATTAACTGACCATTCCTTAATTTTTATTGACCATAATTTAGCTTGTCATATTAATAATAATCCTCAAGAATTCATCAAAATTGAACGTCACAAAGCTGCAATTCATAGAAATAGACTTTCTCGCCCTGTTAATTTAGCATTAGAAGCTGGTTTATTTTCTGAAAAAACTACTTTTTTTGATTATGGATGTGGTCATGGTTTAGATGTAAAAATTATGGCAGAAAAAGGATATGAAAGTAACGGTTGGGATCTTTTTTATCATCCCGATAATCCTTTAAAAGATTCGGATATTGTCAACTTAGGATACATTATTAACGTAATTGAAAATGTAGCTGAAAGACGAGAGGCTTTAGTAAAAGCATGGTTATTAACTAAAGAAATTTTAATTGTCGCCGCCCAAGTATTAATTGATGATCGTCAAAGGGGTTTTATGGCTTATGGTGATGGCATAATAACAGAAAGAAATACTTTTCAAAAATATTATGAACAAGAAGAATTAAAAACTTATATTGAAAGTGTTTTAAATAAAGAAGCAATTCCCGCTGGATTAGGCATTTATTTTATTTTCAGAGATGAAGAAAAAGCTAACAATTTTCGAGCTTCTCGTTTTCATTCTAAAGTAAAAGCACCTAGAATTTTATTACCTATCAAAAAATTTGATGATTATCAAGTACTATTAAATCCTCTGATTAATTTTTATACAGAAAGAGGAAGACTACCTCAAAAAGGAGAGTTATCTCAAGAAGCGGAAATTAAAGCAGAATTTCGTTCTTTTAAACAAGCATTTAAGATAATTTTACAGGTAACAAATGAGTCAGAGTGGGATCAAATAGCAGATCAACGTCGTCAAGATATATTATTATATTTAGCCTTAAGTCGTTTTGGAAATAGACCAAATATTCGTCAATTATCTCCTATCTTAAAAATGGATATAAAAAATTTATTCGGAAATTATCAAGCCGCTTGTTTTCTAGCTGATGAAATGTTAATTACTCTGAGAAATTTAGAAATAATTAAGAAAATTTGTCAAGATTTAACAATAGGCAAAGTATTTGAAAAAAGTTATTTAGTTCATTTAGATATGTTAGATTCTTTACCGACATTATTACGTTTATATGAAGGTTGTGCTAGTCGTACTATTGGCAGAATGGAAGGAGCAAATTTAATCAGATTTTATTTTAATATTCCTCGTATAAGTTATTTATATGTACCTGATTTTAATAGGAAAAAAGAACCAGTTTTACGCACAACTATGACTATTGATTTACAAGATTTAAGAGTACAATATCGTAATTTTATAGATGATACAAATGCCCCTAAAATAAAAGATAAACATTTATTAATTTTTGCTGATAATGGTTGACAACTAATAATAAATAATCAATCATTAATTATTAATTAAATTTATCTGATTATTATGAAAGTTATTATTGGTGATATTGGTGGTACAAAAACCTTATTAAGTCTATTAGAATTAAATAATAATGGAGACTATAAAATATTAAAACAAACAAAATATGCTAGTGTTAATTATAATAATTTTCAATCAATGATTAAAGATTTTTTAGAGGAAGATTCTGCTGAAGAAGGTTGTTTTGCTATTGCAGGACCTGTTATTAATAATAGTTGTGATTTAACAAACTTAAATTGGTACTTAGAAGCTGACACTTTAGCTGATGAATTGGGTATTAAAAAAATAACTTTATTAAATGATTTTGCTGCGGTTAGTTATGGAATTTTAACATTAAAAAATAATGAAATATGTACTTTACAAGAAGGCGAAAAAAATTATGATTCAACCATAGCCGTAGTTGGTGCTGGTACAGGATTAGGAGAAAGTTTTTTAGTGAATCATGATAGAAAATATAAAGTTATTTCCACCGAAGGAGGGCATACAGATTTTAGTGCTAAAAATGAATTGGAATGGCAATTAGTAAATTATTTAAAGCAAAAAAATAAATGGGATCGAGTTTCAGTAGAAAGAGTTGTTTCAGGACAAGGTATCGTATCAATTTATCAGTTTTTAAGAGATATTAATTTCGCTGAAGAATCTCCTGATATTAGTCAAAAAATTAAACAATGGGAATCAGGAGATAATTCTATTGATGTCGGAGAAATAATTGGATTATCAGCGATAAAAAAAGATAATATTTTGACAACTAAAACAATGTCAATTTTTATTGAAAATTATGCTTCAGAAATTGGTAATTTTGCTTTAAAAATTTTGCCTTACAGTGGTATTTATATTGCAGGAGGTATCGCAACAAAAATAACCAGTTTATTACAAGAAAATCATTTTATTGATATTTTTTTAGCCAAAGGAAGAATGAAAAAATTATTAGAAAAAATGCCTTTATATATTGTAGAAAATCCAGAAGTAGGATTAAAAGGATGTATTTATTATTTATTGAAGAGATAGTCTTTTTTTCTATCTCCTCTGTCTCGCCCTCATCAGAAAACTAATAACTAATAACTGCAACTTCTAATTAATTCTCATCAAATTTTGTACTCTCAATAATTCAATAAAATTTAAACTACGACGAGATTCTATTTTTGGTAAACTCTCTATAGCTTCTATTAAATATTTTTTTGCTTCTTGAGATGAATAACCACGTCTTATTGCTACTTTTATTCCTCCTTCGTCTGCCTCTAATTCTTTCTCGATACTAAGATTTTTTTGCCAAATTTGATTTCCTGCTATTGTCAATAAGCTACCAGCAACAATAATTCCCACGATGTCTTGATTAGCAATTTCAAAGGTTAAGCCTCCTAATGCTGACAATAAAACACCCTGATAAATATCGAATTTAAACCATTTTACGCCTAAAGAAAAAGCCACACTTCTTAATAAGAGTAAGTCTCTTTGAGGAATAGATAATTGTTTCCATAAGTCGAAATTGATATAAATTAAACGGTTTTTTGATCGCCAGGGAGGGGGGAAAACAGTATTAATAATTTCAGTTTGTTGAGGTTTACTGCGGATTTTACAACATATTCGTCCAGATGCTGGCATCAAATCTTGTAGGCGATTAATTTCCTGTTCTATACTCATCTTGATTTTCGTGAGAAGGTAAAAAAGAATCTTGCAACCAACAAGTCTCTAATAATCTAATTTTGTATAAATACCAAAAGCGAGTTGGTTTCCAAACAGATTCATATTCAATACTGGGAATTAATGATTGATTAAGATATTCCCATACAGCACGACTAACTTTACGTACGTTGTAAATCATAGTATTTATCTCCTTAGTAAGTGATTAATAACACGAAATTAAACTAGATTCACTTCCTCACAGCCATTAGATTTCCATCTACTACTAATTTGACAGATTTCTGAAATTTTTATATCAACAAGAAAAACAGAGATAAATTGCTAATTATCTCTAAAATTCCGATTATTTGCCTAATAATGATTAATTTCTAACACTGAAAAAATTAGTAATAATTGACAAATATGTAAACTTTTCTAACGTTTATTTACTTCTGATAATATCAATGGTTATTCTACCCCCAAAATCAGGAATAGGTGGTGCAGGTTTTGATAGTCTAACTCTAACTTTCTCGATAGGCTCAATTTTTAAAATATCTTCTGCAATTACATCAGCTAATTTTTCTATCAGTTCAAATTTAGCGGTTTTAATGATATGTTTAACTATTGCAATAGTATTTCGATAATCAACGGTATCTTTTAAATCGTCACTTTTTCCTGATAATTCTAAATCTACCCATAAAGTTAAATCAACTTCAAACCATTGACCTAAAATTCTTTCTTCTGGTAACAAACCTGTATAACCATAACTACGAATACCTGAAACTTCGATACAATCCATAAATAGTAATTAATATAAAATTGATACTTTGATAACATTCTTTAATAAAGCACAAAAAACCAGATGATAATATTTCTTTTTAAATTAATTGTGCATAAAAAAATTTTAATTTTATTTATATTGAACCATGTCTAATTACTAAGGTAATAAGTCCTTGTTGACCTAATAAAATTTCTCGTAATAAGCTAAAAATTCCTAACCAAACAATGGGAGAAATATCGATACCCCCAAGAGGAGGGATAATTTTACGAGTAGGTACTAAAAAAGGCTCTGTGGGCAAATATGCTAATTTGTAAGGAAAATCAGCAAGATTTACATTGGGATACCATGTTAAAACAATCCGAAAAATAAATAATAATGTCATGATAGACAATACAATACCAAGAGTAATACTGCTAATAATTGCTATGTTCATAAATTAGTTACTTTTGTTCAGCTTAAATAACTATCTATTCTAATGTAAAATGATAATGATAATTTTTAGTAAGCACAAGGTATAAAAAAATATGACTCCTTCTTTAGCTAATTTTCTTTGGAGCTTGGTGTGGGGCGCAGCCATCGTCGTTATTCCCGCAACTATTGGTTTAATTGCCGTTAGTCAAGCTGATAAAATTCGTCGCTAATATTTTAGAAAATACTTAGTTATTTCTTATTTATTTTTTCATTGGGCGAAACCAATTCGCCCCTACTAATAAGAACTGTGAAATATTAATTTTCACTAAAAAATTATAGATTCGAGTGATGTTCGTTAAGATAGAAAAAATATCATCCTTTAGGTTTTAGTAATGGTTAATTTTGGTTTTAACTCAGCGAGTATATTAGGCATTTTTTTAGCCTTAGCTGGTGGTGGATTATACCTACTACGTTCTTTACGCCCTGAAGTTTCAAGAGATCATGATATATTTTTTGCTGCGGTAGGTTTACTATGCGGTGGCATTTTACTTTGGCATGGTTGGCGTTTAGATCCTATTCTTCAGTTTAGTCAATTACTTTTAGCAGTTACAGCCGTCTTTTTTGCGGTAGAAAGTGTACGTTTAAGAGGTGTCACAACCGATCAAATGAAAGGACGTTCCTCTTATGTAGATGATGATCGCCCTAATAGCAGAGTTTATCGGGCAGAATTAGCTCAAATGGACGGTTATGAAGATGATTATGAAGATGAAGAAGAACAACCCCCTCGTCGCCGTTTACAAGGAACTCCTACAAAATCATCTTCTCGTCGTGGTAATTATGAAGAACAACCCCCTCGTCCTCGTTCTCGCCGTCCCCCTTCTTCTGGTTACAGTCAAGAACCCCCTGTAAATAATCCTCGCCGTACTGCAAATAATTCTTCTCGTCCTCGTCGAAACTATGATGATTGGCAAGAAACACCAGATCATTGGGATGAAAGTTCTTCTGAATCTCGTCGTAACTCTCCTCGAGTTTCTAATAATTCTCCGAGTATTCCTCCAGAAAGAAAAACAAAAAAACGTCGTCCAAAATCGGCAGATGATATAGTTTCTAGTGTTGGGACAGAATACGTTGACTATCAACCGTTAGATGAAGAAAATCCTAATAATCCTGAAAATACCGACAATTTTGACTATTAAAACTCAGTAATTTTTATAATAGTTTATGTTTACCCTTTTTTATTCTTCATCTAATTAGTTTTGAAGCTATTTTTTTTTGTTCTTCTTCTATCTTCTGGTTGGCTCATCAGTGGTTGTAATTCTAATAATTTACCTTCTCTATCTAATTCTCTCAATAGTCGATATAATGACGAACAACCAGCTCTTAGTGGTGATGGTCGTTGGTTAGCAATGATTTCTAATCGTTATGGACGCAGAGAAGTTTTACTGTATGATTTACAGCAACAATCTTTTGTAAGTTTGCCCGGTTTAAATTTACCAAATGCCATTACAGATAGTCCTAGTCTTAGTCGTACTGGTCGATATATTGCTTATATATCAAGCATTCAAGGGCGACCAGATATATTTTTATATGATCGGGCTACCAAACAAACTCAATTATTAACTCAAGGTTATCGTAGTTGGCTCAGAAATCCTCGTATTAGCCCTGATGGTCGCTATATTGTTTTTGAGACTGCCCGTCGTGGACAATGGGATATAGAAGTACTAGATTTAGGTACAAATATTGAATTAGATCAAGTTGATGGAATTGTAAACAATGAAAAACCAAACGATAGCCCACAATAAAAGAATTAATTTTATTTAATTTCTGAGAGAATTCATATAAAATCTAATCAAAACCCCCCACAGTTAAAAATAAAATCAATTTAAGGGAAGAAATTATCAATTTTGACTGATGTTGGCTATTGCCTGATTTCTTGGAGAACTCTAATAAGTTAATGCTTGTTCACTTTCTTGATCCGCTAACGCTTCAGGAATATATTCAATATATGGCAAAGAAGACCCTAATAAGCCTTTTTTAATTCTTTCAGAAGTTTGAGGAAAAACAATAAATAATGGGTGAATTTGTTCCGCTAAATCACTAAAAATATGTTCTTCAGCATGAGGCATAACCCATTCATATTCTTTATGAAGATAAATTTGTGATTGTCGCCAACGTCTTAGTAAATCAGAAAAATCTTCTTGAGGACGATGGATAAATACCAGTATTTCTACCCCCATTTTAATCTTCCATTCAGGATCACACATTAAGATGGCTAAATCGCAAGGAATAGGAGTAACTTCGTCCAAACACATCTGACTTAAATTATCTCCAGAAACTGTCCTTAAATTACGTACTTTTGCCAGAGGCAAAGGAATAGCAATAACGCTATCACTAGGTCGTCTCATACTAGGTATCATCTCTAAATATTGACGATATTGACCTAGCAAAGAAACAATACGCTCTCGATTACTATAATCAGCTAGTACCGTTTCATAATCTGATTGTTTTATACTCATCATCTAATAGTGGATAATTATTTTTTTTGACATAGTATTTTTAGCCTAACTGATCGAAAATAGCGAACATTGGAAGATACATAGACAATAAAATAGTCCCTACCATTCCCGCAATACCTACCATCATAATAGGTTCAATGACGCTAGTTAAAGCTTTGACTGCCTGTTCTACTTCATCTTCATAAAAGTCAGCCACTTTCATCATCATAGAATCTAATTCCCCTGTTTCTTCACCAATCATCATCATTTGTATTGCCATGGCGGGAAATACTTTTCTTTCAGAGATCGCTAAACTTAACATTCCTCCTTCTAAAACTGCATCTTTAGCCGCTCCAATAGCATTAGCAATAACTTTATTAGAGATAGTTTCTTGTACAATATCTAAACATTGAAGAATTGGAACACCCGAACGAGTTAAAGTACCAAATACTCGACAAAAACGAGCAACTGCACTTTTTTCGTTTAAATCCCCAAAAATAGGTACTTTTAAGGCTAGTTGATCGATTTGTAATCTCCCTGCTGGGGTTTTGTAATATTGTTTAAAAGCAAACACTGCACCAATAAAACCGAAAATAGGTAAAACTACTTTAGGACTTCTTAAAAAGTTACTTAAGTTCACCATGAATTGTGTTAAAGCTGGAAGTTCCGCACCTAAACCATCGAAAATACCAGCAAATACAGGAATCAGAAAAATAGTCATTCCCAAAAAAGCTAATACGGCAAAAATTCCTACCGTTACAGGATAAGCCATCGCTGATTTAACTTGGTTTTGTAACCGTGCGACATCTTCTAATAATTTTGCCAGACGATTCATTACTTCATCTAAAACCCCTCCAGTTTCTCCAGCTTCTACCATGGAAACATAAAGTTGATCAAAACAATCAGGATGTTTAGACATTGCTTCAGACAAGTTAGTTCCTTGCTGTACATCTGAACTAATAATCATCAAGGCTTTTTTAAATTTTGGATTACTAGATTGTTCGGCTAATACCGTTAGAGTTCTGATAATTGCTACCCCGGCATTAACTAATACTGCAAATTGACGAGAAAAAATAGCTTTATCTTTCACCGTCACCTTACTCATCGCCGCTTCAATACTAGCCAGATCAAATTCCATCCCTGCTTTTTTTATTTTACCGATGGAAGAAAATCTTTTTTTGAGAATACTTCTTGCCTCGTCCTGAGAGTCGGCAACAACTCTTTCTTCTAGTATGTTACCTGATTTATCTTTGACTTGAACAATAAATGTAGCCATATCTTTATATAGAAATTGACAATGAATAATTATTAATTACTACTACTTACTACTTATTATTTATTACTTATCTTTTTTTTGTTGCAGTACCTTCCATACCACTACCAACTAATAAACGTTTTAATTCATCGGGTTTACTGCTTTTAGCTAATCCTTCTTCTAAACTAATTGTTCCCGTTTTTACGTAACCTGCTAAGGCTTGTTCCATGGTTTGCATTCCTAATTTACCTCCTGTTTGAATCGCTGAGTAAATCTGAGGTGCTTTTGCTTCCCGAATCAAGTTAGCGATCGCTGGAGTAACAATCATAATTTCTTGAGCCATCGCTCGTCCAAATTCACCAGGTTTGGGATTTTTCTTCTTAGCCAAAGTTTGAGCAAATACGGCTAGTAAAGAGTTAGATAACATTGCCCGAATTTGTCCTTGTTCTGCGGAGGGAAAAACATCAATAATACGATCTATCGTACCAGCTGCTGAACTAGTGTGAAGAGTTCCGAATACAAGGTGTCCTGTTTCCGCCGCACTAACAGCGAGAGAGATAGTTTCTAAATCTCGCATCTCACCCACCAGAATAATATCAGGGTCTTCCCTTAAAGCCGCTTTTAATGCATTAGCAAAACTTTTTGTATCTTCTCCTTTTTGTCGTTGATGAAATAAGCTATTAACATTAGGAAATACATACTCAATGGGATCTTCTACAGTTAAGATATGTTCGGCACGAGTACGATTAATTAAATCTAACATTGCGGCTAAAGTTGTTGTTTTACCAGATCCAGTAGGTCCTGTTACAAGAATTAAACCTCGAGGACGATCAGTCATTTCCTTGACAATATCAGGTAAACCCAATTGATCAAAGTTAGGAATTTTAGAAGATAAAGCTCTTAAACAAGCCGCATAACAACCTCTTTCTTTATAGACATTAACCCGAAATCGAGCTAAACCTTTAACTCCATAAGAACAATCTAGCTCCCATTCTTGCTCAAGGGTTTTACGCTGAGTGTTATTTAACATACTAAAAATTAGTTTTTGACACTCTTGAGGAGTCAATGGATCTTCACCAATAGGAGTAAGTTTACCACTGATGCGAAAATAAACAGGTGCCCCTGCTTGAATGTGCATATCAGAGCCACCTAATTCGACTAACTGCTCCATTAAGTCTTCGATCATTAATTCCATAAATTCCATTCTCCGCAATCTAAAAGCTATTTTCAATATAACTCAATATTTAGATGAAAAAAAGAGTAATGAACTATAAAAACAATAAACGACAGACTCTTGATAATAGGGTGATATACAGATTGTTACTATGAATAAATAAATAGGGATTTTTGAATGTGGTTAGGAGGGAAAGCAACGGCAACTCTTGGAATGATTTTCAAAGACAAAATAGAGAGATAGGGATGTTTTTTTTCACCCCGTTTCCGTATTCTGTCTTACCTTGATCTTTCTTAGATTCTTTATTGTTGAAATAAATAACTATTGACTATTGATTAATTTCTAGCTAACCATTTTTGACCATTTAAACGCTTAAGCAGAAATAAAACCATCAAATCAAGAGTTGCTTTGCGCTCATCAATCATAAAAGATTCAAGAGTACTGGGTTTTTGACCATCGGTACTGCAAGAAAAGGCTTTTTGTCCATTTATATCTTCATTTAAGAAGTAAAGAGAAAATTGACGATTTTTAAGATTACCCCACAGTTGCCAACACTCAGGATTAGATTCAAAACCTGTCATAGCAATTTCTCCTTTTTTCAACTCTAATGATACATTTTCTAACCCCTGTTTTTCTAACGCAGTTTTGAGAGTAGGGATAAAATGTTGCTCTATAAATTCGGTAAAAGGTTTATCTTCTAAAGCTGGAGGCTTCTCTTTTTTAGGAGGTTTAGCTTTTATTTCTGCGGATTTATTTACGGTTTCTGTTACCTTAGTTTCTTCAGTCATAAGTTTAATAATAATTGGACAAAATTTTTTAATCAAAGAAGGAAATAGAACATTAGTCTTCTAGTCTCCTTCTCTTGTTTTCTTCAATTAAAGTGGGCGATAGACCCTATAATCAATTTCTGGGAAAATATTATCAATCTCCTCTACTTGTGTTAACCAACCAGAATCAATTTTCTCTGCTAGAATCTCCTCATAAAGTTTATTTAATCTTAGCAAATGACTTTTTGTTCGCCTTACTGCATAAGGTACCATTGTTCCTGTACGCATGATAAATGCCCAATCAGAAGACTGTGCCAATAATAGTTCCCTTGCAGCTTGATTTAAAGCCCGTAATTGTAATTCATCGGCAGGTTCAATGGTTGCTAAATGAATCATTTTTTCAGCCCCTTTATGAAGATGAGGATAAACCCACGCATTGGTATGATTTAACCAATATTCATGGAAGCCTTTATAACCCCAACTTGATTGAGAGGGAATCGCTACTTGTTGAGTAGGATGTCCTTTTAAATAATCAGCTAAATGAATCATATAAAGGGAATCTTGATCGAACCAAGCTTTACGGAACAGAAAATCAATAAATTGAGGTCCTTCATACCACCAATGTCCGTATAATTCAGCATCATAGGGTGAAACCACAAGAGGCTCTCTTTGCATCATTCCTGCTAAGTGTTGAACTTGCTGTACTCGGTTATATAAAAAGTTTCCTGCGTGTTCTGCGGCTTTTTCCCTTGCCCAATAAGGATCATAAAGAGCTTTATCCGATAAACCAGCTTGACGGCTAGTAATTTTATGATATTTAATCCCAACATTTTTCCGTTGACCGTTGGGCATAATATAGGGTTTAATATAGTCGTAATCAGCTTCCCAGCCTAAATCCTTATAAAATTCACGATATACAGGATCACCCGGATAACCTACTTCTGATGACCAAACTTGTTGAGAAGATTCATGATCACGACCAAAAACTGCTACCCCAGGTTCAGTAAAAATGGGAGCATAAGTGCCAAAACGAGGACGTGGACGGGCATAGAGTAAACCATGACCATCGGTTAGAAAGTATCGTAAACCAGCATCGGCTAACATTCTTTCTAAACCTTCATAATAGGCACATTCGGGCAACCAGATTCCACGAGGACGAATACCAAAATTTTCTTCATAACTTTGACAGGCAACTTCGATTTGTGCCCATACCGCTTGAGGATACATCTTCATCAAGGGTAAATAACCATGAGTTGCACCGCAGGTAATAATTTCAACGTTATTACTATCTTGAAAATGCTTAAAAGCAGTGACTAAATCACCTTTATATCTTTCCCATGTTTGACGAATTTCTTTGAATTCCTGAGCATAATATTCGGCAAGATATTTAATATGCCCATTATGCTCATTATGTTCAATTTCTTTTTCTAGTAATTCTTGTAATTTTTCTAAATGTTCGTTATATCTTTCTTGTAATAATTTATCTTTGAGCATAGACACTAAAGGGGGTGTCATACTCATGGTTATTTTAAAATCGACTCCATCTCGTTTTAATCCTTCAAAAACGTGGATTAACGGTATATAAGTTTCGGTGATTGCTTCATACAACCACTCTTCTTCTAAGACATAATCACTTTCTGGATGGCGAACGAAAGGTAAATGTGCGTGTAGCACTAAGGCAAGGTAGCCAAGAGCCATAATATGTCAATAACTATTTGCTAGTTTTTACAGGTTGACAGTTAATAATATTATCTGTCATTAGAATTTTATGATAAAACGAGCGTGACTCACATTAAAATAAATAGTCAATTTCTAACTAAATTTTCTAATATTTGTGAATAATAAAAAGAAGGATCATTTTTTTCTATATACTTTTTTTTCAAAAGTAGGAGAAATACGATACTTACAAATACAATTAATCACAAAAGTATTGTCAAGATTTTTCAGTAAATAAATTATAATAACTATCTGAAAGTAACCTTTATATTATACAAATGTCTTATCAAAAAAGTTTTTCTTTTCTCTTTACCTCCTTATATTTAGGCTTAAGTTCGATTAGTCCGTCCTTTGCTCAGGAGGCGAACAATAATCAATTAATGAACAAAAATAATTCTGCTTCTCCTATTAGTAATACTACAAAATTTAATTCTAGTGCAAATCCCTTGCTTTTCCCGACCAAACCTAAAGAGGTTAACATCGAAAAAGAACAATCTATCACATTAGAACAGGCTATTGAAATTGCTTTAAAAAATAATAAGGAATTACAAGCGGCTAGGCTCGTATTGCAAAGGTCGGAAGATGGTTTAAGAGCTTCTTTAGCGGCTCAATTACCTACTCTTGATGGAAATTTAGAATTTAATCAACGGGCAGATGATGTTCCATCCGCACAAGAGACTTTTATTAGTAGAAATAGAACTTTATTAATCGGGCAATTGGAAGTAGGTTACGAGCTTTATAATGGTGGACGGAGAAATGCCACCATTGAGCGATCTCGTCGAGAAGTTTATCTTAGTAAATTAGATGTGGAAAGAATTTCCGAAGAAACTCGTTTTAATGCTAGTAATACTTATTATGAGTTACAAAATAGGGATGCTCAAGTAGCCATCGCCCAAGCAGCCATTGAAGATTTTTCCCAAACTTTAAGAGATGCTCAATTATTAGAACAAGCAGGATTAGGTACGAAATTTGATGTTTTACAAGCAGAAGTAGATTTAGCCAATGCAAATCAAGCTTTAACAAGGGCGATCGCAGAACAACGTAATTCCAGAAGAAGATTAGCGGAAGTCTTAAGTGTTGGGCAAAATGTAGAATTAACGGCGGCAGATGAAATTAAAGAAAATGGAACATGGGAATATTCTTTGGAAGAAAGTATTGTTATGGCTTATAAAAATAGGGCTGAATTGGAACAGTTATTGGTAAGACGAGAGATTAGTAATCAAGATAGGCAAATCGCCCTTTCAGACACTCGCCCCCAAGTAAGTTTGTTTGCAAACTACAATTTTACTAACACCTTTGCTGATAATCTTAGTACCCTCACTGGTTATGCTGATGGTTATAACACAGGTGCGAGAATTAGTTGGCGATTATATGACGGTGGCATCGCTAAAGCTAGAGCAGATCAAGAAACTCGTAATATTGAGATTGAAGAAACTAATTTTGCTAACCAAAGAAATAAAATTCGTTTACAAGTAGAAAATTCTTATAATACATTGATCGCCAATCAAGAAAATATTAAAACCACTGAAACGGCAGTAATTACCGCTACAGAAAGCCTTCGATTAGCTCGATTAAGATTTCAAGCAGGAGTGGGAACTCAAACCGATGTAATCAATGCTCAGAGAAGTTTAACAGAGGCAAGAGGTAACTTTTTACAAGCCATTATTGGATATAATCAATCCCTCAATGAATTACAAAGAGGTGTGAGTAATTTACCTGATAATAATCTTTTTGAAATTAGATAAATAAAACTAAAGAAGAACTTCGATCAGTTTTCAAAATATGATTATGTTTTTTCGGAGTTCTTGTTCTGTTGAGATATTAATTATTGTTGACACTTAAATTTTGTAAGTTAAGATTAGGTTAAGATAAATTTAAGTCTAATATATAAATAAGTGTAGGGGTTAGAAAAAATGAACAATATTGTTCTTCAAAAAGTTAAACAAGACTTTCTCTATCCAATTTCTTCTTATCACGGCAAAGACTATTTTAATGGCTTAATTCCTAATCAAAAATTACAAAAGTTTACATCTGAAGTGACTTATATTGCTGGTTTGCATGGTAATGGTAAGCTATCAACTCAACAAGCTTTTGAAAAAATAGAACATTTATGTCATATATTAGATTAGCTTGGAATTAACAACAAGAAATGAAGATAAAAGTAAAAACTTTTTATTGTCAATTCTAAGTAAAGTTGTGTCATAAATTGTATCTATAAACAAATAGAAGCAATCAAGTGGGTTATCATCAGCACTAAATAAATGAAATCACAATATTGAGATTAAAAGCAATATAGTCGAATCATAATGAATAATAGAGTTGAATCTTAATACGAAGTGTCGCTGAACGAACTCCTTATCAAGAATACTTATTTATTTTTGTAATAAATTAGTTACTAATTTCTCAATACTAATTATTTATGCCAATTTATTTATACTGGGGTGAAGATGATTTTGCCATGAGTCAGGCAATTTCTACTCTTAAACAAGATAACCTTGATCCTAATTGGATTCAGTTCAATTTTGACAAATTTACAGGAGACAAAGAAGATTCTATTCTTTCTGCTTTAATGCAAGTCATGACTCCTGCTTTTGGTATCGGTTCTCGTTTTGTATGGCTATTTGAGACAAATATATGTCAAAATTGTTCGGAAGAATTGTTAACCCAATTACAACGCACAATTCCTCAAATACCAGAATCAACTCATTTTTTGCTAACCACCAGTAAAAAACCTGATGCGAGAATAAAAAGTACTAAATTAATCAATAAATATGCAAAAGTCGTTGAATTTGCTTTAATTTCTCCTTGGCAAACCGAAATTTTAGTTAAAAAAGTAGAAGAAGTTGCCGCTGAAAAACAAGTCAGATTAACTCCAGAGGCGATTAAAATTTTGGCTAACTGTGTGGGAAATGATAGTCGTTTATTATGGCAAGAATTAGAAAAATTATCTATTTATCAAGGTAATAATCAACAACTAATTGATGAAGAAACAGTTAAAAATTTAGTCAATGTTAGTACTCAAAATAGTTTACAGTTAGCACAGGCAATTCTGGGTCAAAATATTCCTTATGCCTTAGAATTAGTTAACGATTTAATTACTTTAAATGAACCAGTATTAAGAATTGTAGCTACTTTAGTAGGGCAGTTTCGTACATGGGCGATCATTAAAACTATGATCGAATTAGGAGAAAAAGATGACAAAAAAATTGCAGAATCTGCTGACATAAGCAATCCGAAAAGAATCTATTTTTTGAAACAAGAAATAAAAAACCGATCAGCAAAACAACTATTATCTAGCTTACCTATTTTACTAGAATTAGAAGCTAGTTTAAAATTAGGTGCTGATCCTTTAAATTCTCTGGAAACCAAAATTATAGAACTATGTAATGTTTAATTTAATTAACAGAAAAAGACAGAAGTTATTAATATTAACTATAACAACTTTAATCATCTTTATTATCATTGAATATTTGGGACAAAATTTAAGCAATCAACAAGTATTAGCTAATAAGAAATTTTCTCCTGAAATTCAAGAAGTTATCCATCAATATAAGCCTACTCAACCTCGTAGAGGTGACGTTAGATTATTAGTTATTAGTGACTTAAACAGTGCCTATGGTTCAACAGAATATGAAAAGGAGGTACACTTAGCCTTGAAAATGATCCCTTTTTGGCAACCAGATCTAATACTATGCAGTGGTGATATGATTGCAGGGCAAAAATCTACTTTAACACCTCAACAAATTCGCAGTATGTGGAAGGCTTTTGACAGTCAAATCGCACAACCAATAAGAAAATTAAATATTCCTTTTGGTTTTACTATCGGTAACCATGACGCTTCAGGTGCCATTAATAATTATAAATTTACTTTTCAACAAGAAAGAGATTTAGCCATGGAATATTGGCAAAATTCTACTCACAACACAAAAGTTAAGTTACTTGATAATAGTCTTTTTCCCTTTTATTATACCTTTGAACAACAGGGAATTTTCTTTTTAGCTTGGGATGGTTCAACCAGTAATATTCCCAATGATAAATTGAGATGGATTGAAAAAAACCTATCCTCAAAAAAAGCTCAAGACGCTAAAATGAGAGTAATCATAGGACATTTACCATTATATGCCGTTGCTGAAGGTAGAAATAGAGTTGGAGAAGTATTAAGTAATGCTGAAAATTTAAGAGCTTTACTGGAAAAATATAATGTACATACTTATATTAGCGGACATCAACACGCCTACTATCCTGCTTATAAAGGCAATTTACAATTATTGCACACTGGAGCTTTAGGTTCAGGACCTCGAAAATTATTAAATACCGCGATCGCACCACGCAAAACCATAACGATTATCGATATTAATTTTGATGACAAAAATTTAACTACTTATAGCACTTATAATATGGAAAATTTTCAGCTTATTAAATATGAAGAATTACCAAAATTTATAGAAGGTCATAATGGTATAGTTTATCGCAGAAATGTAAGTCAATAAAGACTATTTTTTCATAAATAACTGAAATCCATCTACTAGTAAATTATCTATATAATTCATTTATTTAATTTTCTAGCATTGGTGAAGAAAAATAATCATTGGCTAATTTTATTAGAAAATTTTGATTATGATAATAAATATTAATTATCAATGGTCATAATAATATCTTCTAAATTGGCCAGATCAAAATTAGTTTGACTAATATTCGTATTAACTAAATTTGCTTTTTGAAGATTCGCTCTGGTAAAATTTGACCATAGGAGTTTAGCTTCTGATAAATTAGCATGAGAAAAGTTAGTCATCTTAAAACTACCCCATGTCATCATACTGTCATAAAAATTAGCATTATTAAAATCTCCTTTAACAAAATTACCTCCACTTAAGTTGGCATGACTAAAGTTAGCATGGGCAGCATAAATACCAACTCCATTAACACCATTCATCTGAGTTAAGGATAAATTTGCCCCTTCTAGGTTGGTATTCATCATAATGGCATTTGTCAAGTTTGCCCCTTGTAAATTAGCACCTTGTAGATTAGCCTCAGTTAAATTAGCACGACTCAGGAGACAGTTTATCATGGTAGCATGACTAAGATTTGCTTTTTTTAAATTAGTGTCGTGTAACAAGCTACAATTTAAAATGGCATAACTAAAATCACTGTCACTCAGATTAGCATTACGCAAACTAGAATCCGATAAATTGGATTTAGCTAAATTTGCTTTATGAAGATTCGCTTGTATTAAATTAACTGCTGTTAAATCTCCTCGAATAATAGCATTAGTAAGATTTGTTTCTTTAAAATTAGCTTCTGATAATGAACAATCTACTAAATTAACATCACTTAAATCTGCTTCTTTGAGGTTAATACGACTCAGATTAATATTACCTAATATTTGACCGTGAAGATCAACTTTCTCAAAGTTAGTTTCTCCTCTATGGTATCTTTCTAATAATTCTTGAACATCCATAATTAATTTAGCGATTTTCGGTTAACAAATCTATTTTTTTGATGATAAATTCGGCGATTCTTTTAGCAGCACCTGTTTCTCCTAATCTTTTTTTTCCGTTAGTGGCAATAGAATGCAATAAATCAGGAGTTGACAATAAATCTTGTATTTTTTTTCCTGCTTCTTGAGGATGATTGACTAATTGTAGAGAAATTCCTAATAAACGAGCTTGATTTTCGGCGAATTTCTGATTATATTGAGGACCATTACCCGGAAAAGCGATAACAGGTTTTCCTAATCCCACAAATTGCTCTGTTGCTGTACCAGCCATAGCTATAGACATATCACAATAATTTAAACATTGATCATAGGCATTTTGACTTAAAATTAATTTTACCCCTTTCTTAGTAAATACCATTATTTGGGAATCGTTAATAGGTGTATTCACGGATTTTAATGGATTTTCCTGCCATTGTCTAGGACTTAGTAATTCAGTAAATTTACTTAAACTTAATGATGGTGTAATGGCAGCAACAAAAGTTAAATCATGATATTTACTATCAATAATAGATTCCACAGCTTGAAGTATTAATTGCCAATTATCGAGAGCTTCTGGTAATCTTGAACCAGGTAAGAGTAAAATTTTCAAAGAATCTTCATTATCTGAAGGCAATGAAGAAATTGTTAAATCATCCATCATCGGATTACCTAAATCATAGGCACAGATATTATCCTCTTGTAAACTTTGAGCCGTAATTGAATCTCTGGGAAAAACTCCAAAACAACGGTTATTTTTCATCAACCATCTTTCCCAAGGATAATATATTGAACCAAAATAACGATCAATTTTCGAGATATTCTCTAACCAAGCATCTTCATTTCTTAAATAATATTCTGACTTCGCTGTACCAATAAAACTATATTTTGCACCACTTAACCATGCACATAAAAGAGGTAAAATATCTCCTACTGCTAAAATATAACCATCATTTTTTGCCCATAATTTTACCGCTTTAAATTGAGTCAAAGTTAAACTAATTAAACCGTTATTTATATCTCGCCACAATTGCTTATTATCCATATAAATAAAACCACCAGAAGGCATTTTCTTTACAGGGGCAATAAAAGATATATTTTCTCTAACATAAGCATATCCTTCCCCTACCATTGGTAAACAAGTAATAGAAATTTGCGGATTAATTTGTCGTAACTGGTTTATAATCTTTATAGCAATTAAATCTTCACCGTGGCCATTACTTATAATTAATAAATTCATTGATAAAAAAGTCTATATTTAATAGTTAATCATATTTTAAAATTTCTAATTACTTATCATTTGGATCAATACTATTCATCTCTACATATTCCTCATTATTTAAAACATGAACTCTAATAAAATACAACCATTAGGATCAGTTATTCAAGGCTCATTAAGTGGTGGTTTAGAAGTACGATTACATCCTGACATATCTGTAGAAGATATGAGAGTAGGAAAATTTTTGGTGGTAGAAGGCACTCGCTCGAAGTTTTTTTGTCTTCTCACAGATGTCTCTTTAGGCACTTCTAACCCTCGTATTTTCACTCATCCTCCTGATCATAATGATAGTTTTTGGTTAGATATATTAGCAGGAAGTGATACTTATGGAACGATCGAAATTGCTCCCATGTTAATGTTATCCTTGACAAATAAAGAAGAATATATTGGCAATTTTGACAATATTCCCAAGTTAAAAGATATTGACACAGAATTAAAACTTCTGCCAGTAAAAACAATTCCTAGTCATTTTAGTCAAGTTTATGAGTCCACAGAGCAAGATTTTCGCTCGGTTTTTGGTTGGGAAAATGATCCCCATAAATGTAATTTTTACATCGGACAACCTTTGGATATGGATGTCCCTGTATGTCTTGATTTAGGGCGTTTTGTAGAACGTAGTAATGGTATTTTCGGTAAATCTGGCACGGGAAAATCATTTTTAACACGGTTATTAATTTCCGGAGTTATTCGCAGAGAAGCCGCAGTTAATCTTATGTTTGATATGCACTCAGAATACGGTTGGGCGGCGGTAAGTGAAGGGAAGCAATTTAGTATGGTAAAAGGGTTAAAGCAACTTTTTCCTAATCGGGTGGAAATTTATACTCTTGATGGAGAATCTACTCATCGTCGAGGAGTAACAAGTGCTCATGAACTATATTTGAGCTATGATCAAATTGAGATTGAGGATTTACGCTTAATAGCCAGAGAATTAAACTTATCGGAAGCTAGTTTGGATAATGCCAATGTTTTAGCTTCAGAATACGGCAAAGATTGGATTTATAATCTTTTAAACATGACAAATGAGGAAATTCAAATATTTTGTAACGAAAAACAAGGACATCAAGGCTCAATCATGGCACTACAAAGAAAATTGAAACGTCTTGAAAGTCTTAAGTATATGCGTTCAGCTTGTCCTCATAATTATATCAAGGAAATTCTCAATTTATTGGACGGTGGTAAACACGTTGTCATTGAATTTGGTTCGCAAGGTAATATGCTTTCTTATATGCTAGTAACTAATATGATTACTCGTCGTATCCATACTGCTTATGTGAAAAAAGCCGAGAAATTTTTACAAACTCAAAAAATAACCGATCGCCCTCGACAATTAGTTATTACTATAGAAGAAGCTCATCGTTTTCTCGATTCAAAAATTGTCCATCAAACTATTTTCGGCACCATTGCAAGGGAAATGCGTAAATATTTTGTAACTTTACTTATTGTCGATCAACGTCCTTCAGGTATCGATAACGAAGTAATGTCTCAAGTCGGTACAAGAATTACCTGCCTACTCAACGACGAAAAAGATATTGACGCTATTTTTACAGGAGTTTCTGGTGCTAGTGGGCTAAGATCGGTATTAGCCAAACTAGACTCTAAACAACAAGCTTTAGTTTTAGGTCATGCAGTACCTATGCCCGTAGTCGTACGTACTCGCCCTTATGATCAAGAATTTTATAGCCAAATTGGTGATAATAATTGGCAACAAAAAAGTGATCAAGAAGTTTTTGATGCCGCAAAAGTAGCAAGATCTGATTTATTTTAACATTTAAGTTTATATAAAACGGAAAGGAAGCCAGAGGTAAAAAATCACTAACCACCAATAAAGTTCTATTTCAGTCTAAATTGAGATTTCTGCACAACATCATCATTTTGAAACATGGCATTCATATTAGAGCCATTTTTATTAACCCATTGATACATAATAGTTTTAATCCCTGCAATCTCATTTTGTGATAATTCTTCTCCTTCATGACCAATAATTTGTTTAACTTGATCATAAGTCATTCCATTTTCAATTTTTTGATATTTTTCAAAAGTTACAAACTGTTCACCCACACTAGGAATAGTTATACCAGTTTGAGGTTTAGTTGTATTAGTATCTGGGATAAGAGAGCCTATCACACCTAATCCCACTTTTACATTTTATTAATACTATACTTTCAATTAATTTATTAGTATATTCGTAATAAATTACATGATATACCAATAGTTATAGATATAGTTAAATAAAATTAATCCTTCAAGATTCTGTGATGACTCTACTATGTCTTACCATTATCAAAAATTTTATGTCGAATTCAGGTAGATAATAAGCGGAGGCACATTTAACTTGCATTTTGTCAAACTAATGAAAATACCTTAAATATTAGTTATTGCCTGTCTTTACCAGTCAACTTAGATGCGTTCTAGCTTATCAGATTTCCTTAATCAGTCATAGATAGAGTAAGTTAAATAAACTGCAACGCAACAAAGACTTTTAATATCGTTAAAAGGTAAAGGTAGTGCGCAATGCCCCAATAACCAAAGCATCATTACGACTATCATTAGCTGGATTAGTCACAACAATTACACCCGGAGTAATTTTAATATTGTCGGTGACGGCATATTCATAAAATGCTTCGATGTGAAAAGAATTATCATCTTCACGTAATCCCATACCGTTATTTTTAACAGAAAAATTCGTTTGCCATGGTTGCATACCCACGATAACACCCCCTAAATTACCCTCTTTGAATAAGTCAGGAAAGCCAAGAGTTGCCGCCCAATACCAGACATCATAACTACCACGAGATAAAGTAGCATTATTGTCATCAAAAGAATTAAGATTTCTGACGTTGGCATATCCTCCCCATCCACCTAATACAAATTTGTTAGCTAATTGCCATGACATAGTTAAAGAATAGATGTTATGGGATGTACTAATAGGACTATCTGCGACTATTTCGGCAAATCTACGATTATTTTCACCGATACCAAAGCTATTATATCCTTGTCCATAGGCAAAGGCGATACCAAACTTATCATTAGGATAATAACCGATTTGAGCGATAGTACCATAAGCACCGTTAAATAAACCATTTCCCTCTTCAGGATTATTCGCATCAGTGGCTAAATAACCTAAACTCCAGCCAAAACTACCCATTTTTCCTTCTAATGCTAAACCAGTACCTTCTCCTTGATAATAGACTAAGTTTCTTGTGCCAAAACTAGATAACGCACCGCTACCACCATCACCATCTAAAATACTTAAGGTATTGGTAAAATCATCAAATGCCCCCCCCGCCCCTTCTAACCAAACAGTAATATTATCGTTAAGAGGAAAATTATAGTTTAAAACTTCTACCGCTACATCATTATCATCAGGTTGGGCAAAAGCTAAACTAGCCTGTTGAGTATTGGCAGTCTCCGCAAAATCTGGAAAATTACCAGTGGCAAGACGAGTGTAAAGTAAATCTTTGCCTGTAAAACTGGTACTTAATTCTATTCTGGTACGATTTCCTAAAACTGGTACTTGTTCAATGGTATCTGTTCCGCCGTTTTTTTGTCCACTAAAAATACTACCTAATCCGAAAACCACCTCACCGCTTAACTTCGTAGTTGTCGAAAATTGATGATCTTCTAAAAATGCAACTCTACCTTCTAGGTTATCAACTCTTGCTCCCAAGGTAGCTAATTCGGTTTCAAATTCTGCCATTAAACGTTTTAGTTTCTCGATGTCTTCTCTGGTAACTGCTTCACTAGCGGCGATTAATCTTTCCATTTGTTGCATACAGGCATTTAAACCAGCGGCAAATTCATAGCGACTTAAGGCACGATTTCCTCTAAAGGTACGATCCGGATACCCCACAATACAACCATAACGCTCGACTAAACTTCTTAAGGCTTCAAATGCCCAATCGGTAGGAGAAACGTCTCTTAATTGTGATACTGATGTTACTTGTGCTTGATTTTTTGTTGTCTGATAACTGTCGATTTGCTCTAAAACTTCTTCTATTGGTGATGCTGCAGCAATATTTGGAAATGCGATCGCAGCTAATAATGCACTACCAATTAATAATTTAGTTTTCATTCTTTTTAAATCTCCTCACAGGATTAATGCCTTCTATAATATTTGATAATGATTCTCTTTTTCAATGCCCCTAGTGGGTATCATTATATTTATACTCTGGTAAGGTAAGTAGTAAAAAAAGATATTAACTGCTCTTTTCTTCATTGTATTTTTTTATTAGTATGATTTTGTTATTTAAGAAAATTTTAAGCAATATTGTTGACTATCTTTGAAAATTATATATTAACTCAATCTTTAATACAAAAAATATGCAATAAGTTTAGAGTCATAAAAAATCTTCTCCATAGAAGAAGAAGACTTTTCCATTATCAAAATGGGGAAATGTAGATAAATTTAAACAAGGGTAGCTAGAATATCTTGAGCATGAGTGGCAGTTTTTACCTTATCATCAACATGGGTAATAATACCTTCACCATTAATAATATAAGTAACTCGTTTAGGATAGCCACCACCATCAACATCATAACTTTGAGAAATACTTCTATTAGTGTCAGCTAATAGACTAAAAGGTAAACCATATTTTTCTTTAAATCTTGTATGGGATGCTTCATCATCGTTACTAACCCCTAAAACTACAATATCTTTACCTTTATATTCTTCATAATTATCACGAAAACCTTGAGCTTCGATGGTGCAACCCGGAGTATCATCTTTAGGGTAGAAATATAAAACTACTATTTTACCTGCAAAATCTGATAAAGAAACTGTATTACCTTGATCATCTTTAGTGGTGAATGCTGGTGCTTTAGTGCCAACGGTGAGTGTCATAAATAAATTCTCTACAATTAAATAAATTTTATTTCTCACTCTACTTTACAATACTTAATGAAAGATGAACATATTTTTACCGAAGAACTTTGAGTCTCAAAAACCGATTAAAATTTATGATTATCAAGATATGATGATTACTTTATTTTCTCCTCATATCAACCCTCATAATTTCAGTATTAATCAATTACAAGAGATGGAGGTTATTCCTTCCCATTGGCAGTTGAGTAAACCTGTGTTAAATAAATCTCAATCATTACAGTTTTGTTTTAAGTCAGGTATTATTATTATTATTAACGTTGGTAATATTTCTGTTATCGGAAAAATCAGTAATAATGCGTTTAATTTAACAAAAATAGTTAACAATTTTGTCAAAAAATTTTATCAATATAATTGGCAAAGAATACAAATTAATTTAAGACGCTTAATTTCTTTACCGGGAGATAAAACAAATGGGAAAAAATTTATTAATGAGACTTTATTACAAAGTAAAAAATGGGATATTTTAGGGATAAAACCTGTTAAAGCTCAAGTTACATTAATGTATTCTTTTCCAGATTTTCCCTTAATGATAAATATTAAAGATGTAAAAGTTAAAGATAACAATCAAAAAATTAAGTCGGCTTTATTATTTAAAGGCATTTTCAATTATAATTTAACTTCTAAGTATAATCATAAAATAAAATACCTTTATTCAATTATTAATAATAATAGTCAAAATATCGAAATCTTTAATCAAATTATTGAAGAGAATTTTTTATCGGAATAAAGTTATTATTTAACGATGAATTATTATCAGATATTATTTAATATAATTTAAATAAAAAGGAAATAATTTCTTTAATGTAATTAAAAGAGTTAAAATTAAATATAAAATCCTAGTCGATTATTTTTGAATCTATAATAATTATTGGAAGTGGAAGTAACTTTTTTAGGCACAAGTTCAGGCGTACCAACTAGATCCAGAAATGTTTCTAGTGTTGCGTTGCGGCTGACTCAGCGAGGAGAAATTTGGTTATTTGATTGCGGAGAAGGCACTCAACATCAACTATTACGTAGTGATTTAAAAACTTCTCAACTGAAAAAAATTTTTGTAACCCATATGCACGGGGATCATACCTTTGGTTTAATGGGATTATTGGCTAGTTGTGGATTAGGTGCGCATGCAGAAAATGTTGAAGTATATGGACCTCCGGGTATTGAGCCTTATTTAAAAGCTTGTATGAAATATTCTTATACTTATTTCCCTTATGGTGTCAATATTAATACTATCGAACCGGGTGTCGTGTATGAAGATCAAGATTTTATCGTTACCACTGAATTACTCAAACATCGTGTCACTGCCTTTGGTTATCGCATTACCGAGAAAGATAAAGCAGGTAAGTTTAACGTAGAAAAGGCGAAAAAAGTAGGAATTCCTTTTGGTCCTGTTTATGGGAAACTAAAAGCTGGTGAAACTGTTACCCTTGAGGATGGACGCACATTTATAGGTTCCCAATTTTGTGGAGCAACAGAAATCGGGAGGAAATTTGTTTATTGTACAGATACTGTTTTTTGTGAAAATGCCATCGAATTAGCACAAGATGCTGACGTATTAATTCATGAGGCAACCTTCGCTCATCAAGATGCAGAAATGGCTTTTGAAAAAATGCACTCAACCACGACGATGGCTGCACAAGTAGCTTTAGCGGCACAGGTTAAACAACTAATAATGACTCATTTTAGCCCTCGTTATGCTCCGGGAAATTCTTTACAAATGAGTGATTTGCTGAAAGAAGCACAATCAATTTTTCCTCAAACAGTTTTGGCTTATGATTTCTTTCGTTATGAAATTCCTCGTCGTCGATAAAATGCCTTTGTCTATTTTAAATATATTTTAAATATCATTCAAAATTATTATTTTTCTTTTATGAGCAATACTCTTCTTTCTTGGCAAGAATTAGAAAAACTAACGAATTGTGACATCGATAACGTCAATGGATTAACAAATTCTCAAGCACTTCTTCGGCTATTCAACCAACCAGAAAAAAACATCAGAGTTACCTTCTATAGAGATCATCATGCTTGGTGTCCTTATTGTCAAAAAGTATGGTCATGGTTAGAAGAAAAACAAATTCCTTACCGTGTTAAAAAAGTAACCATGTTTTGTTATGGAAACAAGGAAAGTTGGTATAAACAAAAAGTACCATCGGGAATGTTACCCGCTTTAGAATTAGATGGACAAATTATTACTGAAAGTGATGATATTTTATCAGCCTTAGAAAATACTTTCGGAGTTTTAGGATTAGGAATGCAACATCCAAAAATTATCCCCTTAAGAAAATTAGAAAGATTATTATTTCGAGCATGGTGTAGTTGGCTTTGTTATCCCACAATGTTTTCCATTCAGGAAGAAAATAATCGTAAGCAATTTATCGAAGTTGTCAAAGAGGTAGAATCAGCTTTACTAATAACCGATAGCCCTTATTTTTTAGATGATTTCAGTGTCGCTGATGTTATTTTTACTCCTTATGTTGAACGAATGAATGCTAGTCTTTATTACTATAAGGGATACTCTTTGCGGGAAGAAAATCCTTATTTTTCTAGGTGGTTTGATGCTATGGAAACTCGGTCAACTTATAGAGGTACACAAAGTGATTTTCATACTCATGCCCATGATTTACCTCCACAAATGGGTGGTTGTTACGCTAATAGGACAGACAAAACTAAAATAAATCAAAAACTTGTAGATGAAGGAGATTGGTTTAGTTTACCAGATGTTACTTATCTTGAGCCTGAAAATTCTCGTCAAGAAGCTTTATATCGAGTTTTAAAACATCGTCAAAATATTATTAAAGTTAATCCTGTGGATAACCAATTATTTGATCAAGCTTTGCGTTGTGCTTTAACTTATATGATGACGGGAGAAGTTTGCTCTCTTCCTCCTAATTCTGCCATTGGTTTACGATATTTACGAGATAGAATTAGTGTACCTCGTGATATGTCAGTTTATGCCGCAAAAAGATTACGTAGTGCTTTAGAATATATTGCTAATTTACAAAATGATTTACAACCTGAACCTTTAACCATACGTCATCGACGAGATCAAGATCCGATAAATTTTCTGGCATTGAAATAAATCCGTAAACATAATCTAAGATAGCTATCTGTAAATTAGATTTTGTCAAAAAAATTATAGATAAAAGCCATAAAACTCTTTTCTTTTTCATGGTTTGTGATATTCTAATTAAGGCTTACTGAGTTAATATTATCGATCTAGCTTTTATCCATGGAACAAATCGTAGAAAAAGAACAAGATTTAGGGCAAGATACAAAAACAACTTTCTCCGTTACAGAAATTCAAGAGTTGTTGCCTCATCGTTATCCTTTTGCTTTAGTCGATCGCATAATTGATTATATTCCTGGTAAAAAAGTCACGGGTATAAAAAATCTTACTATCAATGAACCTTTTTTTCAGGGGCATATTCCGGGTAAACCAATTATGCCGGGTGTTTTAGAATTGGAAGCGATGGCACAAGTTGGGGGAGTTATTTTAACCTTGTTACCTGGTATGAAAGGGAAATTTTTTGCCTATGCTGGTGTAGATAAAGCTCGTTTTCGTCGTCCTGTAGTACCAGGTGATCAATTAATTATGACAGTAGAATTAATTTCCTTTAAACGTAATCGTATTGCTAAAATGCAAGGTCAAGGATTTGTAGATGATCAATTAGCCGTGGAAGCTGAAATGTTATTTTCTCTTTTAGATTAATTTTTAATACCTTAAATATACAGTTATTTTTTTTACGAATCGTGATACATCCTACTGCCATTATAAATCCCAAAGCTGAATTAGATCCATCTGTGGAAATCGCTCCTAATGTTGTGATTGGTGCTGACGTTAAAATTGGTGCTAATACTATTATCGGGGCAAATGTAGTTATTGATGGTTCTATCGAAATCGGCTGTAATAATCAAATTTTTCCCGGTGCTGCTTTAGGTTTACCACCTCAAGATCTAAAATATAAAGGCGGTAAAAGTAGAGTAAAAATTGGTAATGGTAATACTATTCGAGAATATGTAACCATCAATCGTGCGACAGAAGAAGGAGAAGAAACCATCGTTGGTAATGATAATTTGCTCATGGCTTACGTTCATGTTGCTCATAATTGTGTTTTAGGCGATCGCATCGTTATTGCTAATTCCGTAGCTTTAGCGGGTCACGTGGAGGTAGAGTCCAAAGCTGTTATTGGGGGTATGCTAGGTATTCATCAATTTGTTAAAGTCGGTAAAATGGCTATGTTAGGTGGAATGAGTCGTATAGATCGAGATGTACCACCTTATATGTTAGTAGAAGGCAATCCTTCCCATGTGCGATCGCTTAACCTTGTCGCTTTAAAACGAAATAATTTTGACAGTGAACAAATAGCTATTATGAAAAAAGCCTATAAAATTCTCTATAAATCAGGATTAACAATTAGTCGAGCATTAAAAGAATTAGAGCCTTTATGTGAGAATGAACATATTAAACATTTGAGCCAATTTATGGAATCTTCTATGAATAATAAAAATAGACGAGGATTAATAAATGGAAATCAATAAAGTGGGTAATCGTTAATAGTTAATACGTGAGTTCGATATAGAAATAGATAATGACTGACTGGGAAGACAGACAGACAAAGAGATTGTATTTTTTATAAATGAATAAAATTCTCTCAAAAATAAATCAAATATTGGGAATTTTTCAACCTGTCCACTTGTCTACTTGTCTTATTTTCATCATTTTTTTATGTCAAACTCAGGTTAATTTATATACTTGTTAAATATATCTTTTTTGTTAAAAGAGTAAGATGGAGAAGATAAGAAAGTTATCTTGTTTTATCTGATTTTGAAATAAAAATCTTTTTTCAATCATCCATATTTGTTAATTCTATGAATATAAATTGGCAAAAACTAGCAGAGATAAAAGAGCTCAAACCCTATTTTGATAACAATTTTGAGGGTTTTAAAACTAAAATTGAGAATTATCTTCCCCTTTGGCAAAACATTCCCTCCGACGATTTAGATAAATTAGCCTTAATTAGAGCCTTGGAAGTAACTAATGGTCGTACTCAATGGGCTTATCGAAGACAAGATAAAGATTGTTTATCCTTAGAGCAAACTCAAAAATGTATGAAGCTATCTATGTCTTCCATTAAAAATAAAGAAATTAGATTAAATAATGGAGATGTTATTAAATACACTGGTATATTAGCAGACTTGATGGATGAAAGTAGGGGTTTATATATAGATGCTTTTAAAAATAATATTTTAGGAAAAGACGAAGAATTTTATGCCCTTTCCACTGCTCAATTCTTAGTCCATGGAAAAGAAAGAATGAATAAATGTTTTCAAATTCTTCGAGATAATTATTTAGATTTATTTACAGAGTTTTTTATTAATAAAGGCGAAAAATACATTCAACCTTACTTAATCTGACTATTTTAAACAAAAACTTATGAGAACACAACATTTACTAATATTCAGTTTTCTCTATTTAATCTATAGAGTAAAAATTTGAATTTTTATATAAAGAAAAGTAACAAAATCTTGACTTAAATGAGAAAATATTAAAATTAAAAATCTTGTATGAGGGAATATTAAGCAAATTTTAAATATTGTTAAGCAATTCCCACAACCGTGACAAAATACCATTATCATCTTGGTTAATGTAGTAGTTTAAGTATTTTGTCGAGAGAGGAGTACCTCATGACAGTAAGCCCTCAAAAAGAGGCGAAAGCTAAAGTTATTGTAGATAAAGATCCAGTTCCTACCTCCTTTGAAAAATGGGGTAAACCCGGACATTTTGATCGCACTTTAGCTAGAGGTCCTAAAACCACAACATGGATTTGGAACCTTCACGCCGATGCCCACGATTTCGATAGTCAAACCAGTGATTTAGAAGATATTTCTCGTAAAATCTTCAGCGCTCACTTCGGTCATTTAGCAGTAGTATTCGTTTGGTTAAGTGGAATGTACTTCCACGGAGCTAAGTTTTCCAACTACTCCGCCTGGTTAGCAGATCCCCTTAACGTTAAGCCTAGTGCTCAACAAGTCTGGTCTGTTGTAGGTCAAGACATTCTCAACGCCGATGTAGGCGGTGGTTTTCACGGTATTCAAATCACATCTGGTTTATTCCAATTATGGAGAGCCTCTGGTATCACCAATGAGTATCAGCTTTATGTAACCGCTATTGGTGGTTTAGTTATGGCTGGTTTAATGCTCTTTGCTGGTTGGTTTCATTACCATAAAGCCGCTCCTAAGTTGGAATGGTTTCAGAATGTAGAATCAATGATGAATCACCACTTAGCTGGTTTATTGGGATTAGGTTCATTAGGATGGGCTGGACACCAAATTCACGTATCTTTACCAATTAACAAATTGTTAGATGCCGGTGTTGCTCCACAGGATATTCCTTTACCTCATGAATTTATTCTCGATCCTAGCAAAATGGCTGAATTATATCCCAGCTTTGCTCAAGGTTTAACACCATTTTTTACCTTAAATTGGGGAGTTTATTCTGACTTCTTAACCTTTAAAGGTGGTTTAAATCCTGTTACTGGTGGTCTTTGGTTGTCTGATACTGCTCACCATCACTTGGCGATCGCTGTATTATTCATCATTGCAGGTCATATGTACCGCACCAACTGGGGAATCGGTCATAGCATGAAAGAAATATTAGAAGGCCACAAAGGACCATTCACTGGTGAAGGTCATAAAGGACTCTATGAAATCTTAACCACATCATGGCACGCACAATTAGCCATTAACCTCGCTTTATTAGGTTCTTTGACTATCATTGTTGCTCAACATATGTACGCTATGCCTCCTTATCCCTACCTCGCCACCGACTATGGTACTCAGTTATCACTGTTTACTCACCACATGTGGATCGGTGCATTCTTTATCGTAGGTGCAGGTGCTCACGCTTCTATTTTCATGGTTCGTGACTATGATCCTGCTAAGAACGTTAATAACTTGTTAGACAGAGTACTCCGTCATCGTGATGCGATTATTTCTCACCTCAACTGGGTATGTATATGGTTAGGCTTCCATAGCTTTGGTTTGTACATTCACAATGACACCATGAGAGCTTTAGGTCGTCCTCAAGATTTATTTTCTGATTCTGCAATTCAGTTACAACCTGTCTTTGCTCAATGGATACAAGGTCTTCACACTGCGGCGGCTGGTGCAACTGCTCCTTTTGCTGGTGCAACTGCTAGTTATGCTTTCGGTGGTGACATTGTAGCTGTAGGTGGCAAGGTAGCAATGATGCCTATTACATTAGGTACTGCAGATTTCATGGTTCACCATATCCATGCGTTTACCATTCACGTTACCGTTTTAATCCTCCTTAAAGGTGTACTCTATGCTCGTAGCTCCAGACTTATCCCTGATAAAGCTGAGTTAGGCTTCCGTTTCCCTTGTGATGGACCTGGTCGTGGTGGCACTTGTCAAGTATCTGGATGGGATCATGTCTTCTTAGGATTATTCTGGATGTACAACTCCATCTCTGTGGTAATATTCCACTTCAGTTGGAAAATGCAATCTGATGTTTGGGGAACTGTTTTACCTGATGGTAGTGTTTCTCACATCACTGGTGGTAATTTCGCTCAAAGTGCTATTACTATCAACGGCTGGTTAAGAGATTTCTTATGGGCACAAGCGGCTAATGTAATTAACTCTTACGGTTCAGCTTTATCTGCCTATGGCATCATGTTCTTAGCAGGTCACTTCATCTTCGCTTTTAGCTTAATGTTCCTTTTCAGCGGACGTGGCTACTGGCAAGAGTTAATTGAATCCATTGTTTGGGCTCATAATAAACTCAAATTAGCTCCCGCTATCCAACCCCGTGCTTTGAGCATTATTCAAGGTCGTGCGGTAGGTGTAGCTCACTATCTCTTAGGAGGTATTGTGACTACATGGGCATTCTTCCTCTGTCGTATTCTATCGGTAGGTTAAGAATGTAAACTTTCACTAACAAGTGAGAGTAAACTCGGCAAAATAAGTTATAAAATAACCAGTAAAGCCGTTTTAACAGCGAAGAGTTAATAGATAAAAGTCAATAGTTTATCTAAAAACTTAACTATTAACTACTTAAAAAACAACTTTAAAAAAACTTGCCTAGAGAATTTTGAATATTAAACTATCTGGGCAAGAGCAAAAAACAAAATAGAGCAGCGTATTTCAATCGTTGACCCTCATTGTGTAACAGGAGAATTCCTTTAAAAAGCTATGGCAACTAAATTTCCCAAATTTAGCCAAGATTTAGCCCAAGATCCAACTACAAGACGGATATGGTACGGAATTGCTACCGCTCATGACTTTGAAACTCATGACGGTATGACCGAAGAGAATCTCTACCAAAAGATTTTTGCTTCTCATTTCGGTCATTTGGCAATCATTTTCTTATGGACTTCCGGAACTGTATTTCACGTAGCTTGGCAAGGCAATTTTGAGCAGTGGATCAAAGATCCTTTAAACGTCCGTCCCATCGCCCATGCGATCTGGGATCCTCATTTCGGTCAAGGCGCTATTGATGCTTTTACCCAAGCTGGTGCTTCTAGTCCTGTAAACGTTGCTTATTCAGGTGTTTACCATTGGTTTTATACCATTGGGATGACCAACAATCAAGATTTATATCAAGGTGCAGTTTTTCTTTTAATTCTGTCTGCTATATTCTTGTTTGCTGGTTGGTTACACTTACAACCTAAGTTCCGTCCTAGCCTTTCTTGGTTTAAGAATGCTGAATCTCGTTTAAATCACCATTTAGCTGGTTTATTCGGTGTTAGTTCTTTAGCATGGGCTGGTCACTTAGTACACGTTGCTATTCCTGAATCTCGTGGTGTACACGTTGGTTGGGATAACTTCTTAAGTGTTAAACCTCACCCCGCAGGACTAGCTCCTTTCTTTACTGGTAACTGGGGCGTTTATGCTCAAAACCCTGATACAGCTAGTCAAGTCTTCGGTACTTCTGATGGTGCAGGAACTGCAATCTTAACCTTTTTAGGTGGTTTCCATCCTCAAACCGAATCCCTTTGGTTGACTGACATTGCTCATCACCATTTAGCTATTGCTGTCATCTTCATTATTGCTGGTCATATGTACCGCACTAACTGGGGTATTGGTCACAGTATTAAGGACATCTTAGCTGCCCACAAACCACCTTCTGGTAAATTGGGAGCGGGACACAGAGGACTTTATGACACCATTAATAACTCTTTACACTTCCAGTTAGGTTTAGCCCTAGCTTGTTTAGGAGTTGTTACTTCTTTGGTGGCTCAACATATGTACTCGATGCCTTCTTACGCTTTCATCGCAAAGGATTATACTACCCAAGCGGCTCTTTACACTCATCACCAATACATTGCTGGTTTCTTGATGGTAGGTGCTTTTGCTCACGGTGCTATTTTCTTCGTGCGTGATTATGATCCTGAAGCCAACAAAGATAACGTTTTAGCTCGGATGTTAGAGCACAAAGAGGCGATTATTTCTCACTTAAGTTGGGTATCTCTTTTCTTAGGTTTCCACACTTTAGGACTTTATGTTCATAATGATGTTGTGGTTGCTTTTGGTACTCCTGAGAAACAAATATTAATTGAACCTGTGTTTGCTCAATGGATTCAAGCGGCTCACGGTAAAGCTCTCTACGGTTTTGATACTTTGTTATCTAATCCTGATAGTGTTGCGGCTACTGCTTATCCTAACTATGCCAATGTTTGGTTGCCCGGTTGGTTAGACGCAATTAATAGCGGAGCTAACTCCTTATTCCTCACGATTGGACCTGGTGATTTCTTAGTTCACCATGCAATTGCATTAGGATTACACACCACTACCTTAATTCTCGTTAAGGGTGCTTTAGATGCTCGTGGTTCTAAATTAATGCCCGACAAAAAAGACTTTGGTTTCTCCTTCCCTTGTGATGGTCCTGGTCGTGGTGGTACTTGTGACATCTCTGCATGGGATTCCTTCTACTTAGCGATGTTCTGGATGCTCAATACTTTAGGTTGGTTAACCTTCTACTGGCATTGGAAACACCTCGGTATCTGGCAAGGTAACGTTGCTCAGTTTAATGAAAACTCTACCTATCTAATGGGTTGGTTCAGAGATTACTTATGGGCAAACTCTGCTCAGTTAATTAATGGTTATAATCCTTACGGTGTAAATAACCTCTCCGTCTGGGCTTGGATGTTCTTATTCGGACACCTTGTTTGGGCAACTGGTTTCATGTTCTTAATTTCTTGGCGTGGATACTGGCAAGAATTAATTGAAACTATTGTTTGGGCTCACGAGCGTACTCCTCTAGCTAACATTGTTCGCTGGAAAGATAAACCCGTTGCTCTTTCGATCGTTCAAGCTCGTTTGGTTGGTTTAGCTCACTTCACTGTTGGTTATATCCTTACCTACGCAGCCTTCTTAATTGCTTCTACTGCTGGGAAGTTTGGTTAAAAACGACTCAAGTTTTAGTAATTAAAAATTAACCCCTCTGCCTTTTGGGTGGGGGGGTTTTTTTGTAAGTAAGTAGAGTTTGTTGAATAAATTAGAAAGTTATGAAAATTAACCTTAGTTCAGATGAATTCGATATGAATTTGTCGATAAAGATGAAACTAATTGACTTAAACATTATTTATCAAATTTATTTTTAAGTGAGTAAAATGAGTATGTCAGCAGTCTTAAATCTTTATTTTTGCTGATTGATACTGATACCTTAGTGCCAGATAGTTACTCCAAATAAATTTTATTGATAAAGTTTGCTTACGTTTTCAATATTCATCCTCGAAGCCACTCCTAATGATAAAGAGGATCGTAAATTATGGTTAAAATGATCACAAGCAGCACAAGCAATCATAGCGGCATTATCTGTGCAAAGTTTGAGAGGCGGAAAAAATACTTGTAATTTATGTTTATCTGCTTCCTGTTGTAAATGTTGTCTTAAACCACTATTAGCGGCTACACCACCACCAACGGCAATTTTAGTTAAATTTAAGTCTAAACAAGCACAAATAGCTCTTTTTGTCAAAGCTTTTGCTACGGTAAATTGAAAACTAGCACATAAATCCTCAATAGGTAAATTACCTCTTTTTTCCTCTTTCAATTTTGTTATTAATCTTAACATCGCAGTTTTTAAACCGCTAAAACTAGAATCATAAGGATGAAAACCTTGATTATGAGGTAAAGATACTCTCCCTTCAGGCAATTTAAACGCCTCTGGATTACCTTGTTTTGCTAGTTTATCAATTATAGGACCTCCGGGATAAGGTAAACCTAATAACCGAGCTACTTTATCAAAAGCTTCTCCCGCCGCATCATCACGAGTTGAACCAATATTTTCATATATTCCACTGGCTTTGACATGAATCAAGCTAGTATGTCCACCAGATACTAATAGACAAAGAAAAGGTGGTTCTAAATCAGGCTCATTAAGATAACTAGCATATATATGACCTTCTAGATGATGAATACCTAAAAATGGCTTATGATGCACCATAGCGAGAGTTTTTGCGGCCGTCATTCCGACAATTAATGATCCGACTAATCCGGGTGTCACGGTGGCGGCGATCGCATCAATATCATTCCATGAAAGTTGAGATTCTTCTAATGCTTTATCAATACAAGGATTAACTATTTCTAAATGCTTACGAGAAGCTAATTCAGGTACGACACCACCATATTGTTCATGTAACTTAATTTGTGACGCAATTACATTCGATAAAATATTACGATTTTTTACAATTGCGACGCTAGTTTCATCACAACTGCTTTCTACTGCTAAAATAACACTCATTATTTAAGTAATTTGTTAAGAATAATAAATTTTCTTCTTATTACTTTACTCCATTTACTAATCACAGTAAGATTGCATTTGAAGCCATTTTTTAGCTTCATTTTTTGTAACAAAAACTTATTGTTTCGACAGAAATAAGGAAACAATTTCTATGGGAAAAATATTCAGTTTAGTATTAGCATTCGCTCTTTCATTGACATTGTGGGCAAATTTTGCTCCTACTGCACAAGCAGACTTATCTCACTTAACACCTTGTAGTGAATCTGCTGCTTTTCAAGCTAAAGCTAAGAGCTTCCGTAATACTACGGATGATCCTCAATCTGGTCAAAAACGTGCTGCAAGTTATGGACAAGCACTTTGTGGCCCTGAAGGTTATCCTCATTTAGTAGTAGATGGTAGATTGAGTCATGCGGGTGATTTCATTATTCCTGGGGTGTTATTTCTTTATATCGCTGGTTGGATTGGCTGGGTAGGTCGTTCTTATCTTATCGCCATCAGAGAAGAAAAAGATACCGAAATGCGTGAAATCATTATTGATGTTCCTTTAGCCTTCAGCAAAATGTTATTTGGATTCTTGTGGCCCTTACAAGCATTACAAGAGTTTACATCAGGTCAATTAACAGTTAAAGATTCGGAAATTACCGTTTCTCCTCGTTAATTTTTGTTGTTCATTTTTAACTAATTATTAGGAGAAATTTTGATGAAAGATTTAACAACTTTTTTATCTACCGCCCCTGTTTTAATCACTGCTTTATTAGTTTTTACAGCAGGTTTATTAATCGAATTTAATCGTTTTTATCCTGATCTTTTATTCCATCCTATGGGCTAAAATTTATCAATAATAGATTAATATAATATAAAGGTACGAATTGCTTTTTAATTTTAAGCGATCGTACCTTTTTAAGTAATACTTAATAAGTATTTAGCAGTAAATCTTCAGTTTTTATTCTTTAATATTTATTATCTTTTGTATTCTTAAATTCCTAATTCCTCGTTCCTCATTCTTAATAATGGCTAATTTCTTTGAATTTGAAACAGATTTTGTAGATTCTTTACGTTGTATTCCTATGATTGTCAGGTTTAAACTTGATACCTGTGGCGTAAAATTAAAACTTCATCATTGGCATAATTTTAATCAAATTGAAAGAGAATCTTTAGTTCATAAACCTTGTTTAACTCCTCAAGAAATAGAAGAATATAAGCAATATACTCAAAATTTAGTATATTTAAACACAGGAGAATATGCAAAACAATTAGATATTGATTCTCATCCTGAATGGTTAAATTTAGATAATATACCAATAGATTTAGAAAAAAAAGCAAAAGAATTTAATTTAATAATCACTTTATCTCAATGGCAAAATTTGACTAATTTACAAAGATTTGTTTTAATAAAATTAAGTCGCCCTAGTCATGAAAATAAAAATTTTTTACCAGCTTTAAAAGAATTTAATATCTATAGCAATCACGAATGATTGAGATTTATTACAATTTTTTCTTTTCTCTTAAATCTTATTTCTCTCTAATTGTTTTACCTTCAAAATAGGAGTATATTTATTATGTGGGCTAGTGCTATTACGGCTTATTTTCATTATGTAAGCATCGGGATTATTTTTGCCGCATTGGCAACAGAATTTTTCACCCTCAAAGAAGAATTAAATTTAAAAGAAGCATGGCGTATTTTATGGGCTGATAGTGCGTATGGGATAGCTGCAATTATTGTTTTAGCCACAGGAATATTAAGAGTTTTATACTTTGCCAAAGACACCGCTTATTATTTGAATAACCCTATTTTTTGGGTTAAAATCACAGTGTATTTGATAGTGGGGATAGTATCTCTTTATCCTACTATTTCTTTTTTAAAATGGATTAAATCTTTGATGGAAAAAAAAGTTCCAGAAATCACTATTAATAAATATAAAAGACTCAAAGGTGTAATTATTTTTGAGTTAATTGGATTTAGTATTATTCCTTTATTTGCCTCCATGATGGCTAGAGGAATTAGCATAAAATTACTTTAATTGATTCCAAATTTATTTTAGATTATTTTTTATTGTTCAAAAAGATAATTATTAAAAAACAAAATAACTATATAATTTATAAAAGACAATCTCAAATTTTTATAAAAAAAGATTCTATCAAAGTTAAATACTTAGATTAATTATTGATGAGGATATAGATAAAAACATTTAAACATTTAGTTAATATTTTGAGATGATAAAATCAATAAACTAAGACGCATTTAACTTACATTAATCAAATTGCCTTTATTGTTGAATTTTTTACTCCAATTTATTATTAGCGGTTGCAAAAGTAGGCACTCTTGTAATGGGCAATATAAAAAAATTCAATTTTCGATACCTTTTCTATCAATGTAATATTTCCAAGCCTTTGATTATAATAGTCTTCTTCTTCCTATCGGCAAACCTTTACTATGAACTAACTATAATGATGAACTATTCTTTACCTTCTCCTTTAATTTTAGACTCTCTTTTGCGTGATTGGTTATTAGAAGATATTGGTAGAGGAGATAAAACTACAGACTGTATTTTTACAGAAGAATCTACCAAAAGTAAAGCATATTGGATTATTAAAGAAGAAGGTGTTATGGCAGGATTACCCATCGCTGAGAAAGTATTTAAGTTATTAGATAGTGAAATAAAATGGCAAAATTTAGCTTTAGAAGGAGAAAAAAAACCTTTAGGAACAAAAATAGTCGAAATTGAAGGAAAAATGTCAGCTTTACTCACAGGAGAAAGAGTAGCGTTAAATATTGTTATGCACTTAAGTGGTATTGCCACTATGACAAGAAAATATGTGGAAGCCATCAAAGACTACTCTGCCAAATTAGTAGATACTCGCAAAACAACTCCAGGATTAAGAATTTTAGAAAAATATGCCTCTCAGGTTGGTGGTGCAATTAATCATCGTATGGGTTTAGATGATGCCATCATGATTAAAGATAATCATATTCAAGGTGCAGGAAGTATTGCTAATGCTATTACTTTGATAAAAAAAACAATGCCTTATCCTTTAACCATTGAAGTAGAAACTAATAATTTAGATCAAGTCAAAGAAGCGATCGCTCATCAAGCTGATATTATTATGTTGGACAACATGACAGTAATAAAAATGACGGAGGCGGTAAAATTAATCCGAGAAAAAAATCCCCTCATTAAAATTGAAGCCTCTGGTAACGTTACTTTAAGTAATATCAAAGATATAGCAACTACTGGCGTTGATTATATTTCAACAAGTGCTACTATTACTCGATCACCTTGGTTAGATATTAGTATGAGATTTCATTGATATTAAATTTTAAATATCAAAAATAAATCATGAAAATTCCCTGTGGATAAGATTTTTAGAAATGTAACAATCTGTTATAATTTTGAAGAATTAAAATAACAAAAATTAACAAAATTATCAGGAGAAATAATTAATGGCAGGTTTATTTGGTTTATTTGGGAAAAATAATAATAAAGTAGAAGACGCTTATTTTTTAGAGCCTGATGATGCTAAGACTTTTGGGGATATTGATTATATGCGTACACCCAAAACTACGAGAAGAACTTTTCCGAAAACGATTAACAATCGTGAGGGAGGAGAATTAATTCAAGAAGTTTCTTCTGAAAAAGCAGCGAAGAAAAATCCCAATGAGGCGATAAAACCTAAATCAGCATCTAATAATTCTAGTGAGGCTAATTCTTCTTTTACACCTCAGCAAAATCGCAATACGGACACCAGCATGGATATGTTCCGTAGTATGGCGAAAAAAATCAAAAAATAGGCAATGATTGGTTAACGCCAAAAGTCTTAGGTGAAAATGGGGAATGGGTAATAGGCACTTTTGCAATGGTAAAAAATTGTTTACTTTCCTATTAATTTTACCGCCCCGACACCGCCAAAATATAATGTTATAACTGCACCACCGAGAAGAGATTGAGTAAGTGGGTCGGTTGAAGGTGTTAATACTGCACCTAAAATCATTGCACCTAAAATTACAATACGCCAACCAGAAAGCATTTGCTCAGAAGAAACAAGATTTAATGTGCCAAGCAATAATTGAATCACGGGGATTTGAAAAGCTAAACCAGTGGAAAACATTAATAATAATACGAATTTAAAATATTTATCTATTGACCACATTTGTTCTACAACATCTGCTCCATAATTGATGAAAAAGTTTAACGCCGCAGGAATCAATAAATAATAGGCAAAAGCTAAACCAGCAAAAAAAAGAATACTTGAACCAAATACTACAGGTGCAAGAGTACGTCTTTCTTTACGAGTTAATCCAGGTAAAACAAATTGAACAATCTGATATAAAATTACAGGAGCTGAAAGTAAAATCCCTGTATAACCTGCCACTTGAATTGAGACGAAAAAAAATTCCCCAGGTGCTAATTGTAAAAACTTCACATCTCCTGCAGGAATTTCTAACCATGCGACAATTTTTTTGACAAAGAAAAAACAAGATATTGCACCTATCGCCATAGCAATTAAACTGACGAAAATACGCTGACGTAATTCTTCCAGATGATCAAAAAAAGACATCTCCCCTTGATTGGGTATCTCATCCCAATATTCTTCGTTTTCTTCTTGAGGTTTTGTTTTTAATTCCTGAGTCGTCATTTTGAATAAAATAATAATTCACATACCACAAATTTTATTCTACCAAATTTAAGGATTAGGATTTTAATAATTTCTTTAGCAATTGTAAAAAAATTGTAGAGGAAGTAACCCAAAACATGATCATTGTTTGTTACTATAAACGATAATGATTATCATTTTACGAAGATTTTATGTCCTTATTGTCGTATCGCCCAAGACGTTTAAGACGCACAGAATCATTACGATCAATGGTACAAGAGAACCAAGTAACCGTCAATGATTTAATTTATCCCGTATTTGTGATGCAAGGGGAAAACATCAAGCAAGAAATCCCCTCCATGCCTGACTGTTATCGTTTTTCCCTCGATTTATTACTTTTAGAATTACAAGAAGTTTTTGATTTAGGCATAAATGCGATCGCACTTTTTCCCTTAATAGAAGAAAATAAAAAGGATAACGAAGGAAGAGAGAGCTATAATCCAGAAGGATTAGTACAACGCACCGTAAGAACCATTAAAACAGAAATCCCTCAGATAACAGTCATTACCGATATTGCCCTTGATCCTTACTCTATTTATGGTCATGATGGTATCGTTAAAGATGGAGAGATATTGAATGACGAAACTGTGGAAATATTAGTAAAAATGGCATTATCTCACGCCGAAGCAGGGGCGGATATGGTTGCCCCCTCAGATATGATGGATGATGGATGGTAGAATTGGAGCAACTAGACAGGCATTAGATAAAGAAGGATGGATAAATACAGGAATCCTCGCCTACTCAGCAAAATACGCCTCAGCTTATTATGGACCATTTCGGGATGCGTTAGAATCTGCCCCCCAATTTGGTGATAAAAAAACCTATCAAATGGATTATGCTAACGGGAAAGAAGCCATCAAAGAAGTAGCTTTAGACATCAAAGAGGGTGCAGATATGGTAATGATAAAACCTGCCCTAGCCTATTTAGATATTATTAGACGGCTACGAGATTATACTAATTTACCCGTAGTTGCCTATAATGTTAGTGGCGAATATGCCATGATAAAAGCCGCCAGTCAGCGAGGGTGGATAGACGAAGATAAAGTCGTGTTAGAAACCCTTACCAGTATGAAAAGAGCAGGTGCAGATTTGATATTAACCTATTTTGCCAAACAAGTAGCCCAACAATTAAACCAACATTAATAATAAATATATTATCTGGTTCGTAGTAACCCCTTTAGGGGTTATTAAACTGGTAAGAAAGATGAGGTTTATTATAACTCTTTGTCATTCAAAAAATCTTTAATGGTAAATGTAATTAACCTCAGTTTTGGATAAGAAAACAGGCAAATAGTAAGCTGAATATAGCAAACTATCAAACTAACTACTGCCTTATGCTACTGTGTTCTATCAATGACTAAATAAATTACTTTGTTTGATTCCGTTTAGAATGGCTTTTACCTCAATCTGCTTAACCAAAACTCAGGTTAATTAAGTAGCAAATGTTTGAATATTACTTGTTAGACAAAATTAAATTATAGGGCATTGGTGATTTTAGGTATGAAGAAGACTAAAAGTAGGTCTCCCTAAAGGACGAAAAGGAATTGGTATATCTTTAAATTTGAGATAGTGAATCAATAGTGAAACAGAATACTTTAAAATCTCCATGGATTTTGAATAACATAAAGTTTTTCGATGTAGTCTAGCAAGATAATGTCTTAATCTCGTATTTTCTCCCTCCACTCTGGTCATGTATGTTTTACAGATGATTTGGTCGCCCTCAGGAATAAAGTTTCCATAGACTTTCCACCCTTCTGTTACATAAAAATAACAATGCCATTTTTTTACTTGCTCCCACAACGGTCTAAATGTTTTTGCACTTCTATCCCCTATGACCCATTCCAATATACCCTCGTGAAAATGATCTACCGCTGTCCATCGCCAGATTGGTTTTTTTTGAGCCGACAAAGGTTTGCAATTCATCTAATTCTCCAACTTCTGGTCGCGTTTCTGGATGATAGCTCTGTGGCAAAATTTGACCCACTGCTTTAACCCAAGAGATGATCGTTGTATGATGCACCTGTTTAATCCTCCCAATAGCTCGAAAACCCATACCATTGACGTACATTTTTAAGCATTCTTTTCTGAGATCATCACTATAACCTTTACCACTGAGTTGTTCTGGAGCTATAAATTGTCCGCGACAATGAACACAAATATGATTTTGTTTTCCTTTTTTTATGCCATTTTTATTGATATTCTTGGAGCCACATTCTGGACATTTCATGTTTTTTTACTTCACTTTTTTCCTCTTTCTATCATACCCTCATTCACCAACGCCGAAAAATCTTTATTTATTCGCACACTTGATGATCTTCATAAATCCATCAATTCAAAGGATGAATACGAGATCTTGCGTGCATCAGCATTAATTAGACAGCTATTTCTAGATGGCAGGAGCTCTCTTATTGACAAGATAAATCGCGAGCATCGTCATAACTCGAATTTGAAGTTGTTGAGCATCTACCACCAGATATTCATGAGATTAGCTTTCAGCTTTGGTGTGTTATTGATGGTATTGACCCTACCCTAGAGCCACGCCTTCGCATCTACCACGAACAAAGAAGAAACGCGACGACTTCTTTAGCATGATTATTGCGATTGTTGATGGCCATAGCTATTCCATTAAAGAGCTAGTCCTGTTTGTTGCCAATGTAATGGGTGGAGTGCATTCTGGTACTTTTGATAATGACAAAGCCAAAAGTTTTGCTCAATTTAAAGAGTTATATATTTTTTCAGATATTAACGTAGCCCTCTTATTTATACGTATAATTGGTAGGATTATACTTGAGTCTTTAAAGCCGTTACAGTATGAAGTTCTCGACTTAGCTAGATTTGAAGATAAAGCCGGAATTTCTATTTATTTTTCGCTCACTTTATATCCGCTGCCAGATAAGCAGAGTTACATCTTAGATATTGGTACAGAAGATACGCGGAATAGGATATCTATCTACTTAGACTATAAGGGTGAGCTTAGTCTTAGGTTTTATGATTCTTCTGGCAGTTGCTATTTAGTGCAAGCAGGGTCTGCCGATCTCGCATATCGCTATGGTGAACCAAAATACCTAACCTTTCAAGCAGCAATTCATAAGGCTGAGTTGTTTTTATGTATAGAGGCTGGTGGCTGGCGGCACTTTTACATCTCGCGTACTGATTCTCAAGATAGCTTCGAGGACTTTCATTATGTCTTGGGGTCAGATGTCTGAGGGGGCGACAGAACATTCAGAATGCAGATTGGATAAGGGAAATAGCCCTCATACCTTGACGATAATAGGACTGTTTCTGAGGAAATAAAGAGGTTAACTTATCTAATTGTTCTTGAAAAAAGCAGATTTCACTTAGCCATTTTATCCCATTTAAACCAATAGAAAAATCACTATATCTTTTATATCTTCTTCTTTTTTCTGTGGGTCTAACTAGATATTCACTTATTCCTTTTCTTTTAATTTCTTCTCCTATAAATGTTGAATAACTATAGGATAATGTTATCAGTATAATTAAAGAAATTAGTCGTTCATTTTCAAGTTTTGTACTTTCTAAGTTATAACCTCCTAATTTAAAATCTCTAAACATTTCTTCAATACCCATTCTTTTGGAATAAGCAGAGATTGTTTCCGACATACTTTCTAAATTTGTGAGAATAAACCATGGCTGTTTACTCGATTTATGTCTATAGTTTTTCTTCCATTTTGCTGCTAAATTAATTCCTGAGAATCCCTTGGTTTTTGTAACTTTTATTCCTCGATAATATACGGAGAATCCTGGAGATAAACCTAATTCACTCAATCGAAACCATATATCAGTTTCTAACTCCACATATTCACTCTTTTTTAAACGTAGAGATAAATAAACCTGTTTCTCTACTGATAACCATTTTGCTAAATCCACAGAGCAAAATTCTCTATCTCCTAAAACGATTATTTTATATTCAATTAATAAATTAATACTTGCTTCTAATACTTGTTTTTGTTCTGATAAATTACTACTTCCTTTTTTATTTAATAAGATAAAATATACAGGGATAGCTCCTTGATGATGAACTAAACTTACCATCAATATATTAATGTTTTGCTACTGTGTTCTATCAATGACTAAATAAATTACTTTGTTTGATTCCCATTGGTTCATAATCCATGATTTTAAAATCGGAAACCATATGGTTTCAACTTTCCAATTTTTCAGACTTAAAAATCTTTGTAACTTTTTAATTCTACTTCTTAATTTAATCGGATAAGGAAAAAGTTTTGCCATTTCTTCTAACCTAACAGTTTTAAGATTTTGAAGTAAATTAACTAAAAGACAAAGAGTTAAATATTGAGGTAAATTAAACTGTTTTTTTAAATACTCCTGATAAAATTGGGGAAGTTGAAACATCTTTTTCTATAGTAATTAATATAAAAACTAAAAACATCTTATTTTTATCCAGATTACCAGCTTCAATCTCTTATTCAGGTCAGATGTATTTGGCAATGCAGAAACTAACATGGCAATAATGGAGACATGTATATTCTTAAAAATTCTAAGTATGTCAGATCAGATAAAAATGAAAGAATATCTAGAACAAAGACTTAGCAATAGATATAGTGCGAGTGTTAAATTTGAAGGTAACAAGTTTTTATATTCAAACAATCATCCAAATTTTCATGACAACAGGGCAACACAATCTACTTAATTTAAAAAGGGTGATTGAATTTAAAGAAAGTATGGGCATTTGTTAAGTGAGGACTATTTGGGATCGAACTTTATAAGGTGATGAGTGTGATTAACTTTTAAATTACATTCCCTTTTTCCGAACTTATTAAGAATTTTAGCGAAAAAGTTATAATCTCAACCTCTTGTCAAAACGAATGATAATGATTATCATTTTAAATAGTCTCCACTCAACCAACAATATGACATACACAGGATCTTCTATCATTAAGTCTGCTAATCATAATAATTCCTTCCCTAACCTCATCACAGAATCACAACCTCCTGTAACAGAGGCGGATATGGTTCAAGCAGTTAGAACATTATTACTAGGTTTAGGGGAAAATCCCGACAGAGAAGGATTAAAAGACACTCCCAAAAGAGTCGTAAAAGCCTTAAAATTCCTCACCTCTGGTTATAATAAATCCCTCGATGAATTGCTAAATGGTGCAGTATTCCACGAAAACGCCAATGAAATGGTATTGGTGAGAGATATTGACTTATTTAGCTCCTGTGAACATCATATACTACCAATTTTAGGTAGGGCGCACGTTGCTTATATTCCTAACGGTAAAGTCATTGGTTTATCAAAAATTGCCCGTATTTGTGAAATGTATGCTAGAAGATTGCAAGTGCAAAAACGTTTAACCTCTCAAATTGCCGATGCTTTACAAGGCTTATTGCAACCTCAAGGGGTCGCAGTGGTTATCGAAGCGAGTCATATGTGTATGGTAATGCGAGGAGTGCAAAAACCCGGCCCTTGGACTTCTACCAGTGCATTACGAGGTGTATTTAATGATGATGCCAAAACCCGTCAGGAGTTTATGAATTTAATTCAGCACCGTCCCACTTTTAACAGTTAATATTGGTAGGCTAAAGTATTGGCGAATAGAGAAGAGTAAAACAGGCATCTTGCCTATGATAAAAATAATTCTTATTATGCCTCTTGCCTTGCCTTTCTTAATTCTCAATTCTTAATTTTTAATTTATGGAAAGTTTAATTTTACCAAAAAGAGGTTTACCCGTTACTATTATTACTGGTTTTTTAGGGAGTGGTAAAACTACTTTATTGAATCATATTTTGACTAATAATCAAGATTTAAAAGTCGCTATTTTAGTCAATGAATTCGGTGATATTGATATTGATAGTCAGTTATTAATCTCTACTGATGATAATATGCTTAGTCTCAGTAATGGTTGTATTTGTTGTACAATTAATGATGATTTAATAGATACAGTTTTTCAAGTTTTAGAAAGTGATAAAAAAATTGATTATTTAATCGTTGAAACAACAGGAGTTGCCGATCCTTTACCTATTATTTTAACTTTTTTAAGTCCAGAGTTGAGGGATTTAGTGCGTCTTGATTCCGTGTTAACTTTAATCGATGCGGAAAATTTTACTTCTGAACATTTTGAAAGTGATGCGGCTTTAAAACAGGTAATTTTTGGAGATATTATTTTATTAAATAAGGTTGATTTAGTAACTGAAGACAAAATTAAAGAGTTAGAAAAAGATATTTATTGTATTAAACAAGGTGCTAATATTTTACATACTGAATATGGTAAAGTACCCTTACCTTTAATTTTAGATATTGATGTAAGTAAACCAACTAATTATCCTTCGGAATCTGTTACTAATTCTCATGATCATCACCATCATCACCATGATCATCATCACTCTAATCATTTAGAAATTGATGGTTTTATGTCTATTTCTTTTGAATGCAATTGCCCCTTTAATGTGGATAAATTTCAAAATTTAATTATCGATAATATCATGAATCAAGTATTTAGAGCAAAGGGAATTTTATGGTTTGCTGAAAGTAAGTTAAAACACATTTTTCAATTAAGTGGAAAACGTTATGATATTGATACTCAAGAATGGGAAAATAACCCTAAAAATCAGTTAATAATGATAGGAAGAAATCTTGATGAAAATAAACTAAAAACGAAACTGAAAGAATGCCTTGTTAGTGAATCATAAATAATGATTATTACGTCAATACCGAATCTCTCATTCTTAATTCTTATATATGATAACAGCTGTACTGGGTAACTTTGGGGTAGGTAAAACCCATTGGATAAAACAACAAATTAAACAGAATAATGAAGATATTTATTATATTAGTCCACAAACTAAAACTTTTCCTGTTGATGGTGCTTTTTTACAAAGTTTTTTCCCTGATTTATCAATTACTGATTTAGAATCTCCTACAGAATTATTAAAATTATCACAAAAAAATGATGTTTATTTAGAAATTCCTGAATATCTGGACGTGAAAGCAATTCTTTCTATTTTATCAGCTTTAAATTGTCAAAAAATTGCCATAGTTAGTAAAGATGAAAGTAAAGAAAAATGGCAAGAATTAGCAGATAAAATTATTGTCAATAAAGAAGTAATAATGAATGATAATTTAAACTCTTTTTCTGATTTAGAAATTCATCGTGCAGGTTTAACCGAAGAAGTGTTAGATTTTGCTAGTTTAGAGACTTTTTGGCAAGAATTAACCCAAGGTGCTTATGGGGACATTTTTCGAGCTAAAGGTATATTTAATATTATGGATGGTCAATGTGTCTATGGTGAATATTTACATAACAGTTATAATCCTGAATTTTATCCTTTGAATATACCATTATCATTAGAAGGCGGACCAACTCATTTTAGTGGTTTAGAAATCATCGGTTGTAATTTAGACAAACAAGCCATTGCCGATACTTTAGGGGATTTTTGTCTGGGAGATGATGCTGTTAATTACTATCAACAACAGGTTAAAGAAACATTACTTTTATCTAGGGAGTAAAATTAAATGAAAATTGCCGTTATGTCTTGTATTCACGCTAATTTACCTGCTTTTGAAGCTGTGTTAAAGGATATTGACGAAAATCACTGCGAGACTATTTATAGTTTAGGATATTTAGTGGGTTATGGTCCTCACCCTAACGAAATTGTGGATAAAATCCGAGAGTTAAATATTCCTTCAGTGCAAGGTTGTTGGGATGAGGATATAGTAGAAGGGTTAAATTCCTGTGAATGTAGCTATCCTTCGTTATTAGCAAAAAAAAGAGGTATAATCGCCCATGAATGGACAAATCAACAAATTACTGCCGAAAATCGTCAATTTTTAGCTGAATTACCTCGTACTCTCAAGCTTGAAAACCTTTGTTTTGCCCACGGTAGCCCTCATAGCAATCACGAATACATTTTGCCTGAAATGGATGCTTTTACCGCCTTAGAGCATGTTTTAAGTAGTGAAGCTGACGTTTTATTTTGTGGACATACTCATATTCCTTATCATCGAACCTTAAAGGTTGGAATGTTACAAGTTAAGGTGAATGAATCTAACATTGAATCTGAATCACAGAGACAATTTAAAACTCCTTTAAAACGTATTATAAATGTGGGTTCGGTGGGTGAACCTCGTCATGGAAAACCAAATGGTACTTATGTGATATACAACACAAAGACACAGGAAATAATTTTAAAAGAGGTAGAGTATGATTATCAAACAACTTGTCGGGATATTATCGAAAAAGGTTTACCGCCGATTTTTGCATGGTGCTTGGCTAGAGGTTTAGAGTTTGCAGAAAAAGCCGAAGACGCAACTCATGTTTGTCAACGATAATCGGAGTTTGCCTCATGGGAGGTAACGATAGAAAGGGCAAAGAGATTGAAATTAACTTAAAGTATATTAAAATTGATTTTTTGACTTTTGCTTATTAAGTATTTTTGATGTGATACAACATCTCAGTATTAGGTATTGATTTTCGATTAGCAACAAATTTATTTTTTGTTTTATAGCAGTCGCCATGATGCTTGGGGTATTAACAAAGTAATACAGGATAATAAGGAATTAAAAGCCCTTGCCTAAAGGATTGAAATGTTCTAACCTGTCGGTTACTATACTATTAACTATTAATTAACAAAATGTGGGCAATTTTAAGCGGAATTGAAGGAAATTTACAGGCTTATCACGGAGTGATAAATGATATTTTAGGACAAAAAATGTCAGTAGAAGAAATCTATATTCTGGGTGATATTATTGGTATCAGTGAGAATAATGAGGCTTTAGTTAAAGAAATTCGTCACCCTCATCATAATATCCCTATTCGAGTTTGTCGGGGTTGGTGGGAAGAACAATGTATTATCCTCCATAGTTTACACTCTACCGCAGATCCAGTGGAATTGATCAACAAATATGGTGTTGAAGCCTCAAAAAAACTTTGGGATTGTGTTTCTCGTGAAACGGTGGAATGGTTACGAAATTTAGACTTTGGTTTTGTAGAGTTTGACTGTCTTTTAATTCATGGTAGCAGTGTTAATATAAGTGAAGTTTTAACCCCTGATACTTCTCCTTGGATTATTCTTGATCGATTAAATCGTGTCAATGTTAATTATCTATTCTGCGGTAGATCCAGTCAAATATTTGATTATGAGTTACAATCAGGTTTTATTACATCCGCCGTTATGAGTTTAGATAATAAATCTATATCTGAAGTTCAAGAATTCACAAAAAAACGGTTAATTGGAGTAGGGAATATAGGAAAAACAGCTAATACTGCTTCCTATACCCTTTACAATCCTTATAATAATCAACTGAAATTTACACAGATTAATTATTAATTATCAAAATTGTCGATAATTGCTTGAGCAAATTCTGAACATTTCAACGGTGTCTCCACTGGAGGTGTCATCATCCTTGCTAAATCGTAGGTAACTTGTCGAGATGCGATCGCCTTACTGATTCCTTGACGAATTAAATCGGCGGCTTCTTGCCAACCCATAAACTCTAACATCATTACTCCTGATAATATAACAGAACCGGGATTGATACGATCGAGTCCTGCGTGTTTCGGGGCTGTTCCATGAGTAGCTTCAAAAATAGCACAGTTATCACCAATATTAGCACCTGGCCCCATACCTAAACCTCCAACAATGGCAGCTGCAGCATCGGATAAATAATCACCGTTGAGGTTCATGGTTGCTAAAATAGAGTATTCATCAGGGCGAGTTTGGATTTGTTGAAAGATACTATCAGCAATGCGATCATTTACCATAATTTTATCTTGCCATTGTCCATTACCGTGACTATTCCAAATGGCATCTAACACAGTTTTAACTTCTTCACAAATTACGGCCTGTTTTTCAGGGGTTAAACCATTGTAACCAGGCTCAATTTGACGAGCATTATCTTCGATGGAAATATCTGGATTTGCTTCTCTATTACCTAAAATCCACGATTCCCTCTCGGTAACACACTCTTGACGAAATTCAGTAGTTGCCAATTCATAACCCCAATCACGAAAAGCTCCTTCAGTATATTTCATGATATTACCTTTGTGAACTAAAGTCACCATCTGCTTATTTTTAGGCAAACGTAAAGCATTTTGAATCGCCCGTCTTACTAAACGTTGTGAGCCTTTTTTACTAATTGGTTTAATGCCGATACCTGAATCAAGGGGAATCTGTTTATTTTTGTGTTCAGGTGTAGCAGGAATTAAATCTTCATTGAGAATTTTAATCAATTTCTGCCCAATTTCTGAGCCTTCTTTCCATTCAATGCCTAAATAAATATCTTCAGTATTTTCACGATAAACAATAATATCCAATTTTTCGGGGGTTTTATGGGGAGAAGGTGTACCTTCATAGTAACGACAAGGACGAACACAGCTATAGAGATCAAAAATTTGTCTTAAGGCAACGTTTAAGGAACGAATACCACCACCTACAGGAGTAGTCAAAGGACCTTTAATAGCGATGCCATATTCTCTGATAGCGGTTAAAGTATCTTCGGGTAGATATTGATAAGTGCCATATTTCTCACAAGCCTCATCTCCAGCATAGATTTTAAACCAGCTAATTTTGCGTTTACCACCATAGGCTTTTTCTACCGCCGCATCAATGACTTTTTCAGAAGCTGGCCAAATATCAACTCCCGTACCATCACCACGAATGAAGGGAATAATCGGATTATCAGGTACAATAGGTAAACCATTATCAAATTTTACTTTACTACCAACTTCTGGCGGTGTCAATTTTTCAAACATATTATTTTTAAACCAAGATTTCTTCTTTAGCATAATATGATAAATCATCGTGAACAGTATTTCTTCAGTGTTATTGTTCTCTGACTTGAGAAAAAAACGAATATTAAATTACCAATAATCTTTCGATTTATCGTTACTTCCCCAGTCATCGCCTTCATCAAAATAAATTTCATTACTGTATTCGATTTGATCATTAATATTATTATCTAAAGTATCTTTTATTGGTTCAATTACACGAGTAATCGCATCTTGCACAAAAGCCTTCACAAATTCATCTTTGCGACTTAGCTTAAATTGTCTTTGCACTACTTCTGTTATTCCTCCATCACCCCAATCTTGATCCTGACTAAAATATTCTACAAAACTTTTACCTGCAATTCTCGTTAAATATGCCGCACTGATGCCTTGAATAACTTTGCCCACCACATAAGTCGCAGCTGTGAATTGTAATGCTTTTGCTACTAATTCCACCGCACCTTTTACCACTCCTAAACTCACAAGAGTTTTACCTAAAGATACCGCTAAATCTTTTCCCGTATCATTGTTCAAATCACAATTGTAAACTTGCCCAATTTCTACTACCATTTGGGCATTTACCGCCGCCGTTGCCAACATATCCAAAACTGGTAAAGGTGTACAAGCGATGACTCCTGCACCAATCCACTGATAACGCATGATAATTTTATCAGCTTCTCGCACCCGTTGCTGACTAATTAATTTTCGGGCTTCTTCCCCTAATCTTTGAGATTGCAAGAGAATGTTATCGGCTAATAAATCATCTCCTTCTGCACGACAAATAGCGGCTAAACGTTTTATCACACTGGTTATTTCGATGTCTGGTTGTATCATTTCATCCTCAGAAAATTGCACAGGTTGAGGATTAGCACAGGCTTTCAATACATCTACAGGGGCGATAAAATTTTTAACTCTTTCTTGGAGGTTAGTGATAATTATTTCTTGTTCGTCTTCTGAATATAAGTCTATCTTATTAAAAATTAACAGTGAGCGCTTTCCAATACTCGCCAAAGCCTCTAAAGGAGTAAATTCCGAAGCTCTTAAATCATTATCACAGACGAATAGTAATAAATCCGCTTCTGTGGCTAATTGTCGGGCTAATTGTTCTCTAATTTCCCCTGGTGCACCCATTTCGAGAATTCCGGGGGTATCAGTAATCAAAATTTCTCGATTAGCTTGAGGAAGTTTTAAGCTATAAGTAACCCCTTCAGTTGTCGTTCCCATACTTGCGTTAACGTTACCCACCATTTCACCAATTAAAGCATTGACAAGGGAGGTTTTACCAGCACTACCTGTGCCGAAAACCGCTACTTTTAAGATGCCAGTGGTTAAATTTGCCTCAATTTGCTTAGATTTAGCTAGTAAGGCTTTTTGGGTAACTTCATCTTGAATTTGAGCTACTTGCTTTTTAACTGCTTGAATAGTTTTAGAGGCAATCTCATTTTTTTCTGCGGGTAAAGCTGGTAAATTTTTACGACGTTTACCTTTATTAGCAGATTTGTTGGGAAGAATGCCTAAATAGTAGATAAAGATGGCAATAAAACAGATGAGTAAGACAATGAGAATAAAAACCAGAAAATTAGCTAAAAATGGACTAGTCCATGCTATTTCACTATAAAGTCTAGATAATGAGCTAATTAACCACAGCATTAATCCGAAAATAACACTTAAACCGACAACGATGGTGATAATACGAGATAAAGGCATGATGATAATTAACTGTGAACAATGAACAATAAATATACATTTACCATTGCTTTTTTAAATTATCTCATGTCGAAAAAAATATGGGAACAAAAAATAACTGCATCAGTCACACAGGAGTATAACAATCTATAAATATAATTTTATGCTGTTCACAACACAAAAACAAATTTCTGGCATCGCTATCACTTTAGTTGCCATTGCCACTAACCTCAGCTTTATGAATATTGCTAAAGCCGAAGAAATAAACTGTCAAGGAACTTTAGGTGCAATTACTGTAGATAATGTTAAAGTGCCTCAAGGTAAAACTTGTACTTTAAACGGCACAACTATTAAAGGTAATATCGTAGTTAATAATCGAGCTACTTTAAAAGCCAATGGTGTAAAAGTTAATGGTAATATTCAAGCAGAAGGTGCTACTGCGGTTAATGTTAATTCCAATACCACCGTGGGAGGAAGTATTCAAATTAAACAAGGAGGCAGTGCTAGTATTCTTAGTAACAAAATTCAAGGGGATGTTCAATTATTTTCCAATTCAGGAAAGTTAACCGTCAGCAAAAATAATATTGGCGGTAATTTGCAATGTAAAGAAAACAAAATTACTCCTGTAGGTGGAGAGAATATTGTTGAAGGTAATAAAGAAGATCAATGTTCCAAACTTTAATTGTTAATTATGCTTAATAGTAGGGGATTTATTCCCCTTTTTTTATTCTATTACTATTTTGTAATCAGTTGTTTTAAACGACTACTTTCTAACTCTAAAATACGGCGAGAAAACTCTTGATCTTCTTCTAAAATACTATCAAAACTATCTATTGCGATCGCTAAAATTTTTGTAGGAGTAGTTTTGGCAATAATTTTTCCCGATTGTTTGCCATGAGATAAAACTTCTAATTCATCAAGAATTTGTCCGGGTAATAAACTGGAAATAATAGGCGTATCATTTTCACGGGGTAAGATAATTTCTACCCTACCATTAATCAATAATAATAACTCTCTACAAGTATCTCCTTCGTCAGAAATAATCTCATTTTCTCGATAATAATTAAAGTAAGATAATTCAGCTAATTCGATTAGAGTATTGCTATGAATTCCGTCAAAAAAGTTAGCATTACCTAAATAAATTACTTTTTCTAAAGTATTAAAATTAGAGAGATTTAGTGTTTCAGAATTAAGTAAAATTTTAGCGGTTTCTTTGACTAACAAATTAGTTTTAATTGTCAACAAATTTTCAGCTTCTTCTCGCCCTAATTTTAAATCAATTTGTGCCAAAATATAAAGACTAATTGTTTGAGTAATAGGGTTCGATTCCATTAATAAACCTTGTAAATGACCGATAATTGTGTTTATATCAATATCTAAAGAACAAGTTGGAATCTTATTGGTAGGTTGACTTAATAAATTTAAAATTTTTGGTTGTAAACGAGAATACCAACTCGAAGCGGAATTTTCTAACACATCTTGTAAAACTCCGGGAGAAAGATTAGCTAAATTTTGGGTAATTTCCTCAGAAATACTTGAATCTTCGCTATTTTCAATAATTTCTAATAATGCTCTCACTAAGAGACGTTTTTTCTGCTTCACGGTTTCTCTTAATAGATTAAGAATTTCCCCTTGAGGAAGAAAACGAGGTTGATTAAGCGCGTGATAACGTTCAATTAGTTGCTCTAGTTGTGATAGGATATGTTCTGCTCGTGCTATGATTCCCGATTCAGGTTGTAAACCCTGTAAAATTTCTTCCTCTTCTTGATAAGTAATACAATATTCTTGACGTAGTTTGCGTATATCCTGAGAATTATTTTCTAAAAGTTCGTCAAGGGAAGCCTTTTGCTGTAAAGATAGCATTCTTTCTAAGGCTTTGCGATAACCAGTTAAACGTACAGAATTTTCGACAGAATGTAGTTTAGAAGGATCGAGTAACGAAGGATCTTCGACACCTAATTCTGTTAAGATTGTACGGTGTTCATCGTCAGTAATATTTAATTCTGAACGTAATTGTTCCAAAACTTCTAAACTGCTAACAGTGTTAACATAGCCTTCCTCTAAAGATTCTTTTAAAACACCTTTATATACTTCCTGGCGTTTATCTTTAGTAAAACCGGGCAAAACTTTTGCTAAGACATAAACCTCATCAGTATTGAGATTTTCAAGAGATTTTCCTTCTAAAAAACGGCTGATATTTAAACCTAATTTTTTTAATTGTTTTCTAAGACGAGTTGCTAAACTTTCTTTGGAGTAAATTTCTGGACTTCTACCCCATGTTTGATATACCCAAATTGAACTTAAGAAAACTAAAGCAAAATCCCAAATATATTGAACTTTTATGGGTAATAAAACTAACCATGATCTACCTGCAAAAATAAAGAAAAAGTCAAAAATTATAAAAGTTAAAATACTAAATATTCGATGTCTAATTAACTCTGAAGGAAGTTTATTTTTATATTTATTTTGATAAAACTTTTCGATATTTTTACCTAAATAATAACCAGTGATAGTAAAAATACCTAAGGTAAGAGGTACGGCGATAATT